>JAGYOH010000006.1 GCA_018399635.1 Clostridia bacterium
GGCGTATTTGTCTATAGTATACTATAAACGTCAGTTACCCTCCACCTAAAGGTAGTGGGTTTCTGTGCCACAAATATTTATGAAAAAAGCCTTGCATAATACATAGCGAAGTAGAGTGATTCTTTTGAAAAAACATATCCTTGTTGTTGATGATGATTCGGCCATCGGCAAGCTCATCAAGCCCGCCCTGGACAAAAACGGCTATCTGACCACGATACTCACCTCGGGGGAAGAGGCTCTCTTGTTGATGGACCGGACCCCTATCGACGCCGCCATCCTTGACATTGTCCTGCCCGGCATCGACGGTCTCGAGGTCCTCAAGAGGATTCGCGAGCATCCACGCTACAAGGCCCTGCCTGTCATCATCCTTTCCTCTAAAGACAGTGAAATCGAAACAGTCCTCGGCCTTGAAATGGGAGCGGACGACTATCTTTTCAAGCCCCTTCGCTACCATGAACTCCTGGCCAGGTTGAAAAAGTTGATTTCACGCAGTGCCTTCGTCCCCCCTGACAGGGCCGGTCACCTGGCCCGTTTCGGAATGGCAATCGACCTGGAATCAAGGATTGTCACGGGAAAGAAGGGTGAAATCGCCTTGACCTATCTGGAATTCGAACTCCTCAGCCTGCTGGCAAATCACCCTGGCAGGGTTTTCACCCGGGACAACCTTCTCGACGCCATCTGGCATGAAGACCAGTTCAATGAAACCCGCACGGTGGATGTCCACATTCGTCGCCTGCGCAAAAAACTAGAGGAAAACGATATCCACCCCGGTATCATTCAAACTGTCCGGGGTGTCGGATACCGCATGGCCTCTGTGTGAGGCATCAGAATCGTCAAAGTCCTGTCCTGAAAGCTGCCAGTCCCGCCCTTTAGTGGCGGTTTTTTTTGCTCCGGGCCACCGCCGCCTTCCTTTCCGTCAATGCCTCTGGCGACCACCGATGTCTTAGAACTTTCTGTCCAGAAACTTCTTGATGGTGAGTCTGTTCTGCTTTTCCTTGTACTCGTAATGCATGTCATCCATCAGGCTTTTCACCATCAGGATGCCCAGGCCTCCGACCTCCCGCTCTTCCAGATCGAGATTCACATCGATGGCAGGCTGTTCGAAGGGATTGAAGGGTGCCCCTTCATCGATGAAGGTGATCGAAACATAGTCCACCCCGTCCTCAAAGGCGATTTCCAGTTCCCCTTCTCCGTCGTCATAAGCGTAATTCATGACATTGACAATGATTTCCTCACAGGCGGTAACCACCTTGATGATCGATTTCCGCTCGAATTCTTTTTCTTCCAGTTGTTCTTCAATAAAGGCGGCGCACATTTCATAGTTCTCGATTTTGGCCTTGACTCTTAATTTTTTCAAGGGTTATTCACTCCTGCCTTGGCATGACTCCAAGTTTTACGAAATAGTTAGAATCCCGGAAAAACCTGTAATGTCGAAAACCTCCTTGACGGATTCGTTGGCATTGACGATTTCGAGTGCCGTCCCGAGGGATTTGACTTTTTTCTGTGCGGTCAACAGCACCCTGAGTCCCGCACTGCTGATGTACTCCAACTCTCGAAAATCAAAAATCAGACTGAGGGCCTCGCCTTCGAACAGATGACCCAGCTCGGTGGCCAGCTGGCTGCTGGTCACCGTATCCAGTCTTCCTTCAAGCTCTAAACGAGCCAGATTCCCTTCCATGGTAGTGGTGATTTTCATGGGCATATTCCTCCTTGAATTTACTTTCTTTCGTTCACGGACAGGTTGCAGACCATGTAGGTGCCTTCCCAGCTCTTGTACCGGCAGTAGCTGCAGCATTTCGTCCCCCTCATGCCGGGATCGACACCCTCCCTGATTTCAAACCCTTCGCAACTGTAAGACCCGGTCACGATGCGTTTTCCGCTGACAGGAGACTGAGTGCCTCCGGTCACGGTATCGAGATCGTGTTCCGAGAGGGTTGCCGAAGGCTCAGGCTGGTTGTTTTTTTGACTGTCCCCTTTGAACTTCTTTTGCTGGTCCATTTTCCCTGGTCCTCCTTTACAGGATTTGTCGCTTTGCCAGTTCGAAAAAGGCTCCCTTTCGAGCCATCAGTGTCTCAAAATCCCCTTCTTCCACGCATCTGCCCTTGTCCAACACGATGATCCTGTCACAGTGGCGAATCGTCGACAACCGGTGGGCGATGACAAGCCTGGTGCCTTTGAGAGATTCAAGACTCCCGGCGACATGCTTCTGGGTGACGTTGTCCAGGGCCGAAGTCGCCTCGTCGAAGAAAATGATCTTCGGTTTTGCCACCAGGGCGCGGGCGATGAGCAGTCGTTGACGCTGTCCTCCCGACACACCGCCACTCCCCTCACTGATCAGGGTGTGCATTCCCATGGGCATGGCCTCGATTTCCTGGTCCACCCCTGCGAGTCTGGCCGCCTCCCAGGCGTCATCCAGGGTCTTCCAGGGTGCCGTCACGATGATGTTGGAAAAAATATCCCCGGGAAACAGCCTGCCGTTCTGCAGGGACACGCCGATGTTCTGCCGGGTCGACTGGAGATCCAGGCTTTCCAGATCATGGCCGTCGTAGTAGATCGCCCCGGTTTCCGGTTTTTCAAAACCCAGCAACAGCCGCATGAGGGTGGACTTGCCGCTGCCGGTCTTGCCTACAATGGCCACGTACTCCCCCCTGCGGACCTTGAAACTCAATGCGTCGATGATGACAGGACCGTCGGGATCATAGCGGAAGGTGACCTCGTTGACCTCGAAATTCCCGGATAGGGCGGTCACGATACGCTTGTTCTCCGACTGCTCAGGGAGAGTTGCCATGATCGGACGGGCCATTTCCAGGAGGGGCCGGATGCTTGCCACGCTGGATGCAATGCCTCCCAGGGCCATGGTGGCACTGCTCACCGCGCCATAGGCGATTGAGAAGGCGATATAATCCGCCGCAGAGATGCCGGATCGACCCGCCAGGAAGTAGAGCAGCAGGGTCCCCGTCATGGTGATCAGGGTGGAAACCGCCATTTTATAGCGCCTGACGGGGGGTGGCGAATACTGTCGTTTTCCCAGTTTCGCATACAGGGACGCCCATTTGGCAAAGGCCCTTTTCTCCGCCCCGGCGAGCTTGATCTTCTGGACGCCGCTCAGCAGGGCGTAGACAAGCCCTGACAGCTCGGCCGACAGGTTCATCCGGATTCTCATGCTCTTCACTTCCATCAGGGTCGTCATCAAGGTGTAGGCCAGGGAGACGCCGATGACTGTCAATCCGGGCATCACGAGAACCGGCGCATAGTTGACCATCTGAAAAATATAGACGAAGGAAAACAGGGCCGTCAGTCCCGTGGTCAACACCCCGCCGGACAGCAGGGTGGCCAGGTTGTTGATGCTCATCACACGGCTGCTCAGTTCCCCTGCGGAATACTGCTTGAAAAAGGAGGTGGGCAGACTGAAAATCCTCATCATGATGGCGATCTGGACAAAATTCGCCTTGTCCTGAAACCTCGCCAGCAGCAGGCTCCGGGTCATGCCGAAAATAGTCGTTCCAATCCCCACCCCGACCATCAGGATGGCGATGGGGAGGATATTCCCCTGGATGCCCGATGGAATGATGCCGTCGAAAATCTGTTTGTTGATAAAGGGAGTGAAGAGGCCCAGCAGGGCAATGACCAGACTGACCGCCATGACAAAAAGGACGTCATTCAAACTGATGCTTTTCATCATATAGTGCCCTATATCGATGAGTTTGAGGGCTCTGGCCGGCAGAGGCCGGTAAAAACTGAAGCCCTCCCGCTCGATCTGCCTGGCGGTTTCCTGGTTGATCTTGATGGTTTTCCCCGTGGTCGGATCCCTATACCCGTAGCCGGACAATTTTCCCGGCATGATGGCGACGGTGACCCCCTCTTTCGTGCTGGCCAGTATGGCCCCGTTGGCATCCTTCCACCACTCACCCAGCAGTTCCACCCTCCGCCGCATGATGCCCGTCGGTCGAAGCATGTATTCGAACCGGGCATCCAGGTCCGTGATGTATTCCGGCACCGCCGCTGCCGTGGCCCCGTAATGGCCCAGAATCTCCTCGAGAGCGCTTTTGATCAGCTGTTCCTTCTCCCTCCGGGTCCCCCCGCGGGTGGCCATTCCCAAAACTGATGCCAGGTCTGAAAAGGCCTCTTCAAACATCCTTTGGTCGTTCTGCCTTCGCGTATTCAATTGTTCATCAAATATGTTGAAATCCATCGAAACAACCCCGCCTTCGATTTTCTGTTGGTTCCCTGGTTTTCAGGGCTTATTCACTCGTGACAAGTTCGGTGTATTTCCCGCCCAGGGCGTACAACTGATCATGGGTCCCCCGCTCCACCACGACCCCCCGGTCCAGGACCAGGATTTCATCACAATCTCTGATCGTCGACAAGCGGTGGGCGATGACGATGCAGGTCGCACCGATGTTTCGAATATTGTTCATGACCTCTTCCTCCGTCTTGGCGTCCAGAGCGCTGGTCGCCTCGTCAAGAATGATGATGGTGGGCTCCTGGGCCAGTACCCGGGCAATCTCGATCCGCTGCTGCTGACCTCCGGAAAAGTTCTTGCCCCCCTCTTGAAGAAGACTGTCATACCCTTGATTCCGGGTGATGATGGCTTCGTGGATATCCGCATCCCGGGCGGCCATGATCACGGCGAAGTCCTCGATGGAGGCGTCCCACAGACGGATGTTGTTGGCCACGGTATCCTCGAAAAGGGTGATGTCCTGATCGACCATGGCCAGGGAATTCTTGAAGATGTAGTCGGAGTGTTCCTGTCGTTTTTTCCCGTCGAAACGCAATTCACCGCTCCAGGGGTCGTAGAGGCCGGCGATCAGTTTTGCCAGTGTTGATTTGCCGCTGCCGCTGCCGCCGACAAAGGCGACGGTCGAACCGGGCTTCAAGGAAACGGAGAAATCCCTGATCAGGGGTTCCGACAGGCGGTTGTAGCCGAAGGTCAGGTTCTTGATTTCAATTTCACCTGCCAGTTTTCCTGCGGAAAGATCCTCCACCTGTCCCTCAAGGGTATCCGTCTGGTAATCCATGACGTCCTGAACCCGTTCCATGGAGGACCGCATGGTAATGAAACCCTGGCCGACGCCGATCAGTTGATTCACCGGTGACATGAAGGATCCCAGAAATCCCTGGAAGGCCAGAAGCATACCGATGGTGAAATCTCCCTCCATGATGAAATAGACACCGATCATGAGGATGGCGATGCTGGTCACTTGTTGCAGAAATTGGGGAATCGTATTGTAGTAAAGGTCGAAAACGGTGTTTTTCACCCGGGCGTTGTGGTCCTTGACGAAGTAACCCGCCCAGCGCTCGAAGAATCCACGCTCCGCCCCCGCCGCCTTGATGGTTTCAATCATCATGATGCCGGACATGGTCACCCCGGCCAGTTTGCCGCCACTGGCCTGGAGGGACCGGCTCAGATCCACCTGTTTTCTGGCTGAATAACGCATCACCGCCATGTTGAGAAGGGCCGCCCCCAGGCCGATCAGGGTCAGTATGACGCTGTACTGGAGCATGATGGTCAGATAGATAACCAGCAGCACCACGTTCATGAAGACCGGGGCCAGTTGGCGGATCAAGGTGCTGGCGATCTGTTCATTGGAGGAGAGACGGGACACGATATCCCCGGCATATCGCTGGGAGAAGAACTCCACGGGCAGCCTCAGAACGTGCCACATGAACTGGGAATTGGCCGTAATGGCGAATCTTCCTTCAATCCGAAGCCAATAGTGGGCCTCGATGACTCCCACCACGAACTGGAAAAGGATCAAGAGGAAAAAGGCCAGGACAAAGGGAAGGAGCCATTCCGGGTTCTTTCCCGACAGGATGTAATCCATGAACACCTTTGAAAACAGCGGACTCACCACGCCGATGAAGGCCACCAGAATCCCCGTGAACACCACGAAGGCGAAGGCCGACAGGGTCCCCTCCAGCCGTTTTCTGGCAAATTCCAGAACACTCGGCGGCTTTCCCTGGGGAACAAAATCCTTTCCCTTCTCGAACTGCAGGACGATTCCCGTGAAGGAGCGGTCGAATTCCTCCATGGGCACCTCCACGGTGCCTCTGGCGGGATCATTGATCACCGCCTTGTCTTTCTTGTAGCCGTTGAAGACGACAAAATGATTGAAGTTCCAGTGAATGATGGCAGGGAGTGGCATCTGGGAAAGCATCCGGGGCTCCATGCGGAATCCCATGGCCTTGAGTCCGTAGACCCGGGCGGCCCGGACAATGCTCTTGGCACTCGAACCGTCCCGGGACACCCCCAGATCGGCACGGACCTTCTCCAGGGGAAGCCATTTCCCGTGATAGGCCAGGACCATGCACAGGGCAGCCGCCCCGCATTCCAGCGCTTCCATTTGAAGAACCACCGGCACCTTGGCGATTTTAGCCATTCTCCCACCTGCCTGACCTATCGCAACAGCAATTCATAAGGCTTTCTCTCCTTCGTGATGACGGCAATATTGACATAAGCACCCTTGCTGATTTCAATTTCGCGGCCCAGAGGACTCGACCACTTGAGTTCACCCTGGTCCATCTGGTAGCTGATCGTGATGGCTACGGGGTTGCCCTCGGGGATGAGGCTTTCCACCCACTGCAGGCTGCCGAAGGTGCCTAGAATCTCCTCCTCCATCACCGGGGTCTGGCCGATGGACCGGATGACCCCCAGGGCATAGCCGTATTCCTCCCGCGGGGCGTATTCCGGTGAAAGCTGGGCCGTCATGCCCTCCCGCATTCGCTTGGCGACCTCCATGGGGACATAGGCATAGATCATCTGCTCCGCCGTTGCCCCCTCATAGGCGATTCCCTTGATCTTGACGGTTTCAGGAATCGTACCGATGACGGCCCAGATTCCCACTGAAATGATCAGGGCGAAGAGGGCGATCAAGAGCAGCCAGATGCCGCCATTTGTCACCTTGACATATTCATTCAACTGCTCCGGGGAAGAAATCTTCTCCAGGGAACTCTTTCTAAAGATGCTGTTTTCCATTGGCCCCACCTTCCGTGATTGATTCGATTTGATTCCCGCAATGACAGGCCGGACCGATGAATCCGCCGGTGGCGAAGGACCGTTCAACCTGCGACAAGTCCACGACACCCAGGGAATCCTCACCGGAAGCATGAATGCGGACCACCCGTGAATCGGAAATCCGGCGGCTGGCAAAAATGCTTTCAACCCCCGTCTGTCGCTGCAGGTTCGAAAAGGTTCCCTGCACCTTTTCAAAGTGGTCATTGCGCTGTCTTGTCTTCAAGAGTGCCTCACAGGCTTCCACATTGACGCCCCGGCTTCTTCCCTAGACCGGAAGGTTGGTGAAATAACCCGCTTTACAGTAGACGATGGGTCTTCGGTTGATCTTGTCATATCCTGTGCGCAATTCCGGGCACATGTTGATGCCGCAGTGCAGGATGCTGAAGGATTGCAGGCAGTCCGTCGGCGCGGCCCCCCCGGTCACTTGAACCAGCTCCTCCTCCGACAAAATTCCCGGAGGCTTTTCATCCACCTCTGATTTCCACTCGGCTTCGGTAAATTCAAACCCCTCTTCCCTGGCCAGGGCCACAATGGCCGTGACGGTTTCAGCCTGAAGAAATTTCTCCCTCAAGGCTTCGTCGGCCTTCATTCCCATGACAAAGGTCACGATGTTTTCTGTCATCTTCTTCACTCCTTTAATCATTTCCAGCCGGACCCGACACTTGTCGAGCCGCTGCACACACCGGTCTCGTCGCTCCCCGGGTCCCTCAGGTCGTCACCGGGGAGCCGGTGGTTTCACAAGACATGCCTTCGACCTATTTTGAAACCTCAATCTTCACCAGGCGGTCCTCCGCCAGCCACTCTTGACGACCCTCTCCTAAGGGAAGAAATGCTCGATTTCTCGTCGAATGCCGACGTTGCTGTGGCCCGTCGCGTTTCTGTGGGCCATGAGCAGCTCTCCGGCCTTCAACAAGCCTCCATCCGACTGCGTGAGCCTGACCGTTCTGCTCCACCCGCAATCCGTGCATTCACAAATATAACGCTCCTCGAAATTGTAACTCCCCTGGCCCCCCGCTATCTCCTCGAGGTCCTCCTCGGACAAGACTTCGGCTGATTCCTGAAGATCCTCCGGCTGCAGAACAAGCCCCGCCGCCTTGGCAACAGCGGATTTTTCATCGAGGCTCCCGGCCTGATTGAACTGCCTTAAAAAATCCTCATCCTCATTCATTTTCTTGATCAAGGCTTTCATTCTTTCCTTTGACATTGATTATTCCTCCAGACAAGTCGGTCTATTGTTGGTGATTGCCTTCATTTTCCTGCTCCTGATTTACAGACTTCCCGCCGGCAGGATTCCCTTTCAACCCTCTTCTCCCATTCAGGCCTACTCCCAGATCATTTCACTGCCGATGTTCTGGCAGACCAGATCATAACCGTTGGGTCCCATGCTCTTCTTCACATAGGGACAATTCTTGCAATTGTCATCGACAACCCCGACCTGCCCCATGCCGAACCAAAGCACGAATTTCGTATGCCCGTTGGGACAATTGCTGATGGGACTGTAGAATCCTCCTCCGGCGACCTGGTCCAGTTCATCATCCGACAAGGCCTCCCCCCCGGTGTTTTTGACCATGAGTCCCTTCACCCGGTCCTCCTCTTCAGCCGTCATGACGACACCCCTCACGGCCAGGTAGACCATGAAGGCTTCCATGGACCCCACTTCTCTGATCTTGGATTTGAACGCTTCTCCTTCTATTGCCATCAATTCTTCCAGTTTCATCGCAATTCCCCCTTTTTTTTATTGGCGATCCTCATGACGTCTTCCACCCGGAGATGCGTATTCAGTCTCGGCACCTGATTGAAATCCCCGGATCCAGCCCCGCCGCCAGATGCGCTTGAAGGGCCGGACCTGAATCAAGGGTCCTCTCAGTGATGCCTCTGCCTGGAGTCAGGTCAAGGGGATCGTGTGACAATTCTACGTGAGAAGGTGACAAAGGTGTGCCCCTTGCCGGATTCTTCAGTCGGTGACCAGGCCCTCCCACAGGGACGACGGCCCTAGGCCTTGTTCTCGCGGAGCATCAAGGCCAGCATGGTGACATCGTCAGAAGCCGGCGTATCCAGGACAAAGCGGTCAATCTCTTGTCTCATGCCCCCGATGATTCCCCGGACGTCGCTGTGTTTCAGGCGGTTGGCCGCCGCCACCATGCGGCTGTCTCCAAGAAGATCATTCTGAGCGTTGGTCGCCTCGGAAACACCGTCGGTATAGACGAACAACCGGTCATGGGGCTTCAAGACGGTTGTGAGAGAATCATACCGGTAGTCCTCCATGCCTCCCAGCACCAGATAGTGGTTCACTTTGAGGAAGTCGAAGTCACCGCCCTCCCTTGAGACAAGAGGAGGATTGTGACCCGCACTGATGTATTCCAGTTCACCGGTCCTCGTATCGAGAATGCCCATGAAAACCGTCACAAACATATTTTCTTCATTGTCGGAGCACAGCAGGTTGTTGGTCTGGTAAAAGATATCCGGCATTGAATTACCCTGAAGCACCTGGTTTTTGAGAATGGTCCTGGTGATCACCATGAAGAGGGCGGCAGGGATTCCCTTTCCCGAAACATCGCCGATGCTGAAGCACAACCGATGATCGTCAATCAGAAAGAAATCATAGAAATCACCCCCGACCTCCTTGGCCGGCTCCATGGTGGCGTATAAATCCAGATTCGCCATGTTGGGATAGGGGGGGAACAAGCGGGGCAGCATGCTGGTCTGGATTTTGTTCGCCACCTCGAGTTCACTCTGGATCCGTTCTTTTTCCGCCGTCGTTTTTTTCAGGTTTTCTATGTAATCGATGAGGTTGGTCTTCATCTTGCTGAAGTCATCCGCCAGTTCCTCGATCTCATCCCCCGTCCTGATATCGAGAGCATGCTGGAGATTCCCGCCGCTGACGATCCTGACCCCCTCCTTCAGGGCGAGGATCGGCGTCGTGATGCGCTTTGAGATGATGAAGACCACCAGGAGGACGATTCCCATGATCCCGCTCATCAGCAAGACCACCTGCCGCATGAGATTCATGGCCGGACCCATCAGTTCATCTTCGTAGAGAGAGATGCCCAGGGTCCAGGAAGGGGTGCCCGGGATCGGGTTGAAGACGGTAACCAACTTTTCTCCATCGGGATTTTCATAGGCCATCAGTCCCGGCTCCCCTTCGAGCATGCGTTCTCCGATTGCCTCAAGGCCCCGGTACCCCCATTCATCGGATTCAAGGTAATTCATGGTCATGACCAATTGGTCCTCGGGATAGGCAATCAGCAGTCCGGTCTGGTCCACGATATAGCCAAAACCCTGCTCACCGATTTCAATGGCCCTGGCAATCTCCGAGAGGGTCTTCAAGAGGACCGTTGCCGCCATGAGTCCCGTTTTCTGGCCGCGGTCGTCATAAACCGCCCTGGCCACCACGAGCATTCTGGCGCCGGTTGAATAGGAAATCACCGGCTCGCTGATATAATAGCTGTGTTCCCCGAGAATAATGGCCTTGTAGTAATCACGGTCCCTGATATCTCCCCGTTTTCCCTGGGTGGTGACATAATTGCCCTCAAGATCGGCATAGAACAGAATTTCGTAGTCCCTGTTGATGCGGTCCGCCTGGGCCATCAGGTCTGCTTCAATCTCCTCAAGATCCCCTCGGCGGACCAGGTCCCGCCGGGACATGATGGTGACTTCGTTGACATACCCCTCCACCAGTCTCGCGATTTCCGCCGACCTGGCAACCAGCACCTCCTGGCTGAGATGCCTGGTCAACGGAATCACCGTGTCACCCACCTCCCTGTAAACCACCACCCCTGAAACAGTCAGCAGAATGAGCAGCGACAGCCCGAACCAAAGCAGCATTTTCCCTCTAATCGATTTCATTGGCCTTCCCTCCATAAACCCTGTTTTGCCCTGTGAACCAAGACAAAGAACCCCCGGCTTCTTCTGCGCGGCATCTCCTTGATCCTCATGCCGGATTTTCAACCCGCCTATGGCCGGCACACTCCTGCCTTGGCCAGATCATACCCCTCCAATGTTACAATTCTTCGGGACTATGTTACAGCCGGGTAACGGAGAAATCGTGACCACCGCAAACCGTCGGTGGGGCATCAAGCCACAGGGCCGTCATGGACGACAAAAGTCCCCGCAAAGTATTGCGGGGACTTGATTTTGGCGCACCCGGCGGGAGTCGAACCCACGACCTACCGCTTAGGAGGCGGTTGCTCTATCCTTCTGAGCTACGGGTGCAGAATTCATCGGTGGGGACCGATGGCGCCCCGCCTTCTGAAAAGGCGGGAGCGGTTCAAATGAAAACCACGAGACTTAAAACGAAAAACACCAGCAGGACGATCCCGTTGTCAAAGGAAAGGGAGAAATGACGCATCTTCTTCATCAAGGCCTTCTCATGGATGCCGAAGGCAAAGAACCAGGTGATGCCGAGCAACACCTCGAAGGAGGTCTTTACCAGGTTCATGGGCTTGAAATAGTACCACAGATCCCTGGTCATGCTCTGATAATCGGGGAAGAGGGTCCCCAGGAAAAAGATGGCGAGGGACAGGAAGCCCATGGCCACGTACTTGCTGGTCTTGACATCGACCTTGACGGGCTGGTGGGAACCCAGAATCTGGAGAATCTTGAACATGGATCCCGCCGTCAGACTGTTGACCAGGACCAGGGGGAGCAACTGCCACAAGGGCAGATTCATTCCCATGGCGCTCTTGGCGATATAGCCGCTGGTGAAGGGAATTCCCGCCAGGGCAAAGGTGCCGATGATCAGAAAAACAGACAGCAACGAGTCATTTTCCCATAAGCCTCTGATTTTGTCAACCCGGCGTTCCTTGTATTGGTTGATGACAATGCCGGAGCCGAGAAAGAGCAGACTTTTGATCAGGGAATGGCTGACCAGATAAAGTAGCGCCATATCTATATTAATCGAAAACGCGATCATAATCAACCCAATCTGGCTGACCGTGTGAAAAGAAAGAATCTGCTTGATGTCCTTCTGGGAAAAGGCGAATACCACTCCCATGAGGGCGGTGAAGATGCCCAGAAGGTAAAAGAGCCCGGAAAAGTCAAAAATCTTGAAGACCGAGGTGAGCTTCATCAGACCGATGATGCCGGTCTTGACCAGCAATCCCGACAAGAGGGCGGAGATTGACGTGATGGCGGCGCTGTGGGCCTTGGGCAGCCAGTCGTATACCGGAAAGACGGCTGACTTGACCCCGAAGGCGCTCACCATGAGAATCACCCCGATTCTCACGGTATCGTCCATGCCGGTTGCCGTCACCAGCTCGGCCATCAGACTCAGATTCAAGGTCCCGAATCTGAGGTAGAGGATGATGACCCCGATCAGGTAGATCATCATGCCCACGGTATTGAAGAGCAGATAGTAGATTCCCGCCTTGAGGGAATGGGCGTCCTTCTTGTAGATGATCAGGATCGTGGAGATGATGGTGATCAGTTCCAGCATGACGAAAATATTGAAAATATCATCACTGAGGACAAAGCCGTTGAAGGTCCCCTGAAGCAGGAGCACAAAGAACAGGAACTTGAAATCGTGGTCCTTGCTTTGATAGATGAAGATCAGAATCACCGTGAAGAGGAAGGTCGCCAGGATGATGAAGGTCGCACTCAGTGCATCGAATTTCAGGCCGATGCCGATAAATGGCTCCCAGCCACCGATGACCTCGTAGAGCACGATCCCCTTCTTTACCGCTCCCAGGAGCTGCAGGGTGATGACCATGACCACGGCTTCGGCCAGGTAGATCCAGCGGTACAGTTTCACTGAATTCACCAGATAGATGAAGACCCCCAGGACAATGGGAAGAAATATCAGGGTGTAGAGCAGCTTTTCCATCTAATCCATCCTTTTTTTGATCAGATCCCAGTCCAGGGTCCCGAAATGATGAAATATCTTGATCGAAAACATGAGGGCCAGGGCGGTGACCGAAGCCCCGATGACGATCGCGGTGATCATCAGGGCCTGGGGCATGGGGTCGGTCATCCTTTCGATGGTACCCGGCATGATGGGCGGAATCGTGTCCGCCTTGTAACTGAAGGAAATGAACAACAGAATGATATTCGCCTGGAGCAGGTTGAGGAACATGATGCTTTTGATCAGATTCTTGCTGGTGCCCAGGCCCAGAAAAGCAATCAGTATGGCCATGATGACCATGTAGATGACGATCACAGCTCTCCCTCCTCGACAAAGGATGAAATGATGGAAATGACCCCCAGGGTCACCTTGAAACCGATGATGAAGTTGAGCAGTACCAGGAAGAAGCGGGGATCGATCCAGGGATTTCCCACTAGAAAGTTGGTGAAGAATCTCTGGTGGATCAGAAGGCTGAAACTGCCGATGAGGAGCAGGAGCAGATAGAGGAGCTTTTCAAAACGGGCCAGGAGGACCAGGTTGAAGGGGTCCTTGCTGCTGAGCAGGTATCGGATGAAGAAAGAAGTGGCCAAGAGGACCCCTCCCTGAAAACCGCCGCCTGGGGAAAGATCCCCGTTGAGAATCAGGTAGGTCCCGAACATGAGCAGAAAGGGGTATATCATAGTACTGACGACGCTTAGAATTTTGGATCTTTCCATGGCTGATCCTCCTGGTCATCCGTCGAATCAAAAATCTTCAGGGTTCTCAAGGATATGGGGTCAAGCATTTCGACATCCTTTCTCACCATGAAAATGATTCCCGTAGCGACGGCGAAGAGTACTGTGGCTTCGAAAAAGGAATCGTAGAGCCGGTAATCCAGATAGATGGCCGTTACAAAATTGGCTGAATGGGCCTGGCCGTAGAAGGCTTCAAGATGCAGCCGGTAAGCATCCCCGAGTCCGCCATCGGAAAGCCCCTTGAAGACCCTCCCGAGGGTCGCCCCGAAAAAACCCAGCAACAGCAGGGTTATGACCGTTTTAATCTTCATGAACATTTTCACCAGTCCTCATGAATTCCAGTCTGAGTGGATCCTTGCCTTCCTTCAAGCGGGCCATCAGGCGGTCGTTGACGGAGGAGGACTCCTTTGAAATCAGGCGGTAGGATTCCCGCGGCCGGCTGATCACCATGTCGATATTGGAGCCCCGGAAAACCTCCTTGAGACTGAACTCGTTCTCCAGGCCGGCATACATCAGTCTGAGCCGGAGTTTTTCCTCCTTGCAGAAGAGGCGGATCTCCTCGATGATTTCACGGGAATAATCATCCATCACCTCATCCACCACCAGGAAGTCCTTTTGCTTGGTGATGGCGATGATATAGACAAAGGGAATCAGAGCACAGCCCACGGCGATTTCAGCCAGGGCGATGTCCGGCGCATTGAACATCAGATACAAGAGAGAAACGATCACGGAAGAAATCGTCAGGTAGAGAACGCCGATATAAAGATTCTTTTGAAAGATCAACGCCAGCATCAAGACCATCTGCAGACCGAGGAGGGTCACAATGATCACGGTTTCCATGGCTCATCCTCCTTGTGTCTTTTCTTGGCGATCAAGTGAGTGGTCACCGGGTTGGTGATGAACATGAAAAGCAGAATCATGAGATACCGGGAGGTGAAGTAAATGTCCCGCATATAGAGGGCGAGGCCGGTCAGGATCAGAAGAAGGGCCGCAGAATCGATCTTGCTTGAAGTGATCAACCGGCCATAGAAGCTTTTGAACTTGAAAATTCCGATGATCCCGAAAATGATGAATAGCCAGGACAGCATCAGGAGTAAGGAGGTCATCAGGCATCATTCCTTCCAATATAGACGATGAGAATCGCCGTGGCGATAAAACCGACCAGACTTGAAGCCAGTACGATATCCAATATGAAGGTGCTCTCCTCATAGGCGGCATAGACCGCCAGGAGGAGGACCACCTTGATGGTCAGCAAATTGAGACTGAGCAGCTTGTCATGGATATTCCTGATCAGGACCAGCCTGAAAACAAAAATGACGATGGCCACCAGCAGCAATCCCATGGTGATTTTCAAAATCATATGGCTTTTCTCCCCCTGAAGATCCGGGAAAAGATTCTTTCCAGACTGTTTTTTACAGCGAGGACCTCCTCCCCTTCAGAGAGCATGGTCACCACGGTAATCCTGTGATCCGAAAGATCCACCGTAACGGTTCCCGGCGTCAAGGTGATGAAGTTCGCCGCCATTACGATTTCGAATTCACTCAGACCCTGCAATCCGATCTCGATGAAGGCGATCCTGTCCTCGTGACTTTTCAGAATCCTGCCGATATGCTTGACGGATGAAAGAAGAATTTCAACCACCAGAAAGAGGCTGTAACGGACCAGGACCCTGATGCGGGGGAGGACGATCTTGTTTTCCTTCTGAAGCCGATAGGAAAACAGGGCAATGACGCCACTGAAGATCACCCCGTAAACCAGAACATCAAATTCCAGGGAAACCGTCAACAGCACCCAGAATATCATCAGCGAAATGTAGAGTTTGAAAAATTCCGACATGCCATCCCTCCTAACCGTATATGGCGATTCTTTCCTCGGCCACCTGGATTTCCAGGGGGGTCACACCCCTGAGATTCCCGTCGATATCCAAGGGAATGCTGTCCTCGGAACTCACCTTGAAACGGGTCCCCCTGAAGGATTCCACTTCCTTGACACCCAGGTGGGTTCCCTTGAAGACCTTCCAGAAGGTCACGATGAATTTGAGCTTGTTCATCTCATTGACTATGACCATCTCAAACACACCGTCATCCACCTTCGATTCCGGAGACACCTTCATGGCGCCGCCGAAGTACTGCCCGTTTCCGATGGCGACCAGCATGACTTTTCGGTCAAAAGTCCTGCCATCCACGGTAATGGTCACCGCCCGGCTCCGATACTGCAAGAGGGTGTAGAAGGTGCTCAGGGTATACCCCGCCGACCCCTTGAGAAATTTCTTGATCTTGGACATGTTCTGAAGAATGTAACTGTCGATTCCAAATCCCGCCATATTGAGAAAAATCCCCTGGTTCACCCTGCCCAGATTGGCCATGATCACCCTTCCGGCGACGATTTTTTCGATGGCCTTCTCAATGCTGTAATCCTTGTCAAGACACCGGATGAAGTCGTTGCCGGTGCCGGTCGGGACAATCCCCAGCTTGAGGGGTTTTCCGACGATCCCGTTGACGATTTCCCCCAGGGTCCCGTCACCACCCAGTGAAATCACCTCATTGAAACGGCGGGTGTCGATACCTCCGGCAATCTTCTCCACCTCCCCGGCATGGCCGGATATCACCGTTTCATGCTGAATCCCATGCCCATCCAAGGCCTCTGCCAGCCGGTCTCTCACTGCGAGGGAAGTTCCCTTGCCGGCAACCGGATTCACGATAATCAAAGCTCTTCTCAAATTATTCTCTCCTGTCTGAAATCACGATTCATTCAAAATACCACCAGTGGCCCGGTCCAATGATTTTTTTGCTTTTGAAAATACTACACTATTTTTCAAATATTTGGAAGAGTTTTTCAATTCCCAGCAAATTGTGTGGTTTTAAACCGGACCAGCCGTGCTATAATGATTAAAAAATCCAAGGAGTCCGCCATGAAAATTGTAATGAACGAATGCACCGATCTAGCCTTCAATCTTGCTGCCGAGGAATACATGGTCAGGAATTTCCAGGATGAAATCTTCATGCTGTGGCGAGCCGGTCCCTCGGTCCTCCTGGGTAAGAATCAGAACGCCTATTCAGAAATGAACATGGATTTCATCAAGGAAAAAAATATCCAGGTGGTCAGAAGAATGTCCGGAGGCGGCGCCGTCTACAATGACCTGGGCAATACGAATTTCTGCTTCATTATGAATGACCACACCAAGGTATTGTCAGATTTTTCCAGATTCACCACCCCCATCATCGAGGTCTTGAAAAGCCTGGGTGTCGATGCCGCCTTTACTGGAAGGAATGACATGACCATCCAAGGAAAGAAATTCAGCGGCAATGCCCAGTATCGCATCAAGAGAAGAATCCTGCACCACGGCACCCTCCTGTTTTCAAGTGATCTTGTTGATTTGAGCCAGTCTTTGAATCCTAGCCCCGTAAAGTTCTCCGACAAAGCGGTGAAATCCGTCAAGTCCCGGGTCACCAACATCAAGGACCATCTGACCGATCCCGCCCTGGACATCAACACTTTCAGGGAAATCATCAACCGGCATATCATGACACGCTACCCTGATGCCTCCAATTATACCTTCACAGACCGGGATATTGAAGCCATCGAAGCTCTGATGCAGGAGAAATATCTGACCTGGGAGTGGAATTTCGGAACATCACCCAGCTTCAATTTCATGAAACAGCAGAAATTTCCCGGGGGAATCGTCGAGGTCTATGCGGACATCAAGGACGCCAGAATCGTGAATATCGAATTTCGCGGCGATTTTTTCGGCAATCTTGAGGTATCCGACCTGGAAAAACGCCTGGTCGGCAAGGCCTATGACCAAAACACCCTGGAATTGATCCTGCAAGACCTGGATATTGACGAATATTTCAAAAATATCAGTGCTGAAGAAATTCTACAAGTCATTTTCGAATAGGAGCTGCCAATCATGAGAAAACCCACTTGGATGAGAGTCAAGATCAATGACACGGCAAAATTCAATCGCGTCAACCGCATTTTGGAAACCACGGGCCTCAACACCGTCTGTGTGGAAGCCAATTGTCCCAACCGGCTGGACTGCTTCAGTCGAAAAACAGCCACCTTCATGATCCTGGGAAGGACCTGTACCCGAAACTGCAGATTCTGCAACGTCACCCCGGGATACCCGGACCAGGTTGATCCCGATGAGCCCGTCAAGGTGGCAAGGGCCATCAATACCCTCGGCCTGAAGCATGCGGTGGTCACCTCGGTGACCAGGGACGACCTTTCAGACGGTGGTGCCGGGCACTTCGCCAGGGTGGTGGAGGCCGTCAGAGCCCTGAATCCCCAAACCACCATCGAGGTGCTGATCCCCGATTTTCAAGGAAACTCTTCAGCCCTTCAAACCCTTGTGGCGGCGAAACCGGACATCATCAATCACAATGTCGAAACCGTCCCCAGGCTGTACAGCGCCGTTCGTCCCCAGGCCGACTACCGGCAGAGCCTGGAAGTCCTGAAACAGGTCAAGGCTCTGGACCCCGACATTTTGACAAAATCAGGCATCATGCTCGGTCTCGGCGAAACCCTGGCGGAGGTCACAAGGGTCCTGGATGACCTCCTGGCCCACCACTGTGAGATATTGACCATCGGCCAGTACCTGCAGCCTTCAGAAACCCACTATGAAATGGCGGCCTACGTCGAGCCGGCGGTTTTCGAGGAGTTGAAGGCCCTCAGTGAAGACAAGGGATTCCTGTACGTCGCTTCAGCCCCCATGGTGAGAAGCTCCTACAATGCCCAGGAAGCCCTGGAACTCTCAAAATCAAAAGGAAACCTTCGTTGATCGGAGGTTTTTTTATATTTCGAAGGCCTTGTCGATTCTCGCCACCTCGCCGCCGATGAATGTCCTGCCACGAATGATTCTGAATCGGAGCAGACCCTGCATGGAGTCTTTCCCCTGATGAATGACCCCGCTTTCCCCGATTCTTCCCTCTTTTTCCCTGAGATAGGTGATGACACTGTTGTTGGAGGTGCCCGTCGCCGACTCCTCATCGATTCCGTAGAGGGGGGCGAAATTCCTGGCATGCACGACCCCCGCCGCTCCCAGGGTGAAAACATGGCACCCCACCACCCCCAGCTTCCGGCTCATTCCAACCAGGCTGTCTCTATCAACTTCGATCTGATCCAGAATCTCCTTCGATCTGACAGGACAAATGACATCACTGATCCCGCTGCTGTAGATCCTCGGGGTCATGCCGTCCAAGGTAAGGTCCTCCCAGGGGCGTCCCAGGGCCTGGGATAAACCCTCATCGGCTGCAAGCTCCTTCACAAGACGGGCCTGCCCGAGATGAATGTAGAAAAGCCCCTCTTCATAGACCGCTTCGACTTCTCCTCCCTTTGTCATGACCCTGTCGGGGACCAACCCCCAACGGTCCCTGATAAAGTGAAGCCCTGCCAGGGTCCCATGGCCGCAAAGCGCCACTTCCTCGACAGGGGTGAAGTAGGTCAGGATGAACCGACCCTGGTCTTTTTTGATGAAAATGGTTTCAGAGAGGTTGGCCCGGGCAGCGATCTGTTGCTTTCTGGCATCGCTGAAATCCCGGTCCTCCATCACCAGGGCACCATTGCCGCCCCCCTGGTCCGGACTGAAGACTTCATAGTATTGATAATCCATCCTGTGTTCCACGTGGAACCCTCCCCTCAACCAGTCCTTCAAACCCTTTGTTTTCAACGTTCTTTCACTATTTTAACAGCATTTTGATGATTCTTTCAAGGTCTTTTTCATCATAAAAGTCGATTTGGATATTGCCCTTCTTGTTCTTGAGTTTGATCCGCACCTTGGTGCCGAGCTGGTCCTGGATCATCTCCTCGAGCTTTTTGACCTCATGGTCGATCTTGCGGGGGGTTCTTTCCCCGGCCCGGGGCTTTCTGGCCAGCCCCTCAAGGGTTCTCACCGACCACCCCTCCCCGGCCGCCTTCAAGGCGATTTCCAGCCGCTTTTCTTCAGGGAAGGACAAGAGTGCCTTGCCATGTCCCGAGGTCAGGCTGCCGGTCTTGATCATGTCAAGGATTTCCTCGTCAAGATCAAGGATTCGGATCATGTTGGTGATATAGGGGCGTGATTTCCCCACAGATTTGGACAAGTCATTCTGAGTCAGCTGGTAATTGTTCATCAGCAGCCGGTAGGCCATGGCCTCCTCCACCGGATTGAGATTGTCTCTTTGGACGTTTTCGATGATGGAGACCTCCGCCCGCTTCAAATCATCATAGGTCCTGACGATGCAGGGAATCTGCTTCAGACCGGCCTTCCTGGCAGACCGCCACCGCCGTTCGCCGGCAATGATCTGATAGCCCTTGGATTCCCTGGTCACGATGATGGGCTGGATGACTCCGTTGACTTCAATGGAATCCTTCAGGGCCTCCAGCTTGTCCTCGTCGAAGGCCTTCCTTGGCTGGTTCCTGTTGGGAAAAATATCATCGATGTTGAGATGAAGAATCTGATCGGATTCCAGAATTCTTTCTGAAACGTCTTCCTCGGGAATCAAAGCTCCCAGTCCCTTGCCCAGGGCTCTTTTTTTCATTGTATTTCATCTCCTTCGGCCCAAAGAAATTCCTCTGCGAGCTCTTTATAGGCAATGGCCCCCTTGGATCCCGGGTCATAATCAAAAATCGACAGGCCATAACTGGGTGCTTCGGCCAGACGGACGTTCCGGGGTATGATGGTATTGTAGACCTTGGCCTTGAAAAAATTCCTGACTTCTTCAGCCACTTGGATCGACAGGTTGTTTCTGGCATCGTACATATTGAGGATGATGCCCTGGATCTCAAGATTCCGATTCAGACTCTTTTTCACCAGCCGATAAGTATTCATCAGCTGGGAGACACCCTCGAGGGCATAGAATTCGCACTGGATCGGGATGACGACACTGTCAGCCGCCACAAGGGCATTGAGAGTCAAAAGACCGAGGGAGGGGGGGCAGTCGATGAAGATATAGTCGTACCGCTCCTTGACCTCCTCCGTGATGCGCTTGAGCAAATGCTCCCGGTGGTCCAATCCGGTCATTTCTATCTCAGCCCCCGCCAAGGAAATCGTGGAGGGCAGAATATCCAGACCCGGTATCTTTGTTGGAATAATGCATCCCTCGACATCTTCTTCCTCAAGAAGGGCCTCATAAAGGCTGCTGTCGATATTATGTTTGTCGATGCCGATGCCACTGGTGGAATTCCCCTGGGGATCGTTGTCGATCATCAAGACTCTTTTACCCAAGGCGGCGATGGCTACGCTCAGATTGATCTGGGTCGTCGTCTTTCCCACCCCACCCTTTTGATTGAAAACCGAGATTACTTTACCCAAAACCAAATCAACTCCTTTTAATACTTTCATTATATCCAAATTTCCCCCGCTTCGCAGAGTTTTTATCGCGATTGGTCATTTTTATCAGCGGTTGCCTGGATTTCCCTGGCTTCAAATCTCAAAATTTCAAAGGGTCCCATAAAAAAAAGCCCGGCATGGGCTCATTTGATGATTTTGATCACGATGGTGTACTCTTCATCATCCTCGGTCAAGTCATAATAGGCCTTGACCCCATGGCCTCGAATCTCCTCGTAGGCCTTTTTGATGGTGTTGATGATGATTTTGTAGTTGTTGAAAACCCCCTTGACCTTTTTCCTTTTTTTTCCAATTGCATCCAGGCGCATGGCCACGATCTTCTCGGTATCCTTGACATTGAGGCCCTCTTTGCCGATGGTTCGAATCACTTCGAGTTTGGCCTCCTCGTCCTTCAAATCCAGCAAGGCCCGGGCATGACGCTCCGTGAGTCCGGTCTGCTGCACCGCTTCAATCACCCGGGGTGAATGAGTCAGTATCCGCAACTTGTTGGCAATGGTGCTCTGAGACTTGCCCATGAGCTTTGAAATCTGTCCCTGGGTCAGATGATGAGACTGCATCAGTTTTCGATAGCTGGTGGCCTCATCGATGAAATTCAAGTCTTCACGCTGGATGTTCTCGATCAGGGCCAGGGCTGCACTCCCGATGTCATTCACTTCATAGACGATGACCGGAATCTCTTCCAGTCCGATGAGTCTGGCCGCTCGAAGCCGCCGCTCACCGGCAATCAACTCATACCCCTCTCCGGCTTGTTTGACCACCAGGGGCTGAATCAGACCCACCTCCTGAATGGAATCGGCCAATTCCCTGATCTTTACCTCATCAAAAGACATTCTGGGCTGATGGGGGTTGGGTTTGATGTCCTGGGTCTTAACGAAACGGGATTCACGTGTCATTCAATCACCTACAATGGATTTTTTGAAGCCTTGCCCGGCTTCCTGGGATATCTGAAGGGAGTCTGCATCACCTTGTGGACCTGGATCAGGGCTCTGAATTCGTGGTTGAGGGGCAGTTCGAATTCAAAGGTACCGGCAATTTCTCCGCCCAGGAGCTCGAGGGCGTTGTGGGAATTTTCAAGTTCCTTGACATACTGACTTCCCTTGTAGGCAACGAAATCCCCCCCTTTCTTGACGAAGGGCAGGGCGTATTCCAACAATACCGGCAGTTCTGCCACAGCCCTTGAAATCACTAAATCGTAGCGCTCCCGATGGTCATCCAGCTTGGCCAGATCCTCGGCGCGTCCGTGGATCAGGGTCACGTTTTTCAAACCCAGTTCCCCCACCACCCTCTCCAGAAAGGCGATGCGCTTGGCCAGTGAATCCACCAGCGTGAAATCGGAATTCTTGAAATAAAGGGCCAGGGGAATGCCTGGAAAACCCGCCCCCGTTCCAAGATCGAGAATTTTCTTTTTATTGAGATTCAAGTCAGTCTTGATGATCAAGTAACTGTCGATAAAGTGCTTGAGATACATTTCTTCTTCATCGGTTATGGCCGTCAGATTGATTTTGTCATTCCAGTCCAGGATCATTTCTCGAAAGCGAAAGAGAGGTCCAGAAACCTGGTCCTCCATCATGTCCATCCCCTCAAGAAGTTCTCGTAAAAGATCCTGTTTAAACATTCTCAACCCTTCTTTTCCTTTGCTCAAGATAGACCATGAGCACCGAAATGTCCGCCGGACTCACACCGGATATCCTTGAAGCCTGGCCGATGCTGAGGGGCTTGATGCTGTCGAGCTTCTGGCGGGCCTCGATCCGCAGGCCTTCAATCCGCTGATAATCGACTTCCTCAGGAATCCGTCTGTTCTCCAGACCCTTGAACTTGTTGATCTGGGCCAGCTGTTTTGTGATGTAGCCGGTATACTTCACCGTCACCTCACATTGCTTGATCACATTCTGGTCGAGGGCGGGCCGGGTCACATCTATCTTTGACAGTATATCATAATTCAATTCCGGTCGCTTCAACAAATCCTTAAGGGTCACAGAATTATTCACAATGGCGGAATTGCCGGCCTCAAGAAAGGAATTGATTTCCTGGGGTTTGAAGCGGACCGCTTCGATTCTCCTCAGTTCCTCTTCAATGGCCTGTTCTTTTTTCAAAAGCAGGTCCATCCGCTCCTGCCCCGCCAGGCCCAGAGCGTATCCCTTGCGGGTCAGGCGCATGTCGGCATTGTCCTGCCTGAGCACCAGCCGGTACTCGGCCCTCGAGGTCATCATGCGGTAGGGCTCGTTGGTCCCCTTCGTCACCAGATCATCGATGAGGACGCCGATGTAGGCCTCCGACCGGTCAAGAATCAGAGGTTCCTGCTGCCTCAAATACTGCACGGCATTGACGCCGGCTACAAGACCCTGGGCGGCGGCCTCTTCATAGCCGCTGCTGCCGTTGGACTGTCCCGCAGAAAAGAGTCCTGCAATGTCCTTGAACTCCAGGGAGAGCTTGAGCTGGGTCGGATCGATACAGTCGTATTCGATGGCGTAGGCGGGTCGCATCATCTCCACCCTCTCCAGACCCGGGATCGACCGCATGAAATCCACCTGGACATCCTCGGGCAGGCTGGTGGACATCCCCTGGACGTACATTTCATCGGTGTACCTGCCCTCTGGTTCGATAAAGAGCTGATGACGGTCCTTGTCGCTGAAACGGGTGATCTTATCCTCGATGGAGGGACAGTATCTGGGCCCGACCCCCTCGATGTTGCCGCTGAACATGGCCGAAAGGTGGATGCTGTCGTTGATGATTTCATGGGTCCTGGGATTGGTGTAGCTCAGCCAGCAGGGTTCCTGCTCGATATTGATGGCGGGGGTCAGGAAGGAAAAGGGCTCGATCTTGTCATCCCCGAGTTGAATGATCATTTTGTCAAAATCCAGGCTCCGCTTGTTGACCCGGGCCGGGGTCCCGGTCTTGAACCGTCGGATCGAGACGCCGTGGTCAAGGAGACTCTGCGTCAGCTTGTCGGCGGGTGCCAGGCCGTTGGGTCCGCTGCTGAAGACCGCATCCCCGATGAAGACCTTGCCGCCCAGATAGGTCCCTGAAGCCAGAATCACCGCCCCGGCTTCAAAGCTGTTGCCCGTGGCGATTTTCACCCCCTTGACCCTGCCATCCTCCACCAGGATCTCCGTGACCTCCGCCTGTCTGAGATGGAGGTTCTCGGTGTGCTCGATCACCCTTTTCATTTCCGTGTGATACAGTTGTTTGTCGGCCTGGGCTCTCAAGGAATGCACCGCAGGACCCTTGCCCAGGTTGAGCATTTTACACTGGATCATGGCCCGGTCCGTGTTCAGTCCCATTTCACCGCCCAAGGCATCGATTTCCCTCACCAGGTGTCCCTTGCCGGTACCGCCGATGGACGGATTGCAGGGCATCATGGCCACGGAATCGAGGTTGATACTGAAAAGGATGGTTTTCGCCCCTAGTCTGGCCGCTGCCAGTCCTGCCTCCACGCCAGCGTGTCCGGCGCCGATGACAGCTACATCATACACATTGTTTGTCATGATCATCACTACTTTCCTAAACAGAAATTACTGAATATTTTCGCAATCACATCGTCCTCGATGGTATCACCGGAGATTTCTCCAAGGGCTTCATAGATATTCTTGATGTCCACCTCGATAAAATCATAGGGCATCCCCTGCCCGGTACTTGAAAGCGCCTCCCGGGTATGGGCCAGAGCCCTGTGGACAGCCCCGATATGACGCACATTGGAAATCAGAGGGTTCTCCCCCTGGCCTTTGAAGTCGGCCCCGTAAACCATGGCGACGATTTTTTCCTCCAGGGCATCCAGTCCGTGCTCCCGGGTGATGGAAATCCTGATCAGACGGTCCTCGGCCACAAACTCTAGAATTCGCTTTTCATCGATGATCTGAGGCAGATCGGTCTTGTTGATCAGAACCAAGGCGTTTCTCTCCCTGACCAGCTCCAGCATCCGCTCCTCATCCAGTGTCAGGTCCTCGGCACCACTCAGGACCAGAATGATCAGATCCGCCCGGTTGAAGTATGCCTTGGTCCGCTCTACACCGATTTTTTCAATGATGTCCTCGGTTTCCCTGATGCCTGCCGTATCGACAATTTTCAGCGGAATCCCCCGGATATTCAAATGCTCCTCGATGATGTCCCTGGTGGTGCCGGGAATGTCCGTCACGATGGCCCGGGATTCCCTGAGCAGGGCGTTCATCAAGGAGGACTTGCCGACATTGGGCTTGCCCACGATCACGGTATGCAGACCCTCTCTGAGGACTTTGCCGGTTTCGGCGCTCTTCAACATCCCGTCAAGCTCTGCCTGGATATCCTCCAGCACCGACTTGATTTCCTGATAAGTCATCTCGACGATGTCCTCTTCCGGATAATCGATGCCGACTTCTATACTGGCCATGATCTGGGTGATGCGGTCTCTGAGACCCACCACCTTCTTGGAAAGCTGACCCTCCAGCTGATCGTAGGCGACCTTGAATCCCGCAGGGGTTTTCGCACTGATCAGGTCCATGACCGCCTCAGCCTGGGCCAGATCGAGTCTGCCGCTTAAAAACGCCCGCTTGGTGAATTCCCCGGGCTCGGCCATCCTCGCTCCCTCCCTCAGTAAAAGGGTCAGAATACGATTGATGGGAACGATGCCGCCGTGGCAGTTGATCTCCACGATATCCTCCCGGGTATAGGTTGCAGGACCCTTCATATAAAGGGTCAATACCTCGTCAATGACCTCCTCCCCCTCCACCACATGACCGTAGACCATGGTCCTGGGAGGATGATCCTTGAAAGGTCGTCCGGATTTGGGTTGAAATACTTTGTCGGCCAGTGCCACCGCCTTCTCGCCGGAAAGTCGGATGATTCCGATTGCCGACTCTCCCAAAGGGGTTCCGATGGCCACGATGGTATCATACATTGTTCATCACCCTCAATACGTAAAAACCCAGTATAGACTGGGTTTTCAACTATCTTTTGAAGAATATTATGACACGTCGGTTGGGATCGGCCCCATCGCTTTTTGTCGCCACGTGGGGATTTCCCTGCAATGTGGAGTGTATGATTCGTCTTTCATAGGGATTCATAGGCTCCAATATGATGTCTTTCCTCAGTCTTTTAGCCTTCTCAGCCATTCTTTGTGCCAATCGTTCCAATGTTTTGATGCGTTTGTTGCGGTAATCCTCGGTATCAAGCACGACTCTGAGATAGTCTTCCCGGCCCCGATTGACCACGATGCTCACAAGATACTGGAGCGAGTCCAGAGTCTGTCCTCTTTTCCCGATCAGGATCGCCATATTCTCCCCGGCGACATCCATGTTGAGCACCCCGTCATCGATACCGGCCTCTACAGTGGCCTTCATCCCCATTTTTTCAAGAAGACCTTCGAGAAATTCCTTTGCCAGCAGATGGGCGTTTTCCTTGACCGTGATTTTGACCTTGGCTTCCTTGGTGCCGAAGATTCCCAGAATGCCCTTTGAATCCTCTTCAAGGACCTCTATTTCAATCTCTTCCAGCTTTTTATCCAGTTCAATCATAGCCAGCTCAACGACTTCATTGACATTTTTTCCCGTTCTGATATAGGTATCCATAATCTAATCCTTTTTATAGTGATTATTGATCACATATTGTTGACCCATCTGGAAAATATTGCTGACCGTCCAGTAAATCAACAGTCCTGCCGCGAAGGTTTTACCAAACCAGAGAATCATGATGGGCATGGTGATGGCCATGGTCTTTGTGGTAGAATTCTGAGCGGCTCCCGTGTTCATGGTTTTCATCTGGATATAGGTTGTGGCCGATGAGACGATCGGGAGAATCCCCGGTAGACCCGTGATCATCTCGGGACCCCCAGGCCAGATATTGGAAATCAGGTCAGGCTGCGACAAATCCTTCAACCATAAAAAACCTTTACCCAGGATTTCGGCGGCCATTTCCGGTGAACCTCCGAAAACATAGATCGTCGGCTCTCTTAAAACCGTGAAAAGTCCGATGAGAATGGGCAATTGAATCAATAGAGGCAGACAACCGCTCAAAGGATTGATCTTGTAATCCTTGTACAACTCCATGGTCTTGATATTGAGGGTTTCCTTGTCATTTTTATACTTTTTCTGCAATTCCTTGATTTTAGGTTGCACTTCATTCATTTTTTTAGTGGATTGTATCTGGGAAATCGATAGTGGGAACAAGACGATTTTGATCAGCAGGGTCAAAATGATGATGGCTATCGCATAGCTGTTCGTGAAATTGAAGATAAAACCCAGGATACTCCCCAAGGGCGTCGCGATAAAACTCAAATGGCACTCCTCCTAAGATTTATTCTAAAGGGTCATATCCTCCCGGATGAAAGGGATGACACTTCAATACTCGCTTGACGCTCAAATAACTTCCCTTTGCCGCACCGTATTTCTCAAGCGCCTGAAGTGAGTATTCAGAACACGTCGGATAAAATCGACAAGTCGGCGGCTTGATGGGTGAAATGTACTTTCTGTAGAATCTGAGCAGTCCTATCAACATTGCCTTCATGGCTTCACCTGCTTGATTTGATAGCCCTTGAGCAGCTCTTCCATGTTTTTTCCGATCTGGTGAAAATCCGCCCTGTTGGCTGCTACTCGTGCTACTATAACCATATCATATCCCGGCAGGATTTGCTCTTCAAATTTTCTTAAATTTTCCTTGATCAGTCGTCTGACCCGGGAACGAGTGACACTGTTGCCCACTTTTTTACTGACCGTCACCCCGTAATGGTTGACAGCCGTATTGTTCTTTAAAAAATAAATCACCAGATATCGACCTACCACTGAACGACCCTTTTTATAAACTCTTTTAAATTCGTAATGCTTTTTAAGAGATTCAGTTTTCATAGATCCTCCGAAGGTTATAAAAAAAGACCACTTTTACGCGGTCTTAAGCACTAAGCTTCTTTCTGCCTTTACTTCTTCTGGCTTTCAAAATTCTTCTACCGGATGTCGTTCTATTTCTTTTTCTAAAACCGTGTTCTTTGCTTCTTTGTCTTTTCTTCGGTTGATAAGTTCTTTTCATTAGAAACACCTCCTTAAAATCTTTGCCGGTTATATAAAAACAGCGTATTATTCCCTCGTAACTCACAAAAAGTCCGCTTAATTATTATATCCATCAGGCCTGTCATTGTCAATGAAATTATCGTTTTTTTCCTGGACCGGCTGTGGATAATTTCTTTCATTGCCATTGTTTTTTGTGTATAATGTTGTTACTATGAAAGTCGGCTGTTGATAAGTGGAAACCTCTACAAATTTGTTCACATTCCCATTAATTGTGGGTAAGTTTGTGGATAACCCCGTCCTTATCCACAAACTTCCAGTTTTTGCAGGGTTTGATCCCTGAGGATACGATTTATCAACAGGCTTGTAAACTGTTAGTCAAGTCATTGTTTATCAAGGTTATCAACAGTCCTCGGCGAAATATTGTTGATCATTGGTCGACAGAGCTGCCGCGCTTGTCTGTGTATGATTCTGTTAATCACTATTAGGGAGGCTTTTTCATGTCGGCAAAAGAAATCTGGGACAAGACCCTCAGCATCATCTCCAAGGAAATCACTCCAGTGAGCTTCAACACCTGGATCAAGAATCTGGAGCCCATCACCATCGATGAAGATATTTTTATTTTAAAGACTCCCAATACCTTCAACAAGGATATTCTTGAGACCCGCTATTACGATCTGATCATGAACTCCCTTCATCAATCCTCACTTGAGAAGTTTACGGTAAAATTCGTCACCGACCAATACAATGAGAACCCCTCCCAAAAGCCCAAAAAAAGCAGGGAAAGAAACAGTTACAGTGATTTTCAATCCTTTCCTCTTATGAATCCCAAATACATTTTCGAGGAGTTCGTCATCGGCAACAGCAACCGTTTTGCCCATGCCGCCTCCCTGGCCGTGGCGGAATCTCCAGCCAAGGCCTACAATCCCCTCTTCATCTACGGAGGAGTCGGTCTTGGAAAAACCCATCTCATGCACGCCATCGGCCATTATATTCTTGAGCATAATCCCGATTCCAAGATACTCTATGTTTCCTCGGAAAATTTCACCAACGATCTCATCAACTCCATCAAGGATGACAAGAACTCTGAGTTCAGAAACAAGTACCGCAATCTCGATGTTCTTTTAGTGGATGACATCCAGTTCATTGCGGGAAAGGAAAGAACCCAGGAAGAATTCTTCCATACCTTCAATGCCCTGCATCAGTCCAACAAACAGATCATCATTTCCAGTGACCGGCCTCCCAAGGAGATCAAGACCCTGGAGGACCGGCTGGTTTCCAGATTTGAGTGGGGGCTGCTGGCCGACATCCAGGCACCTGACTTCGAGACCCGGATCGCCATTCTGAGAAAGAAGGCCGAACTTGAAGAGGTTCCCATTCCCAGTGAAGTTTATGATTTCATCGCCAGAAAAATCAAATCCAATATCCGGGAGCTTGAAGGCGCCCTGACCCGGGTGATCGCCTTTTCCTCCCTGACCAACCAGACCATCAGTGTTCAATTGGCGGAGGAGGCCTTGAAGGAGATCATCAGCAACAACGGTCCCCTCAGGATCACCCCTTCCCTGATCAAGGATATTGTCGCCAATACCTATAATGTTACCATTGAGGATCTGACTTCTCCCAAAAGAATGAGAATCATTTCCCACCCAAGACAGATTGCCATGTATCTCTGCCGTGAACTGACCAATCTGTCTCTTCCAAAAATAGGCCAGGAATTCGGAGGCAGGGACCATACCACCGTCATGCATGCCTGTGACAAAATTATTCAGGACATTAAACACAACAAGGACCTCGCCAATGAAATCAACAACATCATCAATAAAATGAAAATGGATTAATCCACAGTTATTTTGGGGAAGGTTTCCGGATAGTTGATCATGTGGATTACAAGGGTATTTTGTCCCTGGTCATCAACAGGCTTATACAAAAAAATTTGAGACGGTTCTTGGTCGTCGGAGCCTTATCCACATATTCACAGGGCCTATTACTACTACTATCTATAATCATTGACAAATAGGATTTTATGGAGGGATTCAAGTGAAATTTTCATGCTATCAAAATGATTTGATTGAAGGCATCATAACGGTACAAAAAGCGGTTTCTTCCAAAACCAATATGGATATCTTGAAGGGCATTCTTTTAGAAACCAAAAACAACAAGATTCTGCTCACTGGCAATGACCTCAATCTGGCCATCTCCATTGAGATTGAAGCCCAGGTCGTCGAGGAGGGTGCCGCGGTGCTGGATTCAAGGCTGCTGGGGGACATTGTCAGAAAACTACCTGATGCCGCCATAGATTTCACCATGAATGACAGACAGATGGACATCCGGTGTCTTCATTCCAATTTCAAATTGATGTCCTTCGATCCAGATGAATTTCCCCAGCTGCCCTTGATTGAGAATCCGGAGGAAATGAAACTCAACAAGGAAGTCTTTAAAAATATGATCAGACAGACCCTTTTTTCTGTTTCTACCGATGAGACGAGACCGATTCTAACGGGTGCTCTTCTTGAAATCAGTGAAGATAGAATCAGCATGGTGGCCATCGACGGTTACCGTCTGGCCATGAAATCCATTGATCATGAGGGAAAGGCTTCTTCAAAAACCGTGATACCGGGGAAAACCCTCAGTGAACTTTTGAAAATTCTCAGCGCCACTGGTGGTGAAGAGATGAATATCAGCATTACCGACAAATACATCGCCTTTGAAATCAATCACATCAAGATCATTTCCAAGATTCTCGAAGGAGAATTCATCAAATATGAGCAGATCATCCCCTCTGATTTCAAGACCCAGTTGAAAATCAATACGGTTGAATTATTACAGGCTATCGAGAGAGCTTCTTTAATGACCAGAGAGTCCAAATCAGGGACGGTGAAGATTTCCTTCGACAGTGAATACGTAGAGGTTTCCTCTATCAGCGAAATCGGCAGCGTCAGTGACAAGGTCAGGGTCAAAACCGAGGGTGATATTTTTGAAATTGGTTTCAATCCCCGGTATCTGACGGAGGCCTTGAGGGTCATCGATGCGGAAGAAGTCCTGATTAAAATGTCATCAAGTCTGAGCCCCTGCATCATCAAGCCTTCAGACAATGATCAATACACCTACCTGGTATTGCCGGTCAGAATGTCGAATTAGGCAGAATCCTCTTGAAAGAGAGGATTTTTTGGAGGAGAAAATGAAAGAGATAGGCATCAAGGAAGAATTCATCAAATTGGATCAGTTTTTGAAATTCGTTGATATCGCTTCCAGCGGCGGCCATTCGAAATTTCTGATCAAGTCAGGCTTTGTCAAAGTCAACGGTCATCATGTGGACCAGAGGGGAAAGAAACTCAGACCCGGTGATATCGTGAAGGTCGAAATCAAAGAGGACCATTTTTTCAAGACCTTCAAGATCGTGGAGGATTAATGGAGTGAAGTTGAGTGATTTTAAAAAGGCTGACCCTGTACCAGTTTAGAAATTATGACAATGAGACAGTGGATTTTCATGAAGGCATCAATTTCATCACAGGAAAAAATGCTCAGGGTAAAACCAATATCCTTGAGTCTGTTTATTATGCCAGTTACGGCAAATCCTTCAGAAACAACAAGGACAACCAGCTGATCAGGGCAGGGGATGAAAAGTGTTATTTCAGTCTTGAATACAGCCATGACTACGGATCCTCCATCATAGAGGTGAAACTGCTCCAGGAAAATAAAAAAGAAATAAGAATCAATTACCAACCCATTAAAAAAACCTCTGAAATTCTTGGTGAATTTCTGGCTGTGATTTTTTCTCCCGATGATTTGAAAATCATCAAGGAGGGACCGGTTTTGAGAAGAAGATTTCTCGACCGGGAAATTTCTCAGATCAGCCGGAATTATTATCATTATCTGATTCAGTATCAAAGGGTTCTCGAGGTGAGAAACAACTATCTGAAAAAACACAGTGAAGCCACCTGTGATTCAATCTATCTTGAGACGATCAATGAACAATTGATTGAAAACGGCATGAAGGTGATGATGAAGCGGATGGCCTTCGTTGAAGATCTCAACGGAATCATTGAAGGGATTCATCACGAAATTTCCGAGGAAAAAGAAGTCTTAAAAATTCAATATGTTTCCCCCATTATCAAGCAAAAAATCAGGGATTATGATAAAATGAAAGAGGTCTACAAAGGGCTTCTGGATTCGAAATTGTCGGTGGATTTAAAAAACAATTACACCGCCATCGGCCCCCATCGTGACGAAATCAATATTTTCATCAATGACAAGGATCTTAAAATATACGGTTCTCAGGGACAGATCAGAACCGCGACGCTTTCCCTGGTCATAGGGGTGATGAAAATCACCCATGAGGTGATGGGGGAAAAACCGCTGCTGCTTCTGGATGATGTTTTCTCCGAGCTGGATGATGACCGAAAAAACAAACTGCTGGAGTACGTCAAGGAGTACCAGACCTTTATCACTTCAACAGACCTGGCGGGAATCGATTTTGATAAAATCAGCAATTTTCAAATATTTGATATTGAAGAAGGAAAAATTAGGAGGCGGTCATTTCAATGAGCAGCGTGGTGACAACGGATTATAATGCGGATAAGATTCAGGTTTTGGAGGGTTTGGAGCCTGTTAGAAAAAGACCCGGCATGTACATTGGATCCACGGGTCCCAGAGGCCTGCATCACCTGGTTTATGAAATAGTGGACAACAGCATTGATGAAGCCCTGGCAGGCTATTGTGATACCATCAAGGTCACCATCAACCCGGACAATTCTGTCGTGGTTGAGGATAATGGTCGTGGCATGCCTGTGGATATGCATCAAAAGATGAACAAGCCTGCTGTAGAAGTGATTCATACCATCCTTCATGCCGGAGGAAAATTCGGCGCCGGTGGCTACAAGGTATCCGGGGGACTACATGGTGTCGGTGCTTCGGTGGTGAATGCACTATCGGAGTATTTTATCGTGGAAATTTTCAGGAACGCCAAGATTTATCGCATCGAATTCTCCCGGGGTGTAACCACAAAGCCCTTGGAGGTGGTCGGCGTATCCGAGGCCAACGGGTCCAGGACGATATTCAAACCCGACAAGGAAATCTTCGATACCCTTGAATTCAGCAATGAGACCATCGCCAACCGCTTGAGAGAACTGGCTTTCCTCAACAAGGGGATTAAAATCGTCTACAAGGATCTGAGAAACGACTCTGAGGTGACCTACCACTATGAGGGAGGAATCAAAGAGTTTGTTTCCTATCTCAACCGCAACCGAAGGGGAATTCATGAAAACGTCATCTATGGCGAAGCGGATCGAGAGGGAAACAATATAGAGATTGCGCTGCAGTATACGGAAGATTACAATGAAAATCTTTTTTCCTTTGCCAACAATATCAACACACAAGAAGGCGGGGTCCATCTGGTCGGCTTCAAGAGCGCCCTCACCAGAAGCGTCAATGATTACGCCCGGAAAATGAATATCATCAAGGACAAGGACATCAATATCATTGGAGAAGATGTCAGGGAAGGCATTACGGCCATCATCTCGGTAAAAATTCCAGAGCCTCAATTCGAAGGGCAGACCAAGACAAAACTGGGCAACGGTGAACTCAGAGGCATCGTTGAATCTGTCGCCAATGAAATCATCCAGACCTTTCTAGAAGAGAATCCCAACGACGCCCGGGTGATCATTGAAAAATGCATCCGGTCCTCCAAGGCCAGAGAGGCGGCAAGAAAGGCCAGGGAACTGACCAGAAGAAAGGGACTCCTCGACGGCATGGCCCTGCCTGGCAAGCTCAAGGACTGCTCTGAAAAGGATCCGAGACTCAGTGAAATATTCATTGTAGAGGGTGATTCCGCCGGCGGCAGCGCCCAGCAGGGACGCAATAGAAACAACCAGGCGATTCTTCCCCTGAGGGGAAAAATCATGAATGTGGAAAAGGCCAATTTTTCCAAACTCTTCAATTCCAGTGAAATCAGAGCCATGATCACCGCCTTTGGAGCCGGTATCGGCGATGAATTTGAAATTGAAACCCTGAGATACCATAAAATCATCATCATGACTGACGCCGATGTGGATGGCTCCCATATCAGGACCCTTCTTCTCACCTTTTTGTTCAGGCATTTGAGGCCCTTGATTGATGAGGGACATATCTATATCGCCCAACCTCCCCTTTACCGGATCAAGCTGGGAAAAATCCAACGCTATGCTTATACCGACAGGGAACTGGAAGAAATCTTGAATGAACTGGGCCGGGACAACACCTTTGATATCCAACGTTACAAAGGTCTTGGTGAGATGGATCCTGAGCAGCTATGGGATACCACCATGAATCCGGAGACAAGAACCATCATCAAGGTCAACATCGATGACGCCATTGAGGCTGATCTGATTTTTTCCACCCTGATGGGGGAAAAGGTAGAACCGAGAAGACAATTCATTGAAGACAATGCCAGCACTGTCACAAATCTGGATATATAGGTGGAAAAAATGACGGATAATAGCGAAAGAATCATAGAAATCAATATCAACGATGAAATGAAAAAATCCTATATCGACTATGCCATGAGCGTGATTGTTTCCAGAGCGCTGCCGGACGTAAGGGACGGTCTGAAACCGGTTCACAGAAGAATTCTGTATTCCATGAAGGAGCAGAACTTCACTCATGAAAAGGCCCACAGAAAATCCGCCCGTATCGTCGGCGACGTCCTGGGTAAATATCATCCTCACGGGGATCAGTCGGTTTACAATGCCATGGTGAGGATGGCTCAGGATTTCTCCATCCGTTATGAACTCATCGACGGTCATGGGAACTTCGGCTCCATTGACGGCGACAGCGCGGCGGCGATGCGGTACACGGAAGCCAGAATGACGCGACTGGCCTCGGAATTGTTGAGGGATATCGACAAGGAAACGGTTCCCTTTGTTCCAAATTTCGATGACAGCTTGAAGGAACCCTCCGTACTTCCGAGTCGATTTCCCAATCTTCTCGTCAACGGCTCCAATGGGATCGCGGTGGGCATGGCCACCAGCATTCCCCCCCACAACCTCAGAGAAATCATCGACGCCCTGGTTTTCATGATTGATCATGAAGAGGCCGATACAGAGGATTTGTTGGAGATTGTGACAGGACCCGATTTTCCGACAGGTGCTGAACTGATCGGGATTGAAGGGGTAAGAGCCGCCTATCGCACCGGTCGGGGTAAAGCGGTGGTCAGATCCAAGGCGACCATCGAGGAACTGAAAAACGGCAAGCACCAGATCATCGTGACGGAGATTCCCTACCAGGTGAACAAGTCCAAAATGCTTGAGGATATCGCCAACCTGGTCAAAAATAAAAAAATCGACGGCATCACTGATTTGAGGGACGAAAGCTCAAGAGAGGGTATCCGGATCGTGATCGAGCTCAGGCGGGATGTCAATCCCAATGTGATGCTCAACAAATTGTATAAAAACACGCAGCTTCAGTCCACTTTCTCCATGATCAGTATCGCCCTGGTGAATCGTGAACCCAAGGTACTGACCCTCTATGAACTGCTGGATTATTACATCAGGCACCAGAAGGAAATTGAAACCAAAAAGACGATTTACGAACTGAACAAGGCCAAGGACAGGGCCCATGTCCTGGAGGGCTACCGCATTGCCTTGGATCATATCGATGAAATCATCAAAGTCATCAAAGCCTCCAATGACACGGCCATCGCCCAGACGAGATTGATGGCGGATTTCAAGCTTTCGGAGATACAATCCAAGTCCATCCTTGAAATGCGTTTGCAACGGTTGACAGGTCTTGAAAGAGAAAAGATTGAAACCGAGTACAAAGGGGTTCTTGAAAGAATCGAGTGGTTTCATGAGGTGCTTTCCAGTGAGAAAATTCTGATGAAGATCATTAAAGATGACTTGCTTGAAATCAAGAATCGCTATGGGGATCAACGAAGAACTGAAATCTCCCTCAGTGAGGAGGATTTTGAAATAGAAGACCTCATCGAGGAAAAAGAGGTCACCATCACCATGACCCAGCGGGGCTACATCAAGAGAGTCCCGCAGGACACCTATCAGGCACAGAATCGGGGCGGTCGGGGAAAAACCGGTCTTTCCACCCGGGACGAGGATATTGTGGTGAATATCTTCAATACCTCCACCCATTCAGATATTCTGTATTTCACCAATCTCGGCCGGGTCTACAAGAAAAAGGCCTATAAAATCCCTGAAAGCACCAGAACCGCCAGGGGCCTGGCCATTGTGAATCTCCTCGAGCTCAACCCCGGTGAATACGTGACCGCTGTAAAACCGGTGAAGGTTTTCGATGACAGATTCATTGTTCTGGTGACAAAGATGGGGATCATCAAAAGAATGACCCTGAAAACCCTCGATACGTCAAGAAAATCCGGAATCTATGCCATCAATTTCAGAAATCCGGAGGATGAGCTGATTGCCGTGAGAATCACTTCGGGAGAAAACGAGCTCCTGATTGCCAGCAAGAAAGGCAAGGCCATCCGTTTCAAGGAGGAGCAGGTCCGGTTGATGGGACGCACCGCCTACGGGGTGGTGGGCATCAACCTTGAGGATGAAGATGCAGTGATTGCCATGGTTCTCATCAAAGAGGACGAGAGTCTTCTGGCGGTCACGGAAAAGGGCTATGGGAAACGCACCTGTGTAGAAGAATACCGGTCACAGATTCGGGGAGGCAAGGGGATTCTCACCTATAATATCAGTGAAAAAACCGGAAACATCGTGGATGTCTTGTCCACCAGGGAAAGGGATGAGATTCTGATCATCAATTCCGACGGCATCGTGATTCGCCTGAGGACGGATGAAATTTCTCTGATCGGGAGAAACACCTCGGGGGTCATTCTGATGAGGACCACTGAGGAATCCAGGGTGGTTTCCATTGCCAAGACCTTGACTTCATTGGAGAATGAATCGATTATCGAGCCACTGCAAGACAACCCGGGCCTTTAAGAGGCTCCGGGTTGTCTGTCTTGTCGGTGCAAGGACATTTTGAGCGCGTATCGACACAATCTGTGTTAGAATGTTATTACTAAAGTACTGAAGGAGGATCTCCAATGAGTTTGAGTATTGATGTCAAATACAATGAAAAAAAAGAAAATTGGGAAGTCGATCTGGTAGGAGACCTGGATATCAACTCTTCCGTGACCCTGAAGGATCGACTCAATGAAATCCTGGATCAGAGAGAAGCCGATATCGCATTCAAGATCAGAGATCTTGCCTATATTGATTCCACCGGCCTGGGGGTAATGATCAGCCTTCTCAACCGGCTGGACAAGAACGAGAAGGCCATGGTGATCATGGACCCTCAAGAAAATGTGCTCAAAATCTTCAAAATCACTGGCTTGGACAAAGTCATTAAAATCAGCAAAGAAGGTGAATCTATTGAAGGATAAGATCACCATGACTATCCCAAATGCCGCCGAGTACGTTGCCATTGCAAGGCTAACGGCGACGGTTATTGCCAATACCCAGGGTTTTGATATCGAAGAGATCGAGGATATCAAGGTGGCCATCGGTGAGGCCTGCAACAATGCCGTGATGCACGGAAAGAACAGCTCCAACATCACCCTGGATTTTCACCTGGATGAGGGAAGATTCCTGGTTGAAATCACAGATGAAGGCGACGGCTTCAAGTTCGAGGAGTATTCAGAACCGGTACTTGAGGCATATGAGGGCAGAGGTCTGGGGCTCTTTATCATCAAGACCCTGATGGATGATATGATTGTTGAAAGTGGTATGGGAAATGGCACCAGGATCACCTTGATAAAGAACAAGGAATAGAATAACGGGGGCTGACCATGACTAATGGCATCGACTATAAAGAGATGGGATCGAAGGATTTGTTCATTCTGTATGAGGCAGACAAATCCAGAGAAATCAGAAATGAGATTTTCAAACGATACCAGTACATTGCTGAAATCCTCTCAAAAAAATTTGTAAATAAAGGGATAGACTATGAAGATATTTTTCAGGTGGCTTCTCTTGGTTTGATTTATGCGATTGAACGCTATGACCTTTCTAGAGGTTTTGAATTCTCCAGTTTTGCAACGCCGACCATCATCGGTGAAATCAAGAAATATTTCCGGGACAAGGGCTGGTCCGTCCGCGTGCCTCGGAGAATTCAGGAAATGTCAAAAAAAATCAATATGGCCAAAAACAAGCTGCAGCAGGATTTGCAGCGGGTGCCTCAAATCAGCGATATCGCCAGGTATCTTTCTGTGACTGAGGAAGAGGTGATTGAAGCCATGGAAGCATCCCAGGTCTACACGCCCAAATCCCTGGACATCACCTACGATACCAATACCGATGACAAGGACATCCAGCTCATCGATATCATCGGCGACAATGACAAGTATTTTGACGTGATTGAAAACAAGGACTTCATCAACCGATGCATGGAGAAACTGTCTCCGGTAGAGGTCAGAATCATCCATGAAAGGTTCTTTGACAACAAGACCCAGGTCAGTGTGGCGGACGAACTGGGGGTCTCCCAGATGACGGTTTCCCGGATGGAGAAAAAAATCATCAAAAAGTTCAAAAAAGAATATGATAAAATCAGTGAAATTTAAAAATCACCCCGAAGGGTGATTTTTTTAAAACTGGACGAATCCCATTTTATCCTTCACGCGTTTGAGGACTTCTGATGAGATTTCATTGGCATGGGCCGCACCGGCCATGAGGATATTCTTGAGCTCATCCGAATTTCTGAGTTCACTGTACCGCGCCTTGATGGGTTTGAGGTATTCGATGATGACTTCGACGAGATCCTTCTTGAGAGTGCCGTAACCTTGTCCTGCGTAGCGTCTCTCCAGGTCTTCCACGGCGATGTCACCAAAGACCGAGTACAGGGTCAGGAGGTTGCTGACACCGGGCTTGTTCTCCCAGTCAAGTCGGATTTCGGCATCCGAATCCGTCGTGGCCCGCATGATGCTCTTTTTGATCTGGGCTTCGGAGTCCAGGAGGCCGATCTTGCTGAAGGGGTTGGCGTTGCTCTTACTCATTTTTGATGCCGGATCATCCAAGGACATGATTCTCGCCCCCACCTTGGGGTAAAAACCCTCAGGCACGACAAAGGTTTCTCCGAACTTGTTGTTGAACCGGATGGCGATATCCCGGGTGAGTTCGATATGCTGCTGCTGGTCGTTGCCTACAGGGACATAGTGGGTGTCGTAGGCCAGTATGTCCGCCGCCATCAAAACCGGATAGGTGTAGAGACCGTTGGTGACGGAGACGATTTTCTCTGACTTGTCCTTGAACTGGGTCATCCGGTTCAATTCCCCCATATAGGAATTGCACTGGAGCAGCCAGGCGAGCTCCGTATGGGCCGGGACATGGGATTGAAGAAAGAGGGTCGATTTATTTGGATCCAATCCAATGGCGATGAACAGGGCGGCCAATTCCAGGGAATGCTCATAGAGGGATTGGGGTTCCTGAGGTACCGTGACAGAATGCAGATCCACGATACAGTAAAAGCAATCATTTTCTGGATTATCCTGTAGTTTGACAAAATTCTTCATGGCGGAGTAATTTCCCAGATGGATCATGCCTGAGGGCTGGACTCCAGAAAAAACACGTTTCATAGTTAGTACCTCCATCGATTTTTATACATTATATTATAGCATCATTTCAATTTCAACGGGCGATTCTTGTTGACATTTGTGGTTTTATGTTGTTAACTAGAAATGTTATGGAAAAGGAGAATATATGAATAAAACAATGAAATTCAACGAATTAGGATTATCACAGCGTCTTTTGAAGGTAATTGATGAAAAGGGTTTTGAAGAGGCGACACCGATACAAACCCAAATGATTCCTCTGCTTTTAGAGAAAAATGCCGATGTTATTGCAAAGGCGCAAACCGGGACAGGAAAAACGGCGGCCTTTGGAATACCTCTAATGGATAAAATCAAATTTGATACCAAGGCACCCAAGGTATTGGTACTGACTCCGACAAGAGAGCTTTCAATCCAGGTTTCAGAGGAATTGAATTCCCTGAGACCGGAAAAATCCATGCGGATCATGCCCATTTACGGGGGATCCTCCATGGACCGTCAGCTCAAGGCCATCCGCAACGGACTCAACATGGTGGTGGGAACTCCGGGTCGGGTCATGGACCATATGAGACGCAATAAAAAGCTGTTTGATGAGATTGAATACCTGGTCCTTGACGAAGCGGATGAGATGCTGAGCATGGGATTTATCGAGGATATTGAATTCGTCATCGCCAACAGCAATCCGGAGAAAAACATTCTTCTCATGTCCGCCACAATGCCCAGGGAGATCGTGGACTTGTCGCGAAGATTCCTCAAGGATGCCGAAAAGATCGATATCAAATCCAAGCAAATGACCACGGAGCTCACCCGCCAGATTTATTTCGAGGTTAAAAACGCCGACAAACTGGAGGCGATGTGCCGGATCATCGATATCGAGAAAGACTTCTACGCCATCATCTTCTGCCGGACCAAAAAGGATACCGATGAACTCAGCAACCAGCTGGTGAACCGGGGCTACGATGCAGAAGCGCTTCACGGGGATATTTCTCAGGTTCAACGGGAAAGAATCTTCAATAAATTCAAAAACAAGAACATCAATATCCTCGTCGCCACGGATGTGGCTGCAAGGGGTATCGATGTATCGGGATTGACCCACGTGATCAACTATTCGATTCCCCAGGACCCTGAAAGCTATGTCCATCGCATCGGCCGTACGGGAAGAGCGGGCCTCGAAGGCACGGCCATCACCTTTGTGACACCACAGGAATACAAGAAACTTCACTTCATCACTCAGAAGACCAAGACAGCCATCGTCAAGGGAAAGGTTCCCCAGGTGGACGATATCATCGGGACCAAGCTCGACCACATCCTCAATACCATCGATGTGTCGGTGGGGAACTACAAAGAGGATATCTACTACGAAACGGCGAAAAGCCTCCAGGAGAAATATGACCCCACAGAGGTTCTGGCCACGGTTCTCAAACTCAACTACAATGAGGAACTTGATCCCAAACAATACAAGCAGATCAGTGAAATCGTCCTCAACAAGTCAGGTAAATCGAGACTCTTCATCGCCAAGGGCAAGAAGGATAATTTTGACACCAATCAACTGGTGAAATACATTGTCAAGGAATCCGGAATCAAAGCCAGCAAGATCAAGGATGTACAGGTTCTCGACAAATTTTCCTTCATCACCGTGGACTTCAAGGAGGCGGAAATCATTATCCACGCCTTCAAGAACAAGAAAATCGGCCGGAGAAAAATCATCGAAATCGCCAAATAATAATCAACGCTCAGTCGGAATTCAACCTCCTGACTGAGCGTTCTTTTCATGGTCTACCTGGCAGAGTAGTAGCATCTCTTCGGTGATTCGATTTTTTCTTCCTTCTTCAACTGTTTGATGATTTTATCGACGTCCGCTTTGTCCAGCTGGGCTTTTTCAGCGATTTCACCGGCCTTCAAGGGTTCCTGTGAGGACTCGAGAACCTGCAATACAAGGTTTAGATTGTCCAAATGTGTCACCTCCTGTAATCAGTACAATAATGTAATTACTTGATTCAATTATATCGGAACAAAAAAATTTGTCAATCGATATTGCAATTTGAAATAATTTGATTATAATATATTTAGACAGTTGTCTAAATAAAGGCAGGTGAACTCCTTGAACGCAATATTCAAAGCTTTGTCGGATCCGACTCGCCGAAAAATTCTTGAACTCCTCATCGAAGGGGATATGAATGCCGGGGATATCGCGGATAACTTTCCAATCACCAAGGCGTCGATATCCCACCATCTCAACATCTTGAAGGATGCCGATCTGATCATGAGTGAAAGGGAGGGTCAGACCATCATCTATTCCCTCAACACGACGGTTTTCCAGGAAACCCTCAAATGGGTCTACGATTTCTTTGACAAAGGAAGTGAAGGACATGAATAAAAGCAAATGGCTGCTGTACCTCAGTATAGTCTCCTTTGTGGGCACCCTGGTCATCTATCCGCGGTTACCGGACATGATTCCCACCCACTGGGGCATCGACGGGGAGGTGGACCGCTACAACGGACGCTATATGGCCCTGCTCATGGCGGCCCTGCCCATAGGACTCTACTACATGATGACGATCATCCCCAGTATCGACCCCAGAAGGGACAATTATTTCAAGCATACCAAGGCCTATGGCATGATCAAACAAGGCACCATCATTTTTATCATCCTCCTGGTCTGGATCACCAACCTCTATTCCCTGGGATGGGAAACCGATATTTCAAAAATCGTCATCATCGGTGTCGGTGTCCTCTTCATGATCATCGGCAATTACTTGACCCAGATCAAGCACAACTACTTTGTGGGGATCAGAACCCCCTGGACCCTCGCTAATGAAACCGTGTGGAAAAAGACCCATCGGGTGGGGGGGATGCTTTTTGTCATCTTCGGAATTCTGATGGTGGCCAGCAGTTTTCTATCCCACATCATCAGTGCCGCAGTTGTTGGAATATCAGTATTTGTCATTGTGATCGGCCTATTCGGATATTCATACTTAATATTCAGAAAAATTGAACAATGAGAAGAATTGAATCAATTGACAATGAATATCGGGTACTATATCATTGAGGGAGAACCACAAGAATATTTGGAGGATGATGGCGTGGATTTATTAGACCAGAAGAAGGAAAACAAGTCCCTCACCACCCTGATTTTTGAAAAGATTCGAGAAGATATCCTCAATGGTGTGTATAACAACGATGAAAAAATTGTTGAAGCCAAGGTTGCAGAGGAACTGGGCGTCTCCAGGACACCGGTCAGAGAAGCTCTCAAGCAACTTGAACTAGACGGACTGGTGGAAAACATCCCGAACCGGGGGGTTGTCGTGCGCGGTATCACACCCCAGGACGTGGATGATATCTACAGCATGAGAATCGCCGTGGAAGGCATCGTGGCCAGATGGTCGGTGCTGAGAATCAGTGACGAAGCCCTGGCGCAATTGAAGGAAATCTATGAGTTGATGGAATTCTACACGGTGAAAAACGACATTGACAAGATTTTTGAACTCAATACAAAGTTTCATGAAACCATTTACACCGCCGCCAGCAGCCGTTATCTGGAGCATGTCCTGAAGGACTTCCAGCAATTCATCAAATCCACCAGGAAAAAATCGCTTTCCATGGCGGGAAGAGCCGAGGAAGCCCTCAAGGAGCACAAGAGAATTCTGGATGCTTTTTACGAAAAGGACGTCGACAAGGCTGTGGAGGCATTGAGCTACCATATCGGACAGTCACAAAAGAATGCAGGAAAAGCAGTAAAAGGGCTATGAATAAGCCCTTTTTTTAATGGAAGTGCTATAATTTGAGTGAATGAAAAATATCAAAAAGGAGTAGATCATGGAAAGAAGTCAAATGATTGAAGAAATACTTCGCTTGAAAAGGGAAAAAGGAGCCTTGATTCTGGCCCATAATTATCAGATTGGCGATATTCAGGACATTGCGGATTTCGTGGGGGACTCCCTGCAGCTTGCAAAAAAAGCGACTGAAATCGATGAGGATCTGCTGATTTTTTGCGGGGTGAGATTCATGGCTGAGAGCGCGAAATTGCTCAATCCTCATAAAAAAGTCATTCTACCCAGACTTGATGCGGGTTGTCCCATGGCGGACATGGTCACCTCAGAAGGTATCGAGGCCTACAAAAATGATCATCCCGGAGCCTGGGTCGTCACCTACGTGAATTCTTCAGCGGCGGTGAAAAGCGTCAGTGATATCTGCTGCACCTCTTCCAATGCGGTGGAGATCGTGAAGGGGGTCGCTTCTGAAGAAATACTCTTTGCCCCTGACCGGAACCTGGGCAGCTTTGTCCAGGAGCAAGTGTCGGAAAAACAAATAAGCCGATGGGACGGCTTCTGCCCGGTTCATGACAGGGTCACCGGGATGGAGACACGAAGGATGAAGGAAAAATTCCCCGGGGTCGAGCTTCTAGTGCACCCTGAGTGCAGGAGTGAGGTCTTCCATCAGGCCGACTATGTGGGCAGCACCTCGCAGATTCTGGAATTCGTGAGAAAAAGTCCGGGGGAAAGATTCATTATCGGTACCGAGGAGGGGATTCTTCATACTTTGAAGAAAGAGAATCCCCACAAGGAGTTTATTCTCTTGTCGGAGAAACTGGTCTGCAAGGACATGAAAAAAATCGGTCTGGCGGACCTTTTAGAGGCTCTGCAAACTGAAGGTCCTGAAATCAATCTGGATCAAAGGGTGGCCAAGGGCGGTGTCAGGGCCCTCGAAAGGATGTTGGGAGATCAATGAGATACTGTGTGAATTTTGATACACGGAATCTGCAGCCTGTCGAAACGGATGTCCTGGTGGTGGGTTCTGGGATATCCGGACTCTTTGCGGCCTTGAACCTGAAGAACAGTCTCAAGGTCACCCTGATTTCCAAGGAAGGGATGACCACCAACAACTCCTATCTGGCCCAGGGGGGGATTGCCATCGCCTTTGACGAGGAGGATATCGCCAGGCATATCGAGGATACCTTGAAAGCCGGAAGTTATTACAACGATCCGACTGCCGTGAAGGTTCTGGTGGAAGAGGGTCGAAGGAACGTCGAGAGACTCATGAATTACGGTGTGACCTTCGATCAGGTCAATGGCCGAATCGACTTGACCCGTGAAGGTGGCCATTCAACCAATCGCATCATTCACAAAAAAGACTATACCGGCAAGGCCATCATCGACCAGTTGATCCAGACAGTGACTCAAAGAAGCAATATCGATATTTATGAAAACGCCTTTTTGGTGGATGTGCTGACCAGGGAGGACAAGATCCAGGGGGCCCTGGTGATTTTTGATCAGGAGCTTCGCTGGGTGGTGACCAATCATATTGTCCTGGCCACCGGGGGAATCGGCAGGATTTTTTCCAGATCCACCAATTCAAGCATCAGTACGGGGGACGGCATCGCCGTCGCCCATCGGGCGGGGGCCAGGGTGGAGGACATGGAATTCATCCAGTTTCATCCCACTCCTCTGAAGGGGGAAGGGGAGACCTTTCTGATATCGGAGGCCGTCAGGGGAGAGGGAGGCCGGCTCAGGAATGCCGCGGGAGAGACCTTCATGGACAAGTACCACCCCCTGGGGGATCTGGCGCCGCGGGATGTGGTTTCCAGAAGCATCCTGATGGAACAGGAGTCCCAGGGCAATGATGACATTTTCATTGACGTGACCCACTTTGAAAAAGGCGTCTTTTCGAAACGATTTCCCAGCATCTATCAGGCCTGCCTGAAGGTGGGGATCGACCCGGAAAAGAATCTCATTCCCGTCAGTCCCTCGGAGCACTATCTGATGGGGGGGATCGTCACGGATCTTTGTGCAAAGACCAGCATCAAAGGACTGTACAGCTGTGGAGAGTCGGCCCGGACCGGTGTCCAGGGGGCCAATCGCCTGGCCTCGAACTCCTTGTCAGAGGGCATTGTATTCGGCTACAGGGTGGCCAGGTTCATCAATCAAAGCACGGAATTCACGACAAGCCGGGACCACCATGGCTATCACCGGCTCAAGGAACTGGACCGGGACTTCAAAGGGGACATCGCGGGGCTCAAGGGGCTGATGGACCAGTCGGCCAATATTCTCAGATCGAGGGAAAGACTTAAAAGCGCCAAGGAAGCGATCCGGCAGTACGATGAAACATATCTGGGTTTACACAGTCTGGACAGGTCCTTTCTGGAATTCAAAAATATGATCGAGGTTTCCCGTCTGATCGTCACCATGGCGTTGGAGAGAAAAGAATCCCTCGGCAGTCACTATATCGAGGAGGAACAATGAATCAAATCATGATTGATGAAATCATCACCAACGGCTTGAAGGAGGATATCAGTACCATGGATCTGGCGACGGACCTGCTGATACCCAAGGACCAGCGCTCAAAGGCCTTTCTGCTGGCAAAAGAAGAGGGAATCATCGCCGGCATCTCCGTCTTCCAGAGGGTTTTCGAAAAGCTGGATTCAGAAATTGTCTTCACGTTTTTTGTCGAGGATGGCGATACAATAAGCAAGGGCCAGAGGATTCTGGAAATCTACGGATCCACCTCGGCGATTCTAAAGGGCGAAAGACTGGCTCTCAACCTGCTCCAGCGGATGTCGGGAATCGCCACGACGGCCGGGTTGTACGCCCGACAGGTGAAGTCGTATCCCGTCAAGGTGGTGGATACCCGAAAGACGACCCCGAATCTCCGGATACTGGAAAAGTATGCGGTAAGGGTAGGGGGATGCTACAACCACCGGTTCAATCTCAGTGACGGGATGATGATCAAGGACAACCATATCCAGGCTCTGGGCTCGATTACCAAAGCGGTGGAAAGGGGGAGGGAAGGCCTTCCCCATACGGTGAAAATCGAAGTGGAGGTCAAGAATCTGACGGAATTCAAAGAAGCCCTGGCCACCAGCGCCGAGATCATCATGCTTGACAACATGCCGATTTCGGAAATCGAGGAGGCGGTTCGCATCAATGGGGACTTGAAAATACTCGAAGCCTCGGGGGGCATCCACCTGGACAATATCGAAGCCTATGCCAGGACAGGCGTCCATATCATTTCCACGGGGGCCTTGACCCACTCAAGCAGGGCCCTCGACATCAGTCTCCTTATCCAATAAAAAAAGACCCGAAGGTCTTTATTTATAATTGTAAAATTTGAGGGTGTCATCCAGTAGTTCATCAATGGCTTGGTCGATGGCGCTGGAAACGAGTCGGCTGCTGTCCTGGTAACGGATGTCATTGGAGCGTTTGGATAGGATTTCAATCAATGCATAGGGATTGTCAACGACTTGATTCAGTCTTTCTAAGGGATACTTCAATTCAAACCACCTCTCCCTCCATTATACTCTTTTTGAGACAGTCTTTGTGTTATAATAAGAAAAAACTATCAATTTGAGGAATGATCATGAAAAAATCAATTGGAGTATTTGATTCCGGCATGGGAGGAGTCACTCTGCTGGCCGAGCTCCTCAGGGCCCTGCCCAGGGAGCATTTCATTTATCTCGGAGACTCTCTCAATGCACCCTACGGCGAAAAAACCCCGGAGGAAGTGACGGCTTTGACGGAAAAGGCCGTGGAGGCCCTCCTGGAAAAGGGGGTCAAGATGGTGGTGATCGCCTGCAATACCGCCACCAGTGCGGCAGCCAGAAGGGTCAGGGAGAAGTATGATATTCCCATCATCGGCATGGAACCCGCCATCAAGCCGGCCCTTCTAAGCAACAAGGGGGGGCAGATTGCCGTGATGGCCACTGAAATGACCTTGAAACTGGACAAATTCAATTTTTTGATCGAGCGTTTCAAGGGCAAGGGGAAGATTCTCAAGATACCGGCACCAAAGCTGGTCAAACTGGTGGAGGAGGGCATCACCGAAGGCCCCCTCGTTCAGGACTATTTGAAGACCTTGTTCATGGCGTATGATTTGGAAAAAATCGAATCCGTGGTCCTGGGTTGCACCCACTTTCTTTATTGTGAACCGTCGATTCAAAGCTTTTTCAATCATGGGGTGAAAATTTTCGATGGTCACCAGGGGACCGTCAATCATGTCATCGATTTGCTGGAGGCGTATGATCTCCTTGAAGCCCGGGGACCGGGGGGCTATGAAATTATCAATTCGAAATCTGAAGCCATGAAGAAGCAGTCCCGGATTCTACTGGACCACTATCTGGCAATGAAGAGGTGAAGGGCATTGAAACTGGAAGAAAAGCGGATCAAGGAGGCCATTGAGGCTGCCGATATCAGTGAAAGACACAAGGAAATCATTCTGATGCGCTACGGCATCGGCCTGGATCAACCCGTCCCGGTCAAGGATATCGGCAAGAAGTACAAGCTCAAGGGAAAGAAACTTGTAGAAGAAATCACAAAAGTTGAGCGATTGGCTTTTAATATATTGAAAAATCAGGATTTATATGATATCATGATTCAAAATTCATAGTCACTGAGAAGGGAATCAGTAAAGGGTCCATGTTCTTTTAGAGAGGCGATGGTTGGTGAGAATCGTCGGACATGTCCTTGAATCTAGCCTGGAGTGATACGGCGGTTACCGATTTAACCATTGAGCGGGTTTGAAAAAACCAATTAGGGTGGCAACGCGGGTGCTTCTCGTCCCTTACTTTTTAGTAAGGGATGAGGGGCGTTTTTTATTTCAACGGAGGTGTATGAAATGTTAGAGATGAAAAGATTGAGGAATGATTTTGAAGAGACGAAAAGACTGGTCATGATGAGGGGCAAGGGAGATTTCGACATTGACCAGGTCCTGGTCCTGGATCAAAAGAGACGAGATCTCTTGCAACAGGTCGAGCAGATGAAAAACCAGCAGAATGTCCAATCCAAGGAAATCCCGAAATTCAAGAAAGAAGGACGGGATGCGGGACCTCTCATGGAGGAACTCAAACAACTGTCGGAAAAGATCAAGGCCATTGATGAAGAGGTCAAGGAAGTCGACCTGGCCCTGAGAGACCTTCTGCTGGCGATTCCCAATGCGCCGAATCCACAGACCCCTGTGGGTGATACGGATGCGGACAACAAGGAGGTCAAAAAATGGTCGGAACCCACGACCTTCGATTTTGAGCCCCTGCCACACTGGGATCTGGGCGTGAATCTGGATATCCTTGATTTTGAGCGGGCTACGAAGATTGCCGGTGCCCGTTTCACGGTGTTGAAGGGCCTGGGGGCGAAGATGGAAAGAGCCCTGATCAACTTCATGCTCGACCTTCATACCAATGAGCACGGCTACTTTGAAATACTGCCCCCCTTCATGGTGAACCGGGATGCCATGATCGGGACGGGTCAGCTGCCGAAATTTGAAGACGACATGTTCCATGTGCCGGCAAAGGACTTCTTCCTGGTGCCCACCGCCGAGGTGCCTTTGACGAATCTTTACATGAATGAAATCATCGACGGCGACCAGCTTCCCATCTATCATACCGCCTACACCCCTTGTTTCAGAAAGGAAGCGGGCAGTGCCGGGAGGGATACCCGGGGTCTGATCCGTCAGCATCAGTTCAACAAGGTCGAGCTGGTGAAGTTCGTCAAGCCGGAGGATTCCTATGATGAACTGGAAAGTCTTCTTGAAAATGCCGAAGAAGTCCTCAAAAGATTGAAGATTCCTTACCGGGTGGTCCAATTGTGCTCCGGAGACCTGACGGCCAGCAGTGCCAAAACCTATGATATCGAGGTGTGGATGCCCAGTTATGACCGCTACCTTGAAATCAGCTCCTGTTCCAACTTTGAAGGCTATCAGGCCAGACGTGCCAATATCCGCTACCGGGATACCGAGACCAAGAAGGTGGAGAATCTCCATACCCTCAACGGTTCAGGTCTCGCCGTGGGCAGGACCCTTGCGGCCATCATAGAAAACTACCAGACCAGGGAGGGGACCATCCTGGTGCCTGAGGCCCTGGTGCCCTACATGGGTGGCATCAAGGAAATCAAGTAGGAGAAGATGATGGAATTCAGCGAAATTGAATATCAAAGACCGGATGTAGAAAAATTGAAAGAAGAGATTTCCCGGGGAATAGAGGCCATGAAAGAGGCGACGGGTGCGGAGGAGCAGAATCAGTGGATTACCCGGATCAACCGCCTCAGAAGAAGCTATGACACCATGGAGAACCTTTGCTACATCCGTCATACCATTGATACCAAGGACGGGTTTTACGATGAAGAACAGGAGTTTTTCGACCGGACAGGCCCGGAGATGACGGGAATCGTCCAACGTTTTTATCAGGTGATTTTCGACTCTGAATACCTTGATGCACTCAAAAACTACAGGCCAAGGCAGTTCTTCGACCTTGCCGGGACCAGGCTCAATCTCTTCAAGGAGGAGATTGTGGAGGAAATGCAAAGAGAGAATCAGCTGGTCAGTGCTTACGACAAGGTCATCGCATCGGCTGATATCGACTTTGATGGAAAAAAATTGTCCCTGGCCCAGCTCGGGCCCTACCTGACCCACCAGGACCGTGAGACCAGAAAAGCCTCCCATGAAGCCTTCAGTGGTTTCATGGCTTCAAGGGAGGCTGAACTCGACGGCATCTTCGATGAACTGGTTCAATTGAGACACCGGATGGCCCTCAAGCTGGGCTACCGGAATTTTGTGGGCCTGGGCTACGACAGACTGGGCAGGACCGATTACTCTTCTGTGGAGGTGGCGGAATTCCGGGAGGCGGTTTATCGGGAAATCACTCCCCTGAGCAATACCTTGATGAAGAGGCAGCAAGAAAGGATCGGGGTGGACCGCCTGCTGTATTACGATCTTAATTTTGCCTTCGAATCAGGCAATCCGAAACCTCATGGGGAGGCCGACGAGATTGTGGAAAGCGCTTTTGAGATGTATAATGAATTGTCCCGGGAAACAAGGGATTTTTTCAAGCGCATGAAGGAGGGCCGCTTCATGGACCTCACGGCGAAAAAATCCAAGGCTGCCGGCGGTTACTGTACCTTCCTCAAGGATATCGGGATGCCCTTCATATTTTCCAATTTCAACGGGACCCATTCAGATGTTTCCGTACTCACCCATGAATTCGGTCATGCCTTTCAGGTGTATTCCGGTAGAAATATCGAGGAATTGGAGTTGATCTGGCCGACCTATGAGGCGGCGGAAATCTTCTCCATGGGAATGGAATTCACGACCTGGCCCTGGATGGAAAAATTTTTCGGTGACGATGAGGAAAGATTCAGGTTCCTGCAACTTCAAAACGCCTTGACCTTCATCCCCTATGGCGCTGCAGTGGATGAATTCCAGCATCAAATCTACGAAAATCCTCAGATGTCCCCTTCTCAGAGAAAGCAGATCTGGCGGGGGATTGAAAAGAAATACATGCCCTATATTGACTACGGCTCCAACGAGTACCTTGAAGGCGGGAGCTTCTGGCATAAACAGGGCCATATCTTCCAGGTGCCCTTCTATTACATTGATTACGCCCTGGCTCAAATCTCGGCCTTTGAGCTGCTTCATAAATACCAAAAGGATCCCGGGGCTGCCTGGCAGGATTATATGAACATGTGTCATGTTTCCGGGAGCAGGTCCTATACCGGGATACTCAAAGAGGGAGGGCTTTCAAATCCCTTTGTGAGTGACCATATCAGGAGCATCATCAAGGACATCGAAAGCACCATGAGTGGATTTGATACGAGGAAGTTCTAATAACAAAGAGAGGTGCAAATCTATGGAGGATCATAAAGGACCATCCAATTTCATTAAAAAAATCATTGTCGACGACATCGAACAGGGAAAACACCAGACCATCGTCACCAGGTTTCCCCCGGAACCCAACGGTTATCTGCATATCGGTCATGCCAAGGCCATCGTGATCAATTTCGATCTTGCCGATGAATTTGACGGCAGAACCAATCTTCGCTTCGATGACACCAATCCGGAGAAGGAGGATGAGGAATACGTCGAATCCATAAAGACTGACATCCTGTGGCTGGGCTATCAGTGGGACCGGCTTTTCTACGCCTCGGACTACTTCGAGGAGATGTATCAAAGAGCCATGAAACTGGTGGAGAAGGGTCTTGCCTATGTGGATGATTCCGATGCCCAGACCATTTCCATGGAGAGAGGTACCTTGACCGGGCCCGGGGTGGAAAGTGCTTACAGAGCCAGGAGCATCGAGGAAAACAAGAGACTTTTTGAAGGGATGCGTGCCGGAGAATTCGAGGACGGGGCCCGGGTGCTCAGAGCCAGAATCGACATGAACAGTCCCAATATGAACCTGCGGGATCCGGTGATCTACCGCATCGCCCACAGGACCCATCATCAGACCGGGGACCAGTGGTGCATCTATCCCATGTACGATTTCGCCCATCCCCTTGAAGATGCCATCGAAGGCATCACTCATTCCTTGTGTTCCCTTGAATTTGAGGATCATCGGCCCCTCTACGACTGGTTCGTCAAGCACTGTGAGATGGAGGCGGTTCCGAGACAGATCGAATTCGCCCGGCTTGAGATGACCAACACCGTCATGAGCAAGCGGAAGCTCAAGCTCTTGGTGGATGAAGGCATCGTGGACGGCTGGGATGATCCGAGGCTGCCCACTATTTCGGGTCTGAGAAGAAGAGGTTTCACCCCCGATGCCATCAAGAACTTCGCCCGGGCCATCGGTGTGTCCAAGAGCAACAGTCTCATCGACTATCAGATGCTGGAGCACTTTGTTCGTGAGGATCTGAAGCTCAAGGCCCCCCGAACCATGGCGGTGATCAATCCCCTGAAGGTGACCATCACCAACTATCCCGAGGGTGGGATTGAATGGCTTGAAGCCGAGAACAATCCTGAAAACGATGCCCTTGGTTCACGAAAAATCCCCTTCTCCAGGGTGATTTACATCGAAAAAGAGGATTTCGCCCTTGAGCCGCCCCACAAATGGAAGCGTCTGGCACCGGGACTTGAGGTGCGGCTTCGAAACGCCTATTTCATCAAATGTGTGGATACCCTGCTGGATGACCAAGGGGAGGTGGCGGAGCTGCTGTGCACCTATGATCCCGTGACCAAAAGCGGGAGTGGTTTCAATGACAGAAAACCCAACGGGACAATCCATTGGGTGGAATCGTCTCAAGGGACTCCGGCTCAGTTCAGAATGTACGAACCCATCATCCTGGATGAGGACGAAGAGAACACCGACAAGGATTTTCTTGAGAGAATCAACGAGAACTCCCTGGTCATCGCCAAGGGTTATGTGGAAGCCGGCATCAAGGACGCTCCTCCCCTCGCCCATTTTCAATTCATCCGAAACGGCTTCTTTTCAAAGGATTCCAAGGAAACAGGAGGTCTCGTCTTCAACCGGACGGTTTCCCTGAAGAGTTCCTTCAAGCTTTAATAGAAAAAGCGGTGTTTCTTTTGAAACACCGCTTTCGCCTGTCTAGAAGGAATTGATATAGTCCTTGAGGGCCTGGATGCCGGCCTCTATGGTGGCCATGTCGGTGGCATAGGACATTCTCATGAAGTCGTCATTGCCGAAGGCGATCCCGGGGACGTAGGCCACCCGGTGTTTTTCCAACAGATCGTCGCAGACACGAAGGGAAAGACTTTCCTCCTGAGGAAATCTATCCCGGAATGAACTGATGTCGATGAAAAAGTAGAAGGCTCCCTGGGGTTCGATGACAGAAACCTCCGGAATTTCACTGAAGAGTTCCAGGAGGCGGTCTCTTCTTTGCCAGTAGGTTTTCAGCATGGAGGCGGTTTCCTCCTCGGTGCTTTCCAGAGCGGCCAGGGCCGCCCACTGGGAAATCGTGCTGGGATGGGAAACAAGATGACCCTGGATGCTGGTCATGGCCTTGGCCAGTTCAAGATTGGTGGCGGTATAGCCGATTCGCCAGCCGGTCATTGAAGCCGATTTGGAAAGACCGTTGACAGTGATGGTGTTTTCATAGGCTTCCTTGGAAATCGATGCGATGGATACGAATTCATGCCCGAAATTGATCTTCTCATAGATTTCGTCCGCCAGGATGTAGATGCCCTTTTCCACAGCCACAGCCACGAGGGCTTCGAGTTCCTTTCTCGTGTACATGGCACCGGTGGGGTTGGAGGGATTGGTGATGAAGATGATTTTGGTCCTGGGCGTGATGGCGGCTGAAAATTCCTCGGGTGTGATTTTGAAATGATTCTCCTTTTTCGTTTCAACGGGGACGGGCACCCCGCCCACGAGTTTGACCATTTCGGGATAGCTGACCCAGTAGGGAATGGGGATGATGACTTCGTCCTGGGGATTGAGGATGGCCATCAGGGTATTGGTGATGGAGTGCTTGGCCCCCGAAGATACCACGATCTGGTCGGCTGAATAGTCGAGTTGATTGTCGGCCTTGAGCTTGTCGGCAATGGCCTGCCTGAGTTCAAGGACCCCCGCCGGATTATCGTACTTGGTTTTATTTTCATGGATCGCCTTGATGGCGGCTTCCTTGACATTTTCAGGGGTGGGAAAATCAGGTTCGCCGACTCCGAGGTTGATCACCTCGATGCCTTCCCGCTTCAGGGCCTTCACCTTGGTGGTGATGCCGACGGTATAGGACGGGGTTATTTTGGAAATTCTTTCACAAAGCATAAGATTCCTCCTCGATATAGGGTTATCAATCATTTTATGATAGAATAATTACACTAGAAATTATAACAGATAAGAGGCTGAAAATGGGGAAAACTTCAAGAAAAAAATTTGATTCAAGCGGTGTAAGCTATATGAAAGTGGGCCTGGCCCTGGTGCTGATCGTGGTCGTCATGGACTACAGCATTGCCCTCCTGCAGGATTACAATCCCTATCTGGCGAGCTGGGTGGGGTTGGGTATCGTGGCCCTGGGGATGCTCTACCTGTACCATACGATTTTCTATGCCATGGCCCAGTACGTCTACAAAATCATCTACAGTGACCTGATCATTGAACGGGTGATCAGCAAGACCAACCATACCACCTACAGTGTCGATTTCAAATGCATCAGAAAGTTCGTGCCCTACATGGACATGAAAGAGGGTATCAAGATCAAAAGAAGGAATCACTTTGTCAAGAACAGGAACAAGAATGAATGGTATTTTTTGGAGTTCACAAAGGATGATGAGACAATCAGGCTGGTGATCGAACCCGGCCGGGATATGGCCAAAACCATCAAGGAAAGGTTGACGGATCATGAGAATTCATGAAGGCCTTGAAAGAATAGCCCATGAAAATCTGATCTCCTTCCACATGCCGGGCCACAAGAAGGGCAGACTGGTTCCCGATTCCCTCAAGGAAATCTATCGCCACGACATCACCGAGATTCCGGGAGCGGACAATCTTCATGAAGCCACTGGCATCATCAGAGCCTCCCAGGAGGCGCTGAGGGATTATTACGGCAGCTTGAAGGCCTATTTTTTGGTGAATGGTTCCACCAGCGGCCTCTATGCCGCGATCATGGCCACGGCCAGGCCTTCAGAAACCCTCATCGTCTCAAGAGAAAGCCATCGCAGCATCTACAGTGCTCTGATGCTGGGCGGCATCAATGCCCGGTATCTCTATCCTGAAATCGATCCGGTCGCAGGAGCTTGTCAGGAGGTCACCCTGGAAAAAGTCAGGGAGGCCTTTGAAAGGTATCCCGAAGCCAAGGGACTGGTGCTGACAAGTCCGACCTTTCTTGGCATTCTGAGCCCTGTCAAGGAAATCGCCGCCTATCTCCATGGACTGGACAAGGTCCTGATCGTTGATGAGGCCCACGGTGCCCATCTCAAGATGATGGGTCAAAATCATCAAAGCAGTATTTTTGCTGGTGCGGATCTGGTCATCCATTCCCTTCACAAGACCCTGCCGGTATTGACCCAGGGTTCGGCCCTCCATTTGAATTCTGACCGGATTGATCGGGAACGCCTTGAAGAACTTCTCAACATCCACCAGACCTCTTCGCCTTCCTATGTCCTCATGGATTCCATGGACGAGGGACTCAGAATCATGGAGGAGGAGGGTCAGACCCTGGGCAGGGCCTTGATGGGTCACATCAGGAAATTCGAGGCCGGACTTCAGGGACACCCCTGCTTGAAATTGATGACCCACCCCTGGCGGGACCTGACACGGCTGGTCCTGATCAATGGTGAAAAGGCCACCATCGATTTCAACCGCCTGGAGAGTGTTTTGAGAAAAGAGTATGGAATTCAGGCGGAGTATTCCTATGACAAGGGTCTTGTGCTGATTACCACGATTGCAAATACTCAAGGTGATTTCGACGGCCTCATGAAGGCGCTTTGGGAGATTGATTTCAGTCAACTGCTAAATACCGGGGAGTATGGTACAATAAAGTATATCAGACCCGAGAAGAACCTCAGCCTTCGCGAGGCTTTTTACCGGGACAAACAGTGGATTCCCCTTTCAAAGGCCCGGGGATATACTTCCGCACGCATGATCATACCCTATCCGCCTGGAATTCCCTTGATTGCACCGGGGGAGGTTTTTTCTTCAGATATCATTGAAAGAATCCATGAGATGGCAGGGTTCAACTACAATATTCTAGGAATCAAAGAAGAGGACCATCACCACTGGGTGGCGGTGGTCAAGGAGGAAAACTGATTTGGCAAAAGAGATTTTCGAGTGGCTCAAGTCCATTGCATTCGCTTTGGTCATTGTCCTGATATTCAATGTGTTTTTCGGCATTACAACAGTCTACAACACCTCCATGGTGCCCACCCTTGTGGAGGGGAACATGGTGTTCATCAGCAAAATCGCCGGCATCTCCCATGGGGATATCATCACCTTTGAGACGGACATCACCTTATCCCAGACCGATTTGAATACCCTGAGTCCCATCAAAAGACTCTTCGTCAGCGAAGAAACCCATAAAAATCTGATCAAGCGGGTGGTGGGGATGCCCGGGGACAAGGTGGATATCACCGAGGGCAGGGTCTACGTGAATGATGTCCTCATCCTTGAGGATTATATCAATTCCAATACCAACGGGGAAACCCACATCACGGTGGTTCCCGAGGACCAGTTTTTTGTAATGGGTGACAACCGCCTGGTCAGTCTGGATTCCCGCAGTGAGATTATCGGCCTTGTGGAGAAGGACCGGATCATCGGTGTGGCGGTTTTCAGATTCTGGCCGATTTTTGACATGACTCTTCTATAGGGGGGAAATGAAATGAAAATGATTCTAGCCATCGTCCACGATGAAGATTCCCACAATCTCATCAAGGAACTCTCTGAAAAGGATTTTGGCGTGACAAAGCTTTCTTCCACCGGGGGTTTTTTGAAAATGGGTAACACGACCCTCTTGATCGGTGTGGCGGCCAGGCAGGTGCAGGAGGTTCTGGCAATCATTGAAGAGACCTGCAAGACCCATCGGGAAATGGTATCACCCACGCCCATCATGGGGGATACCGGTTACGTTCCGATTCCCATGGAGGTCAAGGTGGGAGGGGCTACGGTGTTTGTTCTCGATGTGGCGGAGCACTATAAATACTGATGCCTGAGGAAATTTTCGAGGGCATCCTGGGACACGGGGATCAAAAACTGGAGATTCTGAAACAGATGAAGGAAGGGAAAATATCCCATGCCTACATCTTTGAAGGGATACAGGGTATCGGCAAGAGTCTGCTTGCAAGGGCCTTCGCCCGGGGTATTCTCTGTGACGCATCGGTGTTTTCCTGCGGTGAATGCAGGTCCTGTCGGTGGTTTCAGGCGGGGACCCACCCGGACTATTTTGAAGTGGTGGAAGAAAAGTCCATCAAGGTCAAGAATATCCTGGAGCTTTCTGAATTCTTGAGAACAAAGCCCCTGCTCAGCCGCCACAAGGTGGTCTTTATCAAGGATGCCCATACCATGACCGAAGGGGCCCAGAACAAGCTGCTCAAGGTGTTTGAAAATCCCCCGGCTTATGTGGTGATCATATTGAGTGTGGACAATGTGGACCTTGTCCTGGACACGGTGCTTTCCAGGGGTTATCGGATCCACTTCAAAGAGCTTGATGAAGGGGCTATTGACACCTTCCTCAAGGCCAACTACCCCTTGAGTCAAGAGGAACGGCGTTATTTTGTGAAATTTTCCCAGGGTTCCATGCTCAAGGCCAGGGAAATCGCACAATCAACGGATTCAGGGACCATGATCGGCTATCCCGAGCAGATTTTCAACCATGTCATCAACAAGGAGACCTACCAGCTGCTCAAGCTGGCCCGTGGGGTGTCGTCAATCCCCGATTTGATTGAATATTTGTTGACTTGGATAAGAGATATCAGTATATTAAAGGAAAGTCCAGGTACCGGGGTCTTCAATGAGAGCCGTCTGGCGGTTCTGAGAACGCAGTCCCTGCAGCTGGACACCCCTTTGTTGATGGGATTTGCTGAAATTCTGGAAAAGGGAAAAAGAATGATTGCCAGCAATATCAATCCAGTAGTCAGTTTTAACTACTGTTTATTGAAGATACAGGAGGAATATGATGAGTACAGTAGTCGGAGTGAGATTCAAAAAGGCCGGTAAAATCTATTATTTCGATCCCAAGGGTCTGGACATCAAGCAGGATGATGCCGTGATCGTGGAGACCTCCCGGGGTCTCGAGTACGGCAAGGCCGTCATCCCCAAAAGAGAGATCGACGATACCGAAATCATCCAGCCTCTAAAAAAAGTGATTCGAAAGAGTACGCCGGATGACGACTTGAAAAATACGGAGAACCAGTACAAGCAGCGGGATGCCTTCGGCATCTGCCAGGAAAAAATAAAGAAGCATCGACTCGAGATGAAATTGATCGATGTGGAATACACCTTCGACAACAACAAAATCATTTTTTACTTTACGGCGGATGGCAGAATCGATTTCAGAGAATTGGTCAAGGATCTTGCCGGAATTTTCAGAACCCGGATTGAACTCAGACAAATCGGAGTCAGGGATGAAGCCAAGATTGTCAACGGCATCGGACAATGCGGTCTGCCCCTTTGCTGTGCCAACTGGCTGGGGGATTTTCAACCGGTTTCCATCAAAATGGCCAAGGACCAGAACCTTTCCCTGAGTCCGACAAAGATTTCCGGAATCTGCGGTCGCTTGATGTGCTGCCTCAAGTACGAGCATGAAACCTATGTCGAATTGAAGAAGGGACTCCCGGACAAGGGCAAGTTCATCAACACCAAGAAAGGCAAGGGCAAGGTGATTGACGTGGACATCTTCTCCCAGAGGGTGCAGGTCTTGTATTTCTCGGACAAGGAAAATGAGGAAAACGAGGTTCAATGGTACTCCAAGGAGGAACTGAAAAAAATCAGAAAATGAAGCTTCTCATTGCAGAAGCTTTTTTTTGGAGGCGGACATGGTAGAAATTTTTGAAAATGAGACCATCGACGATCTGCAACGAAAGGGACTGAGAATCATTCAGCATCAGGACTATTTCAAGTTTGGCATCGATGCTGTTCTTCTGAGTCATTTTGCAAAAGTCAAAAAGGGCGGAGTCGTCGTGGATTTTGGAACGGGTACCGGCATATTACCCCTTCTCCTCAGTGCCAAAACCCAGGCCGGCCGGATTATCGGGATAGAAATCGACCCGGTCATGGCGGATATGGCCTCCCGCAGCGTCAGCTTGAACGCCCTTGAGGACAGAATCACCATCGAAGCCCTTGATATCAAGGAGGCGGGCCTGAGATTCGGGAAGAATACCGTGGATACCGTCGTCTGCAATCCGCCCTATTTCAAAGTCAGGGAAGGGCTGCAGAATCCCAATGCCAACAAGGCTCTGGCCCGACATGAGGTCAGGATCACCCTGGAGGAAATCGTGCGGCAGGCTTCCCTGGTCTTGAAACCGGGAGGCAATCTCTACATGATTCATAGACCCGGTCGTTTGAAGGAGATGATCCTTCACTTCAATGCCCATGGCATTGAACCCAAGGAGATTCAAATGATCAGTCCCAGGCGGCACAAGGCCCCCAACCTATTCTTGATCCGGGGCAACAAGGGAGGCTCCGAGGAACTGAGATTTCTTCCTGAACTGGTGGTCTATCACGAGGAGGGGAAGTTCTCCAAGGAAATATGCGACATTTACTCTGAGGTGAAAATGGACGTTTTCAATAGTGAGGAGACCTTATGACGGGAAAATTGATACTGATCCCCACTCCCATAGGCAATCTGGAGGATATCACCCTGAGGGCGCTGAAGGTATTGGAGGAGGTTGATGTCATAGCAGCGGAGGACACCAGGCACAGCCTCAGGCTGCTCAATCACTTCGGCATCAAGAAGCCCATGATCAGCTACCACCGGCATAACCGCCACAGTGCCGGTGAAAAAATCATTGAGATGATTCTTCAAGGAAAAAGCATCGGTCTCATTACCGACGCCGGCATGCCCGGCATCTCGGATCCGGGTTCTGAAATCCTTTCGCTTTGTCTTGGTGAGGGGATTTGCGTGGAAGCCCTGCCGGGGCCGTCGGCTTTTCTGCTGGGTCTGGTTCTGTCCGGCTTTGATACCGGGGAGTTTCATTTCATCGGGTTCTTGGAACGAAAAAAAAGGCCGAGGGACGCTCAGCTTTTACGGATCAAGGACTATCCCTTTACCACAGTCCTCTACGAAGCTCCCCACAGGATCGTCAAGCTGCTTGAAGAGCTTCACCACCACCTCGGTGACCGGGAAGTGGTGCTGGCCAGAGAACTGACTAAAAAATTCGAGGAAATCATTCGAGGCCCCCTCCCCACAGTGATGGCGGCCTTTGAGTCAAAGCCACCCAAGGGTGAGTTCGTGGTTGTGATCTCCGGTGCCGTGGAGGAAGTCCCTGAGGCCTCTCAAGCGGCTATCAAAGAGATGCTTGAAGCCGTGATGGCGGAGGGCTTTTCCAAGAAAGAGGCCATTGAGCGCGTGGCCACCCGATACAAGCTTCCCAAAAAGGAAGTCTACAGAGAGGCCCTGAAAATCAAATAAAAAACCCTGTGAAGGGTCTCACAGGGTTCATCGGTTATTTCATGGCTATGATCTCAGCGAGACACTCCGGGCAGATGTTTTTTCCCTTGATGTTTTTGACACCCTTTGCCTGACCGCAGAATATGCATGCTGGTTCATATTTCTTTAAGATGATCATGTCTGCATCGACATAAATTTCTAGTGCATCCTTCTCCCCAATAGAAAGATTCCGTCTAAGTTCGATGGGCAGTACCACCCGACCCAGCTCATCGACTTTTCGTACGATACCGGTTGATTTCATGTGGACCTCCTTTGATAGATTAACAACAATTCTTACTAAAATAATACCAAAAAAATGTTTAGATGTCTATTAAAAATTGGAAATAGCTACTTGAGATGTAAAAACTACCCTGTCATGAGACCGGGTAGTTTGTCAATGCACAAATCAGGTGAAAATCGACCAGACCCAGAGGAGAATCATTCGTCGCTCTTTTCAACAGCAACCCCCCTGTGGGGCTTTTCTTTTTTCTCTTCCTTGGAAAATTTTTCCCTGAGATTTTTGACATTGGTCAACTTTTCAGTAATGCCGGCCAGGTTGTCGACGGTCCCATTGAAGGCGGCGATATCCTTAGCCAGGTTTTTAGAAATGCTGTCGAAATTCTTGGTGATGCCCGGCGCGGTCTTCAGAATCTCATCGACGTGACTCCGGTTGTCCTCCAGGACCTTGTTGATATCCCTGAGGGACATGAAGATTCTCCGGAGAATGAAGATGATATAGATGAGTATGATGATCAAGGCGGCCCAGATGGCGAATTTCCCTAAGTCACTCAGGGTCAGTACGATTTGTGTGTTCATTTTGATCACTCCAATTCTATACCTACAGTATAAAACATTTTTGCTTTTTCAACAAACGGCTATTTTTTCTTTTTGGGTGACATGTGGATCGCCATTTCACTGATTCCGCTGATGGCTTCTGCAAAGGCCTCTGAGAGCGTCGGGTGGGCGTGGATGGTATGTGCCACACTGTGGACGTCGAGGTCGTTGTTGATGGCCAAAGCCGCTTCATGGATCAAATCAGAGGCGTGGGGCCCCATGATGTGGACGCCGAGGATCTTGTTGGTCTCTTCGTGGGCAATGACCTTTACAAAGCCGTCGGTGTTTCCCAGAGCCAGGGATTTGCCGTTGGCGGCAAAGAGAAACTTGCTGCTTTTGAAGGGAATCTCCTTTTCAAGGGCCATTTCTTCAGTCATCCCCACATAGGCGATTTCAGGTTCGATGAAGACGCAGTCCGGGACGACATCGTAATTGGTGGAGGGACTGTGGCCCAGGATGGTTTCAACGGCATCCAGGGCCTCGTGGGCGGCGACATGGGCCAGCATCAGTCCGCCGATGGCGTCGCCTACGGCATAAATCCCGGGGATATTGGTTTCGAAGTTCTGATTCACGGTGATGCCTTTGGACGAATAAGCCACGCCGGCCTGGTCAAGACCCAGGGTGTCGAAGTAGGGCCTTCTGCCCGTCGCCATCAGCAGGTATTCTGCTTGGATGGTGGAGGAAATATCCTTTTTCTTGTCATGAAGGGTGATGGCAAGCAGGCCGTCCCCTTCAGCCACGGACTGGACTCTGGAATCCTTAAGGATTTTGAGCCCCTGTCGTTTGAGGATGGGTGCAAGTCGTTTCTGGATTTCCGTATCGATCCGCTTGAGGAGGGTGGAGGAAATCACGGTGACCTCCGTACCCAGGGCGTTGAAGATTGAGGCGAATTCAATGCCGATGACCCCGCTGCCGGCAATCGCAAGACTTTTGGGGAGTTCCCTCAGTTCAAGAAGTTCATCGCTGGTGATGACATGCTTCAGGCTGATACCGGGAATATCGGGGCGTGTCGGCACCGAGCCCGTGGCGATGAGGATGCGGTCGGACTCGAGCTGCAGCTCTCCCTCCGGTGTGGTGACCTTCAAGCGGTTGGAGGAGAGGAAGGTGGCTTCCCCCGCGATCACTTCAACCTGGTTATCCCTCAGAAGTTGTTCCACTCCCTTGACCAGTTGGGAGACCACCTGGTCCTTCCTGGCCATGATTTTTGCAAAATCAATGGTGTAATGATCCACACTGATGCCGAAATCATCGATATGGCTGAGGGTGCTGAGGATTTCCGCATTTCTCAGCAGGGCCTTGGTTGGGATACAACCCCTGTTCAAACAGGTGCCTCCGATTTCAGCCTTTTCAATCAGGGTCACCTTGGCACCGAGTTGTGCGCCCCGTATAGCGCCGACATAACCTGCGGTACCGCCGCCGATGATTATCAATTCCTTTTTCATAATACGACAAACCTCCTTGAAGGGCGATTGCTACAAGAGAAATCAAAAGAAGATTTCTTAGAAGGACAAGCTTGTAACGGCTATCTTTAGTAACTATTTTACTAAGTTTTCGGCATAAATGAAAGAAATTTACTCCTTTGGGACAAGAAAAAACCTGTATTGCTCCTACAGGTTTTTTGATGGATGCCAGTGGGTTGACCGGGAAAGCGGTTCAATTCATGAGTTCACCGTTGTCTATGGTGATCTGCCCCTCGAAGACATAGGCGTTGTTCACGGCAAGAACTTTTTTAAAAAAGCCGATGGGGACGAAGGTGCGATCTTCCACGATCACGGGTGCGGCACCCAGGACATGGTCTTGGCCCTCGGAGTCCCGGTAGAGGTCTTTCCCGATGGGAACCCTGATTTCCCTGTCCAGGGTGACGATTCTATTTTCGCCGTCCCAGGCCACCTCAAAGCCCAGAGCTTCAGAAATGGCCCGCAGGGGCAGCATCACTTGACCTTGATCATCAAAAAAGGCGGGCGGTGCGTCGATGAATTGGTCCTCGACGACGATGGGCATTTCATCCACCTTGAGGGTGAACATCGTATTCGCATTTTCCTCCAGGACGACGACTTCCAGGGGGGTGGTCTGGGCCGGTATGCTTCGGGTGGAGAAGGTATAGGTGACGATCAGATGGTGAGAAGCGATGTCTCCTTCATAGGGTCTGCCGTATCGATCAGTGGCCGGCAGGTCCTCAGAAGGATTCAATTTGAGAAGGTCGTCTGAACTGGTCAGTTCTTCGTTGAAATAGTCCACCTTGACCTGGCGCGTGTCCTCCTTGACGACGATGACCTCCGCAGGATATCGGGGTGGATAGATCAGGGTGACAGGGACGTCGGACTTCAAGAATCCTTCGATCTCAGAGCCCACTTCAAGGAACTCTTCACCGACAAAATAGGTCATATCGGTCAGAGTGAAATAAAATATTCCGGAGTCTTCATGATTGACTTGCAGGCTGGTGATTTGCCCCCCCTCCTCCTCGATACTGACAACCTTTCCTGAAAAAGAGACGTAGACAGCCGGATTGCTCTCCGGATTTGCCGGGGGTGTTGTGAGGGCCTGGGATTGAATCAGGCTCAGAGGGGCACTGAGAATCATAATGCCCAGCATCAGAAGCCGTGTGATTTTTTTGCTGTTTTTCATCAATATTACCTCCTGTAGGCTGTTCTTTCTAGAGGTTAGACGACAGGGGATTTGATTTAGTTCAAGGATGAATGTCCCGACTTGGGGAAATAAAAAAAACATTGCCGCAAAGGAACTCCTACTAAGCGGCAATGCCTATTCTCCTTGAAAATGGGTGGTTTTTCTGCTGGAGGTTGACACCTAATGAATAATTGTTTTGAAATGCGGTCAAAAAGCCATCAAGCTACTATTTGAGATTCTCCTTAGACGACAACAGGGTCGGAGAAAGGGTTTTTTTGGCTTCGAAAATGAGAATAATCGCCAAGATGAAGAGGGCGACGGGGAAGAAGAGCAGAACGGGGTTTGACAGATTCGCAAACATCAGGAGAATCAATGCGAGCAGTGTGACAGTAAACATGAAGATGATGGGAATGACGGCCATGGAGTAGTTTTTCCCGGTTTTTTTAAGCCAGAGAGCCAGGGTGAGAAGGGTCAAAGCGGCCAAAAGCTGGTTGGCTGATCCAAACAGCGGCCAGATGGCCTTCCACCCGTTGAAGGCCAGGGCACCACTGATGACCACGGTAATGGTGGTGGCGACGAATTTATCACCCATCAGGTTTGTCAGATTTGAAGTGACGGCTTTGGGGCTAGATTCCACCTCGAAGAATTCCTGAAAAATGAATCTTGCCAGTCGGGTTGCCGTATCAAGGGTTGTCAAGGCAAAGGCTGAGATTGACAGGGTTACAAAGGTTTTGGCAATAGAGAAGCTCACTCCCATGGAAGCGATAAAGGTTCCCAGACCGTCGGCGAAAACATTCAGCGCTCCTCCGGCTCCCATCAACTCTGTGAGTCGTCCCTGAGATATGTAGGCGGCGGAAAGGATGGCCAATGTGGCCAGAACGCCCTCGATGAGCATTCCGCCATAACCGATCAACCTGATGTCGGATTCATTGTCAAGCTGCTTGGAGGTGGTCCCGGAACCGACAAGAGAATGGAAACCTGAAATGGCACCGCAGGCTACCGTGATGAAAAGGATGGGGAACATAAAATTATTGCCGATTCGAAAGCTTGTGAAGGCGGGAAGTTGAATCTCCGGTCGCATGAAAACAAGGCCTAGAATCCCACCTGCCAACATGGCGTACAGGATAAAGGAATTGAGATAGTCCCTCGGTTGCAGCAAAATCCAGACCGGTGTCACAGAGGCTACGAATATGTAAAGCAGTAAAATAATCATCCAGGTCTGTACGCTTAGGAGCAGCGGGAATCTCACTCCGGCCCAGATAATGGCAATCATCAAAACAACCCCGATTGCCGTTCCCAAGGTCAGATTCATGCCGCCTTTATAGACCATAAGACCGAAAACCACTGCCAGGAGAATGAAAAGCATGGAGGCTGTTGCGGCAGAGGGGGTGGCTACAAATGAAATGGATACGATGTTGACGAAGGCTGCAATGATCAGGATCAGGGTCAACCAGGCAAAAATGGCGAAGAGCTTCTTGCCTTTTATTCCCATGGTGTCGCCGATGACTTCACCGATGGATTTTCCATCATGTCTGACCGAGGCGAAGAGGGACCCCATGTCATGGACGCCGCCAAAGAAAATTGATCCGATGATGATCCAGAGCAGCACAGGAAGCCAGCCGAACATGGCTGCGGTGATCGGGCCAATAATGGGGCCGGCCCCGGAGATGGAGGCAAAATGATGACCAAGCAGCACCGGCGCCTTTGCCGGAACGAAATCGACCCCGTCGGTTCTGGTATGGGCCGGGGTTTTTCTTTTGGGGTCGATACCCCATTGTTTTGATAACCATGCGCCATAGGTGGCGTAGGCAGTAAAAAATGCAATAATGACGAACAGAATTAAGTAAAGTGAATTCAAATTTGACTCCTCCTAAAACTATGTATTTTTTGGACGATGGTCCACCCAATATCAACCTCTAATGAGGTCAAGGACAGGTTGAGGATTATGCCAGAATCATATATATGTTAATCGGCTCAGTTAGTCGGGGGATTCACAAGTTAAATCTATGTAATGCCCTAAAATGATATTGACTATCAATAACTCCACCGGAGATGGACTTAAAAAAAAAACTCCGTGAGGGTTCTCACGGAGCCTGGGTCCTAGGCTTCTTTGAAATATTCAGCAATCAAATCGATGGTGTTTTTTCTGATATCGGAGTCGATCAGGGGAATCTTGATCAACTTCTTGTTGGGGAAGGATTTTTCGATGATATCCAGATAGACCTTTTCCTGTTCCTTTTTCTTCTGCCAGAATTCATTATTGAATTCCTCAGGCAGTATGCGGTTGATGATCAGGGCCTCGACGGGCAGATCGAATTTTTCCAGTTGTGCCACGGCTTTTTTGGTTTCCTCGATGGCCAGTTGTTCTGGATTGAGTACGAATCTCAAGGTCAGATCATTCCCGTCGATGAGGATCTTTTTGATTTCTCCAAAGCGCTTTTGCCGTTTTTCAAGAATTTCAAGGACGGGATCCTTCTCATCGTATTTCTTGCTCAGCATTTTGTTCATGCCGACGATGGATTTGCGTTTTTTGATCAGGGAAGCCATCCAGTCCTCGAGGAGTCCCGGCAGGGTGAGCAGTCTCAGGGTATGCCCCGTGGGAGCCGTATCGAAAATCATGACGTCGTAGTCGTCAAATTTTTCAATGATGATTTCAGCCATTTTATCAAATAGCGCTGATTCATGGGTTCCCGGGGAAACCATGGCGGCATCGAGCTGGGTGTTGATCTCATCGATGATCACGTTGGATAGGATGGTCTTCATATTCTGCCGGATTTTGTCGATGTATAGAGAAGCTTCATACTCCGGATCGATTTCCAGGCCATAGAGGTTGTCCCGTACTTTGATGATTTCCCGACCGATTTTCATTTCCAGGACGTCGGAAATGGAGTGGGCGGGATCGGTGGATATGAGCAGGGTTCTGAGTCCCTTGTTGGCAAAGTGAATGCTGTTGGCGGTTGAGGACGTGGTTTTTCCCACTCCGCCCTTGCCGCCGTAAAAAATGATTTTAGCCATTGATAGTCTTCCTCCTTCTAAGGATCCAAATCGTAATCCGCCCAGCGCTCTTCCCAGACACTTTTTCGATTCATCATCCGCTTGTCCCAGTCCGTGATTTCCGCATTGAGATAGGGCAGGAGTTCCAAAGTGTAGTAGCTGATGGGCAGGGGGATTCCGAGTAAATCCGAATAGCAGATCAAGAGGAAGTTGTCCATCTCCAAACGGGCTTCGGTCTGGACCAGTTCATAGGCTCTTCCCTTGAAGTCGGTGGCTCCTTGAAAGAAGAGTTTGAAATTTTCAAGAAAATTCTTTAAGGCGTTCATTGTTTTCACCTTCTAAAAAGAGAGAAGCCATGGCTTCTCTCCTTTGATAGTTGTGTGGATGACCGCTGTTACTCCTTGAGTTCCTTGGGGATCACTTTGAAGGCCTTTTGTGATTCGAGAATCAGTACGATGGCCAGGACAAAGAGTGCCACGGCGAAGAAGAGGAGAAGCGGGTTGCCCAGGTTTTGGACCATGAGAAGCACCAGGGCCACAAGGGTGACACCGAACATGAAGACCATGGGATAACTGGCCATTCTGAACTCTTTGCCGGTTTGCTTCAACCAGACGGCCAGGGCCAGCAGGGTCAAGGCTGCAAGGAGTTGGTTGGCGGAACCGAAGATCGGCCAGATTCTTTTCCAACCGCTGAAGGCCAGGAAACCGCCGAGGACGACTGTGATCAGGGTGGCCACATATTTGTTGGTCATGATATTGGCGGCAGCGGCGGCGTTTGGATTTTTCTCAGGGTCTACTTCAAAGAACTCCTGGAAAATGAAGCGGGCCAAACGGGTAGCCGTGTCAAGAGAAGTCAGAGCGAAAGCGGAAACAGCCAGGGTGACGAAGGTTTTGGCCAGGGCGAAGTCAACGCCGAAGGCCGCCATGAAGGTACCCAGACCTGTAGCGAAGACATTCACAGGGCCGCCGGCGCCTGACAGTTCTCCAAGTTGGGCGGAAGTGACGTAGGCGGCGGTGATGATGGCCAGGGTTGCCAGAACACCCTCGATCAACATGGCGCCGTAGCCGACCAGTTTCACGTCTTTTTCAGAATCCAGCTGCTTGGAAGTGGTACCGGAACCAACCAGGGAATGGAAGCCTGAAATCGCCCCACAGGCGATGGTGACGAAGAGCATGGGGAACATCAGATTGTAGGTGCTGGGTGCGAATGAGGTCACTGCAGGGAGTTGAAGGGCTGGTCTCATCACGAGAAGTCCCACGACCCCGCCGATCAGCATGGCATAGAGCAGGAATGAGTTGAGATAATCCCTGGGTTGCAGGAGAATCCAGACCGGGGTTACTGAAGCGATGAAGATGTAGATGATCATGAGGACCATCCACATCTGAGCAGACAGGGCGATGGGGTACTGAACGCCCAGCCAGATGGAAAGGGCCAGCAGGGCAACCCCGACGACGGTGCCGACTGTAAGGTTGACGTTGCCTCTGTAAACCACCATCCCAAAACCGATTGCCAGAAGAATGAACAATAATGACGCGGTAGCTGCAGCGGGTGAAGCCACGAAGGCGTTGGCAACGATGTTGGTGAAGGCCGCAACAACAAGGAGAAGTGTCAACCAGGCAAATACCGCAAAGAGTTTCTTGCCCTTTGAGCCCATGGTATCCCCGATGACTTCACCGATGGATTTGCCACCATGTCGCACTGAGGCGAAAAGTGATCCCATGTCATGGACACCACCGAAGAAAATTGATCCGAGAACGATCCAAAGCATTACAGGAAGCCAGCCGAAGGCTGCTGCGATGATGGGGCCGTTGATGGGACCGGCACCTGCGATGGAAGCGAAGTGATGGCCGAGAACTACTGGCGCCTTTGCAGGAACGTAGTCTACGCCGTCGGTCATGGTATGGGCCGGTGTCTTGATTGAAGCATCAACCCCCCATTTTTTTGCCAACCATGCGCCGTAGGTAGCGTAAGCCACAATAAAGGCTGCAAGCGCTCCTACGATTAGAAATACTGAATTCATTCTTTTCCCTCCTTCAGGAATTTGAATTTTTCCAAGATTTCTTGGAAATTCTTTTTGTCCCTGTTGCCAAATCTATTGGTATAAACCTCTTTCGAGGTGGGGACCAGAATCACGACCTTGAGCTTTGTCCAGCCATTGAGTCCGAAGTTGAAATTCTTGATGTAGTTCATTTTCTTTTTCAGATAATTCAGGGTTTCCGGTGACGGGGTATCCCGGGCGATCAGAAAGTAGGTGATATAGGTTTCCATGTGTTCTTCATCGACCTGTGTATAAAAATCCACGATTCCTTTAGTCATTTCAAGAAGGCTTTTGAGGTCCTCCAGGGTGACTTCAGGCATGGTTTTGTAGAAAAGATGATCATAATTGGAAAATGAATAATATTCCAGTTTTTTCGACATGAGATACTTTGCATTTCTGGCGTAAAAATGACCGTAAAAATCGAAATCCCAGCCCTCCACGGTATAAGGGGACTCAATGTCGTAGTTGTTGGTCAGATTTTGAATCATGTAGTCTCGGAATGCCTCATAAATCATAAGTTCACCTCACTTGTATTATAATACAGAAAATAATTTTGTGCTTTGGGATTGAATCAATGGACAGGATTTCAGGTTGAATTGTACATTTTGACTAGTAAATTGACATGATTTCCCTGAAATTGTTGGCGTTTGACCGGGCGACGGGAATCAACTCGTCATAGTGCTTCATTTTAAGGATGTAGCTGCGTTCCGTGGGTTCGATCTTTTCGATGAAATCGATGTTCACGATATAGCTGCGATGGGTTCTGAAAAATGAGGGATAGGTGATGTGTTCCTCCAGGGCGAGGAGGGTTCCGGGAAAGCTGTAGGTGTGGTCAAGGGTGTAGAGAATGACGGTCCCTTCCTCGGACTTGATGTAGATGATGGTTTCAAAACGCACCGGGACAAAATAACCGTGGTCATAGACCGATATGAAATCATTGTTGCTTTTGAGAGTGGAAATCATTTTTTTGATATTCTGCTGGTATTGGGGCCGGGGCATTTGAAGGGCCTTGTGGAGGGCCTGGTCGAGGCGTTCCTGGCTGGTGGGCTTGAGCAGATAATCGACGGCATTGATATTGAAGGCTTCTATGGCGTAATTGTCATAGGCGGTGACAAAAATGATCTTGGTTTCCGGATAGTCGCCTAGAATCAGTTCGGCAATTTCAATCCCTGATTTTTTCGGCATTTCAATATCGAGAAAAACCAGATCCACCCTGTGATGCTTCAGGTATTCAATCAGCAACAAAGCATTGGTGAAGGTGGCCTTGATCTCAATATCCTGATAGTCGGACAGGAGGAACTTCAGTTCTTCGATGGCCAGCATTTCATCATCTACAATGACAATTCTATACATGAGCTTGATCTCCTATGGGGATTTCGATTCTGACAGTGGTGCCCTCGTAGGGTTTGCTGAAAATCCGGAGTCCTCTATTCTCCCCGTAAATCGTCTTGAGCCGCTTGTGGGTGTTGATGATGCCCACAGAACTTCTGGAATAGGTATCGGTGAGGAGCTTTTCAATGGTGTCCTTACGCATGCCGATTCCGTTGTCGGTCACCTCGATGACGAGATTTTCGCCGTCCTCCTTGAAGAGGATGATGATTTTTCCCTTTTCCCTTGAAGAGAAAATGCCGTGCTTGATGCTGTTTTCAACCAGGGGCTGGACGATAATGGGGGGAACCTTCAGATTGAGATTGGCACTGATTTGAAACTCGATTTCAAGGTTGTCCTGGTAGCGGGCCTTTTCAATTTCCAGGTAGGACTTGACCTGGTTGAGCTCCTTCTCCAGGGTGACCTCCTCCTCCATCAGAGTGAGGTTGTGTCTGAAATAGTCTGCCAGGTTCACCAGCTGGCGCCTGGCGTTGTCGGGATCGATTCTGACCAGGGAATTGATGGTGTTGAGGGCATTGAAGAGGAAGTGGGGATTGATCTGGGCCTGCAGGGCCTTGAGCTCGGTCATGGCCAGGAGCTTCGTCTGATTTTCAAGTTTACTGAGTTCGAGCTGGGTGGAAAATAGCGAGGCGAGGCCCAGGACCAGTTCGAGATCGACCTGGCGGATATCGGCTTTTTTGGCGTTGTAGAACTTCAGGGTGCCGATGGTCTGGTTGTTGACCTTCAGGGGGGCGATCACCGCCGCCTGCAGGGTGCAGTGGCTTTGGTCACAACCGATATCGGCCTTGTCCAGGGCGATTTTGTAGGTGCCGGTCTGGATGACCTCCCGTGTCAGGCTGGTATGGATGGGATCATTGGTCAGATGGTGGTCGCTGGAAGCCCCGTAATGGGCGAGAATCCTTTCAGTGTCCGTGATGGCGATGGCGTCCACCTTGGCCACCTCATGGATGATCCGGGTGGTCTTCTCGGCGGCTTCAACCGTGAGACCCTTGCTGAGGAAGGGCAGGGTCTTGTTGGCGATCTTGAGGGCCATCTGAGCCCTGAATGCCGCCTGGGCGTCGTTTTGTCTTTTGATATTTTCGATGATGGCCACAATGATGGCGATTCCCACCGAATTGATCACGATCATGGGAAAGGCGATGATTTCCACCAGGGCGAAGGCGTCGGCCAGGGGACGGGCGGTCAGAATGATGATGACCATCTGGAGAAATTCTGTGACAAGCCCGACGACAAAGGCAAAAGGCACCTTGATGTCCGACTTGTAAAAGGCGTGACTGAGCAGACCGGCGACCAGTCCTTCAACCAGGGTGGAGAGACCGCAGGAAAAAGCGGTGAAACCGCCGATATCCATCAAAAATCGATGGCCGCCGGCGATGAGTCCCGACAGAATGCCCACCAGGGGACCGCCGATGAGTCCGCCGATGACGACACCGATGACCCGGTTGTTCACAATGGCGCCCATATAGGGGATGCCGCTGTAGGTTCCGATGATTCCGATGATTCCAAAATAGATGGACATGAGAATTTTCTCTTTGAAATGAAAAGTCTCGCTGTTCAGGGTCTTGCTGAAGACCCGGGTATTGGAAAACAGATAGGAAATGACAATGATGATGGAAACCTTGGAGAGCAGTTCCCAGAAAAGTGCAACCAAAAAATCACCTCATTTACTATAGAATACCTTAAATGGCAGAGAAAATGGAACAAAAATATTTAAGTGCTGGGACTTGTTGGTATATATAACAAGGAACGGATTCAAGTCAAAATTGAAAGGGGATTGTCATGGAAAAATGCATCGCGATCATCGGCACCTTGGATACCAAGGGGCATGAATTCAGGTTCATCAAGGATGTAATCGAGGGGAACGGTCTCAAGACCCTGGTGATTGACACCGGAGTCATGGGGGAACCGGTTTTCCAGGCGGATATCGCCAGGGAGACGGTGGCCGGGGCGGGAGGAAAAGACCTTGAGGTCCTGCGCCGCAACAACCACCGGGGGGAAGCCATCGACGTGATGATGAAGGGGGCCAGGCGGGTTCTTGAGGAGCTTCATCAGTCTGGCAGAATTCAGGGAGTCATCAGCATGGGGGGTTCGGCGGGCACTACCATCGGCTCCTACGCCATGCAGGGGATGCCGGTGGGATTTCCCAAAATGATGGTTTCCACGGTGGCCTCGGGAGATACCAGTCCCTATGTGGATGTGAAGGACATCACCATGATGTATTCCGTCGTGGATATCTCCGGCATCAACAGCCTTTCCAAGGTCATTCTCAGCAACGCGGCCGACGGCATCTCGGGGATGGTTCTTCTGGCCAAGGAGATTCCAATGGAAGAAAAGCCCTTGCTGGCGGCCACCATGTTCGGCGTCACGACGCCGGCGGTCACCACGGCCCGGGAGTTCCTTGAGGCCAGAGGATTCGAGGTCCTGGTCTTTCATGCCACCGGATCCGGCGGGCGGGCCATGGAGAGCCTTATCGAAGCCGGCTATATCAAAGGGGTGCTGGACCTCACCACGACGGAGTGGTGCGATGAGTTGATGGGAGGCGTTCTAGGCGCCGGACCCCACCGGTTGGAGGCGGCTGGGAAAATGGGCATTCCCCAGGTGGTTTCCACCGGCGCCCTGGACATGGTGAATTTCGGTCCCATGGCCTCGGTCCCGGACCAGTACAAAGACAGGAACCTTTACAAGCACAACGCCACCATCACCCTGATGCGGACCACACCGGAGGAGAACCGCCGGCTGGGTGAGGTCATTGCCGGGAAGCTGAACGGAGCCGGGGGAAAAACAGCCCTCTATCTTCCCTTGAAGGGGGTCTCCATGATCGACGTCCCGGGTCAGCCCTTTCATGACCCCGAGGCGGACCAGGTGCTTTTTGACACCTTGAAGGCCGGGGTGGACCAGAAAAAAGTTGAAATCGTGGCCCTGGACACGGATATCAATGACCCGGATTTCGCCATCGCCATGGCGAAGAGGCTGGTTGAAATGATGGAGGGACAAGCCAATGAGAATTGATCGCAGTGATGCCTTGAGGCGTTTAAGGGAACAGATCGACCAGGGAGTCGCCGTGATCGGCGCCGGCGCCGGTACCGGGATTTCGGCCAAGTCCGCCGAGGCTGGCGGCGTGGACATGATCATCATCTACAATTCAGGTCGCTACCGCATGGCGGGAAGAGGGTCTCTGGCGGGGCTGATGCCCTACGGCGACGCCAATGAAATCGTGGTGGACATGGCCAGGGAGGTCCTGACGGTGGTGAAGGACACGCCGGTTCTGGCGGGGGTCTGCGGCACGGACCCCTTCAGGGATATGGCCCACTTCCTGCAGGAACTCAAGTCTCTGGGTTTCACCGGTGTCCAGAACTTCCCCACCGTGGGTTTGATCGATGGTGTATTCAGAGCGAATCTCGAGGAGACCGGCATGGGATACGACAAGGAAGTGGCGATGATTCAACAGGCCCATGAGCTGGGCCTGTTGACCACCCCCTATGTCTTCAATGAAGAAGACGCCGTCAAAATGGCCCGGGCCGGCGCTGATGTGCTGGTGGCCCACATGGGACTCACCACCAAGGGGACCATCGGAGCCACCACTGCCCTGACCCTGGATGACGCCGTTGAAAGAATCCAGAAAATCGCCGATGCCGGCAGAGGGGTGAATCCGGACATCATGGTCATCTGTCATGGCGGGCCGGTGGCGGAGCCGGAGGATGCGGCCTACGTGCTGGAGCGAACCAAGGGGGTCATCGGCTTCTTCGGCGCCTCCAGCGTGGAACGACTGCCTACCGAGGTGGCGATCAAGAATCAGGTGAAGGCCTTCAAAAATATCTCCGTGTGAGTTTGCAACAAAAAACCCCTGGTCTTGTCAACCAGGGGTTTTGCTATTGGCTCAGCTTGTTGAGAATCAGATTCTTTCCTCCGATGCTGATGTTCTCGGCCTCGATGAGGAGGGACTTGTCCCTGAGATCCAATGAGAAGTTGGGGACAGAGAAGATTTCCTCGAATTCATCCTCGGAGGACACGAATTCCACAAAGCCCTCCTCGTAAAACTCGATGGAGCCCACTTCCTTGTCATCGGAGAGGGGAAGGTCGTCCTCGACGTATAAAAAGGACCGGACCCCGGAGAATTCGATGGGTGCAAGGTCGTTGAACTGCAATTTGATTTTCTGCTGGTTGACGGAAATATCGATCTGGTGGATCTTCTGATTCTTATATGAGGTTAAGAGAGAGCCCAGTTTATTCATGAGGCACGGTTCTCCTTTCAGATTCTCGTGTGTTTGTTTATTATTATCACAAAGCGGTGGCAATTACAACACCCTGCCAAGAAATATTTTGAATTGTGAAAAGGGTTGTTGTATAATGGCCTAAAGCGATGAAGAGAAGAGTAGATTGTTTCAAGGTGATAGAGAGCCTGGGAAGGGTGGAAACCGGGCACTGAGAATGATTGAAGATGGCCTCTGAGCAGAGTGGATGAGCCTCTCTACCGGCAAATCCCTACGGTTGAGTGACCCCGTTATCGGTACAGTGTCGTAAACACAAAGAGGCTTTCAGAGGAATCTGAGAGTGAATTAGGGTGGTACCGCGAATAGCTTCGCCCCTAGGGCTGAAGGTATTTTTTTATTTTTTGCAAAGAGGTGATTAGAAATGAGCAAAGGAACCTATTATTTGTCAACCCCCATTTATTATCCCAGTTCAAAGCTGCATATCGGCCATACCTATACCACGGTGGCGGCGGACGTGCTTGCCCGGATCAAAAGGGCCCAGGGCTATGAGGTCATGTTCATGACCGGCACTGATGAACACGGGGAAAAGATACTCAACGTGGCCAAGGGAAAAGGATTGGAGCCCAAGGTGTATCTCGACCAGGTGGTCTCTGAAATCAAGGACCTCTGGGAAACCATGGAGATTTCCTACGATCACTTCATCCGTACGACGGACGAATACCATGAAAAGGCCGTACAGGAGATCTTTCAAAGGCTTTACGACAAGGGGGACATCTACAAGGGGGAGTACGAGGGCTGGTACTGCACACCCTGCGAGTCCTTCTGGACGGAATCCCAGCTCAAGGAGGGTCGTTGTCCGGACTGCGGCCGCGAAGTGGATAAAACCAAGGAAGAGACCTATTTCTTCAGACTGTCCAAATACCAGGATCGGCTCCAGAAACTTCTGGAGGAGACGGATTTTCTCCTGCCGAGAAGCCGGGTGAATGAGATGATCAACAATTTCATCAAACCGGGGCTGGAGGATCTTTCCGTGAGTCGCACCAGCTTTGACTGGGGCATCAAGGTGCCCTTTGACGACAAGCATGTCATTTACGTGTGGATCGATGCCCTGAGCAACTACATCACCGGCCTTGGTTACCCTGAGGACAAGGGGGGGCTCTATGAAAAATTCTGGCCCGCCGACGTGCATTTTGTCGGGAAAGAAATCGTCCGCTTCCACACCATCATCTGGCCGGCGATTCTCATGGCCCTGGATGAGCCGGTGCCCAAAAGAGTATTCGGCCACGGCTGGATTCTTCTGGAGGGAGGCAAGATTTCCAAATCCAAGGGCAATGTGGTGGACCCGGTGGTCCTCATCGAGCGCTATGGCGTGGATGCCCTCAAGTACTTTCTGATGAGGGAATACACCTTTGGTCAGGACGGCCTCTTCACCAATGAAGTCCTGCTCAACCGGCTGAACTCCGACCTTGCCAACGACCTGGGCAATCTGGTCAGCCGGACCATCGCCATGATCAAGAAATACAACGGCGGCACCATCGAAAAATCCGATTTTGTCACGTCTTTTGATGAAGGGTTGAAGCATCTGGGCACCGGCACCAAGGAAAAAGTGGCCGCCCATATCGATGAGATGGCCTTCAGTCACGGTCTGGAGGAAATCTGGAAATTCGTCGCCAGAACCAATAAATATATTGATGAAACCACCCCCTGGATCGTGGCAAAGGATGAAAGCCGCAAAGCGGAGCTCAGGACCATTCTCTACAATCTGGCGGAGAGCATCCGGATCATCAGCGGTCTCATCAACCCCTTCATGCCTCATACCGCGGAGAAAATCTTCAAGGCCTTCAATATGGCGGAGGAACTCAAAGAATGGGATGCCACCACCACCTTCGGCCTGCTGCCTGACCAGACCAGGGTCAATGATCTCGAGGCGCTTTTCCCGAGGATTGACGTGGCGGAGGAATTGAAATACCTGAACAGCCTCAGCCAGCCCCAGGAGGAGAAAATCGAATTCAAGGAAGAAGTGACCATTGACGATTTCGACAGACTTGATCTCAGAGTGGCCAGGATCATTGGTGTAGAAAAGCATCCCAAGGCGGACCGGTTGCTGGTCATCCAGCTGGAGGTGGGCAATACCAGGAGACAGGTGGTCTCCGGCATTGCCGAGCATTTCGAACCCGAAGCCCTGATCGGCCGGCAGGTGATTCTGGTCGCGAACCTGAAACCGGTCAAACTCAGAGGGATTGAAAGCCAGGGAATGATTCTGGCGGCAAGCCACGACAAGGCCCTCAAACTACTGACTGCAGATATTGAATCCGGAACCCCGGTCACTTAAAGGAGCCGCTATGTTATTTGATTCTCATGCCCATATCAATGATCCCCGTTTTGACGGGGATCGCCATGAAATGATTCAAAGGGCCCTTGAGGGAGGGGTGAAGTGGATCCTGGTCCCGGGAGCCTCCCTGGAGTCCTCGGTTTCCGGCGTCGCCCTGACCAAGGCCTACGAGTTTGTTTATGCCGCCGTGGGGGTCCATCCCCATGAGGCCAAAACCATGGATGACATGACCCTGGAAATGATCAGAGGCCTGGCCAAAAGTCCCAAGGTGAGGGCCATAGGAGAAATCGGACTGGATTTCTACTATGATTTTTCTCCCAGGGAAATCCAGAGGATCTGGTTCAAACGCCAGATTCAACTGGCGAGGAGCCTTGATCTGCCGGTGATCATCCATGACCGGGACGCCCATCAGGAGGTTTTTGACATGCTTGTGGCCCATGGAGCCTTTGACCACGGGGTCATCATGCACTGCTTCTCCGGTAGCAGGGAGCTTGCCCTGGATTACGTCAAAAAAGGCGCCTACATTTCCCTGGCGGGACCGGTGACCTTCAAAAACGCCAGGAAGGCCAGGGAAGTCGCCCTGGCGGTGCCCCTGGACCGCCTCCTGATTGAAACCGACAGTCCCTATCTGACGCCGGAACCCTTCAGGGGCAGGAGGAACGAACCGGACTATGTGCGCTTTGTCGCCATGGCCATTGCGGGAATCAAGGGCATATCCTTTGATGAACTCGGGGAAGCGACGGTGACGAATACCAAAAGAGCCCTGGGTATCAGGTGAAAAAATGAAGGAAAAAATCAGAGAAATCATTGTGGTTGAGGGTCGGGATGACCAGATCAACCTCAAACAATACGTGGAGGCGGAAATCATCGTCACCCATGGCTACGGCATTCGTCCGGAAACCTTTGAGAGAATTCGCCTGGCAGCGGCGAAGAAGGGGATCATCATCTTCACGGATCCTGATTTTGCCGGGGAAGCCATCAGAAAACGGATCAATGAGAGGGTCCAGGGGGCCAAGCACGCCTTTATTTCGGTAGAAGAGGCCACCCGGGAAGAGGACATCGGCGTGGAGAACGCCTCGGAAGAGGCGATTCTGAGGGCTTTGCGAAGGGTGAGAACCTTTGAGGAGGACCGGGACCCCCTGTTTTCCAAGGGGGATCTCATGGACGCCGGCCTTGTCGGCGAGGCCGATTCCGCCCGCAGACGCGACCGGCTGGGCCGGTACCTGGGGGTCGGTTATGCCAACGGCAAGCAGTTTTTATACCGGCTCAATCACTACGGAATCACCAGGGAGGAATTCGCCCGAGGCCTGGAAGAATTGGAGAAATGATATGAAAAAGGTATCCCTTTCAGAAAAAATCAAAGAAATCACCCTGGCTCACGGTTTCAGAATGTCGAAATCCCTTGGTCAGAATTTTTTGAAGGACCCCGAGGTTCTGGCGAATATCATCCAGGCCGCCCATCTGAAGACTGAGGACACGGTGGTGGAGGTGGGTCCCGGCATAGGGGTCATGACCCAGGCCATCGCCCGTGAGGCCGGACGGGTAGTGGCCATCGAGATCGACAAGGGCCTGATTCCGATTCTGGAAGAAACCCTGGAGGCCTATCCCGGTGTTGAAATCATCCATGAAGATATTCTCAAGGTGAACCTCGAGGAACTTCAGGGTCGCTGTTTTCCCGGAATCGCGCCAAAAGTCATCGCGAATCTTCCCTATTACATCACCACTCCCATCATCATGCATTTTTTGGAGTCCGCCATGAGCTTTCAATCCATGATCGTCATGATGCAGAGGGAGGTGGCGGACCGGATCATGTCGGGACCGGGACACAAGACCTATGGGACGATTTCCGTAGCGGTGCAGTATTACACCAGGGTGGAGAAGGTGATGGAGGTTCCCAGGGGCGCCTTCCTGCCGGAACCCAAGGTGGATTCCATGGTGATCAGGCTGACGCCCCACCCGGTACCTCCGGTGGCACTCGATGACCACGACCATTTTTTCAGAACCATCAAGGCGGCCTTCAGTACCAGGAGAAAAACCCTTCTCAACGCCCTCAGCAACCATTTTGACAAGGCCCTGGTGGCCAGGGCCCTGACGGAAGCCGGAATCGATCCTGTCAGAAGGGGAGAAACCCTGAGCATTGAGGAGTTCGCCCGCCTGAGCAACAGCCTTTATCGCATCAAAAAATCGTCCTAGAGGGACGATTTTTTATATGTGAGGTATTCGTTGAGCACCGGCAGGTAATTCAGAATTCCGGCGACTTCCCTCCGGATCCTGAAACGGGGTTCCATGGCCGTGTAGGGGATGGACCGCCGCCCCTTGTTTTTGGAAGCGGTGAAATAGGCCTCGATCTGTTCAAAGGGAATCAGATAGTATTCGTCACAGAATTTGAAGTGAACGATGATGAAGGCAAGACCGCCCTGGTAGGTGAAATCCTTCATGTAGGTCACCTGGTGCTCGTGGATATTGTAAAGGGGGAGGTTCTTGAGATCGGTCTCCTTGGCATCGAAGGCCACGGGAATCCCCTGGACGATGCCGATGAAGTCCACGGTGGACTTTTTTTCAAAAAAACCCTTGGTGATCATTCCCCCCTGATCGATTTCCACCACCTTGATGGGTGTGCTGGCCTTGTCGATGAGGGCATACAGATGGTTCTTGTAATATTCATTGGTCAGGAGGAGCAGATCCTCCAGGGCATCTCCCCGATGACCTCTTGTTCGCCAAACCGTCATGATTTCACCTCTTGATTCAATATACCATACCCGGGCCGGGATTGTGAATACAACTGTTGATACTCTGTGCACATGGCGGGTAAACTGTGGATAAGTTGGGGTATACGAACAAAATTTCAGTAGAATACCCTTCAAAAGGGACTTTATGAACAAGTGTTTTGTGGATAGTGTGGATAAGTTCTCTGAGAAAGGTTTTTTTGAGGTATTGACAAAACCCCGATAGATGAATAGAATAATCAAAGACTATAAAAAAGTTCAGGGAGGATTTCATGTCGATTCAAATCTCCGAGAGTGCCGTCAGGCGCATCAAGGAAATCCTGGCCGAAAGAAAAGAACAGGACGATCGATACGTTAGAATATTCCTGAAGGGATTTACTTGAGGGGGGCCGAGTTTCGGCATTTCTCTGGATGAGAGATACAAAGAGGACCTCGTATTTAATCAGGATGAAATCCGGTTCGCAGTAGAAGAATCACTTTTAGAGGATTATAAAGACTTTGAAATCGACTATTCCGATAATCGCTTGTCCAGTGGTTTTTTAGTCAGAGCCAGATGGGCTCCCCAAAGTCAATGTTGAGGAGGATTAAGAAATGAAGAATGTTGTGATTTACACCAGCAATACCTGTGGGTATTGTCATGCGGCAAAGAAGTTTTTGGATTCCATGAGTGTCTCCTATACGGAAAAGAACGTTTCTGTGGATGCTGAAGCCAGAAAAGAACTGATCCAAAAGGGATTCATGGGCGTTCCTGTGATCATCGTCGATGAAGAAGTCGTACAAGGCTTTGACAAGGTAAAATTACAGGAGTTGCTGGCCTAGTCAATAATGAACCCCCTTCTCAATGAGAAGGGGGTTTTTTATGCTTTGTTGCCAGAACCCTTGTGGCCTCAGTCATGAGAGGTTCAAATGAAAAGTTCGTCTTCCAGGGCCTCGAGGTCGACGATGGTAAATCGGGACTGGTCAAAATCAATCATGCCGAGTTTCTTCATGTGGTTCAGCTCCCTGGAGAGGGAGGGCCTTTCCACCGCAAGGTGTTCTGAGAGCCTTTTGCGGTTGAGGGAAATTTCAAAGCTGGTGGATTTTTTCTGCTTTGATTCCTCCATGAGATACATGGCGATTTTTTTCCGTAGGGTGCTCAGGGACAGAATCTTGACTTTGGCATTCATCTGGTAGAGTTTGTTGGAGAGCAGCATCAGGAAATTCTCCAGAAGAATGGGATGGTGGAGGAGTCCGTGGATAAGCTTGTCCTTTTTGATGAGGAGCAGGGTGGTGGGAGTCTTGGTCTGGACCGTCACCGGAAACTGGTTGTGGGTGGAAAAAATCATGGCCTCGGCAAAAACCTCGGCGACCCCCAGTTCCATGTGGGTGATCACCTTGCCGCTGGGAAAGATCGTCTGCAGTTCAACAGCACCTTTTAAAATGATGGCGATGCTGTCACAGACCTCTTCTTCGACAAAAACCAGAGAGTTCTTTTGATATTCTTGAATCTGGGTATCTATGAAACCCAGCAGGTGTTTGATCTGGGATTGGTTCAATCCCCTGAAGAGCAGGGACTTTTCCAGGATGGCAATCATGAAACCTCCTTAAAATAGTAACAGTTGTTACATCAATCGACCTTACATATTCAGTATACTTGATTGAAAGGTAAAATTTAAGGAGGAAATGAAATGAGTATGTTTTGTTATCAGTGTCAAGAGACTGCCAGGAATCAGGGGTGTACGGTCAGGGGTGTCTGCGGCAAGCCCTCGGATGTGGCAAATCTTCAAGACTTGTTGATTTATTTATCCAAGGGACTGGCCAGGGTGAACGTCATCGCCGAGAAGAACCAGGTCAAGCATCCGAGAATAGCCATCGCTCTCAAGGACAACCTCTTCACCACCATCACCAATGCCAACTTCGATAAAGAGGCGATTGTCAAAAAAATCAATACGACCCTGGATTTGAGGGAGGCTCTCAAGAAGGAACTCCAGCTCGGTGATGAGGGGATGCCTGATGCCGTGACCTGGATTTCCAGGGATGTCAAGGCCATGGAGGCAAAAGCCGGGACCATCGGAGTGCTTTCCATCGAGGATGAGGACGTCCGGTCCCTCAAGGAACTCATCACCTACGGGCTGAAGGGAATCGCCGCCTACGGCGAACACGCCTACAACCTCCATGAGATCGACGAAGAGGTGGACCATTTCATTCAAGACACCCTGTCCCTGCTCCTCGATGACGTTTCAGTGGAAGATCTGATCGGGCACACCTTGAAAACCGGCGAATGCGGTGTGAAGGTCATGGCCCTCCTTGACAAGGCCAATACCCGGGCTTATGGCAGCCCGGAGATCACCCAGGTGAACATCGGCGTCAAGAATCTTCCGGGTATTCTGGTCAGCGGCCATGATCTCAAGGACTTTGAAATGCTGCTGGAGCAGACCAAGGACCAGGGCATCCACATCTACACCCACAGTGAAATGCTTCCCGCCAACTACTATCCCAGGTTCAAGCAGTATGAACACTTTGTCGGCAATTACGGGAATGCCTGGTGGCAGCAGGACAAGGAATTCGATACCTTCAAGGGTCCCATATTGATGACCACCAACTGCATCGTGCCGGTGAAGGACAGCTACAAGGACCGGATCTACACCACGGGCTCTGCCGGATATCCCGGCGTGCCCCACATCGAGGCGGATGAAAAGGGTTACAAGGACTTCAGCGTGATCATCGAGCAGGCGAAAATATCCCAGTCCCCCGTCGAAATTGAAAAGGGGACCATCACGGGCGGCTTCGCCCATGATCAAGTGGTGAAACTTGCCGACAAAATCGTGGATGCCGTCAAAACCGGTGCCATCAAGCAGTTCTTCGTCATGGCCGGCTGTGATGGCCGGATGAAGTCCAGGGACTACTATACCCAGTTTGCCCGGGCGTTGCCCAAGGACACCGTCATTCTAACCGCCGGCTGTGCGAAATACCGATACAACAAGCTTGATCTCGGGGACATCGGCGGTATTCCCAGGGTGCTTGATGCAGGCCAGTGCAACGATTCCTATTCTCTGGCGGTCATCGCCCTCAAGCTCAAGGAAATCTTCGAGCTCAATGATATCAACGAGCTGCCGATTTCCTACAATATCGCCTGGTATGAGCAGAAAGCAGTGATCGTTCTCCTGGCCCTGCTCAGTCTGGGTGTCAAGGATATCCACCTCGGGCCGACCCTGCCCGCCTTCCTTTCCCCGAACGTGGTCGATGTGTTGGTAGAGAATTTCGGGATTGCAGGCATCACGGATGTTGAAAGTGATCTGAAAATATTTTTGGGTTGATGATTGAAGCACAAGACTTGAAAAGAGGATTTTAAAGGGGTTTCGGACCCTTTGAGGTCCTTTTTTTTAGAATCGCGCTTGTTAAACAATTCTCAATCCCTTGCAATCACTGGATTGAGGTTGATAAGTGCCACTTCAATAAGATATAATGGGTAGCGAAGAACTTCCAAGCAATCGCTGATGATGACCAGTCCCTTCGGGCCGTCCAGTGACAGAATTAATTTCTGATCAAATTTGAGGAGGATGTCATGTCAAAGAAAGTAATCGTCGTAGGCGGTGTTGCGGGTGGTGCCACAGCAGTAGCCCGTCTCAGAAGAGTCGATGATCATGCCGAGATCATCATGATGGAAAAGGGTGAATTCATTTCCTTTGCGAACTGCGGTTTACCTTATTATGTGGGTGGGACCATCGAGGATAGGGAGTCCTTGCTGGTACAGACCCCGGAAGCGATGGAAAGTCGATTCAACGTTTCAGTCAGGACCTTCAATGAGGTCACCCGAATCGACAGGGAACAAAAGCTCGTCGAGGTCAAGAATCTGAAAACCGGCGACAGCTATGAGGAAAGCTACGACACCCTGCTGCTTTCACCGGGCTCGGTACCGCTGAAACCACCGATTCCAGGAATCGACGCCCCCAATATTTTCACCCTCTGGACGATTCCGGATGTGGATCAGATCAAAAGCTATGTGATGGAGAACGATATCAAGGAGGTTGCCGTCATCGGCGGTGGATTCATTGGCATCGAAATGGCGGAAAACTTCAGAGAACTCGGCATCAATGTGACCATCGTGGAAATGCTCGACCAGGTCATGGCGCCAATTGACTTTGACATGGCTCAGATCGTTCACCAGCATCTCAAGGACCACGGGGTCAATCTGGTACTGGGTGACGGGGTCGATCATTTTGAAAATGAAGGCAAGCAGACAGCCGTGGTCCTCAAAAGCGGCAACAAGGTCAAGGCGGACATGGTCATGCTGTCCATCGGCGTCAGACCCCAGACGGAACTGGCAAAGGCCGCCGGTCTCGAGGTGGGACCCAGAGGACATATCGTGGTGGATGATTACATGATGACCAGTGATGAGAACATCTACGCCATCGGAGACGCCATCGAGGTGGTGGACTACATCACCAAGACCAAAACCGCCGTTCCTCTGGCGGGACCTGCCAACAAGCAGGGCAGAATCGCAGCCAACAACATTCTTGGCGACAAGAAGGAAAAATACAAGGGGACTCAGGGAACCTCCATTGCCAAGGTTTTTGATATTTCCGTGGCTTCGACGGGTCACAATGAAAAAATGCTCAAGCGCAACGGCCTGGAACTCAGAAAAGATTATCTGAAGATGGTCCTGCATCCCAAGCACCACGTGGATTACTATCCCGGTGCAGAGGCTATGACTCTGAAGGTGCTATTCGACAAAGCAGGCAAGATTCTCGGAGCCCAGGGTATCGGCGGAGAAGGTGTGGACAAGCGCATCGATATCATCGCCACCGCCATCCGTTTCGGTGCGACGGTCTATGATCTCAAGGAACTTGAACTGGCTTATGCACCTCCCTACAACGGTGCCAAGGATCCTGTGAACTTTGTAGGTTTCTTCGGCGAAAATATTCTTGAAGGCATGATCGATCTGGTCTTCGCCGACGAGGTGATGGACCAGGATATGGAAAACACCATCTTCCTGGATGTCAGGGGTCCTGAAGAGGTGGCGGCAAGAGGGAAAATCGCCGGCTCTGTGAATATTCCCCTCGGCGTGTTGAGGGATCGACTGGGCGAGCTCGACGCTTCCAAGAAAATCATCGTTTACTGCATCATGGGAGTTTCCGGCTATGTGGCCAGCAGGATCCTGATGCAGAATGGCTTCAATCAGGTCTACAACCTTGCCGGTGGCTATCAAAGCTATTCCATCGAATTCTGCCAGGAGGGATCCGACCTCAGCAGTTGCGGTGGTCGCGTTTATGAAAAAGCCGAATTCACCGAAGCCGGTGAAGCGGAGTAGATAAAAGATAGATAGAGAGATTTTTTGAGGGTGCGGACGAGGGCTGTCCGCTCCCTTTGTATAGGAGGATATTGATTGAAAAAAAGATGGATTGGTTTTTTCATGATCATCATCATGGGAAGCATTTTGGCGGGTTGCAGTGAAGTCCAGGACATCGAGGAGGCACCGGCGGTCAATCATTCGGAAGAAGAGACCCGGGGGGAGGAAGTGGAAACCGTCGAGGAAGGCGCATTTCCGGGGATGAGGGCCTATGATTTCATCCTTGAGGATTTTGAGGGGAATTCTGTCAGACTTTCCGACTACCGGGGAAAATCCGTCATGCTCTTTTTCTGGGCTTCCTGGTGTCCCTACTGCGGAGAACAGATGAAGGTCATGAGCGAAATGTATCCCGATCTTGATGCCGGCCGCTACGTGATTCTCGGCGTCAACCTCATGGAGGCGGAGAAGAATTCCGACGATGCCGTGATGAAAATCCAAGAAAAGCAGGCTCAATTCACCAATCTGATCGATGCGGAGAGTGAAGTGGCCCTGAAATACGGGGCCCGTACGATTCCTCTGAGTGTTTTCATCGACCCTGAGGGCATCGTCAGTGCCAGTATCGTGGGGCCCTTGGACGAGGGCCAGATCATGGCCCAGTTCATGGCGGCGAATTAATTGTGTCAAAAGAAAGACCCTCGACCTTGCCAGGTCGAGGGTCTTTTGATTCTCTTGCCGGAAAAACTCTTGACCACCCATGCGAGGGGAAAGAGCAAGACCCGTCAATGAATTGACCTTTTTCAAGAAGGATGATAAAATCCCGCGTTTGACACTTGTAAGACGACAGAAGCTCTGAACCCCTTGCAATCAAGCTGTCCAGAGCTTTTTAAGGGCCTTGTTTTTTGCGTACCTTTTTACTCAGCTTCGTCTGTTTGAATATTTTTTGCCTGTTTTTTGTGCTGACAATCTCATAGTCGGTATTGAACCCGAAGGACTGGTGCAGGGCGTCAGTGAAATCGGTTCTGGTGTAGGTCGGCACATAGCCTTCAGCGGGAACGTGGTAGAAGTTCATTTCCCTGAGTTGTGTGATGATCTGCGAGTTGGTGATGGCTTCACTGAGTTGTTTCTCCAGGTACCGGTAGAGCACCAGGGCCAAAAAACAGGTCGTGAAGTGGGCCTTGATGCGGTCATCCCGGCTCAGATAGACGGGTCTGGCCCTGAAATCGGTCTTCAGGAGCCGGAAGTTCTCTTCAATCTCTTATCCAACAGAAAGGATAAGGGAAGCATCATCATCACATCAAATCTAACCTTTGATCGATGGAATGAAATCTTCAATGATACGGTCCTGACAGGCACACTAGTTGACCGGTTGGCTCACAAAGCACATATTCTGGATATCTCTAGAGAGATGAGTCATCGCTTTGAGGAAACAATCTCTTGGCTTAAGAATCAAGAATAAGGTGGACCATTTTTCAACTGATCGAGTGGACCAAATTTGGGTTGACAAATACACCAGAAAAGCGATTTTGCCATTTTGAGTTCAAAAATGAAAACAACCCACCAATATACCGTCTCAGTCCAGAGTTTTCCGATGCTAGAGACTTTATTGGTGGGTTATTTGATAGGTTGAAAATAGAATAGCCCACCCTATGAATGGTGAACTATTGCAATCTGAATCTATGAAGTTTCTTCTGCAGTTTTCTGACTGAGTATCTCGATGCTCTTGTACCAATAAAAATACGCTTCAGGATCAAATTTCATGATTATTTTGAATTTCGTGAAATCAGGATGTTCTATCACTAGCTCTCTCAAATCTACTTTTGGATCAAACTTCTCAACATCTGCAATTTCGTGTTTTATTAAAAGTGATAGGTACGCGGCTTTGGATGCACTGTTAATTGCGCTCTCTACTATATAGTTTCTAGAGAAAATGTAATCCTTTATCCTATTGACTCCCAGCTGTAACTGATCATAAACGCCTTTTTCGATCCGACCTCTTTCACTTAAAATTCTAGAGGTTTCAAAAATATCTTCAAGAACGTCTCTATACGATAACTCCTCATCTCGTTCACGATAGATTAGTTCCTGCTGTGCCATCTGTTTGAATGTCTGGCTCACTGTATTGACATCATTCATTTCATCAAACAAGTTACCTACGTCAAAGAGCTGTTTGATGATTTCCAACTCTTTACTCTTTCCGTAAGGGATACCTGTAGTATTTGGTGCATAAGCTGTCAATTTATCACCTAAAATACAATCCACGCTCGGCACATGAACCTGGACTGATGGTTCAGAGTATTCTATAAAACTACAGTTTATGGTCTTCTCAATCACATCTACATAATGGCTTTTTTCGTATAGAATATCCAAAAGGATGTAGTTCTCATCTTCATTAAGTGACGATGTGTAGAATGCTTTATAGTGGGCTTTTGGGACTTCGTTATTTCCACTTCTTACACTCTCTTCAAAATGGGTGAAGATACCGCTCTTTTCAATAATTTCAGTAAGAATGTTGTCCATGTCGACTTCATGCTTTTGCTTCTCAATAATAATGTCGATGTCTATCGAGAATCTGTGCATCTGATTAAGAAGAAGGAGTAGCGAGGTTCCCCCTTTGAAAATAAATTCCAAATCTGTTTTTGCTAGTTCTTCTAACAGATGAAAAGCTTTAGTTACTTTTTCGATAAGTGTTGGATCCGCTTTCTTCTTACCTCTTTTGTAATCAGTGCTCTTTTTCACAATCCATTCTTTTGTGTATGTCGTCTCGTGTATCATCAAATCACCTCATATTAATAGTTCATCTTCATCAATGCTCGTTTCCTCTTTTAAGAAAGAGATTAGTTTATTTTTTATATGCCTCTTGTGTGCATACTGCTTTAATGTTGACTGGTTGACATTATAAGTATTAAAAAGCTCCTGGTAAATACTCTTAAGCTCTGCTCCTTGATAAGTGACAAACAGTTCATCGTCTACAAATAGATCAACCATGATTTTTTCAACAGTTGGCACAATGATGTTTTGAATTTCTTGTAGCGGAGAAGTTACTGTCAGGTTCTTAATGATGATGCTCGTTTGCCCAGCACTGATATAATGCGCCACTTCATGTTTCCCTGGATTTAAGAAAACATTTTTTTGTGATTCTTGCAGAAAAGCAAAAACTGCTGAAGCGGCGTCTTTATCAACTTCCACTATAACACTACTAGAAAATGCTTGATGAACCATAAGATTATTTAGCCAGGAAGTCTCCCATATGCACATGTCAACATAGGGGAATTGATTTTGAACTTTTAAAAACAGATTTTTAAGCTTTTTGCTCACAGTAGGTTCGAAGTCTTTCTTGCTTTTGGTTGCATAGACTCCTCGCTTTAATGTGTGAATGACCCCATCATTTTTTAATGCATAGACACGCCATCGGAATGTATTCTTCTTTAAGTTTGGATCGTATTTTTGGTAAAAATGATACAGATCATCACTAGTGAACGGTTTATTGCCAAAGACATTTTTTATTTCTTCAGCTCTTAATTTGTCATTCATCTCAAGCAACCCTCTTTTCCTGAAACCAACATTTGGAGCAATTTTCATTTTCGCTCCGTTTGTTTGATTTATATCAGTATACATCAAATACCAAAATTAAGCAAGAATCGAATCAACATTTGGAGCGATTTTCATTTTCGCTCCGTTTGTTTGAAATATTGACAAACCCACCAAGTGCCTTGATCACTACAATCAGGCTACCGGTGATCGTCAAGTAAGATGTCATAAAACCTGTAGTTACAACTGACCCATCATGATATGGATTCATTAATTGTGAACTTCCTGAGAAAATTAACTCTCTAGTGTAATTCTCATTCATGATCCCTATTTTTCCCGTTCATAAAAGCCAGGATTTCATCATGGCTCTTCTCGCTGTTTATGAATGCATGCACTAGCTCTTTTCCTTCCATATCACGCAATAAGAATATGAAAAATTTGACAAAAAAATAAGCCTCTGAGAGGCTTACAGTGATTTTTTTTATGCCACAAGTGTCAAAGTCCCGGGCTTTTGATTCTCTTGCCGGAAAAACTCTTGACCACCCATGCGAGGGGAAAGAGCAAGACCCGCAATGAATTGACCTTTTTCAAGAAGAATGATAAAATAAATGTAATTAGTACAACTTTGGAATGAAATTTTTCATTATTTTTTATCTACATGGGTATCATACAAGTACATCAATCTAAAAGTGAGGTGAAAACAATGCAAAAGTATATCTGTACGGCCTGCAGCTACATCTATGATCCCGAAATCGGTGATGAAGATGGCGGTATCGCACCGGGTACGGCCTTCGAAGACATCCCGGAGGATTGGATTTGTCCGGTATGTGGCGTCAGCAAAGATTTGTTCGAACCCTATGAAGGTTAATCAAAGGAGGAATAGAAAATGAAATATGTTTGTACGGCTTGTCAGTATGTGTATGACCCTGAATTGGGAGATATCGATGGCGGCATTGCACCGGGTACGGCGTTTGAAGACATTCCCGAGGACTGGGTCTGCCCCGTATGCGGCGTTGGAAAGGATATGTTCGAGCTCGTAGAGTAGGTTGAAAGGATGTTCTTTTATGAATAAAAAGACAATTGACAATGTCGGTGATTATTTGAAATCCAATGGAATAAAACCATCTTTTCAGAGGATTCGAATTTTTGAATATCTGTTGAATTCAAAAGAACATCCGAAGGTTGATGATATTTACCGTGAATTGATCCAGGAAATCCCGACCTTGTCCAAAACCACTGTCTACAATACCCTTAACCTCTTTATGGAAAAGGGTATTGTTCACCTGGTGACCATTGAAGGTACGGAGAATCGATATGATGTGAATATCGAGGACCACGGGCATTTCAAATGTGAGGTCTGTGGCAGGGTTTTTGATTTCGAGATTCTCGAAGGCGACCTCAAGACTGACCTTCCTGAGGGTTTTGTCATCTCTCAGAAGGACCTTTTCTTTAGGGGAACCTGTGCCGACTGCAGCCGGAAAAAAAATTAGGAGTGTTGATATGCCAAAAAGATTGGAAGTCTACAAATGTGAAAAATGCGGAAACATTGTCCAGGTCCACGAGGGTACCGAATATCCTCTGGTTTGCTGTGGACAGGAAATGACACTTTTGGAGGAACAAAACGCGGACCAGACCACTGAGAAGCATGTTCCCCTGATAGAAAAAATCGATGGCGGATACAAGGTTACCGTAGGTTCCACCATCCATCCCATGACGGAAGCTCACTATATTCAGTGGATTCAGCTGATCACTGATCAGGACGAGGTGCTGACCGCCTACCTCAAGCCGGAACAAGAACCGGTGGCGATTTTCAAGACCGATGCCCAAAAGGTCACGGCACGAGAGTTCTGCAATATCCACGGTTTGTGGAAAAACGAAGCCTAATCAAAAAGAGGAGGATTCCATGATCAGTCAAAAAATGCAAGAGGCCATCAATGCCCAAATCAACGAAGAACTCTTTTCATCCTACTTGTACCTGTCCATGTCCGCATTTTTTGAGGACATGAGTCTGACGGGTTTTGCCAACTGGATGAGAATCCAGGCCCAGGAAGAACAGTTCCATGCCATGAAATTCTTTGACTATCTGAGTGAAAGAGGTGGCCGGGTCGAACTGCTGGCCATCGAAAAGCCGGAAAAGAACTGGCCGGACATTGTGACGGTTTTTGAAGAGACTTATAAACACGAGCAGCACATCACCGCCAAGATCAATGAACTGGTCAGCATCGCCGCTGATGAAAAAGACTACGCCTCTGGCAATTTCCTGCAGTGGTATGTGGGCGAGCAGGTCGAGGAGGAGGCAGCCGCTTCAGAGATCCTCGAGCAGATCAAGTTTTTAGGTGAAAACAAACACGGGATTTTGATGCTTGACCGTGAATTTAAATCCAGGACCTTTCAACCTCCCGTGGAGGCTTGAATGAATGAACTGAATGAGGGGAGTACGGTCAATGAAGAGTATTAAAGGTACAGTTACAGAACAAAACCTGTTGAAATCCTTTGCAGGGGAATCCCAGGCCCGGCAGCGGTATGTGATGTTTGCCGAAAAGGCCAGGGAGGAAGGCTATGAGCAGATTGCCAGTTTTTTTGAAGAAACCGCCGACAATGAGAGGGTACATGCCGCGAGATTTTTCGGATACCTTGAAGGAGGAATGGTGACCATCGAAGCCGCCTATCCCGCCGGAAAAGTGGGAACGACCCTGGAGAACCTCCTTGAGGCGGCTGCGGGAGAGAACGAAGAGCATACGGATCTGTATCCCGCCTTTGCCAAGGTGGCCAAGGAAGAGGGCTTTTCAGAAATCGCTTCCGCATGGCTCATGATCGCCAAGGTCGAGGTGGAGCATGAGAAGAGGTATTTGAAACTGGCCCAGAACATAAAGGAGGGCAAGGTCTTCAAAAGAGATTCCGCTGTTCGATGGAAATGCGAGCTCTGCGGTTATGTGCATGAAGGACCGGAGGCGCCGGCTGTCTGTCCCTCCTGTCTGCAGAAGCAGGACCAGTTTGGCTTGAAGGAATCCAACTACTAGAAAAGAAATTATCTGGAGAAGGCCGGTTGAGGCTTCAGGAGTCAACGGTCTTTCTCTTTTTGGGCCTGGTTTGACACGGCGGTTCTTTTTTAGTACAATGAGTTGGTAGGAAAATTTTATAAAAACATGAAGTAGATTGTCGAGGAGTATTCCTTTCGCAGCTTTTCCAAGGATGAAATCACAATTGAAAAATGCTTTTAGAACTGGAGTCTGCATAGGTTCTGATCCCTTTATTTTCAGGACATGTGCTTTCAATAATCGTATTGAAAAAAGTTGATTTGATCATCAACTGAAAGACATTCTAACTCTATTTTTTTTAGAGTTAGATTTTTTTTAGAAAATTGTACTTGTCGAAATTTAAGTGAAGGTGGTGTAAGTCATATGAGCAAAGTTTCCGTAAAAAATCTGTACATGATCTACGGCAACCATCCCAAAAAACCCCTGGCCCTGGTCAAGGAAGGAATCTCAAAAGAGGAACTCCTTGAAAAGACGGGTCATGGCATCGGGGTGAACAATGTCAGCTTTGAGGTTGAAGAAGGTGAAACCTTCGTCGTGATGGGACTCTCCGGCAGTGGCAAGTCCACCCTGATCCGGTGCCTGAACCGGCTGATAGAACCGACGGCGGGAGAGATTCTCATCGATGGCCAGAATATCGTCGGTTGCTCCAAGGAAACCCTTCTGGAAATCAGAAGGAAGAAGGTGGCCATGGTATTCCAGCATTTCGCCCTCTTTCCCCATCGCAATATCTGGAACAATGTGGCCTATGGGCTGGAGGTCCAGAACATGCCTCTCGAGGACAGGCGGGACAAGGCCTTTGAATCCCTTGAAGCGGTCGGCCTCAAGGGATATGAGGAGTCCATGCCCACCCAGCTCAGCGGCGGCATGCAACAGCGGGTCGGTCTGGCCCGGGCCCTGGCGACGGATGCGGACATTCTATTGATGGATGAAGCCTTCAGCGCCCTTGATCCCCTGATTCGAAAGGAAATGCAGGATGAACTACTGACCCTGCAGGCCAACATGAAAAAGACCATCATCTTCATTACCCACGACCTGGATGAAGCCTTGAAAATCGGTGACCGCATCGCCATCATGAAGGACGGGGTGGTGGTGCAGATCGGTACCCCGGAGGAGATTCTCAACAAGCCTGCGGATGCCTATGTCAAAGAGTTCCTCCAGGATGTCAACCGGGTGAAGGTGGTGGCGGCTTCCTCCATCATGAAAAAGCCTGATGCCATTGTTTCCTCCAAGGACGGCACCCGGGTGGCGGTGAGAAAGATGAAGGAATCGGGGATTTCAAGCATCTTCGTGGTGGACAAGGATCGGCGGCTGCAGGGTATCATCACCATTGACGATGCCCTGGAATTGCTGAAGCAGGAGATTCACAGCATCGAGTCCATCATCATAGACGAGGTCCACAGGACCTCCCCTGAAACCCCCATCATCGACCTGCTGCCCACGGCGATCAACACCAAATACCCGATAGCCGTCACCAGTGAAGACAATCGACTGATTGGAATCATCGTCAGGGTTTCTGTGCTGGCCGGCATTCTGGGAGAGGAGGATTCAGATGAATAAAATTCCAATCGGAGATTATTTCGAAATGTTCATTGACTGGCTGATGGACAATTTTGAACCGGTATTCGAAGGCATCAAAAGCGGAATTCTCTGGGTCATCGGCGGCTTTGAAACCGCCCTGCTGTCCGTGCCTTCCCTGGTCATGATTGCAATCATTTCATTGATCGCCTGGAAGGTGGCCAAGCGCCGGGTTGCCATTTTCACCCTTCTGGGACTCCTGCTCATCGACAACTTGAATCTCTGGGACAAGACCATGGAATCCCTGGCCCTGGTATTCACCGCCACGGTGATCGCCCTGGTCATCGGCATTCCCATGGGAATCTGGATGGCCAGAAAGGATGGGGTCGATCGGACCATGCGGCCGATTCTGGACTTCATGCAGACCATGCCCGCCTTTGTCTATCTGATTCCAGCCGTGATTTTCTTTGATCTCGGGAAGGTGCCGGGGGCTTTTTCCACGATTATTTTCGCCATGCCCCCCGTGGTAAGACTCACCAATCTGGGAATCAGACAAGTGCCCAAGGAGGTGGTGGAGGCTTCAAAATCCTTCGGTTCCACCTCCAAGCAGCTCCTCTTGAAGGTGCAGTTGCCCCTGGCCACCCCCACCATACTGGCCGGGGTCAATCAAACCATCATGCTGGCCCTGTCCATGGTGGTGATATCCGCCATGATCGGTGCCAGGGGACTTGGTGAAGAGGTTCTGAAGGGCGTCACCCAGATGCAGATCGGCAAAGGCTTTGAAGGCGGTGTCGCCGTGGTCATTCTTGCCATGATACTCGACCGCATCACCCAGGCCCTGGGAACGTCAAGTACGAAATAGTTTGCTTGGGGAACGAAGGGGAGGGTCCCCTGAGGTCCCTGAAATAAATAAAAATTCAAAGGAGATGAGACCATGAAGAAAAATTTAATGATGTCAACCATTCTGATCCTGGTACTGTTGCTGGGAGGAGTACTGTTAACGGGCTGTGCTCAGGAGGAACCTGCACCTTCGGAGGAACCTGCACCTTCGGAGGAACCTGCCGAGGCGCCCAAGGAAGTCGCCCTGGGCTATGTCAACTGGGCTGAAGGGGTTGCCATGACCTTTCTGGCTGAAGCCATTCTAGAGGATCACATGGGCTACGAGGTTGAGGCCACCATGGCTGATGTGGCACCGATCTTCACCTCCGTCGCCAACGGCGGCACCGATGCCTTCATGGACGGCTGGTTGCCCGTCACCCATGAGAGTTATATGGAGGAATTCGGCGAGGACCTGGTAGACCTCGGCTACAACAATGAAGGGGCTCGAATCGGCCTGGTGGTTCCGGCCTATATGGATATCGATACCATTGAAGAACTCAATGACGTGGTGGCGGATCTTGAAGGTCAGATCATCGGGATCGACTCCGGTGCGGGAATCATGGGGGCTGCCGAGACGGCCATTGCCGAGTACGGCCTTGATCTGGAACTGATTCCGGGAAGCGGTCCCACCATGACGGCCTCCCTGGACAAGGCCATCGAGCGGGAAGAAGCCATTGTGGTCACCGGATGGGCACCCCACTGGAAATTCGCCCGATATGACCTCAAATTCCTGGAGGATTCCAAGGGAGTCTTCGGGGATATCGAGAACATTCACACCATCGCCCGTGTCGGACTCGAAGAAGAAATGCCGGAGGTGGCTCAGTTCCTCAAGAACTTCTACCTTGATTCCCAGCAACTGGGTGACCTGATGGGTGCCTTTGCTGATGCCGGTGACGCCGACGAGCTTGAAACCGCCCGGGCCTGGATGGCCGAAAACGAAGAGCTTGTCATGAGCTGGATTCCTGAACAATAGGAGTATATTTCAAAGAGAAGGCTCCGATCATTTGATCGGGGCCTTTTTTTGGACAGGGACCCTGTCACTGCCCCTTGATTTCATCGATGCCCCTGTTGGCCAGGGCGTCCACCCGGTGGTTGTAGGTGGAGATCTCCTTGAAGCGGGCATAGCTGACCGGTGGGTTGTAGGCGTTGTATTTTTCGAACCATTTTTTCATGTCGGACTCCGAGTCCTTTTTCAAGTGTCCCTTGACCCGATGAAAGCTGACCTTGCTGAAGGATTCGACATCCCGGATCAGCCGCTTCCATAGGTCCTGGTTTTCAACGGGTTTTTTTCCCGCGGTCATCCAGTGGTTCTTTTGCCATTTTTTGTACCAGCCCTTGTTGAAGCACTCCACCAGATATGAACTGTCCGAATAGATGTCGACTTCCAGGTCTTTTTCCTTGAGGGCTTCCAGGGCTTCAATCAGAGCGGTCATTTCCATCCGGTTGTTGGTGGTGTTTTTTTGAGAGCCATAGAGTTCCCGCTCCTGGCCGTTGAATTCCAGGATGGCTCCCCAGCCGCCGAAATTCTCCTTCGACTGATTGTTCGAGCAACCGCCGTCGGTATAGATATTCACTTTTTTCATAAGTCACCTCGGTTGATTGGATTGAGATACGTGAGAATGTTTAACATTTGGAGCAAAACAAATGAAAGGATTGACACGTTCCATGCAAGGAGTATAATTTTAATAGCATATGCCAATAAGGAGGAAAAACAATGACAGTCGAATTACCAACTAAAAACGTACCCTTGAAAGAAAAACCCAACAAGCATTCCAAGATTAATCATATCATAGCTGTGATGAGTGGGAAAGGCGGTGTCGGAAAATCATCCGTGGCGGCTCTGACCGCCATCGCTCTGAGAGACCAGGGATTCAGTGTCGGGATTCTGGATGCTGATATCACGGGGCCGAGCATTCCAAAGATTTTTGGCCTCGACGGCCAGCGCAGCAGTTACTCCGACAAGGGAATCCGTCCCATTGAAACCGCCCTCAAGGGCATCAAGGTCATTTCCATCAACGTGATTCTTGAGGATGAAGAAGCGGCTGTCATCTGGAGAGCCCCCTTGATCACCCAGACCATCAAGCAGTTTTTCACCGAGGTTGAATGGGGAGAGCTGGACTACCTGGTCATCGATCTGCCGCCGGGAACCGGAGATGTTCCCCTGACCATCATGCAGTCCATTCCCCTCAACGGCATCATGATCGTCACATCACCCCAGGACCTGGTAAGGCTGATCGTGAAGAAATCGGTGAACATGTCCAAAACCATGAGGATTCCGGTGCTGGGCATCGTCGAGAACATGGCTTACTTCAAATGTCCTGACTCGGGGATCAAGTACAATATCTTCGGAGAAGGCAAGGTTCAAAGTGCTGCTGAAGAAATGGGCCTGACCCTGATGGGACAACTGCCCATCGACCCCGAACTGGTAAGATTGACCGATAGCGGAAGAATTGAAGAGTATCCTTCAACGAATCCGGAATTCAAAGAAATTTTTTCAGACAAGGTTCTGGAAATCATTGGAGGTATCAAATAATGAAAATTGTTTTGACGGCCAAAGGCAAAGAATCATCTTCTCCCGTTGATGAAAGATTCGGTCGTGCGGAGTATTTCATCCTGTACGATGATGCGGCACAAACCTACAGCGTGATCAACAATCCCGGTCAATATGAAAATTCCGGTGCCGGAGTGAAGGCTTCCCAGATTGTCATCGATGCCGGTGCCGAGGTTGTAATCACCGGCAGTCTTGGCCCCAAGGCCTTCATGGTCCTCAGAGATGCCGGAATCAGAGGGTATCAGAATTATTCAGGAACTCTTGAAGAAATGGTTGCGGCCTTCAAGGAAGAAAAACTACAGGAACTGCTTACCCCGGGGGAAGAGGTAAAGACAAGAGGGAGATCATAGTGAAAATTGCAGTACTCAGCGGAAAGGGTGGCACCGGAAAGACCACGGTGTCCACCAACCTTGCCTATGCCATGGGAATCGACTACGTGGATTTTGACGTGGAGGAACCCAACGGTCATATATTTTTGAAGCCCCGGGACTTGAAAGAGTCCGACGTGAACATCATGACCCCGGTCATCGACCAGGACCGATGCACCTTGTGCAATATCTGTGTCGAGACCTGCCAGTTCAACGCCCTGGTCAACACCGGGAAGCGAATTCTGGTTTTTGAGGATCTTTGTCACGGCTGCGGCGCCTGTTCCCTGGCCTGTCCGGAGAAAGCCATCTCGGAGTATCCCAGGAAAATCGGCGTGCTCTTCGAGGGCACCTATGAAAAAGCGGATTTTTTCAGCGGCAGAATGGCCCTGAACGAACCCATGGCCGGCCCGATCATTTCTGAGATCAAACGAAGGATTCCCAAGGGAAGAGACCATATCGTGGACTGTTCGCCGGGAACCTCCTGTAATGTGGTCAAGGGGGTGGATGGGGCGGATTATGCCATCATGGTGACGGAGCCATCGGTTTTCGGCCTTCATGATTTGAAACTGGCGGTGGAATTGGTGGAGGAAATGGACATTCCCATGGGCATCATCATCAATCGATCGAATGAATACGACCCTTTGATCGAGGACTACGCCAAGGATTCAAATCTGAGGATTCTGGGAAAAATCCCCTTCAGCAAGGCTGCGGCGAAAATTTATTCTGAAGGAAAGCTCCTCATCGAGGAACCGGCAATCAAGGAAATTTTTGAAGGCATCAAGAAACAGGTTTTAGAGGAGGTCGACCATGCAATTAGTCATTCTTAGCGGCAAGGGGGGCACTGGAAAAACCACCCTGGTTTCATCCTTCGCCCACCTTTCCGGAAGGGACACCATCAAGGTGGATTGTGACGTGGATGCTTCCAATCTCCACTTGATGTTTGAAGGAAGGGATGTCGACAAGCGACCTTTTTCAGGTTCAAAAAAAGCCATCATCGATCCTGAGGCCTGCATCAATTGTGGCAGGTGCCAGGCGGTATGCCGCTTCGATGCCATTGAGCAGGGGGAGAAGTCCTACCAGGTCATTGAGAGAAGTTGTGAGGGATGCAATGCCTGCCGGGTGGTCTGTCCCGCGGATGCCATCAGGCTGGAAGAGGAAGATTCAGGAGAAATGATCATGACGATCCTGAAGGATGACAGTTATCTGTCCCGGGCCAATCTCTTCCCGGGAGCCGACGGCTCGGGGAAACTCATCAGTGAGATCAGAAAGGCCTCTCTTGAACTGGAAAATGCCAGAGAAAAGCTGATCATCATCGACGGTTCGCCGGGGATAGGCTGTCCGGTCATGTCCTCCATCACCGGTGTTGAATACGGCATCATTGTCACGGAACCGACCCAGTCGGGTTTTGAGGATTTCAAGAGGATCTACGAGGTGGCCAGGCATTTCAGAGTGAAGAGCTACGTGGTCATCAACAAATTTGACCTCAACCCGGCAATGAGTGATCAAATCGAGGAGTACTGCCGGTCGAAGGAACTGAAGGTTTTGGGAAAAATTCCCTACGATCCCGTGGTGAATCAATCAAACTTTGAGTCTAAACCCTTAGTAGTATATAATGAATCTATAGCAGGAGATGAAATCAAGAAGATTTGGGATTCAATAAAATCTGAAATGGGGGTTTAATTCATGATTGTTGCCATTGCGAAGGAAGGAAACGAAGTTTCAAAGCACTTTGGACATTGCAAGGGATTCGAAATACTGCGACTTGAAAACGGACTGGTTGGGGATTTTCACTATCTTGAGAATCCGGGTCATCGTCCCGGTTATCTGCCGGAATTTTTGAAGGACCAGGGGGTCGAGGTCATCATATCGGGAGGTATGGGGGCTTCAGCCCAGGAAATGTTCCGAAGGAGCGGCATAGAGGTGGTGGTCGGTGCCGAGGGGGAGATTCTTGAAGTCATCAACAAGTATGTCAAGGGTGAACTCGAGTCGTCGGAAGAGATTTGTGAAGAGCACATGCATGCAGGAGAACATCATCACGAAAAGTGAGGAAGTGAAAATATGGATCGTTTGACGGAAATCGAACTGATTCTCAAAGAAAAGAATTATAAATTGACTTTTTCAAGAAGAGAAATTCTAAAGTGTTTTCTTGAGGAAGAGAAGCATCTGAAGGCAGAGGATATTTATTATGCGGTCAAGAAAGAAGGCATAAGTCTGCCGACGGTCTACAGGAATATTGAAGTCCTCAAAAAAAACGATATCATTTCTGAGATCAGTATCAACGGGGATCGATTCTTCGAATTGAAAACCTTCAGCCGAAAGCGGGTTCATTTCCACTTCAAATGCAAGAACTGCAGCAGAATCATAGAGTACTTCGACACGGATCTGGTGGTGAATCTGATCGACATCAAAAACGAAATTGAAAAACGGTATGACAAAAAAGTCGATAACATCGACATCGTCTTCGAGGGCACCTGCAGAGAATGTGAGGATCAATAATGTCAAGACCGACCAAGCCCAGAAGGGTGGCGGACCTGCCCGTTTACACTCATTTCAAGCCGGCAGGAATTCCCTTCATCAAACTCAAGGAAATCGATCTGAAAATCGAGGAACTCGAGGCCATGCGGCTCAAGGATATCGAGGAGCTCTCCCAGGAAGACTGTGCACAAAAGATGGGAATCTCAAGGCAGACCTTCCAACTGATCATTGATGAAGCCAGAAAAAAAATCGCCCAGGCCTTGATTGAAGGACTGGCCATTCGGATCGAGGGGGGCAATTACACCCTGAATCTTTGTCAGTTCGAGTGCCTGGCGTGTGGTGCAATCTACACCGGCCCTTATGAGCAACTGATCCACCAGTGTCCCTCCTGCGGCTCCTATGAATCGAGGTGCAGGGGGCAGGAGGAATTCTGTACCAATACTTGTATGAAAGCCAAAAAATAGCAGGAGCAGGTTCTTATGAACCTGCTCCTCTTCTTTTCAAGGCGGTCGCTGGCTTGTATTAAAGCTTGGCCTTGATGGCTTCCTTTGCGGGTAGTCCCTGGATCACTTCAACCACTTTTTTATCTTTGACGATGGCCACTGCCGGGAAATCCTTGATGCCGAGTCGATCGGCAATGCCTGTGGACTTGTAGACGTCCACGATATTGATTTTCGCATCGACTTCGTCATCCAGTTGCTCCATGGTGGTCAGGTAAGCTCTTGAATCGCCGTCAATCGCATTGTAGATGTAGGATACGGAGAGGTTCTCCGTGAGAATCTGCTCTTCGAAGATTTCACTCTCGGCAATGTATTTTTCAGTAGCAAAACCGGCGATGGCGCCATCACCGACAGCGGTGGCCACCTGCTTGAGGTATTTTTCAGTGACATCACCACAGGCGAAAACACCCTGGATATTGGTTTCCATGTTTCGGGTGACATTGACATAGCCGCGATCGGTCATATCAACGATGCCCTTGAAGATATCGGTGTTGGGCAGGTAGCCGATGAACTCAAAGCAGGTATCCGCTTCGATGGGGACCAGCTCGTCGGTTTTGATGTTTTTGAGCACGACGCGGGAAAGATGATCTTCCCCCTCGAAGCGCTCGACCACACTGTTCCACACGAACTCCATTTTCGGATTGTTGAGGGCGGCTTCCTTGGCGATTTCATTGCAGTCCATGATGCCTTCATCATGAAGGACTGAAACAATGACTTTTTTAGCGAATTTGGTGAGGAAGGTGCCTTCTTCAATGGCGGCGTCTCCTGATCCGATGACGACAACCACCTTGTCGGTATTGGCAGCGGCATCACAGGTGGCACAGAAGGAGATACCCTTGTCATAAAGGAAAATGTCCTCATTCTCGGCACCCGTGGTACGAGGTCTCCCTCCGGCGGCGATGATGACCACCTTGGCTTCAAAAATGTTTCTGAAGGTTTCAACCCGTTTCACTTCGCCGTCCAGCTCCACCTTCTGCACATCGGTTCCCTTGAATTTCACGCCAAACTTTTTAGCCTGCTCCTGGAACAATTTCATCAGGCCGAGACCCGTGGTACCCTCGGGGAATCCGGGATAGTTTTCAATTTCATTGGTGTAGGTAGCAAGGCCACCCACCAGGGCTTTTTCAATCAGCAGGGTGTTGAGTCGGGCACGACCGCAATAGATACCGGCTGTCAGTCCGGCAGCACCCCCACCGATGATCACGACATCATATTGTTCTACTTTTTTTTCTCTAGGCATAGCTTCTCCTCCATCTACATAAAGTATTTGACTAGCAGTTTGCTTCCGAAAAAGGCTCCGATAAAGAGGAATACGCCAAAGACCCAACCTGAAAGACTGAAGGAGGCGATTCCGCTGTAGAGAGCACCGATATTGCAACCAAAGCCCAGTCTCGCACCGTAGCCCATCATGAATCCACCAAGGATGGCGGCGATGACCTGTTTTTTGGTTTTGATTTTTTTGATTTTGAACTCTGATGCGATCAAAGTCGCCAGAAGGGCTCCTGCGATGACGCCGACGTTTCTGATGGATCCGCCATCATTCAGGAAGCCTTTCTCCAAAGTCGCCTGGGCGCCTGCACTGCTGAAATAGTACCACTTGTCCACGCTGCCACCGAAGGCTTCGTAAATCCAGGCACCCCAGTTGGCCAGGGGTCCGGAAACCCCCCAGGGATTGCCTGTCGAGGCCAGGGTGAAAATTTGAAAGACGGACAAGAGAATAGCTCCAACGACATAAGGGTAGGCGGTCTTGAACCACATTTTGTAATACTTGTTGCTCTTTAAATCATCAAAGACTTTAGCACTCACTTTGTGACCTCCCTCAATTACTTGGTTTTTTCGATGAATACTTCCCATTCTCCATCTTCAATTTCTTCAATCTCCACATTGTAGCCCTGGGCTCTTGCCCACTCGGGAACGTTTTTCATGGCACAGGAGTGGTCGATCTGTACGATCAGAAGATCCCCGATTTCCAGGTCAACCATTGCTTTTTCCGCTTTTACCAAAGGAACAGGACAAGCCTCTCCGAAACAATCCAATACAACTTCTTTCATTTTATGATCCTCCTCTTGATTTTTATTTGAATTACTTGGTTTTTTCGATGAATACTTCCCACTCACCGTCTTCAATTTCTTCAATCTCCACATTGTAGCCCTGGGCTCTTGCCCACTCGGGAACGTTTTTCATGGCACAGGAGTGATCGATCTGTACGATCAGAAGATCCCCGATTTCCAGGTCAACCATTGCTTTTTCCGCCTTTACCAAAGGAACAGGACAAGCCTCTCCGAAACAATCCAATACAACTTCTTTCATTTTATAATCCTCCTTTTAATGTTGTTCAATGACCGCTTTGGCCATCCGAATGTTTGACTTCCCATTTGTCTGCGATGATGAAGAGTACCACGATCAAAGCCAGTTGTGCGAATAATGCGCCGAACCATCCGAGATAGTCAGGCAGGAAGACGGCGGTTCCCTTGGAAATCACCTTGTCCTGCCACCAACCCATGTCATGGGCACCGACCAGGGAGCCCAGAATGAAAAAGGTCAGGGAGAGCAGCTGCATGACGAATCCTTCACCAACCCGCATCAGGGTTCCGGAAGCGCAGCCTCCGGCGATGACCATGCCGATGCCGAATACGACGGCCCCAATGGCAGTGGCGAAGCTGATGGGTACCACGTATCCCATTCCAGGAATGGGAAGACCTTGTACGAAGGCGCCGTATTTGATGGCCCAGAATCCGATGGAAGTGATGGCCAGGGCAACCAGAACGGCTCTGAGAACGCTGGTGACTCCGGTCAATAGCGGGTCTCGCATGGATGCTGTGAAACAGAATCTGGATCGCTGAAGAGAAAAGCCGAAAGCAATCCCGGTCATCCACATGATTCCTAAGTTGGGTTCCTTCGAAGTCAGCCAGGCCCCGAGAAGAATATAGATAACGAAGGTCGCGATTCCATGGGGAATCAAGTTTTTCTTGGGCTTTCTCGTTCTGCCTGAGTCCCTTGAGGCGGATCTTCTTTGTGATAGTGAACTTGTAGCATTTGTTTCAGACAAGTAATTCACCCCTTTTATTCGTTTTATTATTAACAATCTTTTCATGTATATCTTACCACAGTTGATAAATTTTTAACCATCTATTTCTGTGATACAATATAATAAATACTGATATCAAGAATGAATATAATTTTGTAATATGATATAATTTTCATAAGCGAATCAACCGGGAGTGATGAAATGCATATTGAATGCTTCGCATATTTTTACAAGGTGGCCATGGCGAAAAGCATCTCCAAGGTCGCCGGCAGTTCCCATATATCCCAGTCGGCTCTCAGTCAACAGATACAGAAGCTTGAAGAGAGTCTCGGACACCAATTGCTGATCCGCAGCAACAAGGGAGTGGAGCTGACCCAGATTGGTGATATCGTTTTCAAATATTCCGACAATATCATCCGCACCTACAACAAGATGGTGGAGGAGATCAGCAATTACGAGAACAATACCCAGAAGCTTCATATTGAGGCCTGCTGGCCCATCGCCACCTATGCCCTGCCCTGTACCCTCTATGATATGAAAAAGAAGTACATGGCCCACAACTATATTCTTAAATCCAATTCTTCAAGGATGATTGAGCAGAACATCCTCAATAACATCAGCGATCTGGGATTCATCTACGGGGAACCTCAGGACAAGAATCTCACCAGCTATGAGATCGGCTACGATGATATCGTTCTGGTGGCCCCCTTTGAAATGGACATTCCTGATAAAATCTCGGTCAAGGAGCTGTTTTCCTATCAACTGGTGATGCTTGAGGACAATCTGAGGGTGAAACGGTTCATTCGATCCCACCTCATGAGCATCGGCTTCAAGTTTGAAGAGCTCAATATCCTTTTTGACATGGATACGGCTGAAGCAGTGAAATCCTCCCTGAGCCAGGGGGTGGGCCTTTCCTTCCTGCCCTATATTTCCGTAAAAAAAGAGCTGTATCGCAAACAGCTCAAAACCATTAAAATCACGGATATGGATATCAGATATCCCGTCTATCTGGTCTACAAAAAAGAAGCCAATCAAAGTGAAGTCTTGATGGAATTCGTCAAATCCTTTATGGAAACAGGAAAGAAGAGCTTTTGTTAGCTCTTCTTAATTTTCCCTGAAGATCAGAATTTCCCATACGCCTCTGAGGGGTTCGTTGACGGTGTACGTCAAACCGTAAAGGGGCAGGAGGGTCTCTAGGGAAGCAAACACGCAACTGTGGTCCGTGACCAATTGGATATCCTCCTTCAGGGGGGTATCCAGAATTTTTTTGAGTCTGAGAACGGGAACGGGGCATATTTCTCCAAGACAGTCCAAGATAATCATAAAATTCTCCTAATTGATATATTTTTAACTATATTGTAGCATAGAGAGGAAAAAGTATGAAGGTTTCTGTGGTAATACCGGTATACAACAGTGAAAAATCCATTGCCGAGCTCAGTCGCCGCCTGATGAAGACCCTTGAAGGGGAGGCATTCGAAATCATCATGGTGGATGACGGAAGTTCGGATGGGTCAAGAGCGCTCATCAAGACCCTGGCCGGGGGGCATGGGGAAATCCGGTACATCTTCTTTGACCGGAATTACGGGCAGCAGGCGGCCATTTTCGCCGGTCTCCGGAAATCGTCAGGAGAGGCGGTCATCACCCTGGATGATGACCTGCAGCATGCCCCGGAGGATATCCCCATGATTCTGGCATTGTTGGAGGAATACGAAGGGGTTTTCGCCTTTCCTGAAATGAAGCCCCACTCCGGTTATCGAAAACTCGGGTCCTGGATGACCCATCGTCTCTTCAACCGGCTCTTTTCCAAGGACAAGGGACTGAGAATCAGTTCCTTTCGCGGCATCAGAAGAGCTCTGGTCGACAAAATGATTGCCGAGGAAACCGCCTTCGTTTACATTTCGGCCCTGATGATCCGCCATTCCCACCGGCTCAAGACGATTTATCACCAACAGCATCAAAGGAAGCACGGGGATTCGAATTACAGCTTCAAGAAATTGCTGGCCCTTTACCTGAAGATTTTGATTCATTACGGTCCTTTGAGGGGGATGAAAAGCAGCAGGCCCCTCTACAGGATCATTGAGGAGAATTAAGTGGATAAAGTACTCGTACTAGGGGCAGGACACTGCCAGGTCAATCTGATCAAGGCCCTCAAGCAACGGGGTTGTACCGTGGTGGTGGCGGACTACTATGAAAACTCCCCCGGCAAGGCCCTGGCTGACAAGGGCCACCTGGTGAGCACCTTCGATGAGGAAGGCGTTCTCAAGGTCGCCAGGGAAGAAGGGGTGAAGGCCCTCTTCACCCTGGGGACGGACCAGCCGGTCCGGACCATGGGCTACGTGGGTGAAAAACTAGGACTGAGAAATTTTCTGACCTATGACAAGGCCCTTGATCTGACCGATAAAAAGCGCATGAAACTGACATTCACCCGGCATCAGATTCCTACGGCGGCCTATCAGTTCATCGGCAGACAGATTCGCCCTGAAGAGATTCATCTCAAGTATCCTCTGGTGATCAAGCCTCTGGATTCCCAGGGACAGCGGGGCGTCTTCCTGGTCCGTGATTTCCAGGAGCTCCAGGCGGCAATCCCCGTGTCCTTCAACTTCACCCGCCAGGAGGAGGTCCTTCTCGAGGACTTCTACCCCTCGGATGAAATCACCGTCAGTGGCTGGGTCAAGGATGGAAAAACCACGATCTTCACCGTGGTGGACAGAGAGACCTTCAATGAAGGAAACCATATCGGCATCTGCAGAGGGCACCGGTATCCCAGTCGGTTTTTTGACGCCATGAAGGATGAAATCACCGCCCTAACCCATAAGATTGTCAGGGACTTCGAGATTCCAGAGGGTCCCATCTACTTTCAATTCCTCATCGGAGCCGAGGGTGTCAAGGTCAATGAAATCGCCGCCAGAATCGGAGGCGCCTATGAGGACGAGTATATCCCTCTGGTCACCGGCGTTGATATGCTCAAGCTGCTGATCGAGGAGACTCTTGAACCGGGGGAGTCCCTGGAGTTTGACCAGGCGTCGCTTTTCAAGGTCCGGACCCATGCCTACATTCACCTCCTCTTCGCCCCTCAAGGGAAAATCATGGCCCTGCCCCGGCTTGAAGGGATCCAGGGGGTCAGGAGGAGCCGGTTCTTTGTCAGGACGGGCATGGTGCTGCCCCCCATAGAAAACGCCACCCAGCGGATCGGCTATGCCATGGTGTTCGCAGCGGATTCCCGGGAACTCGAGCAGAGGAACCGGCATTTCATGAGCGTCTATCAGGAGCAATTGGAGGTTGACAGTGAAGGCTAGAAAACGATGGATCATCGGCCTGATACTTCTGACCCTTTTGTCAGGATGTCATCAGACGGAAAAGAAGACGGTAAGAATCGCCCAGCAATACGGGCTGGCCTATGCCCCCCTGCAGATCGCCGAGGAGCTGGACCTGATAGAAAAGCACCTGCCCGGTTATGACATCGAGTGGGTGAAAATGATCAACACCGCCGGCATCCGGGAAGCCATGCTTTCCGGGGACCTTGACGTGGGATTCATGGGAATTCCGCCATTTCTCATCGGCCTGGACAAGGGGATGGACTGGCGGATTTTCAGAGCCCTTGCCCGGTCTCCGGTGGGACTCACCTACGATACCGGAAGAATCTCCTCCCTGGAGGATATCGGCCCCGATCAGAGGATCGCCCTGCCACAACCGGGTTCCATACAGCATATTCTGCTGAACATGTACATTGAAAACCACTATCCAGAGGGACTGGATCTTGAGAATTATCTGACGACCCTTTCCCATCCCGACGGGCAGATGGCCCTTTTGAGCGGGACCCAGATTGCCGCGCATTTCACCTCCCCCCCTTATCTGTTCGAAGAGCTCAATGAGGAGGGGATCGCCCTGCTCATCGACGGAGAAGAGGCCTTTGGAGGGGAGTTCACCTTCATTGTCGGTGTCTTGAAGGACGGCGGGATGGATTCCCGGATCGTCGAAGGCATTGACCGGGCCATCGACGAGGCCGCTTCCCTCATACAAAACGAGCCTGCAAGGGCGGTTGAAATTCTTGCGCCGGTCTACGAGCTTCCCCAAGCCCTGCTCCAAGGTTATCTCGAGGAGGAGGGAATGGACTACGCCAAAGAGGTCAGGGGCATCGAGGGATTCAACCGGTTCATGGCGGCCCAGGGCATGATTGCCAGAGTGCTCGGGGCGGAGGAGTTTTATTATGAAAAGGAATAACCTGGTCTATCTCATCATCCTCGCCCTCTTCTGGGAAGTCACGGCGATGATCCTGGACAGTCCCCAGCTCATGCCCTCCCTGGTGGCGGTTTTCAAGACCCTGTATCTTGAGCTGGTCAAAGGAAAACTCTGGCTGTACAGCCTGTATTCCCTTTTGAGCATCTTGATCGGCCTCGCCGCCAGTCTTGTCCTGGCCCTGGGGATCACGATTCTAAGCACCCGGTTCCTCTGGGTCATGGATTTCTTTCAATTCTTGAACACCCTCTTCCACCCCCTGCCCGGCATTGCCATTCTGCCCCTGCTGATTCTGTGGCTGGGAGTAGGATACGAGGCCGTCATTTTTCTGATCATCCATTCGGTGCTCTGGCCGGTGCTGACCAATCTGTTTACCGCCCTTGAGACCTTTCCCAAAACCCTCTCCATGGTGGGGGACAACTATGAGATGGGGCTTGTGAGGAAGTTCGTTTTCCTCTACCTGCCCGGCATCATGCCTCAATTCATTGCCGGTGTCAAAACCGGCTGGGCCCGGGCCTTCAGAGCGGTGATCAGCGCTGAGATGTTTTTCGGAGCCATCGGTGCCACCGGAGGACTTGGCTGGTTTCTGGTAAAAAAAAGAGCCTTCATGGATACGACGGGAGTGTTCGCGGGCATCGTGATGATTCTGGTCCTGGGAGTAATTTTTGAGAATATCGTGCTCAAGGGGCTGGAAAACAAGACCACGGTGAAATGGGGGTTCAAATCATGATTCTGGCTTTGGAAAACGTCACAAAAAGATTTGGCGACACAGTGATTTTTGAAAACCTCAGTCTGTCCATCTCTCCCGGTGAGCTGGTCACGGTGGTGGGACGGACGGGGGTGGGGAAAAGCACCCTGCTGGGGCTTCTGGGTTCCTTCATCAAGGCGGATGAAGGCCGGGTGGTTTTCCAGGAGAAGGAGGTCAAAAGGCCGGATCAGGAAAGGGTCATCATTTTTCAGACCTTTGACCAGCTCCTGCCCTGGCGGAGCGTCAGGGACAATATCCTCTTTCCCCTGCAACAGACCAAAAAAGAGGGCTTCGATATGCTTGAAGTCCTCAAGGCCCTGCATCTGGAGGGAACTGAAGACCTGTACCCCCATCAGCTTTCAGGGGGAATGAAGCAGCGGGTGGCCATGGCCAGGGGGCTGATTTCCAGGCCCAAGGTCCTCCTCATGGACGAACCCTTCGGGTCCCTCGACCCCAATACCAGAAGCACCCTCCAGCTTGAGCTCCTGCGCCTCTGGGAACAATACGGCATCACCGTGGTCTTTGTGACCCACGATGTGACGGAGGCCCTGTTTCTGGGGGACAGAACCCTGATTGTCACCGCCTCGGGGATCCAGGAGATTCCCAATCCCCTGATGCGACCCCGGGACAAGGAAGCCATGAATTTCAGAATCTTCGAGAGTGAACTGGTTCAATATATCAAATAGGTCCCCTGCAGGGGCTTTTTGAAGGTGGAGGTGAGGCGGGAGGTTTCGAAATACACAGGCCTGGCCGCGGGGTTGATTCGGGCCGTCACGGCAGTATCTTCAATCGGATTCCAGAAAGTTCTTAACCCAAAAATAACTTTTTCAACATATTTTCAAAGCCTGCGGAGATTATAGTATCAGTGAGAACACCATATTAAAGGCTTGGCAGGACAAGGAGGTTATATGAGGGTTGCGGTTGTGACGGATACTTTTTTTCCGCAGGTCAACGGGGTCACCAAAACATTGAATCGCATGCAAGAGTATATGGAGAAGAATGACATCACCCATAAATTCTTCATTCCGGAATTCCAGAATGACGATGAAGAAGCCATGGAACGGGTCATTTCCTTCAAGAGCATCAATTTTTTTCTATATCCGGAATTACAGATTGCATTACCTTTTAATCATGTTTTGACTGAAGAGCTCAATGCTTTTGAACCAGAAATCATCCACGTCATCACGCAGGGACCGCTTGGCTTCATGGGTCTTCAATACGGCTTGAAACACGATATTCCAGTGGTAGCAAGCTATACGACGGATTTTCCAAACTACTTGAAGTTTTATGGCCTGGGACTCTTTGAAAAACCGGTCTGGCTCTACCTTGAGTATTTTCACAACAACGCCCTGCTCAATTATGTGCCGTCACGATACTCCTTCGACCAGTTGGAGCAGCACGGTATCAGAAACAAGATGATCTGGGGCAGAGGCATCGATGTCAGCCGTTTCACCCCCCAGAAGCGGCGAAGCGACCTGCGGCGGACAATCGCACCCGGCGGTGAGAAAATCATGCTTTATGCGGGGCGTTTATCCAAAGAGAAGAAAGTGGATGTTCTTATCGAAGCAACGCAAATGCTGAAAGACGAGGGCCAGGCCGTAAAACTGGTTCTGGTGGGGGATGGACCACACAGACAGGAACTCCAGAGTCTCAAGGTCCCGGAGGTTTATTTTGCCGGCTATCAATCTGGTGAAGAGCTTCAAGCGTATTTTGCTTCGGCGGATCTCTTTGTCTTTGCATCCGAGAACGAAACCTACGGCAACGTGATTCTTGAAGCCATGGCTTCGGGTCTGCCGGTGGTGTCCGTCAACTCAGGTGGAGTCCGTGAAAATCTGATCGACGGCACCAACGGGATTGCCATCGAAACCAACAAGCCTGCTGAATTCGCCCGGAAGATCCAGAAATTACTGTCTGACGAGGCGGCTATAGAGAAACTCGGCAGGAATGCATGGCAACATGCTCAGAATAAAGATTGGGAAAACCTGTTCCATCTACTTTATGACAGTTATCTGAAAATCAGACTCCAGTATCAGGAGTCACGCACGGCATGATGAATTGAAGTGAGGTGGCAAGGGATGAAAAGAATTTCTGTAGTGGGCACTGGGTATGTCGGCCTGGTGGTGGGAACTTGCATGGCTGATTTTGGACGACAGGTCATTTGTCTTGACAAGAACGAGTCGATCATTTCAGATTTGAACAAGGGTGTCGTGCCGATTTTCGAACCCGGTCTTGAAGACATCATAGAGAGAAACCTCTATTATAAACGATTGGAGTTCACGGCAGACTCGGCCTACGCCATAGAAAATGCAGAGGTCATTTTTGTTGCAGTGGGCACACCTCCCTTGGAGGATGGCGATGTAGACCTGCAGTACGTCTTTGCTGTTGCCGATGAAATCGGTCAACTAATGAATGGGTACAAAACCGTCGTGATGAAATCAACGGTGCCGGTGGGGACGGCTGGACTGATCCGTCAACGGATCGAGAAGCAGCTGGAGCTGCGTGGTGTGGCCTATGGCTTTGACGTGGTTTCAAATCCAGAGTTCTTGAGAGAAGGGGCTGCTGTCTATGATTTCACCCACCCTGACCGGATTGTGCTGGGGGTAGAGAATGACAGAGCATTAAGGGTCATGGAAGATGTTTACCGTGTATTGTTCTTGAATGATACACCTTTTGAAATCACTGACAATGAAACGGCGGAAATGATTAAATATGCGTCGAATGCCTTCCTGGCGGTGAAGATCAGCTACATCAATGAAATTGCAAACCTCTGTGATCGTGCCGGTGCCGATGTGCACAAGGTTGCCAAAGCGATGGGTCGTGACGGACGGATCAGTCCGAAATTCTTGCATCCCGGTCCGGGTTATGGGGGCAGTTGTTTCCCGAAGGATACAAAGGCTTTGGCCAGGCTCGGGAGAGCGCTCGGTTCTCCGGTTCACTTGATCGAGCAAGCCATCGTGTCCAATGAGAATCAAATCGTCAAGATGGTCGACAAGGTGTTGTCGGCGGTGGGTGACCTAAAAGAAAAAAAAATCGCGCTTCTAGGACTCACCTTCAAACCGAAGACCGATGATATTCGTGAAGCTCCGGCCCTGGCTATCATGGAAAGACTCATCGAGGCCGGTGCCCTGATGAGAGTCTTCGATCCCGAGGGAATGCAGAATACGATGAAGCGATACGGCCATCTTGATATGGCGATCACTTATTGTCAGAATGAATATGAAGCCTGTGAAGGCGCGGATGCACTGATTATCGCAACAGAATGGCATCAGTTCAGATACATGGATTTACCCAGAATCAAAAGTCATATGGATGGCAACTACTTCTTCGATCTTCGGAATGTCTATGAAAGAAGGGAAGTGGAAATCTTCGGATTCGAGTATCACTGCGTCGGCCGCCCCAAAGGTTCCTGAGGGGGTATCCTTCCCTCATGGTGCCTGGTCCGGCATCTCGACAATGGGCTGGAATCCCAATAGATTCATGCTTTGTTGCCAGAACACCCGCGACTTCAGTCGTGAATGTTTCAAGCCTGTCATCGGCGTCAAAAAAGTTCAATAGCCCCCGCCTGGGGGCTATTTGACTTGGTAGACCTTCACCTCGTAGGGTCTGTCCTCGATGTACCTTACGATTCTCATGCCGTAGACGGGGCTTTCAAAGGAGGCCGCCAGGGTGCATTCTTCCTCGAGGAAGGTCTTCATCTGATGGTAGTAGGGATGGAGATTCCCGTACAAATCATTCCACAGGGGCCGTTTTTCATAGATGAAATCCATTTCCTCCGGGTAGAGGATGTATTCAATGCCCCGCTCTCTGATGTAATCCTCGAAGGTGGTGTCCTCTTGAAGGTGGTCCAGGTTGCGGTAGTCGTAGAAATTTTCCGGATTGAAGGCGAAGAGGGCGTTGAGATTGCCCAGGACTCTCGCATCCGGCGGCAGAAGGTCCGAAATTTCCTCAAGGTAGGCGTCATAGGTTTGGGAATAGAAGTGGCCGTCGATGTTCTGCCAGGCGCTGAAGCCCGTATAGACAAGGACCAGGCCCAGGACCAGGCCGGTGACCCCCCGGTGATTCAGCCTGGCCAGGGCCAGGCCCAGGACTCCCAGGTAGAGGGGGAGGGTGAAGATGATGCTGGTCTGGTTGTAGCGGCCGACGAGGACCAGGCCCAGGTGGAGCATGAACAGGGCCAGGAGGGGAAAGGGACTGATTCTTCTTCTGATGACAAGCCAGGCGTTGAGGAGGGTGCCGGCGCCGAAGATCAGAAAGAACCCGCGGATATCCGGGGTGTAGTAGGTTCCGGAAACTCCGTAGTAGAGTTTCTGGTAAAAGGGTTTCATTTGCAGTAACTTGTCAAAAAGACTCATGCCGACACCCAGCTCTGAGCCGTAGTTGAAATAATGGGGGATGAACTTTGGATCAAGGGCCAGACTGAAGAGGACGAAGGCGAGGGCCAGGCTCCCCGTAGTGCCGATGAAAAGCAGGATTTTTTTAAAGTCCCTGCCGAGAAGCCAGTAGGCGAAGACCGGCATGAAGATGAGAAAGCTGTTGGGATGGAGGCCTATGGCCAGGCCTGAAATCAAGCCTGAAACCACCGGGGAGGCGGGTCGGGCCTTGTGGAGGTAGGTGAGGTTGAGCAGCATGATGAAGAAGAGGACGGCCTCCTGCCTTGCCATATGGGACATATAGATGAACTGGATATTGAACATCAATGCCAGGGTCAGGGTCAAAGCCAGGCCTTTTTTTCGAGTCAGGGTTTTCATCAGATCAAAGAAAAGCACCAGGCCCCCCATGGCAAAGCACCAGGATATCAGGCGGAGGGTGAAGATCCTGAAGCCCAGGAGTTTAATGAAGAAAATTTGAATGCCGTTGAAGAGGATTTTGACGGCATGGGGATAACGCGGATAAAGATCGAAGAAGGATTCCGTGGTTTTCAAGGTGTTTTCCGTAATCATGGTCTGACTCAGACCGGCCAGCCAGGCCTCATCGGAATGGACAAAGGGGAAGTCCGTGAGGAAAAACAAACTGGTCACGGCGTAAAGGACCAGTCCGAAAAGGAGTAAATGAGAAGTTTTTACATTCAAAGGGATACCTCCAGTCAGAGGGTATTAAAATTTCTTATAGCCTGTAATTCAGTATATCACAGTTGTTTTACTGAAATATCAGATCTAACTATGATAAAAATTTAACTAACATAAGAAAATATTATAACAAAAATCCAATAAAGAGGGTATAATGATATTGTCAATTGATACATTATTAACAATCTTTCGCACAATCAATCTTTTTAAATTTTACGGAGGGGTAAAATGAAGAAACTAATATTTCTATTTTTGATGATGGTGGTTTTAATGATCGGAGTCACAGGATGTACGGCGGGGGTCAACAGTGACCTTGGCACACACATCATTTCAGCAGAAGACGCCTTGGAAAGAGTAGCGGCAGGGGCCTGGCTCGTCGATGCTCAAAACAACGCGGAAGCCTATCAGGAGAAACATGTCGTGGGGGCGGTTTCCATTACTCGGGACAAGATCACCACCTCCGAGCCGGTTCCCAATTCCCTGATTGATCTTGAAACTTTTGAAGAGGTGATGGCCGCGGCCGGCATTGCCAATGACACCGAAGTGATCATCTACGACAACAACAAGACCATGGATTCGGGTCGCCTCTTCTGGACCATGGTGAGCTACGGCCATGAAAACGTCAAGGTAGTCAGCGGAGGACTTCAGGCCCTCATTGATGCGGGAGCGGCAACCGGGACTGAAAGCCCGACGGTCACCCCCTCTGCCTATACGGGGGCACCGCTTGACATGACCTACTACGCCAGCATCGATGATGTGATCGATCAGCTGAACTACCCGGATCCAAACACGGTGATTCTGGATACCAGAACACCGGAAGAATTTGAAGCCGGCACGATTCCCACTTCGATACTGATTCCCTTTACAGACAACCTGTATGAGGACGGCACCATGATGCCGGCGCAGCAGATCAGAATCATGTACAAGAAGGCGGGAATTGAAGAAGACGACACCATCATTGCCTACTGCAAGACCTCTGTCAGAGCGGCACAAACCTTTGTAGCACTCAAGAGTGCCGGTTATGAGAAGGTGAAGGTTTATGACGGGGCCTATACCGAATGGTCAAGCGATCCGGCACTGCCGGTCCAGATGCCGGAAGGTGAAGCGGCACCAGTGATTTCCAATGTTCAGGATGCATCATAAATAAATTGAAAAATTTGGGGAGGATCCTATGAAAAAATTCAAGTTTTTACCACTGATTCTGATTTTCGCAATGTTGTTTATTGCAGGTTGCGGCGCCCAGGAAGCACCGGCACCGGAAGAAGCAAAGCCGATCATCGAGAAGACCGAGACGGATCCGGCGCCTGCCGACGGCGGCCAGACTGAAACCGACAAAGTTGCCGGGGTTGCCATCGCCCACCTGGCTGAGAAGCCCAGTGACAACTACATGATCTCAGCAGCCAGCCTGATTGAAAAGATGACAGCAGGAGAGAGCATGACCATTCTTGACATCCGTCAGGCGGATGCCTACGAGGCAGGTCATCTCAAGGGAGCCATGAACCTGTCCTGGGGTCCTGATTTCGCCCGGGGACTCAAAGATCTCCCCGCAGACCAGACCATCTACGCCTACTGCTACTCCGGACAGACCTGTGCCCAGGCCATCGCCACCATGAACATGCTGGGCTTTGATGCCAAATCAATTTCCCTCGGCTGGAATTTCGGTATCAGCCAGACGGAGGGCTATGAAGCCTTTACTGAAACAGAAACCAACCCCCTTGGCACCGAAAATCCCCTTGATTTTGATCCTGAGGTTTTCGCCGCCATCGATGCCTACTATCAAGAGCTTGCTGAGGTAGCCGGCACCACCTTCGCCAACCACAAAATCAGCGAAGCGGATGCCAATGCCAATCTCGACAACCCTGATTTCTACTTCCTCTCGATCCGACAGGAAGCCGACTACAACGAAGCCCACATTCCCGGAGCAAAAAATATTCCCTGGGGCAATGACATGGTCAACGCCTTCGACACCCTGCCCAAGGACAAGAATATCGTGGTCAACTGCTACACCGGCCAGACGGCGGGTCAAACCGTGGCTGTCCTGAGACTGCTGGGTTACAATGCCGTTTCTGTGAACGGCGGCATCGGTACCCCGGCGAATGGCGATATCGGATACGGAAAATCCTTCGATACGGTTTCCACCATCGAAGAGGATGCCGCTGCCGTTCTCAACAACAAACCAGAGCACAACTACATGATCGGCGCTGAAGCCCTCTTCCCCATGATCGACACTCAGGAAGACATGTTGATTCTGGACATTCGTCAGAACGACGTGTACACCGCGGGTCATCTGACTGGAGCCGTCAATGCACCCTGGGGACCTGGATTTGCTGAAGCCATCGAGAAGCTGCCCATGGATAAACCCATTTACGTGAACTGCTACTCTGGACAGACGGCAGGACAAGCCGTAGGCGTGCTCAATGCCCTGGGCTTTGAAGCCTACTCCATCCGTTACGGCTGGAATCTTGGCATCAGCCAGACTGAAGGCTACGAAGCCTATACCGAAGAAACCGTCAACGAACTCAAAGACCACGGCGCCGAGATCAATGAGCACAAGCTCACTGCCGGCAAAGCCTATTTTGAGGGATTGGCAGCAGTGGCAGGTACCACCTTCGCCAATTACAAAATCAGTGAAGAGGATACCTACAAGGCCGCCATGGCTGATGACGGGACCATCTTCCTGGATATCCGCCAGAACGATGTCTACACGGAAGGCCATATCCCCGGAGCCATCAATGTTCCCTGGGGTACCGAAATGGTGGCTGGATTCAAGGATCTGCCCAAGGATGCCAAAATCGTAGTCAACTGCTACAGCGGTCAGACGGCGGGGCAAACCGTCGGTATCATGAGACTCATGGGCTTTGACGCCGTATCCGTCAATGCCGGGATGGGAACACCTGTCACGGCACCTGCAGGATACGCCAACCAGGGATTTGAACTGGTACAATAATCGTGAGAGGAGATGGCGCTTTTTCAAGCGCCATTTTTTTTATTCACAATTTGTGGACAAGTTCATGATAAATGTGGATGAAAAGGCACTGGAATATGAAGCTTTGATTAACAACATGTTAATATCCACAGTCCTGTTGAGGAATCAGGGGATTTTGTGGATAAAGATTTTTACCCGGCAAAGCCGAAATGTGTTATAATACCCTTGTCAATTGAATAGCAGTTTTCTGGTTGTCCCGATGGACATAAGAAGGAAGCCCGGTGAAATTCCGGCACGGTCCCGCCACTGTAAAAGTCGAACAGACTTGAAGTCAGATACTTGCCAGTTAACCGAGTTACACAATTCTCACGAGGATGGGAACGTGCTTTAAAATATTTTAAGGTGCTTTCCAGATGGAAAGCTTTTTTTATTTTGAAGCCTTCTTGTCAAAAAAAGGAGGTCATTTTCATGAAGAGAAAATCAGGATTGTTGTTGCTGCTTGCGGGTGCCTTGTTCCTGTCGGGATGTGCCCCGGAACCGGTGGTTGAGGTCGCTCCGGAAGAGCCGGCTCATCAGGAAGCCGTCCAGGAGGAGGCGTCATTGTATCCCATGACGGTGGTGGACAGTTATGGCCGGGAGGTCATTCTAGAGAGGCAACCCCAACGCGTGATTGCCATGGCCCCCTCCATCACTGAGACCGTTTTCGCCCTTGGGGCCCAGTCCCGGCTGGTGGGCCGGACGGAATACTGTGATTATCCCGAGGAGGCCGCGGAGATTCCCACCGCCGGCAGCCTGATGACCCCCAACATGGAGCGGATCATCGAGCTTGAGCCGGATCTGGTCATCGCCTCCACCCATTTCCCCGAGGAGGCGGTGAAGACTCTGGAGGGACTCGGCATCGATGTCGTGGTGTTTGTGCCCCAGGAATCCTTTGAAGGGACTTACAAGGTGATTGAATCGGTGGGCAGGGTCCTCGGCAGGGTCGATGAGGCCTTGGCCATTCGTGAAGCCATTGAGGACAAGGTCCTCGAGGTCAGAGAGCGGGTTGAAGGACTGCCCGGGAAAAGGGTCTACTTTGTCGTGGGCTTCGGTGAATACGGCGATTTCACCGCCGGAGGGGACACCTTCATCAATGAAATGATCGAGATGGCCGGTGGGGAGAATATTGCCGGAGATGTCGAAGGCTGGGGATATTCCCTTGAAAAAATCATTGAGAAGGATCCGGAGGTGATCATCATCACGAAATTTTTCGGCCTCAAGGAGGCTTTTGAAACGACACCCAACTACATGGACTTGAATGCCGTGAAGAATGGAGAGCTCCACGGTCTTGACATCAATGAAATCGAGCGTCAGGGTCCGAGAAGCGGCCTGGGTCTTGAGAGCCTGGCGAAGGCCATTCACGGAGACCTCTACTGAATCAAATGAGGGAAAGTACACGTGGCCGCAGAAAATTCAGACTGCTGGTGGCAGGATACGGGCTGCTGGCCCTGGTGATTCTCATGGGCCTGGTGACTCAGGGAACCGTCAGGATTCCCCTCAGCGACATCATCAGGGTCCTGGGGGAGGAACTCTCCTTGATCCCGTCAACGCTCGATGACGGCGGTACCCAGGAGGCTTATCGGGTCATCCTCCTGAAACTCAGGATTCCCAGAGTGGTGATGGCCTTTATCGTGGGGGCGGCCCTGGCCACCTCAGGTCTGATTTTTCAGGGAATTTTCATCAACCCCATGGCTGAGCCCTATGTGCTGGGGGTTTCCTCCGGTGCGGCCTTCGGAGCGACGGTGGTTGCCATATTCGGAATCGGTGGCAGTTTCCTGGGGTTCAGCATGGTTTCACTGGGTGCTTTCCTGGGGGCGCTCCTGACCTCCTTTCTGGTCTTCACCATCGCCCAGGGGAACCGGTCCAATCAGATGACGGTGCTCCTGCTCTCGGGAATCGCCATCAGTTTTTTTCTTTCTTCCCTGATTTCCCTGATGATGACCCTCAACCGGGACGTCATCGAGAATATTTTCTTCTGGACCATGGGGAGCGTGTCGACGGCGACCTGGGACAAGATTTTTTCCGTGGGGACCGGCATCACCCTGGGAATCGGCATCTTCATCTATTACGCCCAGGAGCTCAACATCATCCTCACCGGCGAGGACAGCGCCAAGGCCCTTGGGGTCAATGTGAAGCGGGTCAGAAGCATCCTGCTGTACACGGCTTCCCTGGTCACCGCCCTGGCGGTGTCGGTGAGCGGCATCATCGGATTCGTGGGGCTGATCGTTCCCCACGGGGTGAGACTCTTGTTCGGCGCCGACAACCGGCGGCTCCTGCCCCTGACCGCGATCACTGGCGGGCTTTTCCTGAGCATCACCGACATGATCGGTCGTACGGTGGTGCCTCCCATGGAGATTCCTCTAGGGGTCATGACGGCCCTGCTGGGTACCCCCTACTTTATCTATCTACTGGTTAGAAGGAAGAGGTGAATGCTTTGAATCAAGAAGCCTACAGAATCAGCAATCTATCCTTTGGCTACAATGACGAGGTCATGATTCTCGAAGACATATCCACGGCCCTGCCCAGGGGGAAGGTCACGGGTATCATCGGACCCAACGGTTCAGGGAAAACCACCCTCATCAAGAACCTGTCCAGAGTGCTTTCTCCTGACAAGGGGAGCATTTTCGTGCTGGGCAAGGCGCTGACGGGATACCGTCAAAGAGAACTTGCCCTGGTGACCGGGATGGTCTTTCAAGAAAAGGAGACCACCTTCGAGTTTTCGGTTTTCGATCTGGTGATGATGGGGAGATATCCCTATAAAAAGAAGTTCGAGATGGAAAATGACGAAGACCGGCTGAAGGTTCTGGAGGCCCTGGAAAAGACCGATGTCCTTGAACTCAAGGACAAGTGCTTTACAGCCCTCAGCGGCGGGGAAAAGCAGCGGGTGATGATTGCGAGGGCCCTGGCCCAGGAACCCGAAATCCTTATTCTGGATGAACCCATCGCCCATCTTGACCTCCACCACCAGGTGGAGATTCTGAATCTCGTCCGGCGGCTGGTCAAGGAAAAGCAAATCTCCGTCTTGATGATTCTTCACGATCTCAATTTCGCCTACGGCTTCTGCGATGAAGTGGTGCTGCTCAAATCAGGCCGGATTTACAAACAGGGCGACCCCCGGCAGGTGATCACCAAGGAGAACATCAAGCAGGTCTACGAAGCCGATATCGATATCATTCTGGACCACCGCACCAACCGCCACCATATCATTCCCGCCTATTGACATCGCTTGCTGAAGGGGCGGACTATCACGTAATGAAATAACCGGCTTGTATTGCAGAGGATGGTTTCGTATAATAAGAGCGAATGAATCAGTAGATTCTGGTGTCCATGAGAGACCCAACAAGGGAATTGAGTGAAAATCTCAAGCTGTCCCAGCAACCGTAAGACGGACGAAAATCACAAGACCACTGTCAGAGGATTGACGGGAAGGGTGATGACTAGGAGGATGTCGAGCCGGTAGACCTGCCAGAATCAGTTGAGAGCAAACTCCTGGGGATGGGTGGGAAGGTCTTGATGTGCAAACAAGACTCGTTTCCCCGAGGGGAAATGAGTTTTTTATTGGGAGGAAACAGAAGTGAAATACCGAAAAATCAACGATGTGAGATGCGCCTACCCTTTTTTATATGATGAGGATTCGAGAAGTGATTTCGAGGTTCTTTCGGACCAGATCACCGTTGAAATCGCCCTGGTGATCGCCCAGGTGAAGGCAGAGGAGGTTTTCTCTGAAATCCTCCGGGATCTTGAGATATTCAGGGAAAAGACCATGGATCTCAATGGGTCCATCCGGGGCAGAATCGGGATTTCCACCGGGGATCTGGAGTACGCCATCCGGCGATACGACCACTACAACGCCATGACCAAGGCCTACATCGGCGGCTTTCTCCTTCCCTCGGGAAGTCTGGCGGCCCTTGGCGCCCATCGGGTGAGGGGGATGTTCAAGGCCCTGGTGAGGGTGATGAAAGGGGTGGAGGATGAGGGTTTTGAAGTCCCTGAGAGACTCTTTGACTATGCCAATGTCCTGTCGAATCTTTTTTTCGTCATGGCCAGCGGAATCAATCATTTAGAGGGTCACCCGCCAATACCCTATGAAACCAAGAATTATTAGGAGATGGGAAAATGAGGAAAAAATTTATTGCGATTATCGGTGTCGGTCTTGCCGTCTGGATACTTCTGAGCGGTTACAATCATTTTTTCGGTCCTGAAATCACCCTGGGGGAGAAAAACGTCACCCTTGAGATCGTCAATGAAAAAACAGGTCAGGACAGGACCGTGACGGCCACCACCGAGGGAGAAACCCTGTATGACCTGCTGCTTGAAGAAGAGGAAGATCTGGGTGTGGTCTTTGAAAAATATGATTTCGGTTACATGGTGGAGGGGCTTCTGGGTTACCGGACCACGGTGGAGGCCCAGGAGTATTTTCATCTCACCGTCAACGGCGAGGATGCCATGACGGGTCCCGAAGGGATTCCCCTGGCCGAGGGGGATGTTTACAATTATACCCTGAGAAGCTACGGCGATTTTTCTGCTTCGGAACCCACTCGGGAGGAGAAGACCCTCACCCTGGAGATTGTCAATGACAGGACCGGAGATGGTTTTTCCCGGGAACTGACGACCCAGGAGGAGACCCTTTATGATCTGCTGCTGACGGTGGAAGGGTCTGCCGGAGTGGTCTTCAAGGAAACGGATTCCAAAGCCGAGATTTCAGGTCTCATGAATTATGTGCCCGGGGCGGAGGAGTATTTCCATATTCTCATCGACGGCGAGGATGCCAAAGCCGGTCTCAAGCTGATTCCCCTGGTGGAGGGGGGGCGGTACAGGCTTGAGCTGAGGCGCTTTGACGGGGAAAAACCCACCCCTGCCGACGCACTTGGAAAAGCCATTACTTTCAAGGTGATTCACGAAGAGGCCAAGATTGATTTTTCCATGGCAGCCTTGACTGAAAAGGACAACCTCTACGACTGGCTGATTGAAAATGAAGACGATCTGCAAGTGGTGCTGGAGGAATACGATTTCGGCGCCGTGGTCACCGGTCTTCTGGGGGAGGTTGCCAGAGAAGAAAAGCAGGAGTACTATCACCTCACCATTGACGGTGAGGATGCCGTGACCGGGCCCGGGCAGGTCCAGTTGACAGATGGCGGGGTTTATCAGTTCGAGCTGAGAACCTACTGATGAAGCCCAAGGATATCACCACGGTAGCCATTCTGTCGGCCTCACTCACGGCCGGGAAGCTGGCCCTCAGCGCCGTTCCCAATATTGAAATCGTATCCTTTCTCCTGGTGATTTTCACCGTGGTTTTCGGGGTGAGGAAGACCCTGCTCACCGCCCTGATCTTCACCACCACTGAAATGCTGATCTACGGCTTCGGCATATGGATCCTGGGTTATTATCTCATCTGGCCCACCTTGATTGTGATGACGGCCCTCCTCAAACCCTTTCTCAAATCGGAGTATGGTTACGCCGTCCTGTCGGGTCTTTTCGGTCTTCTTTTTGGACTGCTGTTCGCCCTGTTCGAGTCCCTCTTCTACGGAATCGGTTATGGGATCACCTACTGGATTCGGGGGATTCCCTTCGACCTCTTGCACGGGGGGTCCAATTTCGTGGTGATGCTGGTGCTTTTCAGACCCATCACCCGGTCGGTGTTGAAAATCAAAGAAAAATCCTGAGGACATCGAAATGATGTCTTTTTTTGTCCATATTGGGATACAATTGGCTTAAAGGGGGATTGAGGATGAAGGGACTCAGAGAAATTGCGGCACTCATGAATCATCTTGAGGTTCTTTGGGCCTTGGGAGCCTCGTCGGTACTCTATTTCAACGGGCACCCGAGAATGCCTCAGGACTATGACATCTTTGTGAGATTCGAGGATTACCCCAGGGTCTACCAGGCCTTCAAGAAAATCGGCACTGAAATTCCGGTGAAGGAAAAGGGCGGCTTGTACAATACCCAGGGGTTTTCGAAATTCACCTGCTTTTCAGCCAAGGTGGACCTCATCGGGGGCTTCAATATTTTTCATGCCGAGGGGGAGTACCGGCTGATTCTGGACGAAAAATCCGTGGATCGTGTGGTCCGAGTGGACTCAGAACCGGTGAGGGTCATGGCCCTCGAGGATTGGTTCATCCTCTACGGACTGATTCCGGGGCGTGAGGAAAAATCAAAGTGGGCTTTTGAAGCAATGAAAAAGAAAAAGGAAAATCTCAATACAGGCCTGCTTGAACGGGCACTCTTGCTGGAACTGCCCCGGGGCATGAAAGAAAGCATCAAAGAAATCCTGGAGGATGGGTTAGTGAATCAGGGTAAAGGGGTAATAGATGATTAACTAATCAAGAAAGTGGGTGGTGACATGAATTATGCGACATTCATCGACCTGGCTCAGATTGAATTTGATTTGTCGACGCTGTTGACCAAGGAAGATTACCTGCTTGGAGAATATATCATGTTCAATGTGGAACTGGACCATTTCACCTTCACCGTCAGCGGTGTCGTGGTGGACAAGGAACTCGTCGGGGATCAGAATCTGTACTTCGTCGATTTGATCGAGGATCACGAGGAATTGAAGGATATGCTGAACCAGTACGGTCATCGGCGGTATTCCAACAGACACAATTAGGCTTGACAACCTTCCTCCATTTGCTATGATAAAAAAAAGAGCAGCGGCGTTGAAAAGATGAGTAGCTTTCGGTGGGAGAATCAAGAGAGTGGGATGGCCGGTGAAAATCCCAACAAAATCGCAGAGTGAATTACGGTCTTTGAGCCCCCATGGGAAACCATGGCGTCCCTTCACGCGTTAAGTGGAGTGAGGCATCCTGGGTGATGCAAAAAAGGTGGTACCACGGGAACCCTCGTCCTTTACCGGACGACGGTTCCTTTTTTGATTGAATAGGAGGATGAATGATGAGTAAAAATGTACTGGATGTATTGGAAGAAAGAGGTTTTATCGAGCAACTGACCCACCCTGAGGAAATTCGCGAATTGCTGGAAAAGGAAAAGGTCACCTTTTATATCGGTTTTGATCCCACGGCGGACAGCCTGCATATCGGTCACTACATTCAAATCATGGTCATGAGCATCATGCAGCAGCACGGTCACCGCCCCATCGCCCTGCTCGGCGGCGGCACCACCATGGTGGGGGATCCGAGTGACCGGACCGGCATGCGGCAGATGATGACCTTTGAAACCATCAATCACAATGCCATGCAGTTCAAGAAGGTCTTTGAGAAATTCCTGGATTTCAGTGAAGGCAAGGCCGTCATGGTCAACAATGCGGACTGGTTGATGGACTTGAACTACATTGAATTCCTCAGGGAGGTGGGGGTTCATTTTTCAGTGAACCGCATGCTCGGCGCCGAGGCCTACAAGAACCGGATGGAACGGGGCCTGACCTTTCTTGAATTCAACTATATGATCATGCAGGCCTATGATTTTTTGGTCTTGAATCAGAAGTACGGCTGTAAAATGCAGTTTGGCGGGAATGACCAGTGGTCGAATATTCTCGCCGGGACGGAGCTCATCCGGAAGAAGGACCAGAAGGAGGCCTTCGGCATGACCTTCACCCTGCTCACCAACAGTGAAGGTAAAAAAATGGGAAAAACTGAAAAGGGGGCCCTGTGGCTGGATGCCGACAAGACCTCTCCCTATGATTTCTACCAGTACTGGCGCAACGTGGATGATGCGGATGTGAAAACCTGCCTCAGCCTCCTGACCTTCATTCCCATGGCGGAGGTGAATGCCCTCAGCGCCCTTGAGGGTTCCGAAATCAACCGGGCGAAGGAGCGCCTGGCCTATGAGGTCACGGAGATGGTCCACGGCACCCAGGCGGCCCGGGAAGCCGAGTCCGCCGCCAAGGCTCTCTTTGGCGGGGGTGAGGATCTGAGCAAGGTGCCCACGGTCAAAGTGTCGGCGAAAAGAATCGAAGAAGGTCTCAATCTCATCGAGCTGATGCTGGAAAGCGACATCATCAAGACCAAGTCCGAGGGCAGAAGACTCATCGAGCAGAAGGGGGTCTACCTCGGGGATGCCACCATCGAAAGCCACGAATACAACCTTTTGCCCGGGGATTTCGAGGGGGGCATGGCCATGTTGAGAAAAGGCAAGAAGAAGTACTATAAAATCGAGTTGATATAAATGGACCGGGTGATGGGAAGGGTCCAGAGGATCCTGCAGACCAGGGAAAAGGGAAAGCCCAGAATCGCCCTGGATCAAGGAGAATTCATTGAAGGCAGGGGTCTTGCGGGGGATCGGCTTTTTGATCTCAAACCCGAGATTCCGGTCCTGGCCGTCGATCAAAGACGCAGGCTGGATGAGGCGGAGGATGAGGGTCTGTGCTTTAGGCGTTTTGTTGAAACCCTGTCGGTGAGTCTTGAGGGCGGGCTGCCGAAAGCCGGGGAGAGGCTCAAAATCGGTCAGGCCCTCTTCGAGGTCAGCACCAGGAGAAAAAGCTGCTTTTCTGAATGTCTCCTGGTGAAGGAGAAGAAAGACTGCCCCTTGAGAGAAGGGGTGGTCTACCTCAAGGTCATCGCATCGGGCAGGGTGGCGGTGGGATCCGATATCATCCATCTGGGGGAGGAAACTCATGATCAAGGTCACGGGCCTGGAAAAAACCTTTCACATCGGCAAGAGGGAAATGAAGAAGAAGGCTCTTCACAAGAGGACCGTTGAGGCTGTCAGAGGCATAGACTTTGAGGTGAAGCCGGGGGAAATCTACGGGCTGCTCGGACCCAACGGGGCGGGAAAAACCACCACCCTCCGGTGCATTTCCACCCTGATGCGACCCACCGCGGGCACTGTCGAGGTAGGTGGGCTCAATACGGTCTCGGCGGGGGAAAGGGTCAGGGAAAGGATCAGTTTTCTCACCAACGACCTGAAACTCGACGAGCACTTTTCACCGGATTTCACCATGAAATTTTTTGGAGAACTGCGGCAGATGTCTCCAAAGGCCATCGAGGAAAGAAAGGACGTTCTTTTTGAGGCGCTGAGAATCACGGGCTTCAAGAATCAGCCCATCAAGGAATTCTCCACCGGCATGCGGCAGAAACTGGCCATTGCAGTGAGTCTTCTCCATGATCCGGAGGTGGTCGTCTTCGACGAACCCACCAACGGCCTCGATGTCATCACGGCAAGGACTGTCACGGAGTTGTTGCTGGCCATGAAGCAGGACAAGAAGACCATTCTGGTGTCAACCCACGAAATGTCGGTGGCAGAGGGGCTCTGCGACCGCATCGGGATTCTCATATCGGGAAGCCTGGTCATGGAGGGGACTCTTGAGCACATTTTGAAGACCACCGGGACGAGATCCCTGGCGGATGCTTTTTTCTGGCTCTACAAGGAATATGGTGGGGAAAATGGATAAACGATTGCTGAGCATTGTCAGAAAAGAACTGAGGAGAGTATTCACGGACCGTCGTCTGGTCATGACGGTGCTGATCCTGCCGGGACTGAGCATCGCGCTCATCTACTCCGTCATGGGGATGATCACAGGGGATATGAATTCCCAGAGGGATCTGCACACCTATCGACTGGTGGTGCATGAGGCACCCGGAAACTTTTCAGACTACCTGGAGGGTCGCTGTGAAGACCGCTTCCTGCTGACTGAAAAGGAGGATTCAGGTGATGCGCTGGAGGCTTCTCTGGAGGCCCTGAGGGCGGAAACCGTCGACGGGGTCCTGGTGTTCGATGAAGGCTTTGAAAAAAGACTTGAGGATTTCAAGAGGGCGGATTCGAATCCCAATGTCAATGTCTTTTACAATCCGGTGAGCGACTACTCGGGGGATGCCTATCGGTGGCTGACCACGGAGATTCTGCCGGAATACCGGGAAGCCATCCTGGGTGAGCGTCTGGGCAACCCCGCCTATGCCCGGGTGTTCACCGTCAATCAGGACAACTTGAACCCCTCGGTGGCCTCCGAGGAAAAAATCAGCAGCATGATCCTGGGGTCACTGATGCCGATATTCATCTCGATTTTTCTTTTTGCAGGGGCCATGAATATCGGCATCGACATGCTTGCCGGTGAAAAGGAGCGGGGAACCCTGGCGACCATCCTGCTCACCCCGGTGAAGCGGGAAACCGTGGCCCTGGGCAAGATGATCAGCCTGGCGATCGTGGCCATGGGATCCACCATTTCCTCTCTTGCGGGGATTCTGGTCACCCTGCCCCTGTCTTCAAGTCTTTTCGGGGGGATCGACATGGCGGACATCTCGGTGAGCCTGGATCAGTGGCTGTTTCTCGGGGCCGCCCTGGTCCTCCTGGCAGGAGTCTACGTGACCCTGATTCTCAGCCTGTCCATGATCGCCAGTTCGGTGAAGGAGGCGGGGGCCTACGTCACCCCGGTCTACATGGTGGTCCTGGTCAGCGGCATGATGGCCGCCATGGGCTTCGGCGGGGATCACTTGAGGAATTATCTCATTCCCGTATTCGGGAACGTCCTGGTACTCAGGGATATTTTCGTTGATGAAGTGACCTGGTGGGGTTTTCTGACCAACAGCGGCGTCTCCCTCCTGGTCATCCTGATGCTGCTGCTGGTTTTCAGACGGATTTTCAAGATGGAGCGCTATCTCTACGGCGGGTGACGGGCTTGAAAAATGTCATTTGCATGACAATTTCAAGAAAAAAACTTGTTTTTTTTTCAAAGTCTGCTATACTACTTTGAGTCCGAATAAAGGAGGAAAAAGAATGACTTTGATCAAAAACAAGTCGTCCATAGCGGCCATCCTTTCAATCCTTTTATCTGCCACTCTAATGCTCCAGAATTTTTTGATCTACCTTGACAACCAAAGCCTTATCAACGAAAATCAGACCCTCACTATAGAGTTGGAACAGATAACATCACTGAGCGAAGCGATTGATTCCCTAAAAGACGAGAATGCCTTTCTCCAGAAAATCCTTCTGGAGGAAAAAGCGGTAGCCGACAATTACAGGGCCCTGGTGGGAGATGAGAATCACAGCGATCTCGTGGCCAAGGCCAAGGAGATCTCCGGAAGTTCTCCCCTGGACTTTGAAACCGCCTACATCGTCGCCAAGTATTCCGATCAATTCGAACTCAATGTTTCTTTGATCCTGTCCGTGATGGAACTGGAGAGCAATTTCTCCCAATACGAGGTGGGAACCCACGAGGACCGCGGCTACATGCAGATCATCCCCCTCACTGAAAAATGGCTGGCTGAAACCTATGGACACGAGTACGGTCTGGATTATGATCCGGACAGAATCTTCGAACCAGAGTACAATATCGGATTGGCAAGCATCTATCTCAGCTTTTTACAGGATGCCTATGGCAAGGACTACAACAGAATTCTGTCGGAGTACAATCGTGGTCCGACAAATCTACAGCGGTACTACGAAGAGAACGAAACCTATGAAACCACCTATTCAAGGGTGATTCTCAGCAGGGAAAGCAAATATTTCGCCTTGAACGAGTAAAACTAGCCATTGGCTAGTTTTCTTCGTTCAACTCGAGAATGCGCTTCTTATCGAATCCGATGATCAGTTCCTCGCCGATGAGAAAGCTGGGAACGGCGGTCACTTTTCTTCTGATCAGCTCGGCCCTTGCCTCGATATCCCGGGTGACGTCCTTCTCTTCGAAGGGGATCGATTTTTCGCTCAAAAATTCCTTTGCCGCCTTGCAGTGGGGGCAGGTGGGGGTGGTGAAAACTATGACGGTGGCCACTTGACATCAACTCCTTGAAATTTTGTATCTTTTACCCACGATTTTTACCCGCAAACAGATCTTGAGGTAAAAGGGTGGTAAAAAAGGGTGAATGAGGGTATCATGGTAGTGATATCAATTTAACAAACAAGCGGAATTCCCCACCCTCTAAGCCACCTTGCTCGCTTTAGCGAGAGCGTAGGGTGGGGATGGATAGCTTTCACCAAAAGTGACATTATTTGACATATTAATTCAGTGATGTATAATACAATTGAGGTGATACCAATAGAATTTAGATACAAATAACCATTCAGTGTACATGCTCAATTATCACTTGATTCTTGTTGTGAAATACCGGAGAGAAGTCATTGACTCTACAATATCTGAGAGACTTAAAGAAATCTTCGAGTATATTTCACCACGGTATAAAATCACACTTGAAGAATGGCATCACGACCAGGACCACATTCATGTACTTTTTAGGGCACAACCTCATTCGGAAATCTCGAAGTTCCTGAATGCTTACAAAAGTGCCAGTAGTCGGTTGATTAAGAAAGAGTTTCCTCAAATCCGTAAAAATCTATGGAAAGAGTTTTTCTGGAGCAAGAGTTACTGCCTGCTAACTACTGGTGGTGCTCCCATTGAAATTGTCAGGCAGTACATTGAAAGTCAAGGTCAAAAAGTGAGATGATTCCGTGAAACGTGCCTATAAATATCGTATTTACCCAAATAAAGAACAGACGACATTCTTTGCCAAGAACTTCGGCTGCGTACGGTTCATCTACAACAAGATGCTTGCCGATAAGATCGAGCATTACAAGAAAACAGGGATGATGCTCAATAATACTCCTGCGCAGTACAAAGAGGAGTACGAGTGGCTCAAAGAGGTGGATAGTTTGGCGCTGGCCAATACTCAGCTCAATCTACAAAAGGCATTTAGGAATTTCTTTAGAGACCTATCTGTGGGATTTCCAAAGTTCAAGTCAAAGAAAGACAACCATTTTTCCTATACGACGAACAATCAAAATGGCACCGTGTATTTTGATGATGACCGTATTAAATTGCCTAAACTCAAAACACTTGTCAAAGTAAAAAAGCACAGAGACTTTGAAGGTAAAATCAAGTCATGCACGATTTCCAAGACCCCTTCGGGCAAGTACTTTGTCTCTGTTCTCGTAGAAACCGAGATTGAAAATCTTCCTGAGTCAGGTCATCAAGTAGGCATTGATGTCGGAATAAAGAATTTTGCAATCTGTTCTGATGGAAAAGTCTACGAAAACCCCAAGTGGCTCAGAAAATCTGAGAAGCGATTGGCCAAGCTCCAAAAGGATCTCTCGCGAAAGACAAAGGGTAGTAGAAACAGAGCTGGAGCTCGCCTAAGGGTTGCAAAGATGCATGAGAAGATTTCCAACCAACGTCGTGATTTTCTACAAAAGGTCAGTACTCAGATCATTCGCGAAAACCAAGCGATAGTGATCGAGGACCTAAGGGTGAAGAACATGATGAAGCATCATAAGTCAGCCAAAGCAATATCCGAAGTCTCATGGAGTACATTCAGAGAAATGTTGGCGTACAAGTCTCAGTGGTATGGTAGAGAACTCGTGATCGCCCCTGCCAACTATGCTAGTTCCCAACTGTGTTCAGAATGTGGCTACAAGAACCCCGAGGTAAAGAACTTAGCCCTTCGGGAATGGACATGCCCTCAGTGTGGCATAGTCCACGATAGAGATATCAATGCGGCTAAAAACCTACTGAAACTAGCTATATAGTTTTGGTACTATCGAGGTCGGTGCGACCTTATGAGCCTGGGTAAACTTGTTCCGTTAGGGATATTGACCAGGAAGCTCCCACTTCTACAAGTGGGGGTAGTTCACAATAGGAGATGACCATGAAAATCAGAAAAGCCGTGATTCCAGCCGCAGGGTTCGGCACCCGCTTCCTGCCCTTCACAAAAACCACCCCTAAAGAGATGATCAGCATCGTGGACAAACCGGCCATCCAGTATATCATCGAGGAAGCTGTGGCTGCGGGGATTGAAGAGGTCCTTATCGTCCTTTCCCGGGGGAAAGAGGCCATCATCAATCACTTCGATGAAACCCCGGAGCTTGATAAAATCCTGGAGGACTCCGGAAAAGAAGATTTGTTGAAATTGTCCCGGGAGGCCGCCCACCTGGCGAAAATCCAGTACGTGAGACAGGGGCTGGCCAAGGGTCTCGGACATGCCATCTACTGTGCCAAGTCCTTTGTGGGGGAGGAGCCCTTCGTGGTGCTGCTGCCCGACGATATCGTGGACTCGGAGGTTCCCGCCATCGCACAGCTCATCGAAACCTACAAGCAGTACGGCGGCACGGTGCTGGGTGTCCAGCAGGTTCCCAGAGAAGACCTTTCCAAATACGGGATCATCAAGGGGACCCCCCTGGACGGGACCACCCTTGAAATCGAATCCATGGTGGAAAAACCATCGGCTTCGGAGGCCCCTTCTGATTATGCGGTACTGGGTCGCTACGTCCTGACACCGGAAATTTTTGAAATGATCGAAAAAACACCGCCGGGCAAGGGCGGTGAGATACAACTGACGGACAGCATCAATCGTCAGATCGACCAGGAGAAGGTCTATGCCAAGATTTTCCAGGGAACCCGTTATGATACGGGAAACAAACTGGGTTACCTTGAGGCGACGGTGAATTTCGGTCTTAAACATGCCGAAGTCGGAAAAGCCTTCAAAGAAATGCTTCTAAAAAAGGACCTTGAATGATTCAAGGTCCTTTTCATATTGGAGCAGGGCCGCCTTGGCGGTGATGCCCCCAAAGCCGCTGAAACCTGTCAGGGCCCCCCTGGCCCCCACCACCCGGTGACAGGGGATGTAGATGACCCAGGGGTTCATTCCCAGAGCGCCGCCGACGGCCCTGGCCGCCCCGGGACGATTGATTTTTTTAGCCAGTTCCCCATAGGTGAGGGTTTCACCGAAGGGGATTTTTTGAGCGGCCATGAGGACGAGACGCTGAAAATCCGTCAGAGATTCATCCAGGGCCAGGTCGGCCTGCGGGGGTCTTCCCTGCAGGTAGGACAAGAACCACTCGTGGATTTTTTCAAAGCCCTGGGGTGGATTTTCGGCCATTCCGGCCTCAACTTCCTCAATCAATCTGATGGATTTCAGTCCTGACGGGGTCAGGGTGATGGCGACCTTGAACAAGCCGTAGTCCTTTTGCCAGCACAACATGGCCTTTCTCCTTTCCGGGCTGTCGGCCGTCTTTTGGGACAGCGGGACAGAACTACTCGAATTTGTCATAGTGAATGTGTTCCAGGGGGAAGTCCTTTTTCTTGAAGACCTCCATCACGGCGTCGATCATCAAGGGGCTGCCGCACAGATAGGCCTCAAGCCTTGAGCAGTCATCCAGACGCTTGTCGAGAAGATCGTTGACCCGGCCCACCGGGCCTTCCCAGTGGCATTCCGGCGTCGGGCGGGAAAGGGTATAGACGATTTCAATGTCCTTGAGGGTCCGGCTGATTTCATCGATTTCCTCGGTCAGGAAAAGATCCTCCCGGGTCCTGGCTCCGAAAAAGAAGGTGCCCTTGCGCTGTATGCCCTGGTCTCTCATGTATCTCAGGATGGACAGGAGGGGGGCCATGCCGGTGCCGATGCCCACCATGATCATTTCCCGGTCCGTGTCCCGGTAATAGAAATCACCGAAGGGTCCCACGATGGTCAGGCGGTCCTTTTCCTTCAAGTACTTGTGGATGTAGGTGGTGCAGATTCCCTCGGGAACGTAGCCGATCAAGAGCTCGATGTGGTTTTTGTTCACCGGGGAAGAGGCGATGGAGTAGGCCCGGTAGACCTCCTCGTCGCTTTCCTTGTAGACGGGAGTCAGAATCTGGACGTACTGGCCCGGCTTGAAATCGATGGTGGCGTTTTCCGGCAGCCGGAGTCTCAGATGCTTGATCTTGTCGGTGACGTCCGCCATATAAGAGAGGGTGTAGTCGTATTGCCTGACATTGAAAAGCTCCTCGGGGATTTCGATCTTGAGGTCGGTTTTGACCTTCAACTGGCAGGACAGCCGGATGCCCTCCCTCTGCTCTTCGGGGGTGACATAGCCGAGCTCCGTGGGCAGGATCTCCCCGCCGCCCTGGGTGACCTTGACCTTGCAGTAGCCGCAGCTGCCCTTGCCGCCGCAGGCTGAGGGAATGAAAATCTCTTCCTCGATGAGGGTGCTGAGGAGACTGTCGCCTCCCTCCACCGTGTATTCCTTTTCATCATTGATGGTCAGCTTCATTTCTCCGTAATTGGCGATGGTGCGATTGGCCACGGAGAGCAGGAGGGCCAGAATTCCGGTGATGCCGGAAATGGTGAGGGTGGTCATTAAAATGGTATTCATGGTATCCCTCCCCTATTGGATCACTACGATTCCTGAAAAACCGATGAAGGCCAAGGCCATGAGTCCCGTGATGATCAGGGTGATTCCGGCGCCTTCGAGTCCCTTTGGAATCGGAGCGTTCTTGATTTTTTGTCGAATGCCGGCCATGGTGACGATGGCCAGGGTCCAGCCCAGACCTGAGCCAAGGCCGAAGGCGATGGATTGGAGCAGGGTATAGTCCCTGATGATCATGAAGAGGGAAACCCCGAGTACGGCGCAGTTCACAGTAATCAGGGGAAGAAAGATTCCCAGGGCATGGTAGAGGGCCGGGAAGTAACGGTCGATGATCATTTCAATCAACTGTACGAAGGCGGCGATGATGATGATGAAAACGATGTATCTCAAGTATTCCAGTCCCAGGGGAACCAGCAGGTAATGATAGACCAGGTAGTTGAGCAGGGTGGTGAAGGTGAGGACGAAGGTCACGGCCTGGCCGAGACTCAAGGAGGTTTTGATTTCACTCGAGATGGCGATGAAGGAACACATCCCCAGGAAGTTGGACAGGATCATGTTGTTGGTAAAAATTGAAGCGAAGAAAATCACCAGTGGATTGAGTTCCATCATGATTTGGCACCTCCCTTGGCAGGTTTTTCTGAAATCATGTTTTTAGTGACCCAGATCAGGATGCCCAGCATGAAGAAGGCGCCGGGAGGCATGATCATCAGGGTCCAGCTGACCCAGGCTTCCCCCAGAACGCTGATGCCGAAGAGGGTGCCGAAGCCGAGCAGTTCTCTGAAGAAGGAGATGACCAGGAGGACCAGAAGATAGCCGGTTCCCGATGCCACCCCGTCCAGGAAGGCCAGATGGGGTGGGTTGTTCTGTGCAAAGGACTCACAACGTCCCATGATGATGCAGTTGGTGATGATCAGTCCCACGTAGGGGCCCAGAGCAGTGCTGATGCTGGGATAATAGGCCTTGAGAAAAATGTCCACGATGATGACGTAGGCGGATATGATCAGGGTCTGCACCATCATGCGGATGTGCTTGGGCGTCCATTTTCTGATCAGGGATACGGTCAGTTCAGAGAAGGCGGTGACGAAGATCAGGCCCAGGCCCATGACCAGGGAGTTCAGCATCAGGTTGGTGACGGCCAGGGCGGAGCAGATGCCGAGGATCTGCCGGAAGACGGGATTGTCCTTCCAGATGCCCTGAATCATGATTTTCTTTGTTTTGCCGGCCATATCAAATCACCTCCATTAAGATACTGATGAACTCGGCCATGGACTTGTTGAGGATGTTTCTGACCGCTTCCGAAGTTCCGGTGGCTCCCGATATCGCATCGACATTGCCGCCGGGGCTGGGAGTGTAGATGATATAGGCGTCCTCCTGAGGATCGAATTCAATCCCCCGGAACTGTTCCTTGTACCAGGATTCCGAGATTCTGCCTCCAAGACCGGGGGTTTCACTGTGGGAAACGAAGTCCAGTCCCAGGAGGGTGTTGAAATCGGCATCGAGGGCCAGGTAACCGGTGATGGAACCCCAGAGGCCGGATCCGGTGAACCGGTAGATGTAGGCGCTGACGCCGCCCGTCTCGCTGACGCGGAAGATTTCTCCCCGGTCGGTGGCCAGGGCCGTGACATTGGCCTCGTAATAGTCCGGGATAGCCTCCTCCGGCAGGAGGACCCCTGCTGCGTAGAGGATGCTCTGTTTGGTTTTCAAACTCTCGAGATCTTCGATGCGGTCGATGGTGATTTCGTTGATGGTGGCCAGGGCCAGGGTGAAGACCACCGTGACCAGAATCATGAAGAAGACCGGATAAAGGATCTGCTTCTTCTTAGGCATTTTCAATCCCTCCCTTGCTTTTCCGCGAGGTCTTGAATGCCTTGACAGCGACGTCGATGATGGGAACGAACATGTTGCCGATGAGAATCGCGAACATGATACCGCCGGCGAAGAGGGCGAAGCCCCGAATCACCACGGTGATGGCCCCCACCAGAAAACCGTAGATCAACTTGCCCTCCCGGGTCTTGGCGGAGGAAATGGGATCGGTGATCATGAAGACGGTACCGAAGAGAAGCCCGCCGGAAAGAAGACCGAAGAGAAGATTGGGGACTGATTCGGCGCCTGTTCCGTTGAAAATCAGGGTGAAGGCGGCGAATCCCACCAGGAGTCCCAGCATGTTTTCCCAGAAGGCGGTCTTGGTATAGAGCAGGTAGATTCCCGCCAGGATGATGAGAAAGCCGCTGGTTTCACCCAGGGACCCGTTGACGTTGCCGAAGAGCAACCGGCTGTAGTCGGCCATTTCTGAAGAGGCTCTGTAGACCAGCATGGGGGTCGCCGAACTGAGGGTGTCGATGCCTTCATTGAGGTAGCGGGCAAAGCCCCCGGGGAATCCGGTGGAGGCCTGGGTCCATTGCCCGGTCAAATACTTGGAAAAAGAGACGTAGACAAAGGCCCGGGCCACCAGGGCGGGATTGAAGACATTGCGTCCGAAACCGCCGAAAACCTCTTTGCCGAAGAGGATTCCGAACATGATGCCCAAAGCGGCCACCCAAAAGGGTGTCCGGGGGGGTAGAATGAGCGTATATAGGAGGGCCGATACGAAGACGGCCTCTGAAACCGGCTTGTTTTCCCTGCGCTTGAACAACCACTCGACCAGGACGGCGGCGGCGGTATTCACCAGCAGCAAGGGTATGGCGCGTAGTCCGAAAAAATAGATGGCTCCTATAAAAATGGGAATCAACGAAATGACGACCCTTCTCATATTGGCCTGTTTCATGAATTTGATGCCTAAAAAACTGTACAAAGCAGTCCCCCCTCAACCTGTTTAAGTTATGGTATCATTATACCAGTAGTTTTGAAGCCATAGCAATTGTTAGTAGGGAAATCATGGATTATAATGAAGATATCAAGGAGAGTGAATCACGGTATGAAATACTTGAAGGTGATTTTTGCAGTACTAGTCGCAATCGTGGTCTTTTTTCTGGGTCTGGTGATTCTGGCCTATGATGCCGAGACGAGAATTCCTTCGGATTTCCGCTATGTGGAGGATGCCTCTCTGGATCACGTGGAGTCCTATCTTCTCAATATGGATTTTGAAGACCGGGGAGAGATCACCCTGAAGGAGAGGGATCTCAACATCATTCTGAAGACCTTCAGGGAGTACGGTCTCTTTGACCAACCGGATTTCAAGGTGAATTATCTCTACGTGGACCTGGAACCCTCCGGCGGGACCGTCTTCATCCACACCGAAGTCAGAGGTTTTTTGGATTTCCCCACCCGGCTCCTTATTGAATTTGCTTTTGAGCATGAGGATTCCCAGGCGCGGGTGGTCATCAACCGGGTATTGCTGGGCAAGCTTCGCATTCCAAGGGCCCTGATTGCCCGTGGGCTGGCATGGGGGGAGGTGGATCTGCCCTACTTTGATGAAAATTCCCTGGTGGCCAGGGTGGACATGGATGAAATCAATCCCTATGGAGACCTGGTCAGGGTGAAGACCGTCGATATCGACCATGATGGGATCCGGGTCGACTATGAGATGGCGGTTTTTTCAGGCTTCAGTGACCTGGCTGCGGGAATCCGTCAGACCCTGTCGGCGATTTACCCGGAGCTGGGCGCATCGGACCAGGCCCAGGCGGACCGTCTCCTCGGACTGATGGAGGAAGAGGCTGCCATGGACTCCCTCGGACTTGAGCTGGAGGGGATTTTTCAGGCCATCAGCCTGGAGGGGAAGCTCCTGTTCATGGATGAGGTCAAGCATCATTTGAGCCAGGAGGAGATTGAAGAATTGTTCACCCTGTTGAAGGGGTGGTGAGAATGATTTTTGTTGGCCGGTGAAGGGATTATTAGGGTTTCTTAATTGACGTGTTGTATATTGTATACTATACTAGAAGTGAATCTGTATAATAGAATAGGAGGATATTCTTGATGAGCAAAAAAGCTTTCAAAACAATGGATGGGAATACGGCAGCGTCCTATGTATCCTATGCTTTTACTGATGTTGCGGCCATCTATCCAATCACACCTTCTTCCAACATGGCGGAAATCGTGGATGAATGGGCTGCCAATGACAAAAGAAATATTTTCGGACAACCGGTGGTCGTCTCCGAAATGCAGTCCGAGGGTGGTGCCTCAGGTGCGGTTCACGGGGCTCTGCAGTCGGGTGCGCTGACCACGACCTTCACCGCTTCTCAAGGTCTGTTGCTGATGATTCCCAACATGTACAAAATCGCCGGGGAGTTGTTGCCGGGGGTTTTCCATGTGAGCGCCCGTGCGGTGGCCGCCCATGCCCTCTCGATTTTCGGCGATCATTCCGATGTCATGGCGACACGACAGACCGGCTTTGCCCTCCTGGCTTCCGGCTCTGTCCAGGAAGTCATCGATCTGGGCGGCATCGCCCACCTGAGCGCCATCAAGAGCAGTGTTCCCTTCGTTCATTTCTTTGACGGCTTCAGAACCTCCCACGAGGTGCAGAAGGTGGAACTGATCGATTATGACGAGTTTGCGAAACTCATCGATCATGACAAAGTCAAAGCCTTCAGGAGCAAGGCCCTGCTGCCAGAGAACCCCATTACCCGGGGAACGGCTCAGAATCCGGATATCTTCTTCCAGGCAAGAGAAGCCTCGAACCAGTATTATCTCGACGTGCCGGACATCGTCGCGGACTATATGGAAAAAATCAGCGAGGTGACGGGAAGAACCTACAAGCCCTTCAACTATGTCGGAGCACCTGATGCTGAAAACATCATCGTCGCCATGGGTTCAGTGACCGACACCATCGAGGAAACCATCGACTACCTGAATGCCAAAGGAGAAAAGGTCGGCTTGATCAAGGTCAGACTTTACCGACCCTTCTCAGCCAGGCATTTCTTTGAAGTCTGTCCTCCCAGCGTCAAGAAGATCGCCGTTCTGGACAGGACCAAGGAGCCCGGTGCCTTGGGCGAACCGCTGTACCAGGATATCAGAACCCTCTTCTTCGAAGCTGAAAAGCCACCGGTGGTTGTCGGCGGCAGATACGGACTGGGATCGAAGGACACGACCCCGTCACAAATCAAGGCGGTCTATGACAATCTGAAAGCCGACAAGCCGAAAAACGGCTTCACCATCGGCATCGTGGATGACGTCACCAATCTTTCCCTTGAAATCAAGGAGAACATCATCACCGAGCCTGAGGGCACCGTGCGATGCAAGTTCTGGGGTCTCGGTTCCGACGGTACCGTCGGCGCCAACAAGTCGGCCATCAAGATCATCGGTGACAAGACCGACCTGTATGCCCAGGGATATTTTGCTTATGACTCCAAAAAATCAGGCGGCGTGACCATTTCCCACCTGAGATTCGGCAAGAACCCGATCAAATCCACCTACCTCATTGAAGAGGCGGACTATGTGGCCTGCCACAACCAGGCCTATGTGAATCAGTACGACCTGCTGACAGGGCTCAAAAAAGGCGGCACTTTCGTGCTGAACTGCAAGTGGGATGAAACCGAACTGGAAAGCCACCTGCCCGCAGAAATGAAGCAGTTCATTGCAGAAAACGACATCAAATTCTACACCATCAATGCAACGGATCTGGCCAGTGAGCTGGGCCTTGGCAACCGCATCAACATGATCATGCAGGCGGCCTTCTTTGACCTGGCCAAGGTGATTCCCGTCGAGGATGCCGTGAAATATCTGAAAGAATCCATCGTGACGGCCTACGGCAAGAAGGGCGAGAAGATCGTGGCCATGAACCATGCCGCCGTAGACAAGGGGATGGAAAACCTCGTGGCTGTGAAAGTGCCTGCTGAATGGCGACAAGCCCAGGACGCCGTCCAGGAAGCCGGCAAGGAAGAACCGGATTTCATCAAGAATATCCTTCGTCCCATGAATGCTCAAAAGGGTGACAGTCTGCCGGTCAGCACCTTTGCCAAAGCCGCTGACGGATCCTTTACCGCAGGCAGTGCCGCTTATGAAAAGCGTGGCATCGCTGTGACAGTACCCGAATGGCAGCCTGACAACTGTATCCAGTGCAACCAGTGTTCCTTCGTTTGTCCCCATGCGGCCATCAGACCCTTCCTGGCCAATGAAGAGGAAATGAAGGGGGCGCCGGAAGGCTTCGATACCCTGGATGCCACGGGCAAGGGCTTTGAAGGACTCAAATACAAAATCCAGATTTCAACCCTTGACTGTACCGGTTGCGGCAACTGTGTGGACATCTGTCCCGCCAAGGACAAGGCCATTGTCATGAAGCCCCTTGAGACCCAGGTTGAAAAAGAAATTCCCAACTGGGATTTCGCCATGACCCTCGAGCCCAAGGACACTATCATGAAGAAGGACACCCTCAAAGGATCGCAGTTCGCTCAACCCCTCTTTGAGTTCTCCGGTGCCTGCGCCGGCTGTGGTGAAACCCCCTACATGAAAACCGTGACCCAGCTCTTCGGAGACCGCATGATCATCGCCAATGCCACCGGTTGTTCCTCCATCTGGGGGGCCAGCGCCCCATCAACTCCCTATACCGTCAACAAGGAAGGAAAGGGTCCGGCCTGGGCCAACTCACTCTTTGAGGACAATGCGGAGTATGGCTACGGCATGGCTCTCGGCGTGAAAACCATCCGAAACAACATGGCGGCGCGAATGGAACAATTGATGGCCCTGGATGTGGATGACAAGATCAAGACCGCCTTTGCCGGATGGCTTGAAAACAAGGACGATGCCGACGGCTCCAAAAAAGCGGCCCTTGAAATCCTTCCGATCCTGAACCATCTGGAAGACGTCAAGAATCCTGAAGCGAAAAAACTCATGGAAGATATCGCCTCCGACAAGGACTACCTCATCAAGAAATCCGTCTGGATCGTCGGTGGAGACGGCTGGGCCTATGACATCGGCTACGGCGGACTCGACCACGTCCTGGCCTCCGGTGAGAATGTGAATGTGCTGGTCTTTGACACCGAAGTCTACTCCAATACCGGCGGACAGTCCTCCAAGGCGACGCCGACCGCAGCCGTGGCGAAATTCGCGGCTTCCGGCAAGAAGACCAAGAAAAAAGACCTGGGTATGATTTCCACCACCTACGGCTACATCTACGTGGCACAGGTCGCCATGGGCTCCAACAAGAATCAGTTCATGAAAGCCCTCGCCGAAGCTGAAAGCTACGACGGTCCCTCACTGATCATCGCCTACGCTCCCTGTATCGCCCACGGTATCAAGACGGGCATGGGAACCACCCAAAGACAGCAGGATCTGGCCGTCAAGGCAGGCTACTGGCATCTGTGGAGATTCGATCCGAGACTCAAGGACCAGGGCAAGAACCCCTTCGTCCTCGACTCCAAGGCGCCGTCGGAAAGCTTCCAGGACTTCCTGATGAGCGAGGTGCGATACACCACCCTCCTCAACACCTTCCCGGAGGAGGCCGACGTCCTCTTCAAGGAAGCGGAAGAAAATGCCAAGGATCGTTACGAATCCTATGTCAGAATGACCAAGATGGAGTACTAGAATCATCCTGTGACTCCTTGGTAAAACAAAAAGAAATCAAAGCAATCAAAAGGGTCCCTGTGAATTCACAGGGGCCCTTTTTGATTGAAAATCCTTCAACGGTATTTGATGGTGACTTGATTCTTTTCAAAATCGATGAGGCCTTCCTTTTTCATTTTCCCGAGTTCCCTCGACAGGGAAGGCCGCTGGACGCCCAGCTGGTCGGCGAGTTCCTGGCGGCTGAAGGGAAGGGTCACCTTCAGGCTGCCCTGTTTCATGGACAGGGTGTCGAGAAGATGAAGAATGTTTTCCCTGAGGGACCTCGAACCCAGGGTGGTGAGTTTTTCCCCCAGAATCGTGGTGTTGTTGGAGAGGGATTCGATGAAGAATCTCAAGAATTTTTCCGACTTCTGGCACAGGGGCATGATGATGGACTGGTCCAGATGCAGGATTTCGGCCCCTCCCTCGGCGGTGATGGTCATGTGGTAGAGATTGCGTTTTCCGAAAAGGAGGTTGGCCCCCAGGGAGTCTCCTGCATTGAAACGGGCCACGGTGAAAATATTGCCGGATACATTGATGCTCTGGGCCTTCAGTTCCCCGGTGAGGATCAGGTCGAAGGTCCGGCAGGTCTCTCCTTCAAAGTAGATGATCTCACCGTCACCGTAGTGTTTAAGCCGCAGTCCTCCGGCTTCCTCAAGGGTTTTGAGTTCGGAGGCCGGCAGTTCGATAAAAATCGGCAGATCGAGGTAGGTCATTTGAATTTCTCCTTAGGGGGGCTGATATCACTGATTCAAGTTTACCCGAGATGGGGGGAATTCACAAGTTCACCCCCGCAGGACTTTCAGTTCATCATCTTAGCCGGGAATTGATCCGGGGGGAGTGTCGAAGCGACCCTAGAAAATGGTGTGCCCCCTGGGCGGGCGTCCCGGTTGAGAATCGTCATCCACCATGCTTCAGGCTGAGTTGAGAGGCTTTTCGGCACTGCCTTGTAACCTTGGTTACCTCTTAAGGCCTTCAAGCCCCTTATAATGAACTTAAAATATCAATAAGAGGTGGGAAGATGACGATCAAACTGAAAAATAAAAAGATTTACGGGGCTGTCGGGATTCTGGCCGTGGCCGGCCTTCTGGGAATCCGATGGTTGGATCTTGAAGGCATCCTTCAATCCGACGCAAAGGAAAGCGAGGGGCTGGTAACGGCACTTTACCTGGTCGAGGAGCAGATCATCGAGGACAAGACGGATTACCTGGGAACCCTTGAGAGCCTCAAACAGGTGACCCTGGCATCGAAAATCCCAGCCAATGTGACCCGACGCCACTTTGATGAAGGGGATGCGGTCAAGGAAGGGGATATCATTCTCACCCTGGACGCCTCGACGCTTGAAGCCAAACTGGCCACTCTTGAGAAGCGGCGGAGCACCCTGGAGGTCCAGGAAGTTTTCTTGAAAGAACAGGTGGAGGACTTCTACAGCACCAACCCCATCATGAGCAGAATCGCCTCCCTCAAGAGCTCCTTCGACTACTATGGCGGGGAGGCTGAGAAACTGAGGATTCTCTATGAAATGGGAGGGGTATCCAAAAGCGCCTATGACGAAATCCTCTTCCGTGTGGAGGGTCTCAGGCTGCAGCTCAGAGAACTTCAAAACACCGCCGAGGTCCAGTATGAAGAACTGAAAAGCCAGCACCAAACGGTGCTGGGACAGCTTGAGGAACTGGACAGCAGTCTGGAGGAGGTGAAACTCGCCATTGATGAAACGGCTTTCAAGGCTCCCTTCGATGGCGTGGTTTCCCTGATTGCAGCTCACGAGGGAGATCTGGTCATGCCCAACCAGCCCCTGGTCAAGGTGGAAGAGCCCTCAGGCTACAAGGTGGTGCTTTCCCTCTCGGAGGGAGACCTCTCTAGCGTGATTCCCGGTGCAAAGGCGGATCTCGTCATTGAAGGGAAGGCCTATGAGGGTGAAGTCTCCATGGTATCGCCCCAGGTCAATGAAAAGACAAGAATGGGTTCGGTGGAGGTTCTTTTCAAGGACCCCGGTCAAGTCCAGGCCTTGATGGGAGCGAGTGTCCGGGTTGAAATCCACAAGCAGCTGCAGATAGAAGGGATTTTCGTGCCCCGGCATGCTCTTAAAGAGCTGGGGGATCAAAGGGTGGTCTATGTGGCTACTGAAGCCGGCAGGGTGACGGAAAGAGTCGTTACCACGGGTAAAGACATTTCAGGAATGGTGGAAATTCTCGAGGGTTTGAGTCCTCATGAAAACATCGCTGTCAGGGATGTGGAAAGTCTTTACGATCAAGCACCGATCTATCTACTGAACGGGGAGGGATAGGCTTGGATTTCGGACGGTTTTCAATCGAAAAAAAATATGTCATACTCGCCTTGATGATGGCGATTCTGATTTTCGGCGTCTTCAGCAAGATGACCATGAACACACAGCTTTCTCCGGATACGGCCCCTCCCATGGTGACGGTCGTCGTCCCCTATCCCGGGGCGTCGGCAAGGGATGTGTCATCCGAAGTCGCCAAGCCCATGGAGGAGGCCTTTGCCAAGCTTGAAGGCCTCAGCGATATCAAGTCGACTTCCCAGGATTTCATCGGCATTTTCAATCTCACCTTCGATTATACGACGGATGTGAATCAGGCCGCCATCGATATTCAAAACACCATCACCCGGATCAAACAGGAACTGCCGGAATCCATCGAGGAGCCCCAGGTGTTGAAATTCAGCACCTCGGACATGCCTGTCATGACCATCGGCATCCGGTCGGAGACCCTCGGCACACCGGCGCTCAGGAGTATTGCGGACAAGAGCCTGTCAGGTGAATTTCAGCTGGTGGAGGGCGTCGCCGCCGTGGACCTCTTCGGGGGATACAATCCTCAGGTCCAGGTGGTCATCGACGGCATCAAGGCGGCTTCTTACGGACTGAGTCCGGAAAAAGTGGCCCAGACCCTTGCAGTCTATAACGTGACCGCGCCGGGAGGCCGGATCACCCAGGAGGGCAGGGACCTGTTGATCCGGGTCGAGGATTCCTTTGAGGACGTCGAGGACCTGAGTCAACTGGCCATTCCCACCCGGAGCGGGGGAGTGGTTTCTCTAGGGAGTTTTGCCGAGGTTTATCTGGGCATCGAAGACAAGGAAAGCGCCTACCATCTCAATTCCCAGGAAGCCCTGGCCCTGTCCATCACCAAGAAAACCGATGCCAACACGGTCAAGGTCATTGAAGCCATCCACGAAAAAATCGCGTTACTGGCAGTGGCCTACCCGCAGATCACTTTTGAAGTGGCCAGCGATGATGCGGTCTTCACCAACCAGATGGTGGACAACATGACCAGCAGCGTGGTCATCGCCATCGTGATGACCATGATCGTCATCCTGCTGTTCATCGGACAGATCGGCCAGTCCCTGGTGGTTTCAATCTCCATGCCCCTGGTATTTCTGAGCACCCTGGGACTGATGAGGATGTTCTCCATGGACCTCGACCTGGTCACCCTGTCCGCCTTGATTCTGTCCATCGGCTTTGTCGTCGACGGGGCCGTGGTGGTGGTGGAGGCCATTTCGGACCAGGTCCGCAGCGGCAAGACCATCCGGCAGGCCGCCATCGACGGGACCCGGGAGGTGGCGCTCCCCAGTATCGCCGGGGTCACCACGACCCTCATCGTGCTGGTGCCCTTGCTCTTTGTAGAGGGCTTTGTCGGGGAGATGTTCAGGCCCCTTTCCCTGACCTTGATTTTTGCCATAGGTTCATCCATGGTCGTCGCCCTCCTCATGATCCCCCTCTTGAGCGTGCTTCTGGCACCCCTTGAACTGCCGGGGCTTTCAAAACACATCCTGCGCTTTTCCGATCCCTTCAATAAGATGATGAATACCCTGATGTACTGGTACATCGGCGTGACCCACAAGGCCCTGGCAAACAAGAAAAGAACCCTTGCCCTGCTCCTGGCCGCCCTTGCTTCAAGTGGGGCCTTCATTTATTTCAACGGGATGGAGATGCTGCCGAAATTCGACAGCGGCGTCACCTATGTCACCCTGGAGATGGCGCCGGGGACCCCCCTCGAAGACACCCTGCAAGCCTTTGAAGCCTTGGAGGGCTATCTTTCCAAGCAGCCCCAGGTGGTGAGCTACGATACCAAGATCGGTCGTGAAACCGGTTCCACCCAGATGGGGGATTTCGGGATGATGGGAGCGGACCAGGGCATCACCACCGTCAACCTGACGTCCAGAAAGGACCGCAGCCTCAGTATCTGGGATTTTCAGTCAGGACTCAGGCAAATGGTGGAGGATATTCCCGGAGTCAACCGGTACGTGGTCAAGGAGAAGGGGGGGACCGCAGTCACCAGTGCGGCGGCACCCCTTGCCGTGAAAATCACCGGCAAGGATCTCGACGTCCTTTACCACCTTGCTGATGAACTGATGGCGCGGATGGCGTCAGTACCGGGAACGACGAATCTGTACAAGAGTTACAACAATGACTATGAAGAGGTCACCCTGGCCATCGATGCCAACCGCAGCAAGGCCCTCGGCCTGACCACCGTGGACGTCTCCAGACAATTGTATGGGGCCATGGCGGGCATCAAGGCCACTGACATGACCATTGAAGGGATGGAGGGCATCGACATCAATGTGAGGTATGAGTCATCCCTCTGCGCCGATATCGACACCCTCAGGGCGATTCCCATCACCACCCCCCTTGGTTTCACCGTGCCCCTGGGGGAACTGACCTCGGAAGAAGTGCTGAGCCGGTCCAACCTGGTGGAAAGGGAAAATCTCAATTACACGGTCCGGGTTCTTGGATTCACGCAGGAGAGGGCCTTCAGCCATGTGGTCATGGACATCCAGGATCAAATCGATGCCATGAGTCTGCCCTCGGGCTATGAAATCACCTTTACCGGGGAACAGGAAACCCTGACGGAATCCGTCGGGGACATGATTTTTCTCCTTTCCCTCGCCATATTCTTCGTCTACCTGATTCTGGTGCCCCAGTTCAAGTCCTTTCTCCACCCCCTGACCATCATGATGGCCATCCCCCTGGTGGCCATAGGCATTGCGCCCGCCCTGGGACTCAGCCAGAAGGTGATGAGCATGCCGGTCCTCCTGGGGATCATACTCCTGGCAGGAACCGTGGTCAACAATGCGATTCTACTGGTGGATGCCATCAACCGGCAAAGGGAGGCGGGCAGCATGATCCACGAGGCCATTGAAGAAGCCATCCGTCTACGATTCCGCCCCATCATGATGACGGCCATCTCCGACGTGGTGGGAATGCTGCCCCTGGCGCTTCAACTGGCCCTCGGTTCAGAGCGTTTTTCACCCCTGGCCATCACCGTCATCGGGGGCATCACCGCTGCGACTTTTCTGACCATCGTCGTGATTCCCCTGATCTATGCCAGTTTCGAGGGCCTCAAGGAATATCTTTTCATCGAAAAAGCCCTTCCCAGGGAATGACCATTTTGCCTGGAATATGATAGACTGTTCTTGAAGAACAGGTTTCACTGGATAGGAGGAAACAACTTGTTGAAAATTGCCATCCCCGAAAGAGGGGAGTATGTCATCCGTCATCTGGTATTCGACTACAACGGGACCCTGGCTGTGAACGGGGAAATGGAAGAGGCGGTTTTGAGCCGCATGGCCGATCTGGCCGGGAGTTTCCACGTGAGCGTGATTACGGCGGACACCTACGGGACCGTCGCCGAGGCTCTCAGGGGCACCGGAATCGATGTGAAAATCATTTCCAAGGCAAGAGGAAGTCTTGACAAAAGGGACTATGTCGAGTCTCTGGGTGCCGGGGGGGTCATCGCCTTCGGCAACGGCAGCAATGATGCCCTGATGCTGGAGACCGCCGCCATCGGTGTGGTGGTGATGAATCCTGAAGGGGTCTCCCTTGAAGCCATGCTGAAGGGGGATCTCCTGGTCAACTCCATTCATGAGGCCATGGACCTCGTCGTCAAACCCGACCGGCTGGTGGCGGACTTGAGAAGGTAGGCTGTCAACCATAAAAAATATTGGTTGACAATAAAAAACACTTCCCTTATGCTAAGGCTCAGGGAGGTGTTTTCATGCAGAGAATTTCAACCAAGAACATGACCTTGATTTCAATCATGGTGACCTTGACCGTGGTCAGTGCCTATATCAGTATTCCCATAGGACCGGTGCCCTTCACCCTGCAGAGCTATTTCGTTCTCCTCAGCGGCATGATCCTGGGATCGAGAAGCGGTGCCATGGTGGTGGTGGTCTACCTGGTCATGGGACTTATGGGACTGCCGGTGTTTTCCGGGGGGAAGGCGGGAGTTTCGATACTGGTCAGTCCCACCTTCGGCTATCTGGTGGGATTCGTCTTCGCCAGTTTTCTAGTGGGGAGAATCATCGAGAGCAAGTCCAGGCCGTCAACCGTCACCTGGGTTCTGGCCCCCCTTGTGGGTTTGTTGCCGATCTACGCCTTCGGAGTCGCCTATCTCTATATGATCTACAATACCGTGATCTCGCCCTTGAATCCCATCAGTCTCGCGACTGCCTTCAAGATGGGAATCTACCCTTTTCTGCTGGTGGATCTGGCAAAGGCCCTTCTGGCGGGTTTCAGCGGGAGAGCGATAGAGACCGCATTAAAAAAATCAGCGATTCACTAGCTGATTTTTTTTTTGCGGTTTCGTCCGTCTTGAAAGCAGGAGGCGGGGGCCACCCGGGATCAGTCCGGGAGATTCCACAAGCCGCAGGGAGGACCCGGTCTAAAGGTGCATCCGGTCCACTTCATGTTTGAGGATGAAGGCGCTGATGAGGGTGGAAATCACATCCGATACGGGGAAGGCGACAAAGACGCCCAGGAGGCCGAAGCCCAGGAGGGGCAGAATCAGGACCAGGGGAATGAGAATCAGCATCTGGCGCAGGATGGAAAGGATGAAGGCCGGCTTCGATTTTCCCAGGGCCTGGAAAAGGGCGCCGCTGATGATGGGGATGCCGATGATGGGAATGGCCAGAAAGATATAGTGGATGGCCGTCATACCCAGTTCGATGACGGCGGCTTCCGTGGTGAAGATCCCCAGGATGAACCTCGGAAAAAGTCTGGACAGGGTCCAGCCGAAAAGGGAAAAGGCCGTGACGGCGATCAGGGAGTCCCTGATGGTCTCCTTGACCCGGTCGAATTTTCTGGCCCCGTAATTGAAGCCGACAATGGGCTGCATGCCCTGGACGACTCCGAACATGGGCATGAGGAGGAACATCATGACGCGGTTGACGATGCCGTAGACGGTGATGGCGATGTCCCCGCCGTAGAAGCCCAGGGTGTTGTTCATGATGATGGCCAGCAGACTGCCGTTGATCTGTCTGACGAAGGAGGGCAGGCCCACCATGAGGATTTCCTTCACGATGGCGGTTTCCAGCTTGAGATGGTGCAGGGCGATTTTCAGAGAACTTTTCCCGCTGCGCAGGTAGAGCAGGATGTAGAGGAAGGAGATGAACTGGGCGAGGATGGTGGCCAGGGCGGCTCCCCGGATGCCCATATCCAGGACGAAAATGAAAATCGGATCCAGGAGGATGTTGAGTCCTGTGCCGAGGATCATGGCCACCATGGCGACCTTGGCGTTTCCCTCCGCCCTGATCAGATTGTTGGAGCTCACGGCAAAGGAGAAAAAAATGGACCCGATGAAAATGATCTGGATGTAGTCTCTGGCATAGGGCAGGATGGTTTCAGTGGCCCCGAAGAGTCTCAGTATGGGATCGGTGAAGAGCAGCCCCAGGCCGGCGATGACGGAGATGATGATGAGGATCATGGTATAGGAGTTGCCCGCCACCCTTTCAGCGCGGTCCAGATCCCCGGCGCCCAGATTTCTTGAAACCGAAGATGAAGCACCGATGCCGATCATCATGCCGAAGGCCATGATGATCATCTGTATGGGAAAGGCCACGGACAAACCGGCGATGCCCAGATAGCCCACTCCTCTGCCGACAAAAATGGTGTCCACCAGATTGTAAAGGGCGTTGACGATCATGCCGATGGTGGCCGGTGTGGAAAGGCGGATCAGAAGCTTTCGGATGTCCTCCTGTCCTAGAAGTTGACTATGATTGTTCATGGCTCGCCTCCCGGGTCATTTCAGCCGCATTGGCCTTGATTTTCAACAGGAGGGCATAGAGGGTGTCGAGTTCATCCTGTGTGAGATTTTTCGCCAGTCTTTCATTGGCCTTCAGTTTGGTTTCGTGGATGGACTGACTCAGATCCTTCGCCTTCTGGGTCAGGTGGATCAGGTGCGAGCGTCGGTCCTGGGGATTGGGCTGTTTCAGAATCAGATCCTTGTTCACCATCTTCTGCAGGGTCCTGGTGACGGTGGTCTTGTCCAGGGCCAGTTCCCTGGCCAGGGCTTCCTGGGTGAGACCTTCATGGTGATAAAGTACAATCAGAATTCTCAACTGCCCCCAGCCGATGTCGTAGGCCGGGTTGCAATGGCGGAAGTACTGATGGAGATCCCGGGTGATATGACTGATGATTTTTCCGAGGGTTTCTTCGTTTTCCAAGGGGCATGCTCCTCATATAAAAAGTAGTTGTACAGACAACATACCACAATATCGTTGTAGGGACAACTACTTTTTTCTCTTGAGATAGCTAGAATTCCAGGGAGATGGTTTCCAGGTAATCCGGAAGGGTGACCTGGTGGTTTCTTTCCTCGAGGAAGGCCTTGAAGTCCTCGAGACTGTCGGTTTCCCCGTGGATCAGGATGGTCCTTTGGGGGGGACGGGGCAGTCCCTGGGTCCACTGGTAGAGGTCGTCCCGGTCGCCGTGACCGGAAAAACCCTCCACGGTGACGATGTTCGCCCGGTTGGGCACGGATTCCTTGCCGATGAAAACCGGGCTTTCCCGGGTCTGGATTTTTCTGCCGAGACTCTCAAGGCTCTGATAACCGACAAAGAGCATCTTGGTGGTCTCCAGGGGCAGATAGGCGGGCAGATGGTTGAGGATTCTTCCGGCATCACACATGCCCGAGGCAGAGACGAGAATCTTCGGCTCCCGGTTGAAATTCAGGGCCATGGATTCCTTCATGGTTTTCGCCTGGTGCAGGTTTTCGAATTGTATGCTTTCCCGGGTCACGGTATCTCTGAGATAATCCTGGTAGGCCAGGTAGATTTCCGTGGCCTTGAGGGCCAGAGGACTGTCCATGTAGACGGGAACCTGTTCGAATTCTCCAAGCCTTCCCTCCCTGGCGGCATAGGTTTTGAGGGCGTGGAGAATCTCCTGGGTCCTGCCTACGCTGAAGGCCGGAATGATGACGGTCCCCTTCTGGGCGACGGTGGCCATGACCTCGTCGTAAAGGTTTTTCAGGCGGGTGTCGATGTGCTGGTGGATCCGGTTGCCGTAGGTACTCTCGAGGATGAGATAATCCGCCTTTTCCAGGGGGGTCGGCGGCTTTTGCAGAAGGCCGTCCCGATGTCCGAGGTCTCCTGAAAAAACCAGGGTCTTCCCCTTGTGGCGAAGGTTCACATAGGCCGAGCCCAGAAGATGGCCGGCGTCTCTGAGTTGGAATTCGACATCACCTTCAGCAACCCACGTGTCATATTTGAGGGGATAGCGGTACTGCAGGGTGTTGTAGACGTCATCTTCAGTATATAGAATCTCCACAAGATCCGGGTCCTTCTGGTAATCCTGCTCCTGGATGCTTGCGCTGTCCAGGAGGAGGATCTCCACCAGATCCATGGTGGGGGGCGTCATGTAGATTTTCCCCTTGAAGCCCTGTTTGACCAAAAGCGGCAGCCGTCCGCTGTGATCGATGTGGGTGTGGGTCAGAATCACGAAATCCAAGGCGGCGGGATCGAATTGAAAGGGTTCGTGATTGAGTTGTCTTTCCCGGACGCTGCCTTGAAACATGCCGCAGTCTATGAGAAATTTTTTCTGGTCCGTTTCAACGAAATGACAAGAGCCGGTCACCATTTTCGCGGCCCCGTTAAAGGTGATTTTCACAAAATATCCCTCCTTGTTAGATAATTGTACAGCAAATCATCGCATTTTGCGGCAAAGATGTTAAAATAATGCTAAGGACGGTGATATCGTGAAATTATTAACGTTTATTCATGAAGGAAAAAGCCAGATCGGAAGACTCGAGGGGGAAAGGATCCATGTGATCCGGAATTTCAAGACCATGCTGGAGGTGATCCGTCATCAGAATCTGGCGGATCTCGAGTTTTCACCCGAAACCCTGGAAATTGGAGAGATCATACAGCTTGCACCGATTCCCGAGCCCGGAAGAAATGTCATTTGCCTGGGGAAAAACTACAGGGACCATGCGCTGGAACTCAAAAACAAAATCAAGACCAATCTCGGTGTGCCGGAGGAACCCATTTATTTCACCAAGCTGGCCCATCGCGCCACGGGCAACCTCGAGCCGGTAGACAGCTACTTCGAGTCCTATCAGACCATGGATTACGAGGTGGAACTGGGCGTCATCGTGGCCAGGGAGGCCCGGGACATCCCCCCTTCGGAGGCCAGGAACCATATTTTCGGTTATACCGTGGGCAACGACTTCTGCATGCGGGAGCTTCAGACCAATCATGTCCAGTGGTTCAAGGGAAAGAGTCTGGACACCCATACGGCCCTGGGGCCCGTGATCGTCACCGCAGATGAAATCGCCTATCCGCCGGATCTGAGAATCACCTGCACGGTCAACGGCGAGGTCCGTCAGGATTCCAGAACGAATCAACTGATTTTCGATATCGACAGGATTTTCAGCGATTTTTCCAAGGGGACCACCCTGCTCCCCGGCGATATCATTCTCACCGGGACACCGGCGGGTGTCGGAATGGGGTTTGAACCGTCAAGATTCCTCAAACCCGGTGACGAGGTGGTTGCTGAAATCGAGGGCATCGGCAGACTCATCAACCGGATTAAGTAGTTTATAAGGGGACTTCCCGGTGTATATATCCACTAGAAGGAGGTTTCCCATGAAAAGTTTGAAATTGGCTGAAAAAAGAAGGTCTGTAAGGGAATATAAAAACAAAAGACTGACCCCTGATCACCGGGAGTATCTCAATTATCTCCTGGGCGACAAACCCGGCATCGTCGACAAGACCAATGTGGAATTCAGGTTCATTGAAAATGGGTTTGAAAAGGCACCTGGACTCGAGGGCCTGGCAGGCTATAAAGGGAGGATCATCGAGGCGCCCCACTACTATGCGATTCTGGGAGATGAGGATTCCAAGGAATGTAAAATCGCGGGTTATGTGGGAGAGTGGCTGATTCTCAATGCCACCAAGGAGGATATCGGAACCTGCTGGATTGAGGTGACCCATTCGGATGAGGCGAAAAAAGTGCTGGAAATCGAGTCCCAGAAACGTCTTCTGGCCTTGATCGCCCTGGGCTATCCCAAGAGTGAACGACGACTCTCGAACATCTACGCCACGACGGGCAAGGGCAGTCTGTCCTCTCTGACCGACCTGGGTTATCCTGATATCGACACGAGTTACTCCAAGGCACCGGTCAGCGGCAGGAAGTCCATCACCGAGTTTGTCTTCACCGATGAGTGGGGAAGGGTACCCACCCTTGATGAGCTGGAAAAGCTCGGTGTCCATGAAGTCCTGTTCTACATGCGCCTGGCTCCCTCTTATGAAAACCGGCAACCCTGGCAGTTTTTGTTGAAGGGGAAAAGCATCGAGCTTTACATCGAGAAGAGTGATACCATCTCGGAAATCGCCCAGTGTCTGGATTCCGGCATCGCCATGTTCTATTTCGAGGTCGGCATGCATGATATCGGCATCGCCGGTCATTGGGAGATTTCAGAATATGACCAGCCCCAGGGTGTTCCTGACCACTACAGGATGGTGGCCCAGTACATGTACTGACAAAAAAAAACAGGCTTTACGGCCTGTTTTTTTTAGCAAGGAAATCACTGCATGCTGATCAAGGTGACCTGTTCGACCCCCTTGAGGGCCTTGATCAGGTTCAACAGATCGTTGTAACTGGTGGACAGTTCGGAGATGTCAAAGTGAATCGAGACGTTGGCATAACCCTTTTCCGGAGGATTCTGGGTGATGGTGAGGATATTGCCCCTGCACTTGGCGATGATGTCCAGAATCTGGCTGAGGGTGCCTGATTCGTGTTTCAGGATCAGGTTGATGGTGGAGGAGTTGCCCAGGGCGCCGTCCTCCAGATAAAAGATATGGTCGCAGTACTTGTAGTAGGTGCTTCTTGAAATCCCCACCTGGTTTACCGCCTCGGTGATGCTGTGGACCTTGTTGGCGTTGATCAGTTCCTTGGCCTGCATCACCTTGACGAATACCTCCGGGAGGATTTCCTGACTGATGATATAAAATTTCTTGGCATTCATTTCATCACCCTCTAGTGAATCTTAAGAATCATTATATCACAGCTCGATAACCCTGTGAAATCCTGTGAATAATAATGTCATCAGGGGGGACTTATGGTAAAATAAAGGCGTTGGACATTAAAGTGAGGTGTAGGAATGAAGCGAAGTAGAGTGACAGCATTAATCGCGGTTTTTTTTGTAATTCTGATCATGACCGGGTGCCGGGATAATTCTGGAGGGGAGCCTGTCCCGGAAGATCCCGTGGTGGAGAATCCCGTGGAGGAAGAACCTGAAGTCATTGAAGTTCCCGGGGAGGAACCGGTAGCGGTTGATGAACCGGAAGTGGTTGACGAGCCCGGGGACCCGGAGGAAAATGAAGTGCCGGAGACCCAGGAGGCCGACAAGGTCTATGTGAGTATCACGGGTCTGAACTTTCGTGAAGGCCCTGGCTCCGACACCAGGATTCTCAGGGTGCTGGATTATAAAGAGACCCTTGAACTGACCCGGAATCAAGAGGAGAAATGGCTCGAGGTCAAGGATGAAACCGGTACGGTCGGCTGGGTTTTCTCTGACTATGTGGGTTCAGAGGTCACCACCACCATCACCAGGGTCTATCATGACGTGGATTACAGCGCCTATGAGAAGCCCGTGGATTTTGAGAACAACCCCCCGGTGGCGGTCAAGGGCATCTACGTATCGGGTCATTCGGCCGCAGGCAACCTCGATTACTATATCAATCTGATCAAGGCCTCTGAACTCAATGCCCTGATCATCGATGTGAAGGACGACAACGGCAATCTCCTCTTCCCCAGTGAAGCGGCGGGGAGTCTCTTCGGAGAGAACTACAAGGTCCACATCAAGGAGATCCAACCGGTGATGGAGCGACTGAAGGAGGAGGGCATCTATCTGATTGCCAGGATCGTCGCCTTCAAGTCCCCCCGCTATGCGGCGCTTTACCCTGACCGGGCCATCAGCTACAAACAGGGGGGCACCTACAAGGACAACAACGGAATCTACTGGGCTTCTCCCTACGACCGGGAGCTTTGGAATTACCTGATTGCGGTGTCAAAGGAAGCGGCCGAGGCGGGCTTCAATGAGATCCAGTACGACTATGTCAGATTTCCCACCTCCGGCGGGGCCAATCTCGACAGTCTCCTGGATTACAAGAATCCCTCAGGTGAAACAAAAACCAAGGCGGTGCAGGATTTCATCAAAACCGCCCAGGAGAAGCTCGAGGACAGCGACGTCTATATTTCTGCCGATGTCTACGGATGGACGGCTACTGCCGTCAATGACGTGGGAATCGGTCAACACTGGGAAGCCATCAGCAATGTGGTGGATGTCATCAGCCCCATGTCCTACCCCTCTCATTACGGCACCGGCAATTTCGGCTTTGAAGTGCCTGACGCCCATCCCTATGAGGTGCTGAGGGAAGCCACGAAGGATGCGATCCAGAGGAACCAGAATATCGAAACCCCGGCCTTGATCAGACCCTGGATCCAGAATTTCACTGCGACCTGGGTCAAGGGCCATATCTCCTATGGGATGCGGGAAGTGAATCTTCAGATCCAGGCCATGAAGGAGCTGGGGGTGGATGAATACATGCTGTGGAACTCCAGAAATGTCTACAACGTTGAAGGCCTGGGCGTTGAATAGGGAGGGTGAGGTTATGAATCACGTGGCAATCGCAAAAAAACTCCTGGAAATCAAGGCGGTGGTGATGACCGACGAGGCCCGTCTTTTCACCTGGGCCTCGGGAATCAAATCCCCCATTTACTGTGACAACCGGTTGATCATGGCCTATCCGGAGCTGAGAAAAGAAGTGGCCATGGCCTTTGTGAACAAAATCAGGGGTCTGAGGACCGATGTGGACGTCATCGTCGGAACGGCGACGGCGGGCATCGCCCACGCGGCCTGGGTTTCCGAGATCATGGGACTCCCCATGGCCTATGTGAGAAGCTCGTCAAAGGGTCATGGCAAGCAGAATCAGATTGAGGGAATCATCAAGGCCGGGGACAGGGTGGTGGTGATTGAAGACCTGCTCAGCACCGGCGGCAGTGCCCTCAAGGCAGTAGAAGCCCTGAGAGAAGCCGGGGCGGAGGTCATCAAGGTCCTTGCCATCTTCAACTACAATTTCGATGACCTGCTGGTCCATTTCGCCGAGGCTCAGATGAGCTTTGAGTCCCTGACGGATTACAACACGCTCCTCCCGATTGCCAGGGACTCAGGCTATATCGACGAAGGCAGCTTCGATATTCTGAAAAAGTGGCGGGAGAATCCAAGGGTTTTCATGGAGTAGATGATGAGATTAAGAAAAGATCCCAATATAGAAGAGGCGTTCAAAAAATTTGAAGACTACCTCCTGCCCGGGGGGCCGGTTGATTTTCATGAGGTTTTTGGCAATGACCGCCGGGTCAGGGCGGAGTTCGGGGTCGGCAAGGGCCGGTTCATCCTGCAAACCGCAAAGGAGAATCCCGATATCAATTTCATCGGGGTGGAAATCAGGGACCAGGTGCTCTTGAAGGCCCTCAAAAAACTGGGAGATGCCACGATTCCCAATCTGAGATTCATGGTGATGGACGTGGCACAGGTCACGGAAATCTTTCAACCGAAAAGTGTCGACGGGCTGTATCTGAATTTTTCAGACCCCTGGCCCAAGACCCGGCACCACAAAAGAAGACTCACCCACAGGGATTTCATCGAGAAATACGATCAGATCCTGTCGGACGAGGCCTGGATCTGCTTCAAGACGGATCACTCAGATTTTTTCCATTTTACTTTAAGAGAGCTGATCGCCCTGCAACTGCCCATCAGGGACATTTCCTTCGATGTGCATGCAGACAACAGATTCAAGGACAATATCGTCACGGAATATGAAGAAAAATTCTCGAAAAAAGGGCACAAGATCATGGCGGCTACCTTCAAGACCCGTTTGTAGAACGAGGTGGAAAAAATGGTTAAAAGAGTTCTCGCAATCACCTATGTGCTGATTGGAATCCTTCTTGGGGGACTCCTTCTCTATCAGTTCAGGATCGGCTTTATCGACTTCCTGGGTTTTTTGGGGAATATCCTGAGCAGGTTCTTTCTTTTGTATGCCCTGGTGGTGGCGGTATTCATTTTCCTGGACAATGACGATCCCCACAGGACCCTGTCCTGGCTCCTGGTGCTGATACTCCTGCCCTATGTCGGGGTCATATTCTACATCCTGATCGGAAAAAACCTGATTCCGCGACGGGCGGCCAAAAAGAAGAAGGAAAGCGACCAGCTGGTTGAAGGCAAAATGGCCAGGAACCAGAGTGACGCCATTCAATATCTCAGCAATATCGACTCAGGAAGGATTTTGTCCCAGCATTCCCAGGTGGTGAAATTGTTATTGAAGAATTCCAATTCCCTGTTCACCCTCAACAACCAGGTGGATATCCTCACCAACGGGATTCAGACCTTCACCAGGATTTTCCGGGCCATGAACGAGGCCAGGGAAACCATCCACATGGAGTATTTCATTATCAAGGAGGATGCCATCGGCAACAAGGTCAAGGAAATCCTGATCCGAAAAGCCGGTGAGGGTGTCGCGGTGAGGGTGATTTACGATGCCGTGGGCAGCTTTCGTCTTTCCCGGAAGTTCAAGAATGACCTCAAGGCGGCGGGGGTTGAAATCCATCCCTTCTTTCCGGTGATTTTTCCGGTGATCACCCGGGAACTCAACTACAGAAATCATCGGAAGATTCTGGTCATCGACGGGATGATCGGCTTCATGGGTGGTCTGAATATCGGTGACGAGTATGTGGGAAAAAACCCGACCCTGGGATTCTGGCGGGACACCCACCTGAGAATCATGGGAGAGGCGGTCCATACCCTGCAGCGGATCTTCATCTCTGACTGGAAATTCGTTTCCAAAGAGGACATCAGCCTGGAGAGGCCCTACAAGAGGATGCCCTATCTGGGGCAGAGCATGATTCAAATCGCCGCCAGCGGTCCGGACAGCGACTGGCAGAATATCCACCAGGGTTTTTTCTCCCTGATTGCGACGGCCAAGGAAAAAATCTGGATGGAGACCCCCTATCTGGTGCCGGACGAGAGCATCCGCATGGCCCTGAAAACCGCGGCTCTCAGCGGCATAGACGTCAAGATCATCATTCCCAACAAGCCGGACCACTTTTTTGTCTACTGGGCTTCGAGGGACAATATTGAGGGGCTCCTGGAGGCGGGGGTCAGGATCTACACCTATGAAAGAGGCTTCATCCACAGCAAAATCCTGCTCGTGGACGGCATCGCGGCCTCGGTGGGCACCGCCAACATGGATGTCAGGAGCTTCGGGACCAATTATGAAGTGAATGCCTTTCTCTACGGGAAGGCGATCACCCGGAGGCTGGAGGAGGATTTCATGGTGGATCTCAAGGATTCAAAGGAGATCGACTATGACGTCCACTTGAAAAGGAGTATCAAGGAAAAGACCCTGGAAGCCTTCGGGCGCCTGCTGTCTCCCTTGCAATAAGGAGGTTCTATTGATTTATATCGTCCTCACTGGAATGGTTCTCTTCCTGGACCAGGTGACCAAGTACTGGGCCCTGGAGAAACTGACCGGAATTGAAACCATCCCCATCATCCAGGATGTCTTCCATCTCACCTTCCGAAAGAATACCGGGGCGGCCTTCAGTATTCTCAGGGACAATGTCACCCTGCTCATCGGGATGACCTCGGTGGTGATTCTGGCCCTGGGGGTTTTTTACGGGGTTTCAATCATCAAAAAAGAGCATCCTCTCATGCTCCTCAGTCTGGGGATGATTCTGGGCGGCGCCGCAGGCAACCTCATCGACCGGATCCGGCTGGGTTATGTGGTGGATTTCTTTGATTTCAGGCTGATCAATTTTGCGGTCTTCAATGTCGGTGATTCCTTCATCGTCATCGGCGCTTTCTTGATCGGTGTTTATGTGGTGGTCCTGGAGGGCCGGGAATCAAAGAAACTCGGATAAGTCCTCCCGGGTCTTGTAGAAACTGATGTAGATGGACAGGAGGATGACGGCGGTTCCGATCAGACTCATCAGATCCGGGAACTCGCTGAAGAGGATTGCGGAGAGCACCATGGTGATGATCACATCGGCGTAGGAGTAGATGGATACTCTTGAGGCGTCGGCGAAGCGATAGCCGTAGGTCAGAAAGGTCTGGGCCAGGGTGGCGGAAAATCCGATGGCGACCAGGGGAAGAAGGTCGGCCGGCGCCGGAGCGATGAAGCCGTGGATCGCCATGAAGGGCAGGGTGGAAACCAGGTTGACCAGGGAAAATACAAAAACGATGGTTTCGGGAGCGTCATAATCCCTGAGATAGCGAAGAATCACGTAGCTGATGCCGCCGAAAAGGGCGGAAAGAATCGCCAGGAGAGAGCCTGTGGCTTCAAAGTCTCCCACGGGCCTGATGACGAGGATCGCCCCGACAAGGGCGACCACCATGGAAATGATCTGATGCCGTTTTATGCGCTCCTTCAGCAGCATCCCACTGAAGCCGATCACGAAAAAAGGGCTGAGTTTGTTGAGGATGACGGCGTCGGCAACGTTGAGCCGGCTGATGGCGAAGAAGTAGGAGTAGATGCCGAGAGTCCCCAGCAGGGCTCTCAAAAGGACATATCGGACATGGGTCGGGAAAAGAGGGATTCCCTTGATCCGGCAGTACGGCGGATAGACGAGGACGGCGAAGGCGCCTCTGAAGAACACCGTCTGGTACAGCGGATAATGACTGACGGCCTTGACGCTGGTGGCCATCATGGCAAAAAAAACGGTGGACAATAGAATCATGATGATGCCTTTATCGTGGGATTTCATAGGGGCTCCTTCAAGTTTGATTGCCCCCATGATATCATAATCCACGGCAGATTTTGAGGTGAAATGATGAAGGCTTTGATGAAAGGTATGCTAAAAGGTGTGTATCGCGGCCTGGTGTATGCCCTGATCCTGGGGCTGGCGGGGGCGGTGGCAGGCTGCTGGTGGGGGACGGACATGGTCCGGGGGGCGAGCAATGGGATTTTC
>JAGYOH010000007.1 GCA_018399635.1 Clostridia bacterium
GCTCAATTGTATTATACATCACTGAATTGATATGTCAAATAATGTCACTTTTGGTGGAAGCTACCCATCCCCACCCTACGCTCTCGCTAAAGCGAGCAAGGTGGCTTAGAGGGTGGGGAATTCCGCTTGTTTGTTAAAAAACCGGTCATGGCCCAGGCCAGGCTGAGGAGTTTCTCTTCTTCATAGGCCCCGGCCGTCAAGGTGACGCCGACAGGCTCTCCGGAGGGACGCTTCAAACCCGGCAGACTGATGCTGGGATAGCCGGCGATGCCGTAAACCGTGGAAAGCTGACTGGAAAGGCTGATCAGGGCGTCCACCTCCCTGAGTCCCGAATCGAGACCCTCCCTGGCCACGGCCACCATGCCGCTGAAATCCTCCCGGGAGGGACCGGCGTTGAGAGCCTCCTTCAGATGCTCATAGCCGTAGGGGGCGATATCCTGAGGCCCCTCTTCATAAAGGGCCACGATTTCCTCGAGACTCCTGACTTCCCCATCCCCGTATTCCTCCAAAAACCGGTCCAGGGCCCCTCTGAATTCCTCTTTGATGATGGCGCCGGAACTCAGCAGAAATACGTTCTCGGGCAGGCAGATGCGTTTGACGAGTAGGCCCTTGTCACTGAGGATCTTTTCCAGGTCATCGAGAACGGCTTCATCCCCTTCCCTTCTGCCGGCCTTGATCGCATCATTTTCGACGATGCCCAGAGTCATTCCCCTGACCTCGCCCTGAGGGATTTTCTCCGTCTGAATGCCTTTGATGCGCCGGTCCTGGGCCAGGGCCACCAGCAGATCCGCTGCATCCAATACGGTTCTGGCCAAGGGACCGGGATTGTCCAGGGTGCTGGAGGCCGGCAGGATCCCCCCGCTGTTCCAGACCCCCCGGGTCGGATAAAGGCCCACCACTCCGTTCTGGGAACTGGGATAGGTGATGGAGCCGTCGGTTTCCGTCCCGATGGCGAAGGGGGCGAAGCCTGCAAAGACCCCTGCCGCGCTACCGGAGCTCGACCCCCCCACTCCGAACCTGCCGTGGGGGTTGTGTCCCTGCCCTCCCAGGGCGGAATAACCGCAGGCGCCCAGCCTGGCCATATAATAGGACCACTCGCTGAGATTGGCCTTTCCCAGAACGATCCCCCCCTTGGCTTCGAAGGCCGCGATGAGGGGCGCCGGTCGCCTGGGAATCAGATTTCTGAGGACATAGGACCCGGAGGCGGTATGCAGGGGTTTGTCCGTGGCGATGTTGTCCTTGACCAGAAGCGGCATGCCGAATACCGGTGACGGATGCGCCGGTCGATGGGCGTCACACCATCTGGCTTTTTCAAGAGCCAGGGGATTGACCTCGATCACCGCTTTCAGATAAGGATCATTGCGGGTCATGATCCGCTCCAGATAGAACAAGAGGATTTTTTCATAGGTCAGGATTCCCTTAGCCACCAGCCCCTGCAGGGTGGCCACCGGTTGATCGAGAATCAGTTTTTCCATTTTCCCGTGATCCAGGGATCTCAAGGCCTCCGTGAAGGGTGAGAAATCCAGCACGCGTCGATGGGGGCTGATCACCTCCCGGTCAAACTGCAGGGCAATCTGTTGCTCGATGAACAGGTCGAATCTTCTGGTCATGGTCAGGGCTCCTCCTCAAAGGAGACCCCCCTTTTCCAGGGGGATCTCCTTTCATTTTCTACTGGGCTTCAAGTTCGTCGATTTCAGCGTACAGGCCGTCGATTTCCATGCAGAGAGCTTCCACCTGGGTGGTCACATCCTCCGCCGACACCCTTGCCTCGTAGACCAGATGACCGATTTCCTTCTCTCTGGCCGTGATGGCGGATTTTTTAGTCGTGATATCCACCTTCATCTTGGCTTTTTGTGCCAGCTCCGTGCTCTTTTGAGCCGTTTGATTCAAAGTCTTGCTCATTTTTTCTTTGAAACCCATAAAAATCCCTCCTTCATCTATTGTATATATACGTAGCCGCCCTAGCCTTCAATCATCATCCTGGGATTATCCATCTGGTCAACCACTCTTTTGAAGTCCGCCGCCTCGAGGATCACCGTGCGCTCCGGGTTGTTGGGATGAAACCCCACCCGCTGGGCCGCCAGGATTTCAGAATCCATGACCAGGACCACCTCCCGGGCCTCAGGACTCAAGAGATTGAAAATGGAAACCCCCCCGGCCCCGGCCTCAAGAACCTTCTGCAAGCGGTCTTCAGAGGCGAAGGAAAGCTTTCTTTGCCCGATTTTCTGACCCAGGGCCTTCAGATCAAGCACTTTGTCATAGGGCATGACCAGCAGATAATGACTTTTGCCCTTGTCGCCTTTGAGAAAGAGATTCTTGATGTCCAGGAATTCCTTCCCCTCAAAGGCCGCCACCTCGCAGTTGGCGGTAAAAATCGGTGCATGCGCCAGCAACTCATAGGGGACTTTGAGGTCCGCCAGCAGATCGTAGACCCGCTTTTCATGCAGGGCCTTCCCCAGCCCCGGCTTGATGAGGCTCAGCTTCCGGGACCGGCTCATTTTCTTGATGGCGATTTCTCTTTTCAGGGCCTCCTGGCGATGGCTGAAAATCTCAAAGTAGACCAGGGTGACGGGTCCTCTGCCCTTGGTGTACTTGGCCCCCCTGCCCCCGTTGTGGTCCCGGAGACGCTTCTCGAGATGATTGGTCCACCCGGTGTAGAGAGAGCCATCGGCACATTCCAGCAAATAAACATACTCCATGGGACTTCCCCTCCTGAACACCATTATAGCAAAAAACCGGAATCCTTCGAAAGGAAAAATCCCGGCTTGAAAAAGAGAGAAAAACTGTTATTTCTTGAACAAATGACACGCCACGAAATGACCGGGAGCCACCTCTTCGAGGGCGGGTTCCTGGGAGCGGCAGATCTCTTCGGCATGGTTGCACCGGTCTGAGAACCGACAATTGTTCTGGGGATTGATCGGCGAGGTGATTTCACCCTTCAAGATGATTTTTTCAACCTTCTTGTCCAGGGTCGGCCTGGGAATCGCTGAAAGCAGGGCCTTGGTGTAGGGATGGATCGGGTTGGTGAAGAGCATCTCCGCCGGCGCTTTTTCAATCAACTTGCCCAGATACATGACCGCGATGTCATCGGAAAAATGATTGACCACGGAAAGATCGTGGGTGATGAAGATATAGGTCAGTCCCAGCTTGTCCTGCAGCTCCTTGAGGAGATTCAGAATCTGAGCCTGGATCGACACGTCAAGAGCCGAAACCGGCTCGTCGCAGACGATGAACTTGGTATCGAGGGACAGGGCCCTGGCGATACCGATACGCTGACGCCGGCCCCCGTCGAGCTCATGGGGGTAGGTATTCATCAGACGCCTGGACAGGCCGACAAGGTCCATCAGCTCCAGCACCCGTTCAAAACGGGCCTTGGGATCCTCGATGATCTTGTTGAGCTTGATGGGCTCTTCAATGATCTCGCTGACGGTCATTCTGGGATCCAGGGAAGAAAAGGGATCCTGGAAAATGATCTGCATTTCCTTCCTCAGTCTGCGCATGCCCTCCTTGTCCAGGTGGTTGATATTGACTCCCTCGTAGATCACTTCCCCCTCGGTGGCTTCCAAAAGCCTGAGAATGACCCGGCCCGTCGTGGATTTTCCGCAACCGGACTCCCCCACCAGGCCCAGGGTTTTTCCCTTTTCGATGGAAAAATTGATATCATCCACGGCGTGCAGCTTTCCACGGGGAGTATCAAAGTACTTTTTTAAATTCTTGACTTCCAATATGACTTCTGACATGATGACTCCCTCCTATTTCATTCCGCCCTTGAGTTTGAAATCCTGCTGGTCCCGGTATAAATGACATTCTACGAAATGGGTGTCGCTGAAGTAGATCTTCGGCGGCTTTTCGGTTTCACAGACGGGCATGGCGTAATCACAGCGATCACAGAAGGAGCAGCCCTTGGGCAGATTGTAGGGATCCGACATGAGGCCCCTGATGGGCTTGAGTTTTTCCTTGCGGTCGTCGATATTGGGAATCGAGTTGAAGAGTCCCTCGGTATAAGGGTGTTTCACCTCGGTGAAGACCTCCTCCAGGGTCCCCTGCTCCACGATGCGTCCCGCATACATGATGGCCACGTCGTCACAGACCTCGGCCACCACCCCCAGGTCATGGGTGATCAGAACCATGCCCATCTGGAACTTCACCTTGAGGCTTTTCATCAGTTCAAGGACCTGGGCCTGGATGGTGACGTCGAGGGCGGTGGTGGGTTCATCCGCAATCAGGAGCTTGGGATTGCAGCTCAAGGCGATGGCGATCACCACCCGCTGCTTCATGCCGCCGGAAAACTGGTGGGGGTATTCATTGGAGCGGTTGCCTGGTATCCCGACGATTTCGAGCATTTCCCTGGCCTTTTGACTGGCCTGGGCCTGGCCCACCTTCTGGTGGATCATGATGGCCTCGGCTATCTGGTCCCCCACGGTGATGACGGGGTTCAGGGCGGTCATGGGATCCTGGAAGATCATGGAGACCACGTCGCCCCGGATTTTTTCAAGCCGCTGCTCATTGAGGGCCAGCAGGTCCATGCCGTCGAGTTCGATGCCGCCGCTGATGATTTTTCCCGGGGGATGGGGGATCAGTCTCATGATGGAGAGGGCGGTGGTGGTTTTTCCCGCACCGGTCTCCCCTACCAGTCCCAGGGTCTTGCCCCGATCAACGGTTATATTGAGACCGTTCACGGCTTCGACGATGCCGTCGTCGGTGATGTACTGCACGACGAGGTCCTCTATTTTCAGTAGTTTGTCACTCAAATCGACACCTCCTTTACTTGAGCTTGGGATCAAGGGCGTCTCTCAGCCCGTCACCAATCAGGTTCAGTGATAAAACGGCCATGACGATGGCCAGACCCGGGAACATGACGATGTACATGTAGTCTCGGATATAGGCTCTGCCCCCGGCCAGCATGCTGCCCCATTCGGGTGTGGGCGGCTGTACCCCCAGACCGATGAAACTCAAGGAGGAGATTCCCATGATGGAGGAAGCTACCTTCAGGGTGGCGAAGACGATGATGGGGGCCATGGAATTGGGAAGGACGTGTCTGACGATGATGATGAAATCGTTGGCGCCGATGGCCCGGGCCGCTTCAATGAACTCCTCGTCCTTGACACTGAGGACGGCGGCGCGGACCACCCGGGCGAAGCCGGGGATGTTGGAAACCCCCACGGCGATCATCAGGTTGAGGACACTCGCCCCCAGGGCCGCCACGATGGTGATGGCCAGGAGGATGGTGGGGATGGCCAGGAGCACGTCCAGGACCCGCATGATGGCGTTGTCCAGCCGCCCTCCGTAATAGCCCGCTATGGCTCCCAGGAAGCCGCCGATGGAGAGGGCGATACTCACGGAAATCAGACCCACGAAGAGACTGATCCGGGTTCCCCAGACAATCCTGGCAAAAATATCCCTGCCGAATTCATCGGTGCCGAAGATATGGGTGGTTGAAGGGGGCTGCAGCCGCTCCCTGACATTCATCTTGATGGCTTCATCATCATAATCCGCAATCAAGGGTGCAAAAAGTGCCATAAAGAGAAAGAGGACGATGATGGCCAACCCAATCATGGCGGTAGGGCTCTTTTTGAGACGGCGCCAGACGTCGGCGCTTTGACTTCGCTTTTTGGTCTTGATCAGATTTTCAGTTGCGATGACTTCACTTTTATTGCTCATAATAGGTCCCTCCCTCCTTAACTGTAGTTGGACTTGATTCTGGGATCGATGAAGGCATACAGGATGTCAATGATCAGGTTGACCACACTGAAGGCCAGGGCGAAAACGATGACGCTGCCCAGGACCATGGGGGTGTCCTTTCTCTGGATGGACTCCACCATCAACCTGCCGATGCCCGGCCAGCTGAAAACGGTCTCTGTCAGCACCGCCCCGCCGAGCAGGATGCCGAATTCCAGTCCGATGACGGTGATGGCGGGAATCAGGGCATTCTTGAGGGCATGCTTGCGGATCACCACGTTTCTAGTGACCCCCTTGGCCTTGGCCGTGTTGATGTAATCCTGGCGGATGACCTCGAGCATGGAGGAGCGGGTGGTGCGGGTGATGCTGGCGGTTGAAGCGATGGCCAGGGTGAAGGCGGGGAGAATCAGACTGATGAACCCTTCCATCCCACCCGATGGAAACCATCCGAGTTTCAAGGAAAAGGCGATGATCAGGAGCAGGCCGGTCCAGAAGGAGGGCATGGAGATCCCTACCAGGGCGATGATCATGCCGACATTGTCGAATATGGAGTACTGCCTGGTTGCTGACACCACCCCGATGGGGATGGAAATTAAAACGGATAAAAATATGGCGCTGACGGTGAGGACAAAAGTGTTGGGGAATCGTTGGGCGATTTCACTGTTGACGGTTTTTCCCGTCGCATAGGAGTTTCCCATGTCTCCCTGAAAAAGATCACCCATGTAGCGCACGTATTGTACGATGGTGGGATCGTTCAGACCCATTTCTTCCCGAAGCTCTGCAATGGATTCCTCTGTGGCCTCTTGACCCAGTATCATTGACGCCGCATCACCAGGGGTCAGACTGATGATGAAGAACACCAACAGGGTGACGCCCAGCATAACCGGAATCATCATGAGTATTCGTCTGAGAATGTATTTAGTCATAATGCCTCCATTTCTTGTGATTGCATCATTGCTCCATGATTAAAGAGATGCAATCCCCTTGAAGCAAGGGGATTGCAGCCTCTTCAGTGTCATTGTCCGATTATTCTAGTAGTGGATCTTTTCAATGTTCCAAAGTCCCTGCGGGCTGAGTTCGACGCCCTTGAGACCGGCATTGGCACCGCTCACGTTGCTCTTGACAAAGAGGGGCACGATGGGGGCCTTTTCCATCACGTAGGTGTGGAATTCTTCATAGAGGGCCTTTCTCTTTGCAAGGTCAAGCTCCTCGCGGGCGACTTTGAGCATGTCATCGATGGCGGGATCGTTGGTCCGGCTGAAGTTCATGCCGCCGATATTGCCTGAGAAGTAGTGGGGGGTCAGGGTGGCGTCAGGGTCGGGATTGGAGGTCCAGGCCAACACGAAGGTCTGGGCTTCGCCGGCGAGAATCCGGTCGATGTAGGTCCCCCACTCAAACATCTCGATGGATGAAGTCACGCCGACATCCAGGAGGTAGGCTTGAATGACTTCAGCGATTCGCTTTCGCTCGTCGCCGGAGGCCCAGATGACGATATCCAGTCCGTCGCCATAGCCTGCAGCGGCCAGGAGTTCCTTGGCTTTTTCAGGATCGTAGCTGTAGGGTCCCGGTGTGTAGCCCAGGAAGGAGGGGGCCATGATGGATTCGGCGATGACACCGGCGCCGTTGATGGCGACTTCCATGACGGCTTCTTTGTCGATGGCGTAGTTGAAGGCTTGTCGGATTAGTTCGTTGCCGAAGGGTTCTTTTTCACTGTTCATGGCAAAGAAGTCCAGTTTGGTGGAAGGCTTGGTCAACAGGGCCAGATCGGGATTCTCTTCCACCTTGGCGATGTCGATGGTTTCAAGTTCGTCCACGACGTCCACCTCGCCGGTTTCCAGGGCGATGGTTCTTGAAGTGCCTTCAGGAATGATTCTGAAGACGATGTTCTGGGTCTGTCCCATGTTGTCGGCGTCGAAGTAGGCGTCGAATTTCTCCAGGGTGACCTTGTCACCGGACTGCCAGTCCTTGAAAGTATAGGGACCACTGCCGACAGGATCGGAAATTTCTTCTCCGGCGGGGGCGGCGTTCTCAGGAACGATGGAGGTTCCGGCATGCACCAAAGTGTAGAGGAAGGGAGCAAAGGGGGTGTTGGTGGTCACCTTCACCGTATACTCGTCCACTTTTTCGACGCTGGCCACTTCTGAAAGGACCTGCTGTACCTTGGGCATTTCCTTGGAACGGAGCAGGCTGTAAACCACGTCATCCGCAGTCAGGTCAGAGCCGTCATGGAATTTGACGCCCTCTTTGATCTTGATGACCCATTCCTCAGGCGTAGGTTGCTCCCAGGATTCAGCCAGATCAGGCACGACTTCGAAATCGGTGTTCAATCTGAACAGACGGTTGAAGACCAGGAAGGAAACCTTCTCTGATTTCGTATCGTTGTGTCCCATGGGGTCCAGGGAAGTGATATCGGCGCTCAGGGCCACAACGATGGTGTCCTTGACCGGAGCGGGCTCCTCGGCGGCGGGCTCCTCGGCGGCGGGCTCCTCGGCAGCAGGCTCCTCTGCAGCGGGGGTTGAAGCACATCCTGATAAAGCCCCTAGAACCAACATCAGAACCAACATCAGTGATAAAATTCTCTTTAACATTTTTTCCTCTCCTTTTTTCGTCAAATTTGCTGCTATATTAAAAGGTTTGACCCTTTAATACCGATTGAGTGGAAGTCCAGGGCAAAGGCCTCTAGAACCCGGTACAGATCCTCCACGGATTGAAGACTGACAGACTCCTCATCCCCGTGCCAGTTCTCGCCCACGGGACCGAACTCGATGGCCGGAATCCCCTTTTCGCTGAAAAAACGCGCGTCGGATCCACCGTGCTGACCGGTGAATTTCACTTCCAGGTCCGGTTCAAGGCCCTGGATGACAGCCTGCAACTGTTGGAGATAGGGATGGTCCCGGGCCACCAGGACACCGGGCTCGGAGGCCACCACCCTGACCTCGCCGTCTACAGCGGCTTCGATGCGACGGACCAGGTCCTCGGGGTCGATCTGCGGCACATATCTCAAGTCCAGCTTCATGGTGCAGGTATCCGGCACCCGGTTGTAGATATCCCCGCCCTCCATCACGGCCAGATTCAGGGAAGATCCCTGATAGAAATCATTGCCCTGATGCATCAAAGGCAACGACTTGATTTTTTCAAAATTCTTGAAGGCCTTTTCAATGGCGTTGTCCCCTTCCCAGGGGCGTGAGCCGTGGGCGGACCGGCCTCTTGAAACGACGTCCAGCCTGAGAATCCCCTTGGCCTGGACGGCGATGCTGAAATTGGTGGGCTCGGTGCAGATCACGAAATCTCCCAGATACCCCTCATCCACCAGAAACTTCGAGCCATTTCTGCCCCCGATTTCTTCATCGGTGACCAGTTGAAGCATCACACGACAGTGGAGGGGTTTGTCCTTGAGACTGATCATGGTCTTGATCATGGCCACCACACCGGCCTTCATGTCTGCGGTGCCGCGACCCTTGAGCCGGTCCCCCTCGAGCAGGGGCTCAAACTGGTGGCTTTTGCCGCTGACCACGTCCAGATGGCCGTTGAGGACCAGGGTTTTTTCCCCCTCCCCCAGGATGGCCACATAGCTCTTGTATTGATTGCTGGAGACTATTTTACCCGCAATCCCCTGCTTGTGCAAATACCCGGCCACATGTTCAAGGGCGGCATTGGCCCCCGTCAGGGTGGAGGTGTCCATGGCCACCAGCTTCATGAGCAGGTCCCTGGTCTCCATCAGCGCACCCCCCGTTTCAGATACTGGTTGAACCAGGCAAGCATCTCCTGGTAGCGGTGCTTTTTGCTGACGGGTTTCCCCCTGACCACCAGAGAGTGGCCCTCGCCCTCGAAGAGGCAGAGTTTGCTGGGGACCCCGTGAAAGAGCAGGGCGCTGTGCATGTTGAGAGCCTCGGTATAATGGCAGCGGTAATCATTCTTTCCATGAATGAAGAGGGTCGGCGTGGTGACCCGGTGGGCCCCGTAGATGGGCGAGTGGGCCCGGTATTCCTCGGGATACTCCCAGGGAAGTTTCTGGTCCATGTATTCCAACGCATATTGGTAGCCGATATCCGTCAGATTGATGGAGGTGAGAAGATTGCTGATGCCTCTTTCAGTGACCGCCGCCTTGAACCGGTCGGTCCTGCCGATGATATAGTTGACCAGATAGCCGCCGTAGGAACCTCCGGTGACCCCGAGAAGATTTTCATCCAGTTCGGGATAAGCCTTGAGGACCTCGTCGGTGAAGGCCATCAGTTCATCAAAGGGCTCATCGGCGAAATGACCCCGTATGTTGGAAAATTCATTGCCCCGGCCGTCACTGCCCCTGGGATTCATGTAGAAGACGAAGAATCCCTCCTTCGAAAGCAGCTGCACCTCGTGGGAATAGACCCCGGAGTAGATCATCTTGGGCCCGCCGTGGATCATGAGAATTCCGGGATAACGATGCCCCTTGACCATGGCGGTGGGCGCAAACACCCATCCTTCGAAGGTCTCACCCCGGTATTGAAAGGTCATGACCCGGGGCTGCGAGAGTTTTCTCTCTTCCAGCCACTGGTTGTGCCCGGTGACCTGCAGGGTTTTTTCACGGTCAAGCCGGTAGACTTCGAGCAGCTTCAAGTCCCTCAAACCGATGAGGAAGAGTCCCTGCCGGTTGACGGCGAAACCGTGGATCGCCGTCAATGCCGTTTCCAGAACCTCGGTTTCACCACTGCCGAGCGTCGTGGCATAGATGACGTCCTTGTCCTTGTGGACCCTTTTCTGATACAGGCGGCCTTCAAAGAGGACGAGTCCCATGGCCCCTGAAAAGGCACTGTCGGAGACGACGCTGGGATGCTCGTTGCTGTAATCGATCAGGGGACCCAGGACCTCAAGGGTCCCCTCCCTGTGATTGACGACAAAGAGCTGCTGGGCGTCATTGCGACTGGACTGGTTCAAATCCACCCCGGTAAAGACCGATTCATCCTGACTGATGGACTTGATCATGCCGATGCGGAAATCCCCCTGGGAAAAATCCGAAAATTTCTCCAGGAGAATATCGTAACAGTAGAGCTTGGAAGCCACCGGCTTCAGCTGGCTCTTGTGATAGGCGGTATAGAGGATTTTCCGGTGGTCAAAATCAAAATCCACGGCTTCGATATCCAGATCGAGACCGGAGATGATGCTGATATCCCTTCCCTTGATATCCGCCTTGAACAGACCCACCAGGCCGTCACCCACCACCCCCACCCCCTCCTGGTAAAAGGGGTTCTTGGTGGAGCAATAGGGCGACCCGCCATTGGAAGGCAGTTGAACCCTCGAGGTAAAGTAACAATGCTCCTGGTAGAAGCCGAAGTGAATCGCCTTGAAGGGCAGACTCATCAGAAGCTCGGGATTCCCCAGGGGAAAGGTGTCCCAGTAGAAATTGGTCTGGTCCTGGAGGATTTCCTTGTAGATCACCCCGTTGCGGTCGAAAATGTAGTCCTCCGGGATGAAGGGCAGCTGGATTTCTCTGAGATGAGTGGTTCTCGTATCCATCAGGATCAATTTTTTCCCGTAGCGGTTATTCTCATAGTCAAAGTTCTGAAGAAAATAAAGCCCATAGGGATGGACGCCACTGAGTTTCAGATTGATGGGGATGCTGTTGTTCAAAAAATCTTCTAGACAGATTTCACGAGTCATCTTTTCACCTCGCTCATTTCATATGCAAAAGCCGTGCCACCTCCTCCGACTTTTTCTCCCCCGGCTTGAAAAGTGTTTTTGCGTATCCCCGAAAAATCGATTAAAATAGAATAACCACAAGGAGGTTTCCATGAAATCCATCGCTATTGTCACTGACTCCATTTTCAAAAGCAGCCGTCCCAATTATGTCGGGGACATCATCAGAAAGAATCTCAGCGAGGTCTTCAAAGACAAGGTCCAGATCAAGAACTACTACATCGACCAGTTGACCCGGGGGGAACGGATCCTCGAGGACCTCATCCTGGTCATGGCGGGCTCCAGGGCCATCAAGGTCAAGGACCACGCCCCGGATTCCGACCGGATTTTCGTCGCCAAACGGACCTTTCTCAAGCGGGGCATCTATCCCCTTTTCTCCATCCCTGAAAACACCGATGTCCTCGTGGTCAACGACGATATTGAAACCGTCCTCGACTCGGTTTCCTCTCTTTATCACATCGGGGTCAAGCACGTGAATCTGATTCCCTTCGAGAGCCACAAGGATTACCGTCACATCCACTATGCGGTTTCACCTTCAGAGATGGAGTTGATTCCCGATTATATTGAAACCACCTTTGACGTGGGTTCCAGGGTTCTCGACATCCCCACCATGCTCCTGATCATGAGTGTCCTGGAAATCCAGGACAAGGAGACCCAGAAAAATCTCTACGACTACTATCAGAAGGTTTTCAGCGACAATGAAATCATCACTGAAAACTACTCCAACCTGCTGACCCGGACCGAAGAACTCGACTATCTCCTGGATCTGAGCCACGACGGCATCGTGCTAACCGACAACGACGGCAGGGTGCTGATCCACAACCGCAAATTCAAAGAAATCTTCAACATGTCACAGCCCGTCGTCGACCAGTACCTTGACGCCCTGATTCCGGAGTTGAATATCAAGGATTACTATCCGGAGGACTTCCACGACGACCTGGTGGTCTTCAAGAGCAAGTACCTCAACCTGGAAAAGAAGAACCTCGTCCACTTCAACCGTGAAATGCGGATGTATTTCAGTTTTCAGGAAGTGACCCACATCAAGAAACTGGAACAGAACCTGACCCAGAAACTGAGGAAAAAAGGACAGATCGCCAAGTACACCTTCGAGGATATTCTCACCGATACCATGGAGGTCAGGGGAATCATCGACAAGAGCAAAAAAATCGCTCAAACCGACCTTACCGTCCTGATCACCGGTGAAAGCGGCACGGGAAAAGAGGTCCTCGCCCAGGCCATCCACAACGGCTCCAAGCGGAAAAACCAGCCCTTCATCGCCATCAACGGGGCCGCAATCCCCGACAACCTGCTGGAAAGCGAGCTTTTCGGCTATGTCAGCGGCTCCTTCACCGGCGCCTTGAAGGGGGGCAAGAAAGGACTCTTCGAGCTCGCCAACAACGGCACCATTTTTCTCGATGAAATCGGCGACATGCCCAATCATCTGCAATCCAAGCTGCTGAGAGTCCTTCAGGAGCGTCAGATCACCCCCATCGGCTCGGACCAGATCATCGAAATCGACGTCAGAGTCATTGCCGCCACCCACAAGAATCCCCTGGAAATGATTGCTTTGGGAAACTTCAGAAAGGACCTATTCTACCGACTCAATGTTTTTCCCATTGAATTGCCTCCCCTTAGAAACCGTCCCCGGGACATCCCCCTGCTCCTGGACCATTTCACCCACGGCCGCTACCGGTTCGATGAGGACAGCCGGCAGAAATTGATCCAATATTCCTGGCCGGGCAACATCCGGGAGCTGGTCAACATCTCCCAGTACATCGCCACCATCGAGGAAAGAAGCCTGGTGGACCTGGCTTCACTGCCCAAATATCTCCGCCTGGCCGAGGAGGAGATCTCCCCTTCGACGGACTGGTCCCTGTCACAGCTCATCGAGGAAGTGGTCCCCCTTTCCGAAGCCCTCCCGGTCCTGGAGGCCGTCGCCACCCTCAACCACATCAAAAAAACCGCCGGTCGCAAGCACCTGATTTCATTTTTGCAAAAGCAGGACCTGACCCTGACGGAAAATACTCTTAAAAAAATTCTTTTCACCTTGAACGCCCATCAGTTGATTGATATAAAAAAAGGGCGAAGCGGCAGCTTCATCACTGAAAAGGGTCTGGGTTTTCTCAAATCAAGGGTTTAACAGAACAATAAACGGGATAATATTCTTATATATTATCCCGTTTATTATATCGTTTAATGATAGTGATGGGGATTCGATCGATTCCTCACTTGCCGGCCATCAGCGCCCGGATGGCCCTTTCATCCCCCAGGGCGGGAATGGCTCCGCTTTTGGTGGCGCACAGCCCCCCGGCGGCATTGGCGAATCTCACCGCCTCCTCCAGGGACTGGTCCTTACCGGTGATCAGCCGGTAAAGGAGCGCCCCCATGAAGGCGTCCCCCGACCCGGTCGTATCCACCGCCACCACCGGATAGGCGGGAATCCGGCTGGTCCGGCCCCGGTGGCAGAGGACCGCACCCGCAGCGCCGCGGGTGACCACGACGATGTCGATATCATAGGCCGTCAAGTGGGACAGCCCCCGGTCAAGCTCCCCTTCACCGGTGATCAGGGACAGCTCCTCCTCGGATATTTTCAGGATATCCGTCTGAGGCAGAATGCTTTTCATTGCCTTGACGGCCTTTGCCTCGCTCTCCCAGAGCAGACCCCGGTAGTTGGGATCGTAGGAAATCCTCGCCCCCCGGGCCTTGGCCAGGTCGATGGCTCTGAAGGTGGCCTTTTTAGCGCTTTCGTGGGTCAGGGACAGGGAACCGCAGTGAAAGACCTTGAGGTCTTCGAACATGGCTTCATCGAGGTCCGTCACCTGCAGCAGGGTGTCGGCACTGTGCCGGCGGTAGAAGGTGAAATCCCGGTCTCCCCGCTCGTCCAGGGAAACGAAGGCCAGAGTGGTGGGGGCCTCACGGGTCTGGACCAACCCCCGGGTGTCGACCCCTTCGGCTTCCAGGGTGCTTTTGAGATAGTTTCCGAAGGCATCCCTTCCCACCTTGCCGACAAAAGCCGTCCTGAGGCCCAGTCTGGCCAAAGCCACCGCGACATTCGCAGGGGCACCACCCGGGTTGGCCTTGTAGACCCAGGCTTCCTTTTGAGGGGCGAAATCGATCAACAACTCGCCCAGGGCAATCACATCAAACATGGCTAATCTCCTTATTTTTCATCGCTATGATAAAAATACCATTTTACGTCGGCAGGAACAACGAAATTTCATTTTTTTCTTGTCAGGTCAAGGGACCTGTGCTATAGTTGAGTCAAGAATGTTAATAATTTAACATATTCTGAGTTCAAGGGTTTTCCTGAGAGCAAGGAGCTTATCGAATGAAGGAAACCGTCCAAGCGTTTCCTAAGGATCTTCAAGCCCTGCTTTTCACAAAGCAGGGCTTTTTTAGGAGGAATGACCATGAATCGCATCGGCGTACTCGCCATCGTGGTGGAGGATCTCAGCCACGCCCCTGCCCTCAACGAGATTCTTCACGACTACCGGGACATCATCATCGGCCGCATGGGACTGCCCTGCAAGGACCGGGGAATCAGCATCCTCTCGGTTCTGGTAGACGGCAGCAACGACCAGATCGGCGGTCTCACCGGAAAAATCGGCTCCCTGAAAGGCGTCACCGTCAAGTCGGCCCTCACGAAAACCCCTGTCTGATCCCGCCAAGGAGGATTGTCATGAAAAAAATCATCTTGTATTGCGCACTGGTCGGTCTTGTCACCCTGGGTCTCACGGGCTGTCAGGAGACCGCCGCCGGCCCCGGACCCACAAAGGCCCTGGAGGTGAACATCGCAGGACTCAAGGGCCCCACCTCCATGGGGATGATCCAATTGATGGCCGAAGACCTGCCCCGGCTTCAGGGCTATACCCCGGTTTACACCGCCTACGGGGCACCTGACGACCTCACCGGGAAGATCATCAGCGGCGAAGTCCAGATTGCGGCGGTTCCCACCAACCTCGCCTCAGTCCTGTATCACAAGACCCAGGGCAAGATCCAGCTCCTCGGCATCAACACCCTGGGAGTCATTCATCTGGTGGGCTCAGAGCCCCTGGCGGATTTCACGGCCCTCAAGGGCAAGACCCTCCATCTCAGCGGCAAGGGCGCCACACCGGACTATGCCGTGAATTACCTTCTCGAAACCCTGGGAATCCGGGATGAAGTCACCCTGGAATTTTTTCCCGACCATCCCTCCCTCGCCCAGGCGGTGATCGCCGGCGATGCCACCTATGCGGTGCTTCCCGAGCCCTTCGTCACCCAGGTCCTTTCAAAATCCGGGGACGCCAGACTCCTCATCGATCTCAACACCCTGTGGGAGGAGGTGACCGGAGGACAATCCCTTCTGACCATGGGGGGCCTCATCGTCAACACCCAGTTCGCCGAGGACCACCCTGATTTCCTGGCCGCCTTCCTCGCCGACTACAGAAAATCAGTCGAATTCGTCAACACCTCCCCCGCCGAGGCCGGAGAACTCATCGCCGCCCACGGCATCCTGCCGGAAGCCGGCCTGGCGGCGGCGGCCATCCCCAACTGCGCCATCGTCCTTCAGGACGCAAAGGAAGCCCGGGAGGCGGTGGAGGGCTTCCTGAAAATCCTCATGGATTCCAATCCCAATGCCGTAGGAGGGAAACTCCCGGATGAAAACTTCTATTATCAACCCTAAGACCACCGCCATGGCCGGAGGGGTGCTTTGGCTCCTCCTCTGGCAGACCGCCGCCCTGGTCATCGACCAGGCCATCTATCTCCCCGCCCCCCTGGAGGTCATGAAACGCCTGGTCCTCCTCCTGGGGGACCCTGACTTTTTCAGAGTCCTGGGAATGACCACCTACAGGGTCCTGGTGGCCTTCGGCCTCTCAGTGGCACTGGGAGTGACCCTGGGCGCCCTTTGCGGCCTCAAACCCACCCTGGAGCATCTCTTTCGCCCCCTGGTGTCCCTGATCCGCTCGACACCGGTGATTTCGGTGATCATTCTGGCCATCGTCTGGCTGAACTCCACCCACGTTCCCATCTTCACAGGCTTCCTCATGTGCTTCCCCATCATCTGGACCAGTGCGGTTTCAGGAGTCAGAAGCGCCGACCCCCATCTGGTCGAAATGGCAGGGCTCTATCAGGTGAGGCCGGCCGGAATTCTTCTGAAAGTCTACCTTCCCGCCGCCCTGCCCACCCTGAAGGCGGGCTTTGTCAGCGCCCTGGGCCTCGGCTTCAAGGTCATCGCCGCCGGAGAAGTGCTTGCCCTCCCCCGGTTCGCCATCGGCAGCCGGCTCCATGATGCCAAGGTCTATCTGCAAATCCCCGATCTGCTGGCCTGGACCCTTTTCCTCATTCTCCTGAGCTATGTCTTCGAACAACTCCTGGATCTCATGCTGAAGCATTTTCTGGATAGAAGGAGGTCGCCCCGCTATGATATCTCTGACTGACATCTCCTTCAGCCATGCCGACAGAGTGATTTTCGAGGATTTCAACCTGACCCTCAACCACCATGAAATTTCAGGCATTCTCGGTCCATCGGGCATCGGCAAGACCACCCTGATCAACCTCATGGCGGGCATCCTTCCCCTGAAAAAGGGTACCCTTCAAGGCATCGTCAAGGGGGATCTCTCCTATATCTTCCAGGATCCGAGACTCCTGCCCTCAGAAACAGTTTACGGCAACATGGCCTTTGTCCTGAAGAGACATTATCCTGATCCGAAGGCCTGCCGGGAGGTGATTCTGAGGAATCTGACCCTGGTCGGCCTGGAGGAATCCCTGGACCGCTTTCCCGACGAACTCAGCGGCGGCATGAAACAGCGGCTTTCCATCGCCAGGGCCTTCGCCACCCCCTCCCATGTCCTGTTCATGGATGAACCCTTCAAGGGACTGGATCCAGGGCTCAAGACCCAGTTGACGGCCGCCTTCAAGCGCAGCTATCAGGCCACCCGCAAAACCGTGGTCTTCGTGACCCATGATCTCGACGAGGTCCTGGCTCTCAGCGACCGGGTCATGGTCCTGGGTTCAAGACCTGCCAGGGTCGTCGCCACAGAGATCATCCCGAGGGAAGCCGGCAGTCTGCAACCCCTGGTCGATCTTGGAAAAATCAAGGCCTCCCTGCTTTCCCATATGATTTGACCCGCTAAGAAGAGCGGGTTTTTTTAAAGGGAATAGGCCAGTTGAATGTCCCGCGGATCCTCCTGAAACAAGGCTTCATTGATTTCAGGGGTGTCTTTGCAGCCAAGACCGTGGTAGAAGCCGATGGTATCCTCGGCTGAACCCGCACAGATATACAGACAGTCAACCCGCCAGTCCCGGGCACGATGGACGCATTGGTGGAAAAGGCGGCCGCCGATTCCCCGACCCCGAACCTCCTTGGATACAAAGAGAGCATCCAGGAGGACATATTTTTTTTGAGCCCCGAAGACTTCCCGACTCAAGGAGGCATAGGCCAGCAGGCGGCCCCCTGAATCGAAGGCGCCAAAGGCAACCCCCCCTTTTTGAAGGACCCTCTCGAGTCCCTTGCGGGATTTTTCATAACCCTCCGGCCACCCTCTTTGATAATAATCGATTTCAACCAGGACCCGCCGCCCCCCAACGAGTCTGAAGGCGTTTTTGATATACTGGTCAGGATCGATCTCCCTGATTCTGTCGCATTCCGTCAATGCCAATTCCCGATATTCGGTGCCCGTCATGGTCATCCCCCCCTGCAACCCTTCCTTGAAACCGGCCATCCCACTGATGTCCCCTGTCCAAAAGATCGGTCAGGTCGTGATGCGGGCTGCATAATCATAGCATGCCATATCTAGAAGAAAAATGGAACAAGAGTCCTGGCCGATTCACCCCCATCTCATAGAAGATGGGGGATTCCCATCAAAAGCTGATAATAACCGCTTGAATATGATAGAATTCTAGACGTAGGGCGTCAACTACCCACCACCTAAAGGTCGTGGGTTTCTGTGCCACAAATATTTATGAAGCACCTTGAAATTTGACCGCGCCCATCACAGGAGGAAACCATCATGAATAAATTCAAAGGTATCGTTGCAGTGATCCTGTCCGCCGTCATCTACGGGAGTGTTCCACTTCTGGCAAGATCCGTCTATGCCCTCGGCGGCAATCCGGTGGCCCTGATCTTTTACCGCAGCCTGATTGCTTTGCCACTCTTGTATGTCCTGGCAAAGAAATCCAATATCGATACCATGAGCCTCAACCTGGAGACTTTTAAAAAAATCCTGACCCTGGTCTTTCTGGGCTACGCCTCCACGGCCTTCCTGCTCTATGCCTCCTACCTCTTCATCCCCACAGGAATCGCAACCACTCTTCACTTTTCCTACCCCATCTTCGTCGTCCTGGGCTACCTCGTTTTTTTTCGGGAAAAACCGGGCAAAACGGTGATCCTCGCCCTCTTGATGAGTTTCTCTGGAATCCTCCTCTTCAACGACAACAAGGCCCCCATCGACCTTCTCGGCTTCACCATGGCCCTCGGTTCCGGAATGACCTTCGCCTTCTTCATCATCTATGTCAAGAAGAGCGGTCTCAACCAGATGAATCTGATGAAGTTCACCTTCTACCTGGCCCTGTTCACAGGAATCATCTATTTCCTCCTGGGACAGTTGACCGGCACTCTCCTCATCGTCCTCGACTACAGGGGCTGGCTCCTGGTGGCCTCCATGTCCCTCCTGGTTTCCCTGGGCGCGGTCTTTCTCTTTCAGGTCGGCATCCGGATCGTGGGGCCGCAGCGCACCGCCATCCTGAGCACCTTCGAGCCCCTCACCAGCATCATCATCGGCACCCTGGCCTTCGAGGAAGCCTTGAACCTGAGAATCATCCTGGGGATGCTTCTCATCCTCCTCGCCGTGGTCATGATCACCCTGGACGAAAACAAAAAAAATTCCGGGGTCTAGATTTCCCTGGAATCAGTATATCTAATCGAGATATTGAATTTTCTGCTTTTGGTAATCCCTGGGATACTTCTCCCTTGCCAGGGCTTTGGCGGGGGAGTCGGCCTGGGCCGCCATGAATTCCTTGGCCTTGAGCTGGCGGATGAAATCCTCCAGTTGTCTGAGGTAATCCCCAGGATGCTTTTCAGAGACCCCCGACAGAATTTCCTGATGTCTTCGACCCTGGGTCTGCAGGAATGCCTTGGCCTCCATCTGCTGCCTGACGGTGTACCAGAGGACCTCATAATCCGCTTCACCCGCAAGGTCCGTCAGCAGATACTCCCACTCTTCAGGAAGGGCCTCCAACTTCTCCAGGGCCGCCACCTGTCGCTGGTAGTAAAATTTCCGGGCTTCATAATCACAGGGAAACAAGGCCACTGCCCGGGCCTTGATCCAGGGATATGCCTCGACGCTTTCCAGATACTGCAGGGCTTTTTTTTGTTGGTCGATTTGAAAATCCCTCATGGCTTCCGAAGCCGGCCAATCCTCTTCGGCTTTTTTCACAATGGCGGCCATGGTTTTTTCCTCAATGGGGATCACCGTATACGCTGTATCATGGGGCTCAAGAATCAGGTCCTGATCCAGGGAACCGATATCAAAAATTTCCCCGATCACTTCCCCCGTCCTTTCCTCCACCCCGTTTTCAGGCCCATCAATCCGATAAGCATGGTCTCCAGTATTATGCAAGCCCAAAAATACCACCAGGGTCACTAGGACAAGTCTTCCCCTGCGTCGGTGAATTTTCTTCACAGCTTCTTCCCCCTTGCGCGGCCTCCTGTTGCCATCCCCGCCTCGACAGCCCTGAAGCTTCATCGGATTCCATTCTATCACAAATATTTCATTGTTGACAATATATTGACACAAAAAGAATTTCACGCCAGAGCGAAATTCTTTTTTCTCCTAAATCCCGAAGGTCTTCTCCTTGAACCTTATGGCATGGTAAAGGAACTCATTGACCGGTGTCGGCACCCCCACCTCTTTTCCCAGGGCGATGACTTTCCCCGCCAGCATCTCCACCTCGGTTTTCCGCTGGTTCTCCACGTCCTGCAGCATGGAGGACCGGCTTCTAGGAGGCAGTCCGGCACAGTTTGCGTACCAGGTGACCATGTCCTTTTCTGAAAGATCGATTCCCTTCTTGTTGGCGATCCTCACCACCTCGATCATGGCCAGTTCCATCATCTTCTTGGGCTCCTGGAATGCCGTGATGAGACCGTTGTCGGCCCCGGTGACGGCAGACATCTGGTTGACCCCCACGTTGAGCATGAATTTCCACCACATCGACCGGAGGATGGCCTCGTCAAGGATACTGTGAATCTGGCACCCGTCGAAAAAGGCTTTGACTGAAAGCGCTCTGGAATCCCCGATCCCCTTGAGACTGCCGAATTGAATGGTCCCCATTTTGCCACGGGTGATGCGGTTGCCCTCCTTGACACTGGCGATATTGTAGATGTAGGCGTGGAGCATGCGGTCCATGCCGAAGCGCTCTGCGAGAATCTCCTCCGAATCGATGCCGTTGAGCAGACTCAAGATGATGGTTTTTTCCCCCACGAAATTTTCAATGCTTGTCATGGCCTTGTCGAGATGGTGGTACTTGGTGCTGACGATGACCAGATCCACGGGCTCCCCTTCCTCTGGCGTGATGTAGTCAAAGGGGATCTCCCTTCCGTCCACCCAGACCCCTTCCTCGAGATACCGGTCTTTTCTTTCGGCATCCACGATGACCTTGAAGTCAAATCCCTTGTTCATCATCTGCTCCGCCATGGCGCCTCCGATGGCCCCAAGTCCGATCAATACCGCTTTTTCAATCATGTTTCAAGCTCCTTTCCCGAACCGACCTAAAATCCTTCTCCAAACATCATACCACAGATGGCCGTGGCCAACACCCGGTAATCCCGGCCATTGTCGGCAGGCCCGAAAAAGGCGACATACCCCCACCTGTTGACGCTCCGTTGACGCCGAAGCCTTATACTGTGAACATGAACCGCACCGGATAGTCCACAATGGGTAAAGGAGGAAAATCAATGATCAACAACCTGGATATTTCAAAAGCCATGACCATCAAACTGGATGACGCACTGCCCGACTACCCCCCCTTCATCGAGGGCAAACGACGGGCCCCCAAGCGGGAACTGAATCTGACCCCGGAGGAAATCGAACTGGCACTCAAGAACGCCCTGCGATACATCCCCGAGGAACACCACGATCTGATGGCGGAGGAATTCCTTGAGGAGCTCCTCACCAAAGGCCGGATCTACGGCTATCGCTACCGGCCCGAGGGCCTCATCAAGGCGAAACCCATCGACGCATATGAAGGCAAATGCATTGAAGGCAGGGCCTTCCAAGTGATGATCGACAACAACCTGGACTTTGACATCGCCCTGTATCCCTATGAACTGGTGACCTACGGGGAAAGCGGCATGGTCTGCCAGAACTGGATGCAGTACCGGCTCATCAAGAAATACCTCGAGGCCCTGACCCGGGACCAGACCCTGGTCCTTCATTCCGGCCATCCCCTGGGCCTTTTCCACTCCCATCCGGGAGCCCCCCGGGTGATTCTCAGCAACGGTCTCATGATCGGCATGTACGACGATCTTGACAATTTCAACCGGGCCGCCGCCCTGGGCGTCGCCAATTACGGCCAGATGACCGCAGGCGGCTGGATGTACATCGGTCCCCAGGGGATCGTTCACGGCACCTATTCCACCATTCTCAACGCCGGCCGGCTGAAACTGGGCATTCCGGGAGACCAGGACCTCAGAGGTCGTCTCTTTGTCACCTCGGGTCTCGGCGGCATGAGCGGGGCTCAGGGCAAAGCCGTGGAAATCGCCAACGGCGTCGGTATCATCGCCGAGGTGGATGCCTCCCGGATTGAAACCCGGTATTCCCAGGGCTGGGTTTCGAAGGTCACCGAAACCCCACAGGAGGCCTTCGAAGCGGCCAGGGCCCACATGGACGACAAAACCCCCTGCGCCATCGCCTTCCACGGCAATATCGTGGATCTGCTCGAGTACGCCGATGCCGAGGACATTCCCATCGACATGCTCTCGGACCAGACCTCCTGCCATGAGGTCTACACCGGCGGCTACTGTCCCCAGGGCATCTCCTTCGAGGAACGCACCCGTCTGCTTTCTGAAGAACCTGAAAGATTCAAGGCAATGGTCAAGGACACCTTGAAGGCCCACTTCGAGGTCATCAAATCCCTCAGCTCAAAGGGCACCTATTTCTTTGATTATGGAAATTCCTTCATGAAGGCCATCTACGACACCGGCATCATGGAAATTTCCAAAAACGGCCGGGACGACAAGGACGGCTTCATCTGGCCCTCCTACGTGGAGGATATCCTCGGTCCCCAGCTCTTCGATTACGGCTACGGCCCCTTCCGATGGGTGTGCCTCTCCGGCAGGAAGGAGGATCTGGTCAAAACCGACGAAGCCGCCATGGGCTGTATCGATCCCAACCGGCGTTACCAGGACCGGGACAACTATATCTGGATCAAGGATGCGGATAAAAACGCCCTGGTGGTGGGTACCCAGGCGAGGATCCTCTACCAGGACGCCTTCGGCCGGATGAACATCGCTCTGAAATTCAACGAACTCGTGCGCAAGGGGGAGATCGGACCCGTCATGCTGGGTCGGGACCACCACGATACCGGCGGAACGGACTCCCCCTTCAGAGAGACCGCCAATATCAAGGACGGCTCCAACGTCATGGCGGACCAGGCCACCCATATCTTCGCCGGAAACGCCGCAAGGGGCATGAGTCTCGTCGCCCTTCACAACGGTGGAGGGGTCGGCATCGGCAAAGCCATCAACGGCGGTTTCGGCATGGTCCTCGACGGCAGCACCCGGGTGGACGATATTCTCCGCTCGGCCATCCCCTGGGACGTCATGGGCGGGGTATCCAGAAGAGCCTGGGCGAGAAACGACAACGCCATCGAAACCTGCATCGAATACAACAGCGTCATGGAGGGACTTGACCACATCACCCTGCCCTACCGCACCGATGATGAAAAAATCAAAAATCTGGTCCAGAAAAAAATCAAGGGCTGAGAGGAGACCGTCATGAGTTTGAATCAAATCGTAGAATGTGTCGTGAATTATTCCGAGGGAAGGGACGAGGCCAGAATAGCACGCATCACCAGTCCCTTCACACAAACCCCGGGCTGCAAGCTGATCAACCTTGAAGCCGACAGGGATTACCACCGGGTGGTCGTCACCGTCATGGGACAACCCCAGGCGGTCATGGCCGCCGTGATCGCCTCTGTCGGCATCGCCCGGGATGAAATCGACATGACCGGCCACCAGGGACAGCACCCCAGAATGGGCGCCACGGATGTCATCCCCTTCATTCCCATCCGCAACATGACCATGGCGGATTGTGTCGCCCTGGCCAGGGAAGTGGGGGAAGACATCGCCAACCAATATGATATCCCGGTATTCCTCTATGAAAAGGCCGCTTCAACCCCGGACAGGGAGAACCTGGCCACGGTCCGCAAGGGACAGTTCGAAGGCATGGCCGAAAAGCTAAAGGATCCCATGTGGCAGCCGGATTTCGGCCCCGCCCGGGTCCACCCCACTGCCGGCGTCACCGCCGTCGGCGCCAGAATGCCGCTGGTAGCCTACAACATCGACCTGGACACCAAGGATGTCACGATTGCCAGCAACATCGCCAAGGTGATCCGTCATTCCGGCGGCGGCTTCAGGTACATCAAGGCCGGCGGGGTTGAAATCGCCGAGCGGGGCATCACCCAGGTGACCATGAACATCACCGACTACACCAAGGTTTCCATTTACCGGGTATTTGAAACCGTCAAGATGGAGGCCAGACGCTATGGGGTCAACGTCCTCGGCAGTGAAATCATCGGCCTGGTCCCCATGGAGGCCCTCATGGATACCGCGGCCTATTACCTGGGACTCTACGGCTTCAACCCGTCAAAGGTAATTGAAAACAATCTGTCTGAATGAAATGAAAATCAATAAATCCGGGAGGTAACCCATGTTAAAGGATAAAAGCATTGTGGATTTTCTGGCGGCCACCGCCTCCAGCGAACCCGTCCCCGGAGGTGGCTCCATCGCCGCTCTCTCCGGAAGTCTGGCCGCCGCCCTGGGGGAAATGGTGGGCCGGCTCACCACGGGGAAGGAAAAATATCTTGAGGTAGAGAAGGAAATGCTGGGCCTCATGGAAGACTTCAGAGCCCATCAGACTGCCTTCGTCGATTTTATCGATGAGGATGCCGCCTCCTTCGACGGCGTCATGCAGGCCTTCAAGATGCCCAAGGCCACGGAGGAAGAGAAGAAAGCACGCAGCGAGGCCATCCAGCTGGGGATGAAGACCGCCGCCACGGTCCCCATGGCCGTGGCGACCCGTTGCCTTGAAATGATGTCCCCCATCGAGGCCATCGTCACCAGGGGAAATGCCAACGCCGTCACCGATGGTGCCGTGGCCGCCATGATGTGCCGCACCGCCGGACTCAGCGCCCTCCTCAACGTCCGCATCAACCTCTCAGCCATCAAGGATGACGACTTCGTCAGAACCATGACCCTCGACTGTAACGCCCTTGAAAGCCGGCTGATTCAGCAGGAGCAGGAAATCCTCAAAAAAGTCCGGCTCTAAAATGAGGCTTGCACCCGTCCAGGATTTTGTTAGAATTGAGTCAGGAAGGTGAAACCATGCTGACGATCCATGTCCTGGATATCCCCAGGGTAATCCACGGGGGCAGGCCCCTCAGATTCCCCTACCGCAAGGCCGAGGCGCTCTTTTATTACATGGCGGTGATGAAGCAGTCGAATCGCGAGCATCTCGCGGCCCTCTTGTGGTGTGATGAAACCGACGAGGTCGCCAGAAAGAACCTGCGCCAGACCCTCTACATCCTTAAAAAATCCCTGCCTTATCCAGTCATCCAGTCCATGGGAAAATCAACCCTGGTCTTTGAGCCGGAGGGCCCCTGGACCCTGGATATCGATGAGCTGATCAAAACCCCTGAGATCTTGGCGGACCAATACGCCACCAAGGTCTTTTCGGGGTTTTTTGTCAAGGAGGCCCCCCTTTTCAACGACTGGCTGGCTGAAAAGAGCGATGAAATCCTCAATCGGCTCATGGCCGGCCTTGAGGAGGCCTTTCAAGCCGCCTACCGGGACCACCAGTGGCCTCTGTGTGAAAAACTGGCCAAGGCCATGATTTCCCTCGACGACTACAGTGAAACCGCTTATCGCTGTCTCATCGATATCTACGGCCTGCAGAAGAAAATCTACAAAATGCAGAAGACCTACAACCACTTCAAGCACCAGCTGATCCGGGAGCTCGGGGTGGAGCCCTCCAACGAGGTGAAGCAGGTCTTTGAAGACCATATGGCCCAAAAACGGCATGAAATTTCCGGTGAGGACTTCTTTTTTGGAAAAGAGCCGGAAATCCATCGCTTCCGGTCCCTAGAAGAAGGTCACCGGAAGGATCCCGCCAAAGCCGTCATCTATGTCTGCGGCGGCTCCGGTGAAGGGAAAACCACCTTGATTCACCAGTTGCTCTCAAGATTCGATCTTCCCTATGTCCAGACCCATTGCTATGAAGCCGAGGTCCGCCAGGCCTACCGCCCCTGGCAGAGCCTCTTCAAGGGACTCATGGAAAGCCCTCAAATCCCCCCTCTCAGGAATGACCAGCTGCAAGTGCTTCACACCTACTTTCCAGGAATCCTCAGCCGGTATGCGGCAGAAGAAAATCTCCCCTCCCTGCCAGGCCGGGAAAACATCGATCTCATTTTTCTGGATATCATCGAAAGCCTCCTGGACAAGAATCCCCTGTGGCTGGTCATCGACGACGCCCAGTGGCTCGACCCCCACTCCCTGGGCCTCCTCAACACCGTCATTCATTACGGATCGGTGAAAGTCGGCATCCTTCTGGGGTCCCGGATTCCGCCGGACCGCCTCTTCAGGGATTCTCTGCGCCAGCCCTATTTCCACCGGTTCGACCTTGAACCCCTGAGTCATGAGGAAACCCGGGCCTTCATCAAGGCCCACCCGGAGCGGATCCGTTTTTCCAGGGAGGAGGAGCAGGAACTTTACGAGGCCTCGAAGGGAAATCTCTTTTTGATCCACTCCGGCATCATGGTCAAATCCTCCCATCCGGAAATGAAAATCGAGGCCGCCGTCTATCAGGAGCTTCTGAGAACCCGCCTGAAAAGCCTGGGGGATCTCGACAGGAAAATCCTTGAGGGACTGAGTCTTTTCTTCGACCAGCCCAACATTTACATGCTCTGCGAATTGCTGGCCATCGATCTGATGGATTTCTTCGAGAGCGTCGAGGGACTCAAACGCCTTCAGATCCTCAAGGAACAGATTGTTCAGAACGAACTGAAACTCAGTTTTTCCCACCACCTGATCCGGGAGGAAATCTATAATAAACTGTCCGTGGGGAAAAAACGAATCCTCCATCTGAGGATCGCCGGTCTCTATGAAGAAAAACTCGAAAACCAGCCCAGAGACCGCTTCTACTACCCTCAGCTGATCTACCATTTCGAAAGAAGCCTTGAACCCTCCAAAGCGTTGAAATACAAGATCCTCAACCTCGATACCTTCTTCAACTACACCCATGAACTCTATCCCCTTCTCAAGGACGGAATCCTGGAGGACCTCCCCTCCCCGCCCCACCAGGAAGACATCCTGGGGATTCTCGGCGCACTGGAAAAGGAGCTCGACACCAGCAGGGTCTCCGATGACCTGGCTCAGGTCCAGCTCCTCAGGGTGCTTCTCCTCCACATGAAGGGCCGGTACCTGATCAAGGAGGGTCAGTATGCCCGGGGCAACCAATGCATCCTCGCCCTCCTCGAAGCTTCAAATCAGCTGGGATCCCCGGACTATTACATCCTGGGCTGTCGCCAGATGATTTATTCCGGAATCCAGAATCACGATCTCGTGAAGATGGACCGCTATATCCGCCTGGGCCTCCAGAAGGCCAGGGAAGCGGATTACCGCTTTGATGAAGCCATTCTGATCCGCCTCAGGGGCCTCTATCACCTTTTGAGCGGCCAGCTGGACCAGGCCGAAAAAGACCTTGAATCCTCTCTGGCCGTGATCAGAAACTACCCGACCCACAAATACGACCTCCATACCGCCGCCGCCCTGAATTATCTGGGAGAGGTGGCCCGGTCGAGGGGGAACCTGGACCAGGCCGTCGTCAAGTTCAATGAAGCCCTCGCCCTTTACCGGGCCCTCAACACCAGCCGGGGAATGGCCCCCATCCTGACCAACAAGGCCCTGGCCCTGTATCAGAGCGGCCGGCTGACGGCGGCAAGGGAAACCATCCATGAGGCCGCAAGAATTTTCGGCGAATCCCAGACGGTCTGGAAAAAGGCGACGGCCCTGGCCCTTGAAGGCCACCTTGAAGAGATCCTCCTGGGCAGGCCCTTCTCCCGGAAGGCCTTTGGGGAGATTCACCTCCTGGCACAAAAAATCGGCAACCCGGAGGAAATCGCCTTTGTGGAAAACCTTGCCCCCACCGAGACCGTCGACCACCATCAATGATGCCCTCCCGGGGCATCCAAAAAAGGAGTTTTCACTCATGAATCTTTTTTTCAAGACCCCCCTCCTTGACCGACTGGAAGGGAACCCGTTAATGGGCACCGTCAAGTTCAAGATGGAGGCCTACCAGCCCTCGAGTTCCTTCAAACTCAGAGGCATCGAGCACCTTTCCCGGGCCGTCATGGCCCGGGGAGTCACCCACCTGGTGGCCTCCTCCGGCGGCAACGCCGGCCTTTCCGTGGCCTACGTGGGCCGAAAGCTGGGCATCAGGGTCTCCGTGGTGGTGCCGAAAACCACCCCAGGCTTCATCATTGAAAAGCTGATGCGGGAGGGAGCCCGGGTCACGGTGCACGGGGAAGCCTGGGATGAGGCCCATGAACTGGCCCTCACCCTGGCCGAGGCTCCGGATGCCGCCCTGATTCCTCCCTTCGATCATCCCCTCCTCTGGGAGGGTCATGCCTCCATGATCGACGAACTCAAGGTTCAGTGCCCCCTTCAGCCGGACCTGATCCTTCTCTCCGTGGGCGGAGGAGGCCTTCTCAACGGCGTCGTGGAGGGCCTGGTCAGAAACCATTGGACCGACACCGCCATCCTGGCCGTGGAGACTGAAGGAGCCGCCTCCTTCTACCAGTCCGTCAAGCAGCAAGCCCTCATCAGCCTGGATCGGATCGACACCGTCGCCACAAGCCTGGGGGCCAAAAGAGTCTCAAAAAAAGCCCTTGAAAATGCCAGGGACTTCAAGATCATCCCCCATCTGGTGACCGACGAGGCCGCCATCGACGCCTGCCTCCGCTTTGCCGATGAGTATCGGACCCTGGTGGAACCCGCCTGTGGAGCCACGCTTTCCGTCATCTATCAAGAGGCCGAGGTGCTCAAGGATTTCAGCCGCATCGTCGTCATCGTCTGTGGCGGGGCCGTCGTGAACCTGGAAAAACTTCAGGCCTGGAAAAGGGCCCTTAAATAAAAAAAGACCGGGAGATGAAACCTCCCCGCCTGAAACGCTCCTATGACAGACACCCCTCCTTCAAGGGGTGTCTTTTTGACCGATGTGAGTCTCTACGAAGTCCACCAGGTCCTTGATCTGACCGGGATCGGAGTGGTGGTGGACCGAGTTGAAAAATTCCAGAAAGAGGCGATCATCTTCAGTGAGGGTTTCCGGATGCTTTTTCAACTTCCGCCCGAGGACCCTCTTGACCCCTGCGATGACCAGTTTCATTCCAGGACTGAGCTTTTCAGGATCAAAGCCGCCTTGAAAATAATAGAATTCCACCGGCCGGGGCCAGTCCTTGAGATTCTTTTCAATCAGCTGCCCGGTATTCCTCTGCCCCGGAGGAGAGGCTCCCACGGCGAATATCGACAGGCGGCCACCTTCCTGCCCCCCCAGCAGCTCCCTGAGCCTTTTGAGGCCATTGATCCTCGAGGCATAGACCCCGCCGCCGAAGATGACCCAGTCGCAGGTGGAAAAATCCATTTTTTTCGCACTTTTCAAGTCACGGACCTCCGCCTTCAAGGCCTCGGCGATCCACTCGGCGTATTCCTTGCTGTAACCGGTTTTTGATTGATAGATGACCACGATCCTCATGGTGATTCCCCTTTCCTGCGGCAGATCGTCTCCTGCCTATGATTGATTTTATCATTTTTTTGCAGGCGACCCAAGGGGATCTTCACATCCTTGTCTCCACCGGCTCCCTAGACGGCATGGACCCCCTCGTCGGAATCGGTCAAACCGTCATCAAGACCGTATTTCAGAGCGCGGCGGTACTTGAAGAAGGCCATGGCCACCTGGGGGAAAAGGGCATAGGTCAGGACATCCTCCTCCTGCTCGAGGAATGCCTTCATCTCCTGGCGACAAGCCTGATACTGGGGGGGGATCCTGTCGGCGGGCCGGCCGGTGTAGACCTCCTCCCCACCGATGAGCTGCTGCAGCAGGCCGGGTTCGATGGCACCCGCCGGTCTGCCGTACAGGCCCCTGGCATACTCCCTGACCTCCTTGGGAATCTGGGCGTATCGCCCCTTCCCGATGACATTGAGCAGGGCCTGGGTGCCCACGATCTGGCTGGTGGGGGTCACCAGGGGCGGATAACCCAGCTCCCGCCTCACCCTCGGCACCTCCTGGAGAACCTCTTGCAGGCGGTGGGACTGGCCCAGTCCTTCAAGCTGGCTGAAGAGATTGGACAGCATCCCGCCGGGAATCTGATTCAAAAGCGCATTGATATCGATTCCCAGTATTCTGGGGCTGAGAAGACCGCTTTGGAGGGCCTTCTCTTTGAGGGGCTCGAAATAATCGGCAATCCCCTTGAGTCTGGCCAGGGATAGGCCGGAATCGTGGTCCGTTCCCATGAGGGCCGCCACCATGGACTCCGTGGGGGGCTGGGAGGTCCCCAGGGCAAAGGGGGAAATCGCCGTGTCGATCCCGTCCACCCCGGCCTCGATCCCCTTCAGATAGGTCATGGAGGCCAGTCCCGTCGTCGCATGGGAGTGCAGGTGCAGAGGCACCCCGATCACTTTTTTGAGCTCGGTGATGAGTTCAAAGGCGTCATAGGGTCTCAAAAGTCCCGACATGTCCTTGATGCAGATGGAATCCGCCCCCATGGCCACCATGGTCACGGCCGTCTTCACGAACAATTCCGGGGTATGAAGCGGACTTGTGGTGTAGGCGATGGCGCCCTGGGCGTGGCCGCCTGCCTTTTTCACGGCCTTGAAGGCGGTTTCAAGATTTCTCACGTCATTGAGGGCATCAAAGATCCTGACGATATCGATGCCGCCATCCACGGCTCTGAGAATGAACTCCTCCACCAGGTCATCGGCATAGTGCTTGTATCCGACAAGATTCTGCCCCCTCAGCAGCATCTGAAGGGGGGTCTTGACCACGGCTCTTTTGATGATTCTCAGTCTTTCCCAGGGATCCTCCTTCAGAAATCTGATGGCCGTATCGAAGGTCGCCCCTCCCCACATCTCCAGGGCATGGTAGCCGGCCTCATCCATGCTTTCGAGAATGGGCACCATTTCTTCAGTGGTCATTCTTGTGGCCATCAGGGACTGATGCGCGTCTCTGAGTACCGTTTCGGTGATCATGATCGGTTTCATCCCCTGTGTTTCCTCCTTCACGCAATTTTCTGTCAACTTAATTCTAACAAGTAATAGGGGTTGTGTACATGCGACAAATAATGTAATATACTTGATAATGACTTTATTTAATTTATAAGCAGCTTATTACTTTATTTTTTAAAGGAGATGCTCATGGACCATACCGATTTGAGGATTCTGGAGATTCTGCAGCAGGAGGGACGCATTTCAATGAAAAACCTGGGGGAAAGGGTGGGCCTGACCTCCCCCGCCGTCACTGAAAGGGTGAGGCGTCTGGAGGAAACCGGGGTGATCAAGGGTTATCGGGCCGAAATCGAACCTTCGAAAATCCAGTTGAAGGTCAAGGCCTTCATCACCATCGACATCAAAAAGGAAAACTACCGCCGCTTCATGGACCATCTGCCGGACAATCCCTATGTCGTGGACTGTCATCACATCACCGGCAACGACTCCATGGTCCTCAGGGTCATGGTCAAGGACATGGAACAGCTTGAACGGGTGATCGACGCCTTCAAGAGCTTCGGCAATACCCGCACCAACGTGATTCTGTCCTCCCCCATTGAAAACCGGCTGGTTTTCCTCGATGGCTGACACGCAAAAACCCAACAAATGCTTGTTGGGTTTTTGTGTGTGACTAAATCTATAAGCCGAGTTCTGTATTGGGTAGCCATCAATCTAGACCCTTTGTTACCAAAGGGTTCAAGCGACCTACCACGGGCAACGGCGAGCAGCCGTCTTGTTGAAGCCCTACTTGGTCTTGCTCCAGGTGGGGTTTACATAGCCATATAGTCACCTATATGCTGGTGCGCTCTTACCGCACCGTTCCATCCTTACCATTTCTGGCGGTTTATTTCTGTTGCACTATCCTTAGAGTCGCCTCCACTGGGGGTTGTCCAGCACCCTGCTCTATGGAGCTCGGACTTTCCTCGTGGGCTTTCACCCACGCGACTACCTGATTTAGTCACTCGTTCATTATAACCCCTTATCCTAGAAAAATAAAGGGATAGTTGCATTTTTGGCCTTCAGGGTCAATCCTTGGTGACCCTGAGGGTTCTGTAGGCCAGTTGAATCTCGGGCTCTTCCTTGAAGCGATGCAGAATCTGCTCCCACATCACCTCTGAACTCGATCGCCGGCTCCTGGAATCCGTGAGGTATCTCAAGGTCAGATTGACTCCATCGGAGAGCACATTGGTGTAGACGATGGGGGTCAGTTTGTCGTACTTGATCATGAATTTCTTCGTGGCTTCCTTGAGACGCTCTTCCACCGTCGCATTGAGGTGCAGGGCGTATTCTTCACCGATCTCCCCCAGGATCTTCTTGGCCTTGACCCAGTCGCTTTCAAAGGTGATCAGGACCTCGATTTCATTCCAGATATGACTGAATTCCTTGGTGTAGTTGGCCAGGGGATAGGTGAAGACCACGTGGTTGGGAATATGCAGTATCCGGCCGGTGCTCTGGTCCGCATGGACCCAGTTGCCGATCTCCATCAAGGTGAACATGAAGATCCGCTGGTCGATGACATCCCCCGACTGGCCGTTGATTTCGATGCGGTCCCCCACTTCAAAGGGCTTTCTGAAAATGATGAAGAAAAAAGCCGCGATATTGCTCAAAAGGTCCTTGAGGGCGATGGCCAGGCCTGCCGACAGCAGACCGATATAGGTGGAGATGTTTCCTGAATGGTCCGCCCAGATCAGAATCAAAAAAACTGAAAGCAGGATGAAATGAATGAAGCTCAGAATCTTCTTGGTCTTGTAGAGCTTTTCACCATCCGCCATGCTGTTGTGGAGAATTTTTATGAGCACCTTGTAGAGAAAGAAGCCCATGAAAAGCACCAGGGCGGTATAGATCATTTTGATGACCATGGGATCTGTGACTGTCATAGGACCTCCTTGAGGAATCGCCGGTTTCAGTAAATGGGGGGTGAGACGATGGCCAGTCCCTCGACGACCTCGTCTGTGGGATTGTAGTAGCGATGGGAAGCGTTTTCCCGTATATAGATGCTGTCCCCCTCACTCAGGAGGACTCTCTCTTCGTCCACGAAGATTTCCAGGGTGCCTTTGAGGATGTAGACGCTTTCATCCGCCGGGTGGACCATGGCCTTGTCACTGGTCCAGCTGTCGGGGTCAAGCTTGAAGTACACGATTTCCATCTTGGGCATGGTCTCCTTGTCTCTGACCATGGGGGAAACAAATTCATACAGGATGGCACTTTCGGGCAGATCCAGCTTCACCCGATCCTCCACCCGGGTCACGATATGATTTCTTTCCGGATAGTTCAAAAACGAATAAATGGGGGACTCCAGGGCTGCTGAAAGCTTTTTCAGAGCCAGCAGAGAGGGCTGTATGAGGTCTCTTTCAATCTGGGAAATATAACTGGCTGTAAAGCCCGAATACCTCGCCAGTTCCGTGAGGGTCATCCCCTTCTTCTTCCTCATCTCTCTGATTTTTGGACCGATCATTGATTACACCTCACAATAATTTTCGATATTCAATAGACCTCGAAGGGGTTGATATCCACCCTTGACGTCAACAAGGCCACTTCATAGTTCTGAGCCTCGAAGGCCCGACTGAGCAGTCGATGCAGTTCCTTGACGAAGAAGACCTCTGTCTCGTAATGACCGCCGTCAATCAGGTTGATGCCGAGGAGTCTGCCATTCTGCGCCTCATGATATTTGATGTCCCCGGTGAGAAAAACATCGGCCCCCCTGGCCCTGGCCAGAGGAATCATGTCGCTCCCCGCACCGGTGAGGATGCCCACCTTGTTGATTTTTCTCCCATGACCCTTCACCACCCGCAGGTTTGTGGCCCCCAGGGTGCTTTTGACCCTTTCAAGAAAGGCCTCGAAATCCAAGGGGGCGTCCAGATAACCCAGAACCCCCATATTGGGATTGTCGAAACGGTTCTCAAGGGGTATCACATCATAGGCCGGCATCTCATAGGGGTGGACCTTCAGGATTCTTTCGATGCCCGACGGGAGGCTTCCCTCATCGATGACGGCCTCGACCTTGACTTCCTCCACCACCTGCGGCCTTCCGATTTCTCCGAGAGCCGGATCAGCCCCTGGCAGGGGCTCGAAGGTGCCTTTGCCCTCCGTGGTGAAGGTGCATCCCTGGTAATTGCCGTAGTGACCCGCTCCGATTTCCTTGAAGGTCTCCACCAGCAACTCCCGGTGGCTCACGGGAATCGTCACGGCAAGCTTGAAATACTTCTTTTCATATCCGTCCGCGAGATTGACAAGCCTCTCAAGCCCCAGGGCCCTGGCCAGGTAGAAGTTGAGTCCGAGAGGACTGGCGTCGAGATTGGTATGGGCCACCAGGAGATTGATGTTGTTTTTGACCAGGGCCATCACCATTCTGCCGATGGGATCATCATCGGTAAGGGATTTCAAGGGAGAGAAAATCAAGGGATGATGGGTGATGATCAGATCGATCCCCTCCTCCACCGCCTCTGCAATCACCTCAGGGGTGACCTCGAGAGCCACCAGGATCTTGTCGATCATCCGGTTTTTAGAACCCACCATGAAGCCCACGTTGTCCCAGGCCTGGGCGGTGTGCTCAGGAGCGATTTCCTCAAGTACTTTGATGACCTTCCCGGTATTGATCTTCACGGCTTAAAACCTCCTCATACTTCCCCATCCGTCGCCTCAGCTGTCTGAGCTTGACAGGGTCCTTCGAGTTTTCTTCGATGTCCTTGGCGATTCTACCCAGCAGGGCCAGCCGATGGGTCAGGAAAAGACGGCCGTCTTCGTCCAGATTTCGAATCAGAACAGGACTGATTTCAAAATCCAAGGGGTTCTCAAATCTCTGGGAACCCCTGGCCGCCACCAGGATCTCGTAAAATCTCTCATCCTCGAAAACCACGGCTTCCTCACAGATCATGAAACCGTGGTCCAGCAAAAAACGCCTCAACTTGTCGGATTGGCTCATGGGTTGCAGAATCAGTTTTCCAACCTCCAGGGCGGCTGAAAGGGATTCAAAAAGGATGTCCCGGATCAGCAGCCCCCCCATCCCCGCAATGATGACGACATCCACAGAGGGGTCAAGATGCCGCATCCCATCGGTTTGAAGCACCTCGACGGCCCCTGTCAATTTCCTTCGGGCGATATTGCGCTTGAGTTTTTTCACCGGGCCGGGATTTTTGTCCGTGGCCACCACGTGGGCGGCCAGGCGATTCACCATCAAGTCCATGGCGAGATAGCCGTGATCCGATCCGATATCGGCGACCCGGGATCCAGGGGGAATGAAAGTTTCAATTCTTTTGAGTCGTCTGGATAATTTCATGCGTCTCCTCGAGGTCTTAAAAGAAGACCCGCTTCAACAGCGAATCTTATTCTAAGTAATCCTTCAATTTCTTGCTGCGGCTGGGGTGCTTGAGTTTTCTGAGGGCCTTGGCCTCGATCTGCCGGATCCTTTCCCGGGTCACTTCGAAGCGCTTGCCGACTTCCTCCAGGGTGCGGCTTCTTCCGTCCTCCAGCCCGAATCTGAGCTTGAGGACCTTCTGCTCCCTCGGAGTGAGGGTGTCCAGAACCTCGATGAGCTGTTCCCTCAGCATGCTGAAGGCCGCGGCATCGGAGGGGGCCGGGGCATCATTGTCCTGGATGAAGTCCCCAAGATGGGAATCCTCCTCTTCCCCGATGGGGGTTTCAAGGGAAACCGGTTCCTGGGCGATTTTTTGAATCTCCCTGACCTTTTCAACGGTGATGTCCATCACCTCGGCAATTTCCTCAGGCTTTGCTTCCCTTCCCAGTTCCTGCAGCAACTGGCGGGATACCCGGGTCAGCTTGTTGATGGTCTCCACCATGTGGACCGGGATTCGAATCGTCCTGGCCTGGTCTGCAATGGCACGGGTGATCGCCTGTCTGATCCACCAGGTGGCGTAGGTGCTGAACTTGTACCCCTTCCGGTAATCGAATTTTTCAACCGCTTTGATCAGTCCCAGATTGCCCTCCTGGATCAGATCCAGAAAGAGCATGCCCCTTCCCACATAGCGCTTGGCAATGGAAACCACCAGTCTGAGATTGGCCTCACAAAGTTTTTTCTTGGCATCGTCGTCTCCCAGTTCCATTCTCTGGGCCAGATTGACTTCCTCATCGGCGGTCAAGAGTCTGACCTTGCCGATTTCCTTCAAATACATCCTGACCGGGTCATCGATATTGATGCCCTTGGGGGGAACGATTTCGCTGGGGGCCTCTTTTTCATCGGAATCCTCGGCGCTGCCCAGGAGAAGATCCTCATCCCCTTCTTCGCTGATCACTGTAATATCCGCATCGGCAATCATCACATAGATATCCTCGATTTGATCCTTGTCGAGACCGAATTCGGCGAGAGAGTCTCCAATTTCCTTGAAGGTCAGCTCACCCTTGTCTCTGCCGGTTTTGAGCAAACCCTCGATTTCTACGGACAATTCTGCTTTGGTTCTTTTGGTTTTTGCCATGGGACGCCCTCCTTTCTATCTGAATTTCTTATTGATGGTCATCATTTTTGAATTGATTGCCTGAAGCCGGCCTTCGTATTCGATCTCCAGCTGCTTGAATTCCGGGCTTCCTCTATCTATATTCAACAAAACGTCATCCTTTTCCTCTTTTATTTTTAAATATTTATTCTTCAAGTCCCCCAACTGCATCTGCAAATAGCTTTTTTGAACCTCCCTCAAGCCCTTTGAGACCGGAATATAGTCCTCCTTGTTCACGGCTTCCTCCAGCATGGCCACCGCCTCGTAGGACAGGACATCGATGGCTTCATGCAGATCCACGGCCTCGTGGCCGACCAGGTAGCCCATGACCTCTCGAAAAGCCTCATGATCCACCTCGGCGGGATCGAACTGGTCCTTGATGTAGTCGAGATGGTTTCTTTCATGCACCGCGATTTCCACCACCCTCTGGTAGAGCTTCATCTGTGCCGGCTGGGTATCCCTCGGGCCGGTCCCCTTTGCCTTAGGCGTCCCCTTGACCAGGGCTCCCGAGGGCTTGAGCGCCTTTTCCAGGGAGACCCTGTCAAAGTCGGTATCCGCGGCGACCTTCTTGATGTAGAGTTCGTAGGCCAGGGGGTCCGCGATCATCTGAAAGACCGGTCTGATCCGGTCGATGTATTCCAGCAGCTCGGATTTCACCCTGAAATTCAAATCCTCGCCGTGATGATCCAGCAGGTATTCCACGGCATCCCTGGCCTCTTCAGTGAGGGTCAGGAAGGCCTGGGGGGAATTCTTTTTAAGGTAGTCGTCGGGATCCATCCCCCCGGGCAGATTCAGCACCTTCAATTTGAGATTGAACTTGCCGAGAATCTCGATGGCGCGACTGGTGGCCTTGATGCCGGCCTCGTCTCCGTCATAAACCAGGACGACTTCCCTGGCGTAGCGCTCGAGAAGCCTGCCATGGCCCTCGGTCAGGGAGGTCCCGAGACTGGCCACACCGTGATGGATTCCCTGATTGCTGAGGGCGATGACATCCATGTAGCCCTCCACGAGGAGGATCCGCCTGGCCTCGTCCAGGTGGTTTTTCGCAAAATTGAGACCGTACAGGTTGAAGCTCTTGTTGAAAACCGGCGTATCGGGGGAATTCAGATATTTGGGGACGCCGTCGTCAAGAACCCTGCCACCGAAACCGATGACCCGGCCCCGGACGTCTAGAATGGGAAAAATGATGCGGTTTCTGAACCGGTCGTAGTGTCCCTGGGAATTGTCCCGTTTGATGATGAGTCCCGCTTTTTCCAGGAGCTCCGGCGGATACTTGCTTTTCAGATTTTTAAGAAGGTAGTCCCATTCATCCCAGGCATAGCCCACCCCGTATCTTCTGAGGGTATCGGCGGTGATCCCCCTCTTGGCCATATAGGCCACGGCCTGGGGACTTTCTTTGAAGGCCCGGTAAAAAGCATTGGCCACGGTCTTGTTGATGGCCAGGATCCGGTCCTTCTCCTCCTGGGCCTTGGGGTCTGAATGTTGGACCTGGTATTCATCGAGATTGATCCCATACCGGTCCGAAATCACCTCGATGGCATCGATGAAGTCGAGATGGTCCATGGCCATCACAAAGCCGATGGCATTGCCGGAGGCCCCGCAACCGAAACAATGATAGATCTGCTTGTCCTCGGATACCACGAAGGAGGGGGTCTTTTCCGAATGGAAGGGACACAGGGCCTTGTGGTTCTTCCCCGCCTTCTTCAACGCAATATAGGAACCGACCACATCGATGATGTTGATCCGCTCCAGGATGAGAGTGCCTATGCCGTCCACATAACGTTTTGCCATATAACCACCTATATACAGTATACAATCCACAGAATCATATTGCTACAGCCTCTTTCAAAATCCTTCAAGATTCTGTGGATCATCGCTTTTCATTTCCAGAACTCCGGCACAAAAATCTCCATATATTTTTTGACGGCATACCGGTCCGTCATGCCGGCGATATAATCCCTTACGGTATTCTCGATGTCCTTGGGCTTTTCGGGCAGGTATCCCTCGAAACTCATATCCTCCGGGGTCACCTTGAAATGGTAATACAGGGCGCGAACGATGTGTCTGGCCTTGCCCTCTTCCTTTTTTGCCAGGTCATCAAGATAGACCCTTTCAAACATGAATTTTCTGAGCAGGTCCATATGGTGGGCGATTTCATCGCTCATGGTGATATCCTCCCGGTGGATGGAATTCTCGATGAGGTCGACAATCATGCGGTTGATTCTCATGGAATGGCTTTCCCCCAGGACCTTGATGCTGTCTCCAGGAAGATCCGAGAGTTTCAGGACTCCGGCTCTCAGGGCGTCGTCAATGTCGTGATTGATGTAGGCGATCCGGTCTGAAATCTTCACCACCCGGCCCTCCATGGTGGCAGGAATCTCCTCGCCCGTATGGTTTTTGATGCCGTCCCTCACTTCAAAAGTCAGATTCAGTCCTTTGTAGGGCTTGCTGTCTGAGGATTCGATATACTCCACCACTCTCAGACTCTGCTCATTGTGCTTGAAGCCTTCAGGCTGATGAATGCGGTTGAGTTCCTCCTCCCCGCAGTGACCGAAGGGGGTATGGCCCAGGTCGTGACCGAGGGCGATGGCCTCTGTGAGGTCCTCGTTGAGTCTGAGGGCTCTTGCGATGGTGCGGGAGATTTGGGAAACCTCCAGGGTATGGGTCAACCGGGTCCTGTAATGATCGCCTTCAGGGGACAAGAAGACCTGGGTCTTGTGCTTCAGGCGACGAAAGGCCTTGGAGTGAAGAATGCGGTCCCGGTCCCGCTGATAGTCGGTTCTGATGCTGCAGGGGGTCTCCTGGTACCGGCGCCCCAGGCTTCTGGCGCTCAAGGCCGCATGGGCACTCAGGACATCCCTTTCCAGCAGCTCCTGTTTTTCCCTCAGATTCATCCGCGACACCTCCTGACTAATTATACCCTTTTGTCCCCTTGGGTTAACTGAATCCATAAAAAAACCTCCAATGGAGGTTTTTTCGGGTCAATCCTGCTGGCGGATCTTGGCCTGGGCGGCGGCCAGTCTGGCAATGGGCACCCGGTAGGGTGAACAGGAAACATAGTCCAGACCGACCCCGTGGAAAAAGGCGATGGATTTGGGATCTCCGCCGTGTTCCCCGCAGATGCCCACCTTCAGGTCGGCGCGGGCGCCCCTGCCGGCAAGGGTTCCCATCTCCACGAGACGGCCCACTCCTTCGATGTCGATGGTGCTGAAGGGATCTCTTTCAAAAATTCCCTTCTCCTTGTACATGGCCAGAAACTTTCCGGAATCATCCCGGGAGAATCCCAGGGCCATCTGGGTGAGGTCGTTGGTTCCGAAGGAGAAGAATTCAGCCTCCTGGGCTATCTTGTCCGCCACCAACGTCGCCCGGGGCACCTCGATCATGGTGCCGATCTTATAGGGAATCTCCTCGATATCCTCGAAAATCTCCGCTGCGATGTTTCGGATCATTTCCTTGATGAGGGTGAACTCCTTCACCAGACCCACCAGGGGTACCATGATTTCCACCTTGGGCGCCGTCCCGGTCAGGGCTCTGGCCTCGATGGCCCCCTGGAAAATCGCCCTGACCTGCATTTCGTAGATTTCCGGATAACTGATGGCCAGGCGGACGCCCCGGTGTCCCAGCATGGGATTGAATTCCGAAAGGTCCTTGACGATCTCCTTGATGGCCTCCGGGGATATGCCCAGTTCCGTGGCGAGGGCCAGGACGTCTTCTTCCTCCTTCGGCAGGAATTCATGCAGCGGAGGATCCAGGAGTCGAATGGTCACCGGCCGATGGGCCATGACCTGGAAGATTTCCTTGAAGTCTTCTCTTTGGAAGGGCAGGAGTTTTGCCAGGGCCTTGTTGCGGTCGCCCAGATTCCTGGCCAGGATCATTTCCCTGACGATATTGATGCGGCTTTCATCAAAGAACATGTGCTCGGTTCTGCAGAGGCCGATGCCCTCGGCACCGAATTCCACCGCCGTCCTTGAATCCTTGGGAGTGTCGGCATTGGTCCTGATGCCCAGATCCCTGATCTCATCCGCCCAGGCCAGAATCAGATTGAAATTCCCGGTGATATTCACCTTGGTGACCGGAATTTGTCCCGAATAGACCTTACCGGTGGATCCGTTGAGGGAGATGAAATCCCCCTCCTTCAAGAGAACATCGCCCTTTTTAACCTCTTTTTTTACTTCATCCACGATGATTTCACCGGCACCGGCCACACAGCACTTGCCCATGCCCCTGGCCACTACAGCGGCGTGGGAGGTCATGCCGCCCCGGCTGGTGAGAATCCCCTCGGCGTTGATCATGCCCTCGATATCCTCCGGCGAGGTCTCCTGACGGACCAGGATCGCCTTTTCCCCCCGTTCCTTGGCCCTGACCACGTCCTCAGGGTAAAAGTAGATCTTGCCCGTGGCCGCTCCCGGAGAGGCCGGAAGCCCCTCACCGAAGAGCAGGGCCTCATCAAGGGCCTTCTGGTCGAAATCAGGATGGAGCATCTTGTCGATCTGCTCCGGCTCCACCCGCAGGATGGCTTCGGACTTGGTGATGATTTCTTCCTTGACCATGTCCACGGCCACGTTGATGGCCGCCGCAGCGGTTCTTTTGCCGGTCCGGGTCTGCAGAATGTAGAGTTTCTCCTTTTCGATGGTGAACTCGATATCCTGCATGTCCTTGTAGTGGTGCTCGAGCTTGGAACAGATGGCGACGAATTCCTCATAGGCCTTCGGCATCACTGTCGCCATTTCCTTGATGTCCATGGGAGTCCTGATGCCGGCCACCACGTCCTCTCCCTGGGCGTTCATCAGAAACTCACCGAACATGCCGTTCTCGCCGGTGGAGGGATTGCGGGTGAAGGCGACACCTGTCCCGCTGGTTTCCCCCATGTTCCCGAAAACCATGGACTGGACGTTGACGGCGGTCCCCATATCGTGGGGAATCTCATGGGCGTTCCGGTAGATGATGGCCCGCTGGTTGTTCCAGGAGTCGAAAACGGCATCGATGGCCAGGAACAGCTGCTCTCTGGGCGCCATGGGAAAGGGCCTGCCCGTTTGATTCTGGACCAGTTTCAAGTAATCGACGATGACCTCGTCGAGGTCCTCCTTGGAGAGTTCAAAGTCATTCTTGATGCCCCGCTGCTGTTTTTTGCCGTCGAAGATGATGTCAAAGCTGTGCTTGGATATGCCCAGGACCACATCGGAAAACATCTGGATGAACCTTCTGAAACTGTCATGAGCGAATCGGCCGTTTCCCGTCAATCCTTCAAGCCCCGCCACCGTCTCGTGATTGAGTCCGAGATTGAGAATGGTGTCCATCATGCCCGGCATGGAAACCGCCGCTCCTGACCGCACCGAAACCAGCAGGGGGTTCTCCTTGAGACCGAAGCCTTTTTTCGTCTTCTTTTCCAGGGCCTCGAGTTGTTCAAGGATTTCCGCCTTCACGGAATCCGTGATCTTTTTATCGTCCTTGTAGTACTGGATACAGGCCTCCGTCGTGATGGTGAATCCTTCAGGGACGGGCAGACCGATCTTGGACATTTCCGCCAGGTTGGCACCCTTGCCGCCGAGGAGGGCCTTCATTTCCTTCTGTCCTGCTTCAAACTCATACACAAATTGATTTTTCATCTTTTACACCTGCCTTTTGGAATTGATGATCTGAATGATGATGTTGGCGGTCTCTTCCACCGCCCGGGAAGCGGTGTCGATCACGGGACATCCGATCTTCTTGTAGATCTTTTCGGCATATTCGAGTTCTTCCAGGATGCGGTCCATGTTGGCGTAGGTGGCCGAGGTATTGGACAGACCCAGGGCCTTGATCCGCTCCAGTCGAATTTCATTGAGCTTGTGGGGATCCGTGGTGAGACCGATGATTTTGTTCTTGTCAATCTCATAGACCTCCCTGGGCAGGGGCACCTCCGGCACCAGGGGGATATTGGCCACCTTGATGTTCTTGTGGGCCAGGTACATGCTCAAGGGGGTTTTGGAGGTCCTTGAAATACCCAGCAGGACCACATCGGCTTTTTTGACCCCCCGGGGGTCCTTGCCGTCGTCGTATTTCACGGCGAATTCAATGGCCTCCACCCTGCTGAAATAGGTTTCATCCAGCTTGTGGATGATCCCCGGTTCATAGTTGGGCTTGGTTCCGAAGAAAATCTCGAATTCATTGAGCAGGGGGGAAATGATGTCAAAATACAAGAGATCCTTTTCCCGGCAGTTTCTCAGAATCGCCCGCCTCACCTCGGGAATCACCGTGGTGAAAATCACCAGGGCCTTGAAATTCTCGGCTTCCTTGAGGATATCATCCACCTGGGCGATATTCATGACATAGGAAAATTTTTTGATTTCATAGGTCTCGGGCTTGAACTGCTCTGCCGTCGCCCTCACCACCTGCTCCGCGGTATCCCCTAGGGAATCCGACAAGACGAATATGACCCGGTGACTCATTGAAGTCCTCCTAACGTACCGCTGACCAGTTCAACAAAGAGCTTGGTCACGGTGGTTTTTGAAACTCTGCCGAGGATCTGGTATTTCTCCTCGCCCTGGATCATGACTTTTTCCACCACAGGCAGGGAGTCGACCTCATGGTTGATCATTTTGCCGGCGGCGTTGATGACGTTCTCCATGGGATAGGTCACGATGATTTTGGGCATCCTGGTCATCACCACTCCCAAGGGGGTCTTGTGGGCGTCATCGGACCCGATGACGCTCTTGAGAAAGTCCTTTCTGGAAATCACGCCGGAAAGATAGCCCTCATTCACCACAAAGAGAGTGCCGACATCCTCCAAGAACATGGTGACGATACCGTCGTAGACCGAAACCTTTTCATCGAGGACCACGGGGACGGACATGACCTTGTCCACGGTGATTCCCTTGAGAAGTTTTTTGAGCTCCGTGGTGATGTTCTTTTCACTGTAAAAATAGCCCACATTGGTTTTGGCTTCTAGATACCCCATCATGGTGAGCAGACTCAGATCGTTTCTCAGGGCTGAACGGGACAGCTTCAATTCCTGGGCGATATTCTCACTGGTGATCGGCTGGTTTTCCTTCACGATATCAATAATCTGGTGCTGGCGGGAGGTCAATTCCATATTGTCACCTTCCTTTTTATCGATTTGACAGAGACAGTATACCACATCCATCTTATTAGTGTAGTCTATACGGGTGTTTTTTTGATGTTTTTTCACAGCAATTAAAAAGCCTCTCCCTTGAAAAGGAAAGGCTTCGATAAATTCAACTGAAGGTGCGGCCGTAAAAAATCTCTTCGATTTCCCGGTAGAGGCTTTCCTCGATGACCGCCATTTCTTCCTCGGCAAGGTCTTCCGACTTGAGATTGAAAAAGTATTCATCAAGTTCGACCTCGGTGCGCATCATCTTGGTGTGGAAGATGTTTTCCTGGAAGACATTCACATCCACCGTGCTGTAGGCTTCGAGAATTTCATCCTCGATGTAGTCCTGGATGGAATTGATTTCATGGTCGATGAAATGCTTCTTGCCGTCGAGATCCCTGGTAAAACCCCGAACCCGGTAATCACAGGTGATGATGTCGGAGTCAAAGGACCTGATGAGGAGATTGAGGGCCTTGAGGGGTGAAATCGTTCCACAGGTGGAAACATCGATATCGACCCGAAAGGTGCTGATGCCGCCATGGGGGTGACTCTCCGGATAAGTGTGCACAGTGATGTGACTTTTGTCGAGATGTCCCACCACGTTCTTGGGAAAGGGCAAGACGCCCACATTGCAGGAGGGATCGATCAGGGCATAGGGCACTTCTTCTTCTGAAATGAGGATGGTGACACTCGCCCCCTCGGGATCGTAGTCCTGTTTGGCGATGTTCAGAATACTGGCCCCGATGATGTCCGTCACTTCCTTGAGAATTCCCGTCAGCCGTTCTGAATTGTACTGCTCATCGATATACTGGATATAGTCCTTCCGGTCCGCTTCCGATTTCGTGTAACTGATGTCGTAAATGTTGAAACTCAAGGTTTTCGTCAGATTATTAAAGCCGTAGAGCTTGATATCCTTTTTTGTTTTTTCAACCATTTCAACACCCCTTTCCTGTAAAACTGCGAATTCATAGTACAACTTTTATATCCGCTTTGCAAGAGGTATTTCTAAAATTCAGTTTTTTCTTGAAAATAGGTCTTGAGGTCCGAAATGGGGAGGCGGACCTGGTCCATGGTATCGCGATCTCTGACGGTGACGGTCTGGTCTTCGAGGGTGTCGAAGTCGATGGTCACACAGTAGGGGGTTCCCACTTCATCAAACCGCCGGTACCGTTTTCCGATACTGCCCCGGTCATCAAACTCCACATTGAAAGACTTGCTGAGGAGGTCGAAGACCTCCAGGGCCTGTTCATTGAGTTTCTTGGTCAGGGAAAGCACACCGATGGTCACCGGCGCCAGGGCGGGATGGAACTTCATGACGCTGCGGGTGGTGCCGTCGGGCAGGTCCTCCTCCTCGTAGGCATCGAGGAGAATGGCCAGGGTCACCCGGTCGGCGCCCAGGGAGGGTTCGATGCAGTAGGGGATGTATTTTTCGTTGGTCACGGGATCCTGGTAGTTCAGCTCCGTGCCCGAGTGTTCAGAATGCTGTTTCAAGTCGAAGTCCGTTCGATCGGCGATGCCCCAGAGTTCTCCCCAGCCGAAGGGGAAGAGGTATTCGATATCCGTGGTGGCATTGGAGTAATGACTGAGTTCTTCCGGCGAGTGATCCCTGAATCTCAGGTTCTCCCCACCCACGCCCAGGCTCAGCAGCCAGTCCATGGCATAGTTTTTCCAGTAATTGAACCAGGTCATGTCTTCACCGGGGGCGCAGAAGAATTCCAGTTCCATCTGCTCGAACTCCCGGGTCCTGAAGGTGAAGTTTCCCGGTGTGATTTCATTTCTGAAGGATTTGCCGATCTGTCCGATACCGAAGGGAATCTTTTTCCTGGAGGTTCTCTGGACATTTTTGAAATTCACAAAAATGCCCTGGGCGGTCTCCGGCCTCAGGAAGATTTCCGTGCTCGAATCCTCGGTGACCCCCTGGTGGGTCTTGAACATGAGATTGAACTGCCTGATACCGGTGAAATCGTGTTTGCCGCAGTTGGGACAGGCGATCTCTTCCCGGGCGATATAGGCCTCCATTTCCTCCTTGGTCCATCCCTCGATGTTCTTTTCCTCACCCTTTTCAAAGAGATAATCCTCAATCAGCTGATCCGCCCTGTAGCGGGTCTTGCAGGCCTTGCAATCCATCAAGGGGTCGTTGAAGCCTCCCACGTGGCCACTGGCCACCCAGGTTCTGGGATTCATCAGGATGGCGCTGTCGATCCCTACATTGTAGGGGGACTCCTGGATGAATTTTTTCCACCAGGCTTTTTTGACATTGTTCTTGAGTTCCACCCCGTAGGGACCGTAGTCCCAGGTATTGGCCAAACCGCCGTAAATCTCCGAACCCGAAAAAATAAATCCTCTTGTTTTGGCCAGGGCCACCATTTTCTCCATGCTGATCATTGATTAACCTCCTATTGATAGACAAAAAATAGTCCTTCGTCCTGTAAAGGGACGAAAGACTTTTCTTCCGCGGTTCCACCCTAATTGAATAAAACCTCTCAACTATTCTACAGCTCGGAAATGCCTTCTCTTCAAAGCGCTGACAGTTCTCACCCGCCACTGTCTCTCTTGAAAGCCACTCTTCAAAGATACTATTTTTCGTCTACGCTCAATCTTCATTTTCTAAATCATACCTTATTCCGATGAATTATTCAACATCCTTGAAGGCTTTTTCCTGGCAACATTCATCGTCACAGCCCTCGTCGGAGCAGCAGTCCTCATGGCAGCAGTCCTCTTCACATTCGGACTTGTTCACTGATTTTTTGACCTTGTCCTTGGCTTCATGGGCTTTTTCCTTCATTTCATGGGCCTTTTCCTTCATGCTGGAAACGGTTTTATCGGTGTAATCCTTGAAATCCACCACTTCGCCGTTTTCCTTGACGATCTTGACACTGTGTCCCGAGGCCAGGGCCACGATCACAGAAGTCAGGACCGCAGGGGCGAAGAGCACCGCACCGACGATGCCGGCGGTCACAGGGATATCCATGAGTATCCTGCCATCCTTTTCGATGGTGATCCGATTGACGTCCCCCTTTTCCAGGATGTGCTTGAGCTTGTCCGAGGCTTCCTCAGCCACGGAATTGAAGCGTTCCTTGGCCTTGTCATGCAACTTGTCCTTTTCTTCCAGGAGGATGATGGCCTCAAGCACATCGCCCTCGGCTTCCATCAGGGTCTCCTTGGCATCTTTGTAGCTGCAACCGGTTCTCTCAATCACTTCATCAATCATTTCCAATGTTAATTTCATCTCGACACCTCTATTCATAGATTTTTAAAAATTTCTTGGTTTTCAACGGGGCCAGGTCCAGATGATAAGCCATGTAGTCATTAATAAATATATCCATTTTATCAAGGAGTAAACCATTGATCTCCTTTTTGAGATACTCCTCGAGGGAAGCCCTCAGGATGAAACGCATCAGCTGGATCATGGCCGGATGGATTTTCTCCCCCCTCCCGGTCGACTGGTGGCATTCGGTACACACCACCCCACCCTCGGGAATCGAAAAATAGGTCAGGTTCTCCTTGCCCCCGCACTTCGTGCAGGCTGAAAGTTCGGGAAGGACCCCAAGGGCTTTGAGAGCCCTCACCTCGAAGTAGGTTTTGACTTCCTCAAGCCTGTCCCGGTGCAGAGCGGTCAGGGCATCCAGGAGCAGGTGGTAGAGGGCGTGGTTGTGCTCGTCCTCCTTGAGACTCTTGTCGGCGAAATCCACGAAATAGGACCCGTAGGAAAGGGTCTTGAGATCCTCTCTGAAATGATAAAAGGAGTTTTTGACCTCCACCTGGGCCAGGGTGTATTTTTGCGAACCCCTCAGGGAATAGTCAGCCAGGGTGAAGGGGTGGGTCCCCTTGCTCAGGGCGTTTTTGGGATAGTTCCCTCCCTTGACAAAGACCTGGATTTTTCCCAGTTTAAGGGTGAAAAGGGTCATGAAGACATCAGAATCAGTGATTTTTCTCCTTTTGAGCACAATCCCTTCCGTTTCAAAATACATGGGCGATCACCTACAGCAATCTGAAAATCATCAGGGAGGCCATGGTATAGTAAATGGTCATCCCGGTAATATCGATGGTGGTGGTGATGAAGGGGGCGGAGGCTACGGCGGGATCGATCCCGAATTTTCTGAAAACCAGGGGGACGATGGTCCCGATGGTGGCCGCCGTCACCATATTGGCCCACATGGCCAGCCCTACGATCAGGGCCAGAATGACGTCTCCGTTGAGGAGGGTGGCCGCGAGGCCGGCGATGACGGCACTGACGACCCCCACGATCATCCCCACGGAGACCTCGTGGACGATGGTTTTCATGACGCCCCGGCCCTGGATCTGTCCCATGGCGATGCTGCGCACCGTCAGGGTCGAGGACTGGGTCCCCACATTGCCTCCCATTCCGGCCAGGACCGGCATGAAGAGGGCGATGGTGGTATTGGCGTCCAGGACATATTGAAAACTTTTGATGATATGGGCGGAGAACATGCCGCCGAAAATCGTGATGATCAGCCAGGGCAGTCTGGCCCGGACGGAATTTGAAATCCGCTCCGAAATGCCGTCCTCGTCGGCATACTCGGATTCACTCGAACCGGCGAATTTCAGGATATCCTCGGTGGCTTCCTCTTCGATGACATCGATGACGTCATCGACGGTGATGATTCCGATGATCTTTCCCTTGGAATCCACCACGGGAATGGCCAGAAGGTCGTACTTGGAAACCATCTTGGCCACCGCTTCCTGGTCGTCATCCACATGGACGAAAAGCACCTTGTCGTCCATGATTTCCTCAACGCGCTTGTTAGGCTTTGCAACAATGAGTTCTCTGAGGGACAGGACCCCGACGAGAACCCCCGTCTGATCCACCACGAACACATAGTAGATGGTCTGGGCGTCCGGGGCGGTTTCTCTGAGGACCTCGATGGCCTCTCCGGTGGTCATGTCCTTGTCCAGGACCACGAAATCCTTGGTCATGATTCCACCGGCGCTGTCTTCATCGTAAATCAGCAGTTCCTGGATGTCCCTGGCACTGACGGCATCCAGAAGACTGATGAGTTCCTCCCGGCGACCCTCCGGCAGCTCGCTGAGGATATCCACGATATCGTCATCCGCCATCTGGTCCATGACCACCCGGCGCTGCTCCAAAGTAAAAAGCTTGATAAGGGAGTTGAAGGTCTCTGGGTTGACTTCTTCGAGGACCTCGGAGGCCTTCTCCCAGGGTAGAATCTGGATCACGGTTCCCTGGTCCACCTCGTCAAGCTTGAAGATCAGTTCGGCAATATCGACGGGATGCATTTCTTCGAGACGGTCCAGCACATCGTTGTAGGCGTAGCTTCTGAGCAATTCCTCGATTTCCTCGACTTCCCGCACCAGAATTCCTTCATATTTCTTATCCATGTTTCACCTCCCTGTCAGCGCTTTGGTGTCAACCGTCTGAGTCACCCTCCCCTTGGGTCACTCCTTGAACCCGTAATTCTTCAAAAGAAATTCACTGTCCCGCCAGCCTTCCTTCACCTTGACCCAGATTTCCAGGTAGACCTTCATTCCCAGGAAGCCCTCGATATCCTGCCGGGCCGCCTTGCCGATGCCCTTGAGCTTTCTGCCCCCCTTGCCGATGATGATCCCCTTGTGGGAGGCTTTTTCCGTCACGATCACGGCGCCGATGTCCACGATATCCTGGGTGCCCCTCGGCTGGAAACTTTCAATCAGAACCGTGACGCCGTGGGGGATTTCCTCCTCCAGGTACATCAGGACCTTTTCCCGGATCATCTCGGCGATGATGGCCTTTTCCGGTTGGTCACTGAGAATCTCCTCCGGAAAGTACCTGGGGCCCTCCGGCAGTTCCTCCTTGATCCTCTCCAGCAAAAAATCCACATTCTTGCCCGTGGCGGCGCTGATGGCGATCACATCATCGAACACCTCGATGGATTCCCCCAGTTTCTTTTCAAGATAGAGAAATTCCTGAGGAGTCAGAAGGTCCATCTTGTTCAAAATCAAAAACTTCTTGCTTGAACTGGCTCTCAGGGAGTCGAAAATCATCTGGTCCCCCCGGCCGAAGCCACTCTTGGCATCGATCATGGCCAGGACCACATCGGCATCATCGAAGGTCTCCGTGGCATTTTTCACCATGAGCTCGCCAAGCCGGTGCCGGGGCTTGTGGATGCCGGGGGTGTCCACAAAGATGATCTGGTTGTCCTGATCGTTGTACATCCCCTGGATCCGGTGACGGGTGGTCTGGGGCTTGTCCGTGGTGATGGCCACCTTTTCTCCCACCAGGGTGTTCAAAAGGGTGGATTTCCCCACGTTGGGACGGCCGATGATGGCTACGAAGCCGGATTTGAAGGTCATTTTTTCCGGGCCTCCTCCAGATCTGCCACGGTAAAGGAATGGGGCAGAAGTTCGTCGAGGGTGTAAATCCTGTAATCCCCCGGCCTGCCGATGATGATTTCCAGGCCGTCGGCAAATTCCGCCATGACCTGGCGGCAGATGCCGCAGGGGAAGGCGTCGATCTTGTCACTGACCACGGCGATTTTTCTGATGCGGCGGTGACCCTCGCTGACCGCCTTGAAAATCGCCGTCCGTTCCGCACAATTGGTGGCCCCGTAGGAAGCCGACTCGATATTGCAGCCGGTATAGATTTCTCCGGTATCCGTGACCAGGGCGGCGCCCACTGGAAAGTGAGAATAGGGCACATAGGCGTTTTCCATGGCCTTGACGGCCTTTTCCAGCAGGATGTTCTCGATTGAGTCACTCATGGGTATCCTCCTTAAGCAGCTTGAATTGTTCAAGATGGTTCACCACCTGAATGAAGACCCGGCCCGGGTTGAAAACGACCGCTTCCCCGGCCGCGGTGAACCGGGTCGGCGCCTCGAAGGAGGCCTTGGACCATTCGATGGGGATCATTTCTCCTCCAGTGAGAAAAATTCCTTCGCCGGCTCCGATGATGCCCAGGGCTCTTCTTCCCGCTGAATCCAGAACCTGATGGGTCATTTCTATCACCAGCACATTGCCTGCGGTGATGCTTTCCTCCGTGGCCTCATCCCTTTGTTCCGATCCGTTGACGAAGCGCTGGTACAACTGAAGCTCCTTTTCATAAACATAACTCACACCGTAGCCCAGGGGATCCGCCGCCGTCCCCGGCTTGTAGATGACTTCAAAAGCCCCGGCCTTTTCCCCACCCTCGAGGGGCTTGAAGCGATCATAAGCCATCAATGCCGAGACCGGTTCCTCCCGCTCTGCCGCATAGCCTTTTCTTCGGGCCTCTTCAGCCAGTCTTTCGGTGCTGGTGTAAAGGTTGTGGGGCGCCCTCCGGTCGGTGGTCCTGTAAAAGGCCGCCTCCCCGGAGGAGAGACCGTTGAGACTGGCCACCTTGAGTTTGTTCAGGGTGGCCAGGGCATCCTCGGATCCGCCGGCATGGGCATAAAGGCTCTGATATTCCAGGGCGAAGGCGATGAAATAGGGCCTCGCACTCCTCACAGGTCCCACCACCCCCTCCTCCGAGGCGGGTATGATCATGAGGTATCGGGTGATGGGTCCCTCGGCAAGGGCCTCGTAAACCACCGTCGCCATGGCAAGTCCGCTCTGGGGTCTGGCTCCCACATGATTGTCGATCATGACCCCGTAGGGTCTGACGGCGTCAAAGAGCCCAACCGGCTCGGGCGGAGCCGGGGGCTCGGGAGGGTTTTGCCGGAAATAGGCCTTTTCCTCCAGCAGGGTCAGGTGGGCGTCCAGCAGGGAGGCTGCGGGGTAAGTCCTGGGCTCCGGGGCCTCTACGGCCGCCACCTCGGTGGCCGCACATCCCCCCAGAGACAGCAGCAGAATCAGAAAAAACAGGGATTTCATCCTCATTCCTTGAACACCTTCAAGGCCTTGAGGACCTCTTTTTCCCTGGCTCTCATCAGGCCCCGCTCCTCGGCTTCCTCATGATCGTATCCCAGCAGGTGGTACATCCCATGGACCGTGAGGTAGGTGGCCTCCCGCTCCAGGCTGTGGCCGAGCTCCAGGGCCTGGTCCCCCATCCTGCCCGTGGCGATGACGATATCGCCAAGGACCAGATAGGCCTCTTCCCCCCGGATGGCTTCCCGATCCTCATACTGGGGAAAGCTCAATACGTCGGTTACCTGGTCCTTGTGGCGGTACAGGGCATTGAGAGACTTGATTTCATCGTCCCCCACGAGACTGATGGAGACCTCTCCGGGGCCCCTGAGGTCCTCCATGACCAGCACCGCCTCCACGGCTTTTTCAATGGTCTCGAGGAGGGCTTCAGGATTCTCTGCCGCTTCTCTTCTATCGTCGATGAGTATTTCCATGGTTTTTCACCTGATTTCTTTCGTATTTTTCATAGGATGCGATGATCTTTCTCACCAGGGCGTGGCGGACCACATCCTTCTCCGAGAACGGGACAAAGGCGATTCCCGGAACATTCCCCAGGACCTCCCGGGCGTGAAGGAGTCCCGACGGCTTTTGCCCCGGCAGATCGATCTGGGTCACGTCACCGTTGACCACCACCTTTGACCCGAAGCCGAAACGGGTCAGAAACATCTTCATCTGCTCCCGGGTGGTATTCTGGGCCTCGTCCAGGATGATGAAGCTGTTGTCCAGGGTCCTGCCCCGCATATAGGCCAGGGGGGCGACCTCGATGAGGCCCCGTTCCTTGAGCTTGAGGTAGGTCTCCGCCCCTAGAATCTCGTAAAGGGCGTCATAGAGGGGCCTGAGATAGGGATCCACCTTCATCTGCAGGTCTCCCGGCAAAAATCCGAGGCTTTCTCCGGCTTCCACTGCAGGCCGGGTGATGACGATCCGGCTGACCTCCTTGTTCTTGAAGGCCCGGATGGCCATGGCCACCGCCAGAAAGGTTTTCCCCGTACCCGCCGGACCGATTCCGAAGGTCACATCATGGCTGAGAATCGTCTCGAAGTAGACTTGCTGGCCCTTGGTCTTGGCCCTGATGGCCTTGCCCCTGGCCGTGGCCACAATCATGTCCCTGTTGAAATCATCAAAAGCCTCGGTATCCTCCTCTTCCACAAGATGGAAGCAGTACTCCAGCTTTTGACCATCGATTTTTTCACCCTTTTCTATTTCAGCCATGAGGGTCTTGAGAATCATCAGTACCTGATCCACCACAGCCTCTTCTTCTGAGCGAACCAGCACATCGGAACCGTCGGCAAAAATCCTGACCCCGTAGCGTTCCTCCATGGTCTTGATGTTTTCATCAAAATCCCCGAAGAGTTCCTGCAGCTTCTCGCTGCTGTCTACCTTGAAAATTTTCTCCAATACAGGACACACCTCTTTTCTAGTCAATTCTATCATAATTCCAATCGGCCCACATAGAAAAAGCTGTCCGGAGGGACAGCTTTTACAATTAACCTAAAATTTCTTTCACCAGACTCGAAAGGGTCTGACCGTCAGCCTTGCCGGCGGTTTCATCCTTGAGAGCCTGCATGACACGCCCCATGTCCTTCATGGAGGTGGCGTCGAGGGCCTTCACCTTGTCTTCAACGAGGACTTTGAGCTCCTCCCGGGTCATCTGCCTGGGCAGATATCCCATCAGGATTTCAATCTCGCCACGCACCTCGGTGATCAAATCCTCCCGCTCTGCTTTTTCAAATTCTTCCAGGGCGGCTTTCTTCTGTTTGATTTGCTTTTGGATGATGTCGATGATGTCGCCCTCGGAGACTTCCATCCGGCTATCGACCTCCACCTGCTTGATCTGACTCCTCAGCATGGTGATGGTGTTTTTCCTCAGCGTATCCTTGGACCGCATGGCATCTTTCAAATCTTCCATCAGTTTTGCTTTCATGGGAATATCAAGACATCTCCTTAATACGACTTATGCTTTTTTCTCCGGGCTGCTTCTGACTTCTTTTTCTTTTTGACACTGGGTTTTTCGTAATGTTTCCTTTTTTTGATCTCAGCCAAAACACCAGAACGAGAAGTCTCTTTTTTAAATCTCTTCAAGGCACTATCTATAGATTCATTCGGTTTAACCTGAACACCTGACATCCATATTCCCTCCCTCCGGTTTTAAATTGCATTCTGACTTGCATTGAGGGGAATCTAACAGAATACTAGAACATTATAATATAAGTATCTGAAAAAATCAAACCTTTTTAGACGGGGGCAGGGTCGTCAGGCTTCTTGTCCCTCGCAGGAATCTAGCCCGGCGGCCATTGCAAGGGTCGACCGCCGATGAGATGGAAATGCAGATGATAAACTTCCTGGCCGCCGTCGGGCCCGACATTGTTCACCACCCGGTAGCCCGCTTCACTGAAGCCCTCCTGCCTGCTGTAGCGGGCGATCTGCTTGAGAATCCTCCCCATGAGTTCAAAATCCTCCTCCGTCGCCTCATTGAGATTCGGAATGTGCCTTTTGGAAATGAACTGGACATGGACCGGCCCCTGAGGATTGATGTCCTCGAAGGCCATCATTTCATCGTCCTCGTAAACCACCTTTGCCGGAATTTCCCCGGCAACGATTTTACAAAAAATACAATCTGACATGCTTTCCCTCCTATCACTTTGTGATTTCACCGACCAGCATCTCCCCCGCCACACCGGCAATCCGCACCTTCAGGATCCGGTTGACCAGGGAATCGGTAGCCGCCGCCACCGAGACCTTCAGATATTCCTCGGTGTGACCCGACCAGCGTCCCTCCTCCAGGGTCTCGAAGAGCACCCTGACCTCCCTGCCAACAAACCACTTCAGATAGGCTTCTTTTGAAGCCTCGGCAAGTTGTATCAGTTCGGCGGACCTCCTGGTCTTGACCTCCTCCGCCACCTTCCCCGGCATTTTCGAGGCCCTGGTCCCCTCCCTGTCGGAGTACTTGAAGACGTGAATCGCCGACAAGCCCAGGCCGGCGAGAAAATCCCTGGTTTCCTGGAATTCCGCCTCGGTCTCACCCACAAAGCCGGCGATGACATCCGTGGTGATGCCGGCCAGGGGATAGGTGTCCCTCAGACTTCTGACGGTTCGGGCATAGACCTCGGGGGTGTAATGCCGGTTCATCCTTCTCAGAACTCCGGATGAGCCGCTCTGAAGAGACAGATGAAAATGGGGGCAGAGTCTCGGAAATCTTTCCGGCCAGTCGGTGATGTCCTCGGGGATGCTCCCCGGCTCAAGGGATCCCAGCCGGATCCTCTCGATATCGGTTTCTTCGTGAAGAACCCTCAGGAGGTCCAGGAGACCGAAGTCGCCGAGGTCCTTGCCGTAGCTCCCCAGGTGGATCCCCGTCAGCACGACTTCCCGATAGCCCCCCCGGTTCAAGGCCCTGACTTCCTCAACGACGTGGGCCGGCAGTCTTGAACGACTTCTGCCCCGGGCGTAGGGAATGATGCAGTAGGAACAGAACTGGTCACAGCCGTCCTGAATCTTGATAAAGGCCCTGGTCTTTTCATGACTGTTTCTGATCGTCATTTCACTGTAGGGCCTGGGTTGGTGAATCGGCTCGATGCGGACCCGTTCTCCAAGAGAAAGCGCCTTCTCCACCCAGTCCACGATCCGCGCTTTTTCAAGATTCCCCAGAAAAAGATCCACCTCGGGCAGGGCCGCCACAAGTCCCTCGTTGACCTGGGGATAGCATCCCACGGCGACGACCCTGGCCTCGGGATTGATTCTTTTCCCCCTTCTGAGCATCTGCCGGGATTTCCGGTCGCTCAGATGAGTCACGGTGCAGGTATTGACGATATAAAGGTCCGCCGGCCCGTTGAAATCCACCACCCGGTAGCCCCGGGATTCAAATTGACTCATCATGCTGTCTGTTTCGTATTGGTTCACCTTGCATCCAAGGGTATGAAAGGCCACTTTTTTCATTTATTCACCCACATCTCCCAGAGCATACTGCACGATCGCCGTCATGGCCATGGCCGCGGTTTCAGTGCGCAATATCCTCGGGCCCAGGGAAACCCTGGTCACCTTCTGGTGTTCCAGCCACTTCAGGTCCCCGGAGGAAAGCCCTCCTTCAGGTCCGATGAAAATGCCGATATGACCGGCCTCCTTGAGGTCGGCCAGCACGCCGCCAAGTCCTCCAGGAGTCTCGCCTTCATAGAGGACCAGGAGCCTGTCCAGATCCGCGATATAATGCGCCACCACCTCGTCGACGTCCACAGGCGCTTCGAGACGGGGAATCCTGACCCCCTTGGACTGCAGGGTCGCTCCGGCCAGAATCTTTTCCCAGCGACTCAATTTCTGCATTTTTTTGATTTTCATCAGAGAATACTGGGTGTTGACCGGAACCACACGACTGATTCCGAGTTCCGTGGCCTTCTGAAGAATCCATTCCATCTTGTCTCCCTTGGGAAGCCCTTGGAAAAGGGTGATCCTGAGGGATGAAACCGGTGGCGCCGGCAACTCCTCCACCGGCTTCAAGAGAATTCTGTCGGTAATTTCCAGAATTTCAAGGAGAAAAACCCGTTCCTGGTGGATCCCCTCGATCATCTGGCCGGGGGAGAGTCTGAGCACCTTCTTGACATGGTGGATGGTCTCGGGATCCTGGATGAGCATCCCTGTCTGAGTTTTTTCGTCAATAAAAAATCGATTCATGGCCTTCCCCTTCGACAGACCAGGGTGACCCATTCCCCCTGGGGCCTTGTCTCGACGATGGCATAGCCTTCCTTCCCCAGCGCCTCCCTGACCTCTTCCTCTTTCCCCTGGATGATTCCCGAGGCGATGAAAATCCCCCGGTCCGCCAGGTGGTCCCCGATGGAAGCCGAGAGCTGGATGATGACATCGGCGATGATATTGGCGACGATGACATCGGCCTTGGCCTCCAGATGGTCGGTGAGATTCCCCTCGAGGATCACCACCCTGTCGGCCACCCCGTTGAGGGCCGCATTTTCCCTGGAAACGGCACAGGCCGTGGGAGAATAGTCGATTCCCACCACCTCCCCGGCGCCGAGTTTGGCCGCCGTGATGGCGAGGATTCCGCTGCCGCAGCCGATGTCATAGACCCGCTGTCCCGGCTTGAGATGGTCTTCCAGGGCCAGCATGCAGTTGAAGGTGGTCTCGTGGGTGCCGGTGCCGAAGGCGCCCCCTGGATCCAGGACGATCACCTGGCGGGACGTCGCAGGCAGGGCCTCCCAGGAGGGGATGACATAGAGCTTCTCTCCCACCTCAAAGCCGTGGTAGTATTTTTTCCACTCCTCTTCCCAGTCCCCGGAATCCACCAGCTTGATGGTGATTTCAGGCGTCCCCACTTCGTAGCCCCGGTCGCTAACGGTCCCGATTCTTTCAAGCAGGGACCGGACCAGGTCCTCCTCAGAATCGATTTGAGACAGATAAAAGGTCACCACCGCCCTCGGATCCCTGGGAAGGGCAGAGGCCAGGTCGATATAATCCCAGTCCCACTCTTCGCCGCTTTGATAAAAATCGTCCCTGGGGTCCTCGATGCTCACCCCTTGAATATCCAGGAAATACAGCATCTGGCTCACCTCTTCCACCGCGGACGAGGTGGTGAAAATCTTGACTTCATACCACTGCATGCCTTCACTCCTTAAAAAATCTCCAGTTAATTATAGCATAAAAAAACCCCACCACAAACGGTGAGGTTCTTCATCAACTGAAGGCGCCCTTCATTTTCTCGAAGAGCTTTTTATCCTTGCCCTCGATGGTCTCACCCATTTTCTGGGCGTATTGTCTGAGGGCGGTCTTCTGATCCTCTGTCAGCTTTGTAGGAATGTCCACGATCACCCGGACGTAGAGGTCTCCCTTGCCATAGCTTTCAAGGTTCTGTATCCCCTTGCCCTTGAGTCTGAAGACCGTACCGCTCTGGGTACCCGGTTCAATGGTGTATTTCACCTTGCCCTCGAGGGTGGGCACCTTGACTTCTCCGCCTAGGGCCGCCTTGGCGAAACTGATGTGAAGATCATGGCTCAAGTCACTGCCGTCCCGTTTGAACTGGGCATGCTTCTGGACCCGGATCACCACGTGGACGTCACCCCGGGGTCCCCCCTTGTCACCGAGGTCCCCCTCACCCCGCAGGGTCATGACACTGCCCTGGTCCACCCCGGCGGGAATGTTGACATTGAGGGTGTGTTTCTTCTTGACCTTCTTTTTCCCCTTGCAGGTATGGCACACCTTGTCAGGGACCTCCCCGGTCCCGTGGCAGACGTTGCATTCCCCTACGGAGATGCTTTCTCCGAAGAGACTCCGCTGGGCGTACCTGACCTGACCGGTCCCGTGGCACTGGGGACAGGTCTTGACATCGGATCCCGGTTCCGCCCCGGTTCCGTGACAGGTGGGGCATTCCTCGGTCCGATAATATTCGATGTCCTTCTTGACACCGAAGGCGGCTTCTTCGAAGGTGAGGGTGATATCCGCACGGATATCGCCTCCCCGGCTGGGACCGGCCCTTCTGCTCCTGGCCCCTCCCCCTCCGAAACCGCCACCGAACATTTCGTTGATGATATCCTCGAAGCCCCCAAAACCGCCGAAGCCTTGACCGCCGGCATTCTGGTTCACACCGGCATGACCGAACTGATCATAGTACTGGCGCTTTTCCTTGTCCGACAGAATTTCATAGGCCTCATTGATTTCCTTGAAATTCTTCTCAGCTTCTGCATCATCGGGGTTGCGGTCCGGGTGGTATTTCATGGCCAGCTTGCGATAGGCCTTCTTGATCGTGGCGTCATCGGCACTTCGGTCCACACCGAGCACTTCATAATAATCTCTTTTGCTCATCTAGCAACCGCCTTTCTTGAAGAGAAAACCTCTGTGAAAAGGCTTTTCCTTACTCATCGTCAACAACTTCGTAGTCAGCATCAACCACATCGTCGTCGGCGGAATCAGCAGTCTGATTGGCGGCACCCTCCTGGGCGGCATTCTTTTGGTACAGTCTTTCGGCAATGGGGTTGATGGCCTCGGTGAGCTCCTTGATTCCCAGCTGCATGCCGTCGGTGTCGTCACTCTCAAGGGCCTTCTTCAAGGCTTCTCTTTTTTCTTCAATGGATTGTTTCTCATCCGCGGTCACCTCGTCACCGAGTTCATCCACGGTCTTCTGGGATTCATAGATCAGAGAATCCGCCTGATTCTTGACTTCGGCTCTTTCCTTGAGCTTTTTATCCTCATCGGCCAGGGCCTCGGCTTCCTTGACCTTCTTCTCGATTTCCTCATCCGTCAGATTGGTCGTGGCGGTGATCTTGATGGACTGCTCCTTGCCGGTACCCAGATCCTTGGCGCTGACATGAACGATGCCGTTGGCATCGATGTCGAAGGTCACCTCAATCTGAGGAATCCCCCGACGTGCCGGAGGAATGCCGTCAAGCTGGAATCTTCCCATGGTCACATTGTCCGCCACCATGGACCTCTCTCCCTGAAGGACGTGGATATCCACCGCCGGCTGGTTGTCCGCAGCCGTGGAGAAAATCTGGCTCTTCTTGGTGGGAATGGTGGTGTTTCTTTCAATGAGCTTGGTAAACACCCCGCCCAGGGTCTCGATGCCCAGGGAAAGGGGGGTCACATCCAGCAGAAGGACGTCGTTGACATCTCCGGAAAGGACTCCGGCCTGTACAGCGGCACCGATGGCCACACATTCATCAGGATTGATTCCCTTGTGGGGATCCTTGTTGATCATTTTCTTGATGGAGGCCTGGACCGCCGGAATCCTGGTGGATCCCCCCACCAGAATCACTTCACTGATGTCATTGGTGGAGATTCTGGCATCCTTGATGGCCTGACGGGTGGGCTCGGTGGTCTTTTTGATCAAGTGGTCCACCAGCTGCTCGAATTTCGCCCGGGTCAGATCATAATTGAGGTGCAGGGGCCCGTTTTGATTCGCCGTAATGAAGGGCAGGTTGATATTGGTGCTCTGGGTGGAGGAAAGCTCTTTTTTCGCCTTCTCCGCGGCTTCCTTGAGTCTTTGCAGACTCATTTTGTCTTTTCTGAGGTCCACGCCGTTTTCGCTCAAGAATTGCTCCGCCATCCAGTCCATGACGACTTCGTCAAAGTCGTCTCCCCCCAGATGATTGTTGCCGTTGGTGGCCAGGACTTCAAAGACCCCGTCCCCGATTTCCAGGATGGACACATCGAAGGTTCCCCCCCCCAGGTCGAAGACCAGGATCTTGTGGGAATGCTCCGCCCGGTCGAGACCGTAGGCGAGACTTGCCGCCGTGGGCTCGTTGATGATCCGCTTGACCTCGAGTCCGGCGATTCTGCCGGCATCCTTGGTGGCCTGTCTCTGGGCATCGGTGAAGTAGGCCGGTACGGTGATCACCGCTTCCATGACCTTTTCTCCCAGATAGCTCTCGGCATCCGCCTTGAGCTTGCCCAGTATCATGGCGGAGATATCCTGCGGGGTGTGCTTCTTGCCGTCGATCTCCACGGTTTCATCGGTTCCCATATGCCGTTTGATACTGGCGACGGTGCGCTCCGGATTGGTGATGGCCTGTCTTTTGGCGGTTTCACCCACCAGTCGCTCACCGCTCTTGGTGAAGGCGACGATGGAAGGGGTGGTTCTGTTGCCTTCGGCGTTGGGGATGATGACGGGCTCGCCGCCCTCCAGCACCGATACGCATGAGTTGGTGGTTCCCAGGTCAATCCCTATGATTTTTCCCATATTATTTTTCCTCCTTGTTGTTCGGTTTTTTCGAAACCTTGACCATGCTCGGTCGAATCACTTTATCATTGAGGGTGTAGCCTACCTGAAGCTCCGAGAGAACCGTCTCGTCCTCGACTTCGTCGTTCTCCTCCGTCATCACCGCATGATGCCGGTTGGGATCAAAGGATTCATTCACTGCCTTGATGGCTGAAACCCCGTTTTTCGACAGAAAGCCGTCAAAGCTTTTTTTGATCATGTTGACGCCCTCCACCACGGTCTTGTGGTCGTCGGCATCCTCGATGGCCTTGAGGGCCCGTTCGATATTGTCGATCACCGGGAGCAGTTCCATGAAGAACTTCTCATTGGCGTATTTGTGAATATCGATTTTTTCCTTGTCAGTGCGCTTCTTGAAATTCAGATACTCGGCATTGAGTCTCAAGTACCGGTCGTTGAGAGCCTCGATGGTGACAGCCTCTTCTTCTTTTTTCTCCTGAGCCTGGGTTTCCGGCTCCTCGAGGGCTTCTTCTTCTAGCACTTGCGTTGTTTCCTGCTCCTCACTTGCTTCAAATGGTTTTTTTTCCTCCATTTGCCCCACCTTTCTCTACAAATATATTCCAGAGAAAATATCGGAAAGAGTATTGGACACATACTCCAGGGTCGATATGATCCCTCGGTAATCCATGCGTTTAGGGCCCAGCACCGCTATTTTGCCGAAGTCCCTGGCTTGATACCGGTAGGTGGTGGTGATCAGGGAACACTCCTTGAGCTCCGCCACTTCGTTCTCTTCCCCGATCTTGATATCGATCCCCTCCGTGGTGATCTGATCGAAGATATCCTTGAAGATCGATTTGTTTTCGAAGAGCTGGTACATCCTTCTGGCCTTGAGGCCGTCGGAGAATTCCGGCACCGAAAGAATGTTGTCGAAGCCCTCCACCCGGTACTCCACCTCATCGATATTCCTGAGGGTATCCCTGAGAATCGGGACCAGGTAATCGATGACTTCCTCGTAATTCTCCAGATCGTATTTCAATTTGGAGATTTTCTTGACGTTGATGTCCTCGATGGTGCTGCCCTCCAGATTCCTCAGAAGCGCATCGGAGATTTCATCCAGGACCGCCTGGGTGGTTCCGGAAAAGGAGAGGGTCAGGTCCTTGACCACTTCATTGTCCGAAATCAGAATCAGAAGCACCTTGCTGTCGCTGATCTTGATCAGCTTCAGATTGCTCAAGGCGTGTTTCTTGAAACCCGGGTAAGAGGCGATGACCACCAGCCCGGTGATTCCGGCGATGAGTTCGGCGGCGTTGGCGATGACCTCCTCCGCCTTGATTTTTCCGCTGATCAGGAGGCTTCGAATCAGGTTCCGTTCCTTCAAACCCAGAGCCCTGTCCAGGGACAGACTGTCCACATAGATCCGGTAACCCTGATCCGAGGGGATTCTCCCCGCCGAGGTATGAGGTTGATAGAGATAACCCAGGTCCTCAAGATCCGCCATTTCATTGCGCACCGTGGCGGAACTGATCCCCAAAGAAGACTTCTTCGATATGGTTCTCGATCCCACCGGGGTCCCGCTGGCAATGAAATCATCAATGATCAGCTGCAGAATTTTAAGTTGTCGATTGTTGATCATCATTTCACCCCATTATTAGCACTCGTCCTATTTGAGTGCTAACTCTTATTAATAATATAAACCCTCCCTTTTTCTTTGTCAATATAATCCGCCAAAGTTTTTCAGCAAAAAAAGGCCGCCGGTGAAACCGGAGGTCTCGAAAATTCAATCCATTGGTGCTTCATTGCCAGGAATTCCGAAGGCGAAGACACCGGAGTGGATTCCCCCGCGGTCGGACCGATGCCCTCCTGGACAACCGGCCTGCAACGGCCTTTGTCGCGGTCATGGCCGCAGGGGCTTTCTCTTGAGGGCTCATCCCCCCTCAACCCATGAAATGTACCAGGGCCTCATTGGAAATATCGAAGCCGTAATCAGTGAAAAACACCCAGCCTCCCTGGATTTCAATCACCCCGGCCAAGGTCAGTTTGCCGAGGACGGCCTCATGGCTTTTGAGAAAATCCTTCTTGAAACGCCGGTTGAAATCCTCGATTTCGAAGCCCTCCACCTTTCTCAGATTGAGCATGATGTACTCGAATTCTTCGTCCCCGGGTCTCTCCACGCTCCCCCGGGGCCTTTCCCCCCGGACGACGGCCTGGTGGTAGTCGCTGAAAGACCTGTGGTTTTCATACCTCAGACCCTCAAGATGGCCGTGGGCACCGGGACCAAGTCCCACATAGGGCTCCCCGGACCAGTAGATCAGATTGTGCCGCGATTCATAGCCCGGTCTGGCAAAGTTTGAAATTTCGTATCGCATCAGCCCTTCAGCTTCAAGGGTCTCCTTGATCAGGGCGAACATTTCCCGGTCCAGGTCGTCGGTGACCGGCTCCAGAAGGCCCGCCGACAGCCTTTGGTGGAAGTCGGTGCCCTCATCGTAACTCAAGCCGTAGGTGGAGATATGGGGGGCTCCCAGGCCGATGAAGGCCGCCAGGTCCTCCCCGACCTCCTTGAGACTCTGACCCGGAAGACCGTAAATCAGGTCGATATTGAAGTTTTCAAAGCCCGAGGCCTTGATGAGGGCCACCTTCCCGGCCGCCTGGGTAAAGTCGTGTCCCCTGCCCATGGTCACCAGGTGCCGGTCATGGGAAGTCTGGATTCCCATGCTGATGCGGTTGATGCCCAGTGCCCGGTAGCCCTCAAGCTTCCCGGCGGTGAGGGATTCCGGATTCACCTCGATGGTGATTTCTGTGAAGTCCCGCTTCCCGAGGGCCGCAAAAATCGTCTTCAGATCCTCGATTTCCAACAGACTCGGGGTCCCTCCCCCCAGATAGAGGGTGGTGGCGCCGGACAGGTCCTCCTGATAGAGCCGGATCTCCCCGACCAGGTCCCGGACATAGTCCCCCATCCCCTCCAGGTGGGTGGATGAAAGGAAGTGACAGTAATGACACTTCCTTTCGCAGAAGGGGACATGGATGTAGACTCCTTTATTTTTCATCGAATTTGAGCACCGATAAAAAGGCGTTCTGGGGCACGTCGACACTGCCCAACTGCCGCATTTTTTTCTTGCCTTCCTTTTGTTTTTCCAGGAGCTTGCGTTTTCGACTGATGTCTCCACCATAACATTTGGCCAGGACGTCCTTGCGCATGGCCTTGATGTCCTCCCTGGCCACGATTTTGTTGCCGATGGCGGCCTGGATGGGAATGACGAACATCTGACGCGGAATCGCATCCTTCAGACGCTCGCAGATCTGTCGTCCCCTGGCCACGGCCTTGGTCTCATGGACGATGAGGCTGAAGGCATCGATGACCTCCTTGTTGATGAGGACGTCGAGCTTGACCAGCTTTGACTCCTGGTAATCCTTGAAGTGGTAATCCAGGGACCCGTAGCCCCGGGTTTTCGACTTCAAAGCGTCGAAGAAATCGTAGATCACCTCGTTGAGGGGCAGGTCGTAGGTGAGGATGACCCGTTTGTCATCGATATAGTGCATGTGGTCCATGGTTCCCCGGCGGTTCTGGCACAGTTCCATGATATTGCCGACGTATTCCGAGGGAACGATGATATCCGCCTTGACCACGGGTTCTTCAATTCTCGTGATTCTGGTGACCTCGGGCAGGTTGGTGGGATTCTGAACCATGATGACCTCGCCGTCGGTCTTGGTCACCCGGTAAATGACGCTGGGACTGGTGGCGATGATGTCGAGATCGTATTCCCGTTCCAGCCGCTCCTGGACGATTTCAAGGTGCAGGAGGCCGAGAAAGCCGCAGCGGAAACCGAAGCCCAGGGCCACGGAGGTTTCCGCCTCGAAGGAGATGGCGGCATCATTGAGCTGCAGTTTTTCCAGGGCGTCACGGATGTCCTCATAGTGCTCGCCGTCGGCGGGATAGATGCCGCAGAAGACCATGGGGGTGGCCTTTTTATAGCCCGGGAGGGCCTTGAGGGTGGGGTTTTTTTTCTGGGTGATGGTATCCCCCACGCGACAATCCCCGACGTTCTTGATGCTTGCGCACACGTAACCCACATCCCCGGCCTTGAGCTGGGGAATGGCCAGCATGGTGGGTGAAAAGAATCCCACTTCGGCAACCTCGAAATGCTTGTTCTGGGCCATCATGGTGATCTGGTCACCCTTTTTGACGGTGCCGTCCAGGACCCGGATCATGGCGATGGCACCTTTATAGGTATCATAAAAACTGTCGAAAATCAGGGCCTTGAGGGGGGCGTCGATGTCCCCGGTGGGTGCCGGCACCTTTTTCACCACCGCCTCGAGAACGTCTCGGACATTGAGACCCTCCTTGGCGCTGATCATGGGGGCGTCCTCGGCGATGATTCCGATGGTTTCTTCGATTTCGCGCTTGATTTCCTCCGGCCGTGCACTGGGCAGATCGATTTTGTTGAGTACCGGCACGATTTCCAGCCCCTGCTCGTCGGCGAGATAGACATTGGCCAGGGTCTGGGCCTCCACCCCCTGGGCGGCGTCCACCACCAGGACCGCCCCTTCACAGGCGGCCAGGGATCTGGAGACCTCATAGGTGAAGTCCACATGTCCCGGCGTATCGATCAGATTGAGGATGTATTCCTCCCCGTCAAGGGCCTTGTAGACCAGCCGGGTGGTCTGAAGCTTGATGGTGATCCCCCGCTCCCGCTCAAGATCCATGCTGTCGAGGATCTGTTCCTTCATTTCCCGCTGGGTCAGCTGGCCGGTACTCTCGATGAGCCGGTCCGCCAGGGTGGATTTCCCGTGATCGATATGGGCGATGATTGAAAAATTTCTAATATGGGCTTGTCTGATGTCCATGGTTTTCATCCTTTTTTGGTAGAATTCCTATCAATTATAACAGAAGGGCCTTCTTACTTAAAGAAATTTATTGTTGATTTTATCAGGCAAAGATGATAGAATCAGTTTGTTAATTTACATCGAGGGAGGTGAATATAATGGCAAATATTAAAGCGGCTAAGAAAAAAATCAAGGTCATCGGCAAAAAGACCGCGATCAACAAATCTCGAAAGTCAGCCTTAAAAGGTGCTATTAAAAAATTCGATGAAGCAGTGATCCTTGGCGATAAGGAAAAAGCTCAGGAGCAGTTTGTCAAAGCGCAGAAAATGCTCAAGCAGACGGCTACAAAGAGTACCATCCACGCCAACACTGCGGCTAGAAAAACATCAAGAATGGCAAAGAAACTCAACACCCTGGCCTAATCAGCCCTAAATTATATTCACCGTCAAATATGAATTGAAGCGTACCCACCGTGTCGGGTACGCTTTTTAGTGTGTCTTGTGAACTACCCTCCATTGAAATGCCGGGTAGTTCACTGGTTGAGGTCGAAGAGCAGGCTCTCGAGATGGGCCCTCGGATTCATTTTCTGCTGTTTGGCCTTCATCTCGTAGACCAGACAGGTCTCGTAAGCTCTCAGGAGCTTTTTTTTCGTGGTGGCCCCTATCCGCTGATGGATCATCTTCACTGGATAATCGCTTTTGAAACCCAGAATCTCCTGCTGCACCTTGTAGGGCAGCCCCTGGTCCCCCAGAACCCTGGCAATGACCATATTGTGGTACTGCTTGGAAAGCAGGGGGAAAATTTCAAAGGCGGTGTGTCCCTTCTGAAAGAGGTCGTCGAGGATTTTCAGGGTTCTTGACAGGTCCTTCTCCAGGAGGGAATCCGTCAGGGCGAAGAGATTCACCTCCAGGGGCATGACCATCAGTTTCTTCAGATCCTCTATCTCGATGATCGCCTTGCCGATGGCGGCGATTTTTTTGATTTCATTTTCCATATGGTAGAGACTGATTCGCTGGTCCCGGTCATTGTAATAGGAATATTGAACAAAAAAATCCAGGGACTGGTTGGAGAGCTTCTTGTCAAGACCCTTGAAACGCTTGATCACCCACTGCCTGAACGCCCTGGGGTCGAGCTTTTCAAAGGCCACCAGGGGGACGGCCTCCTTTTGCAGCTGCTTGAAGGTCTTCGACATCTTGTTGGGAAAAACCAGCAGAAGCAGCTGGCCCTCGGCGGCCTTCACCAGGGCCTTCAGGCTGCCCTCATCGGGATTGACCCCCTCCAGATGATGCACCACTGCAAACTTTTTCCCCCCCATGAGCACCGGGGTGTTGAGGAAATCCATGACCTGTTGGAGGGTGGCCTCCTCCAGATCGAAGATCCCATGATTGAAGGCCTCCATGCCCTCGGCCATCACCCTGGAAGCCAGGGCCTCCAGGGTGTGGTCATAGAGATAGGGTTCCCGGTTCACCACCAGGTAGACCGGCTCCAGAAGATTTTCTTTGCCTGCTTTGAGGATTTCTAAATAATTCATCAGGTCTCCTTGGCTCTATAAGAATTTGTATCGGATGCGATTCTTCCCTGGGTCGAATTTCATCAGTATCGTTCCGGTATCTCTGGTGATGAAGACCCGCCGCCCATGGGTCTCAAGGACCTTGATCACCTCCGGGGAAGGATGGCCGTGGGGATTGTCTTCTCCCACGGATACCACGGCGATGACGGGGCTGAGTCCCTGGATCCAGGCTTCTGAGGAGGAGGTGTCCGAGCCGTGGTGGGGCACCTTGAGAACGGCCGCTTCCACCCTCGGCAGAGCCTTTTCATTGTCCGCGAGGATGTCCCCGGTATAGAGGACCCCAAGCCCCCTGCAAGTGGCCAGAACCACCAGGGAGTGCTGGTTTTTGTCCGGGACGTCAAGACCCTTCGGGGGCCAGAGGACTTCAAAACGACCCTCCCCCAGGGAAAAGGCATCCCCGGCCCCGGTGATGACAAGTTGATTATACAATATTTCCACCTCTTTTAGAATCCCCGGGTCCTCCAGCAGCAGGATGTCGATCTTTTTCTCCGTCATATGCCGCAGGCCACCGTAGTGATCGAGGTGACCGTGGCTGAGCCAGGCGACATCGATGACCCCCACTCCGAGATAGTCAAGGAACCGGCCCATTTCATAGGACTGCCCGGCATCCATCATCACCACCCTGCCGTCATAGCGCCACAGGGCGCCGTCGGCGTTGCCCGCATCCAGGAAAAAGAGGGCGTCATGGGTCAGTTGATGAAAGAGACCGTGGACCGTCAGACCCAGGCCCAGGACCAGGCCGTAGAGGATGCTTCTGGCCCTGCCCAGATCCTCCAGGGACTCTCCCAAAAGCCATTTCAGAAAAAGCGCCAGGTAATAGAGCCACAGCACCGGTTCAATGGGGGTCTTGAGTCTCAGGACGCCCAGGGTGATGCCCTCAAGCCCCTCGAGACCCCAGAGGATGCCTTCATAGACCGTCCGGACCAGGCCGTCGAAAATCATCAGGGGCATGGGGAGCAGGGCCACCAGCAGGCTGAGGGGGAGGATAAGCGACATCAGCCCCACCAGCAGGAGATTGACAGGGAGACTCAGAAGATTGAAGACCGGTTCGATGACGAGGAGGAGGGGGAAAATCCCCGTGTAGACCTTGACAAACCCCAGGGCCTTGATGCCGTCCCCCAGGGCCAGGGCCGCCAGAAAACTCAGCTGAAAGCCGAGACTGTAGACCACATAGGGATTGTGGACCACAAAGAGGATTCCCAGGACTCCCAGGGCGGTGGGGGCATCATAGGGGGCCTCCAGCCGGGTGGCCAGCTCCCTGTACAGCTCTTGTCCCACCCCCCGGAGCACCGAAACGTGAAAGCCGCTGAGCAGGGCCAGCAACAGCAGCAGGGCGACCACCAGGGCCTTCCGGAGCCAGTAGAAGACCCCCATTCTCCTGAGCCCTTCGGAGAGACTGCCGGCGATGATGGAGACATGCAGACCCGAGACCACCAGAAGGTGGGTCAATCCGAAGTGGTTGAAGAGGTCCAGGGTCTCCCCGGACAAGGCCTCCCTGGTCCCGAAAAAGAGGGTCAGGAGCAGGGGGCCCACCTGGCCGAACCTCGTTTGAAAATTCTCATGAAGCCGCCCCAGCACCCTGGCTCTCAGACTCCTCCGGCTCTCAAGCAGATTTCCCTCCTCCACCGGCAAGACGTAATAAAAATTTTTCGAGCGCTCATGGAGGCCCGGGTCATAGGACAAAAAATCAAAGGCGACATCATTCACCCTCAGCTGCCCCGTCACCCTGATTCGATCGCCGTCATCGACCCCGGGGATGTCGAAATTCTCAAGCATGATTTTCTTGCCGGTGGCGCCCTCCCTCAGATAGGGGTCCTCCCTGCCGAGGGGATCCAGATAGTGCAGGTCTCCCTCTAAGGCGGTCCACCCCTCCTCCAGGGGAAATTTCAGCCAGAGACTGAGACCCACCCCCAGGAGGATCAAGAGGATCATGATCAGATGACCCGGTTTTTTGGCAAAGAGTCCACCGGTTCCCAGGAGGAGGACCAGGAAAACCCCGGTTTCTCCCCTCAAGAGAAAATAAACGAGCATGTATTGGATCATGGCCGCAATCAAAAGGGTTCGTCTCATACTCAGCAGTATGGGACGAACCCTTTGGCTTTTGAAGACTTGTCGGGAATTATTCCATCCGGTTCTTGATTTTTTTGTAGGTCAGTCCGCTTTTTTCCAGGGCCAGCAGCACCGGCAGGGCCAGGATGCCGCCGCCGATTCCCTGAATGATATTGGGACCGATGCCGATCAGGGCCCCTTTGAAACCGTAAAGGGCGGACTCATAGATGTAATAGCCGCTCACCATGACCAGGGTCCCGAGAGCCACACTCAGGCTGAAGGCCAAGGCCTTTTTGCCGAAGGTATTCTCGTCCTTGGCCAGGGCTCTGTAGACCAGACCCACTGCCAGGGCGTCCAGGCCCTTGATCATGAAGGTGGGAACGGCGTAAATCAGATATCCCGAGAAGAAATCCGCCAGAAAGGATCCGAAGGCTGCGGCGAGAAAACCGTACACCGGCCCCAGCAGAATCCCGCTGAGATAAACCAGGGTGTCCCCTATATGGATGTACCCCTTGGTGGGGGTTGGCACTTGAATGAGCATGGTTCCCACGGTGACCATGGCTGCAAAAAGTCCGGTAAGGATGATATAGATCAGATTTTTTTTCATTGTGACCTCCTTTGCCAGTAGTCTACCACCATCCGTGCCATTGTCAAAGTAATTTATTCGCTTTTTTCATCCTCCGTACCCATACAGTTATAAAATTCCTCCACGGCTTCGATTTCCTCCTTGTTCAGATGATACATTTCGTAGACCTGCCGGTCGATGGTCTTGAGCACAGAGGAATCCCCGGAGGCCATGTAGGCCTTCACGGCGGCTTCAAGGGCTTCTGAATGGGCGTACTTGATTGGAATGCGTCTCAAGGGGGTCGCATACATTTCAAGGATGGGGCCCTTTTTCTTTCCCCGGTTGTAAAGCCAGAAATACATCAATCTGGAGTTGAGAATCCCCGCAATGATTTCCAGGGAAAAATAGTCTCCCCGGGGGATGATATAGTAGACATCGGCGCTGGCATAGAAATCCTCCCGGGAAATCATGAACCGGTTCATGCGGTTGCGGTGGGGAACCACGATTTTTTCCAGGGTGAAAATCTCTTCTTCCCTGGGCCACTGCAGGGCGTACCAGCTCCTTTTTCCCTCCTTGACCTCTCTGCGGTCCTCAAGAATCGGCCTGAAGGAGGACAGGTACCGGTATTCGACGTCCTCGGCTGTCAGACCCTCCTTGCCGGTGAGATAGAGGATCCACTTGTCAGAGGGTTTTTTCAAGGTGAAGTGGTCGATGTGGGAGTTCTTGTAGAAGGGTCTGAGGTATTTGGAAGACAAGAGGTTGTTGGCCTTGATCTCCTCCTCGGAAAGCACGAAAATCCCCTGGGACCCCCGGGCGTCAATTTCATAGGACAGCTGTTTCTTTTCATGCAGCACGTCCGCTCCCGAAACGATGCCCTGGTGGATGTCGAAGAAATCCCCCAGCAGGAAGGTGCTTTCCTCCTTGATTTTTTTAATCAGGCGGTAATCCTGATTCTTGGTGTAGACCTCGATGGTGTTGTAATCCCCGTAGAGGGCCTCCTCCGACAGGGTGAAATCCCCCTCCTCCACCAGAATCCGGGTCGGTGTACCGATTTTTTTGACGCCGGTGACCATGATGACATTGTGCTGTCCCAGGGCTTCCTTGAAGAGCTTTTCATCCCGATAATTGTTGATTTCGTAGATGGTGATCTTTTCCTTGAGATAGTTTCTGAGCCTGGAGGCCCCGTCAGCGGTGAAGAAGTAGTTGGTGGTGATGGTCCCCATGACTCCCTCCTTCGACAGATGCTCCCAGCCCAGATAGAGAAAATAATGGTACAGGTCCATCTTGCTCTCATAAAAACGCTGCCCGAAGGGGGTCTTTTTGAGGCGGTTGAAAAAGACCTTGTGGTTCTTCTCTCCGATATAAGGCGGATTCCCCAGAAGGATGTCAAAGGTTTCTTCAATGTCGGCCGCCAGGGCATCCCCGGGAAAAACCTTGAGTTTCAGGTCCTCGGGGAAGGACTCGAATCTACCCAGGATCCGGTTGATATAAATCAGCAGGGACTCCTCCGACAAATCGTAGGCATGAAAATTTTCAACCAGTCCCTTGAGGGTCTCGTCATTTTCCGGAGCCAGATAATCCACCAGGGCCAGCAGAAGATTTCCCGTGCCCGATGAAAAATCAGCGATTTTCGATTGATAGGGATCCCCATGATAGTAGGCCAGGGTCTTTTCCACAATCCTCAGGGCGATGGGCTCAGGCGTGTAATAACTGCCTGTCCGGGTCTTCAGATCCTTCGACAGATCATGCTCCGGGGCGGTATCCAGAAAAAGCTCCCGATACAGGTCCCTTTCAGACAAGTGGAAGTCATAAAAGCGGTCCATATAGGCTTCATAGGTCTCGTAGTTGATGTTGAAGCCGTCTAGGACTTCGTGGATGGATTGAATCAATCTTCTGGACATAATGACCTCCAAAAATAGTTTGACCCGGCGGTCAAACTATTTTTTATAGGCGTAACGGTCGCCACCGATCTTTTTGACCCCCGGCAAGGACACGATGATTTCATCGACCAGCAGGTCGAAGTCGGGGATGCTGATGTCGATACCCTTTTTCTTGAGATGCTTCATGATGGTGATCAGACGAATATGGTAGTGGTTGGGATTCCTGAAAAAAGCATGTCTGAGAATCAGGTCCTTGACCTTCTCCAAGTCCACTTCCTGGCAGCTGACGATTTTTTTTTGAACCTGTTCGATCAGTTGGCTGAGATCCTCGGAGGGTTCGGCCTGTTCCTCGTTGATTTGTTTCATCCGGTGGATTACTTCCTCCATGGATAAGTGGTCGAAATTCTTCGAGCCTTCCTCCCGCTTTTCCTTCGGGGGATAGTCCATATTGTTGTGACTCCTTTCGAAGATGAATTTGATTGGCATCATTCTACTATTAACGATACCCCGTGTCAATTCTCCAAAACATCCTCCAGATCCAAGCGGGAATCCTTGAGATGGATCACCGCCTCCTTGAGATGGGCCTCGATCCACTGCTTGCCCTGGTCCATCAGGGCCTCGCTGTTGCAGTTCATTTCCAGACGCTCCTTGAGATCGATGATCTCGCCGATCACCAGGTCATCGAGAATCAGCTGATAAATCCCCTCTGACCTGAGGATGATCCGGATCTCCCCGTGGTGGTTCAGGACCTCGGCCACCCGGGCCTGGTCCAGGACCTGGTAGAGGCTCTCGTGGACGGTGTATTCGACCTCCTCGAGGCTCTGGTCCATCACTTCGTCCACCATGTTGGCGTAGGCGTAGAGCAGGAAGGTGTTCCTCCTGAGAAATTCTGAAATATCCAGGTAACCCAGCAGTTCCCTGGCTTCACTGAATTTTTCCATGATCCCCTTGAGAAGATGGGGTTCAAAATCCCTGTGGAAGGTACTGACATCATCCAGGAAGAAATACCGGTTCTGACAGGGATAGATTCTGGCCAGAATCACGCCTTCATCGTCCACAAGGGACTCCGAATCCAGGAGATAGTCCTCCTTGGTGAAAATGTCTTTGAAATAAACCCGGTCGCCGGTTTTGACCGTCTTGAAGCAGGAGAAGACGCTCCCTTTGAAGGTGGCCGCCACCTCGGGGTCTACCGGATGGTTCGCCCCATAGATATCGATGATGGCATCCTTGTCCCGGACCAGATAGTCGTGTATCAGCCATTCGTTGAATCCGCGGTCCTTCTGGGGAGACGGTTCCTCCATTCCCAGGGAAAAAATCCTGTAGGCCTTGTCCAGCTCCTCCCCAAGGAGTTCATGGGACATGAAAGCGAGAAGGGCGATTTTGAGTTCAAAAATCTGATGCTGCCTGTTTTCCATCATAGTCTTCACCTCTTGCCTGTGTATTGTATAATAGTGATTGAAAGCCACCTAAAAATAAGGAGTGTCCATCCATCATGACTAAAAAACTGTACTGGGACGATGCCTACACCACTGATTTCACCGCCAGGATTCTTGAAGTGATCCCCCTGGCATCCGGCTACAAGATCGCCCTTGATGAAACCTATTTCTATCCCGAGGGAGGCGGTCAGCCCGCGGACCTCGGCAGCATCGACGGCATCAGGGTGGAGGATGTCCAGATCGAAGGGGACACCGTCTACCACTATACCAAAGAGTCGCCCACAGGTAAAGCCATCGTGGCCTGCCGGGTGGACTTCGACCGCCGTCAGGATCTGATGCAGCAGCATTCCGCCCAGCATATCCTGTCCAGGGCCTTTGAAGAGCTCTACGATGCCAACACCGTGGGCTTTCATCTGAGCCCCCAGACCCTCACCATCGACCTGGACAGGCCCCTTGGCGAGGAGGCCCTTTTGAAAGCGGAGGAAAAGGCCAACCGCATCATCCTTGAAAACCGGCCCATCATCATCCATTATCCCGATGCCGCCGCCCTGGCAGCAATGCCCCTGAGGAAAGCCCCCAAGGTGATTGAACACATCCGGATCATCGAAGTCAAGGATTACGATTTTTCCCCCTGCGGCGGGACCCATCTCAAGTCCACGGGGGAGATCGGTCTGATCAAGATCACCAAATCCGAAGGCTACAAAAACGGCACGAGATTGTTTTTCAATGCCGGCTGGCGCAGTTTCCGGGACTACCATGAAAAGAACCAGGAACTCCTGAAGGTCTCCCAGGATCTGAGCGTCAAACCCCTGGAGGTCCACAAGGCCGTAGCGGGCAAGGAACTGGAACTCCGGGCATGCATCAGAGAAATCGAGACCCTCAAGGAAGAACTCCTGGGCCATACCCTCGATTCCCTGGTGGCGGAAGCCGTGACCCTGGGCCACACCACCGTCATCCTCAGGGAATTCAAGGATATGGAACCTAGACTGTTGAAAAAATTGTCAGTCCTGCTGACCCGGGAACCGGGAAGAATCGCCTTGCTGAGCAATCTCGGCGAGGATGTCAAGCTTCTCTTTGCCTGCTCGGAAAACATCGACATCAGCATGAAGGATCTCATCACAGAACCCCTGGATTTGATCCAGGGACGCGGAGGCGGCCAAGCCAGGTCCGCTCAAGGCGGCGGCCCCCTCAGGGCCAATTCCCGCAAGGCCCTCGACAAGGCCTATCAGGACCTCCTCGCCATGCTTCACTGAGCAACCGCTTCGTAGAGGACCCCGCCCTCCTCCACCCGGAAGACCACATCCCCCTCTTCAATAAGGTAACTCAGATGGGAGGCCAGCAGGGAATCATTCAGAAAATAGTTGGAGACCGCTTCCTTCATGTGGTAGGCCCTCACCATTTCCCGGTGCAGGGCTTCCTTGCTTTTGGGGACTTTGAGACTTGCCACTAAAAACTGGTTGAAGGCCCTGAGGGCCTCATCATTGGCCGCTATCACCGCCTCGAGATCCTCGACGAGGCCGCCGTGACTGAGTACGAAGGCCTCCGCCTCCACCGCCCTCAGGGTTTCGAAGGCTCTGAAGAGATCTTTCAAGTGGTAGTGGTAGAGGGTCCCGTACTTCTTAGTGATGGCCTTGTCAATGAGGGCGTCTGCGAGAAAGAAGACCCCGTCCGGAGTCTTCACCCCCACCATGCCGGGTGAATGTCCCTTCAGGTCCACGATTTCGAAGGTCTCCCCCTGGATGGTGAGGGGGCCGGGTTCAAGGACCTCCTGGATGGTCGAAGGCCTGGCCTGGAGGAATTTGTTCCTCAGAACCTTCGGCGGGTAGGCGCCGAAAAGATAATGGGGTTCCGTGGAGGGGGTTTCGATATAGCTCTTTTCCACCGCCGTGGCGTAGAAGACCGCCTGGCTTCTCTTTTGTATGAACTGGTTCCCCCCACAATGGTCGGCGTGGCTGTGGGTGTTGATCACGGCCTTGATGAACCAGCCCTCTTCCCTGACCAGACGAAGAATCTTTCTTGCCCCGTCATCATCCAGTCCCGTATCCACCAGGCATACGCCGTCATCCTCGAAGTGATAGAGTCCGACAATGGTGGGATTGTCGAAATAGTAGGTGTTTCCCCTGATCTTCAGCAGTTCCATCAATCTCATCCTTCCTTGCAATCATCGCTACCCCTATTCTAACAAAAGAGCACCCCGCTATCATGCGGGGTGCTTTATTTTCAGTAGTCACCTTGAGCAATCATGGCCTCTGCAACCTTCTTGAAACCGGCAATATTGGCCCCGGCCACCAGGTTGTAGCCATAGCCGTACTCCTCGGCAGCCTCCATGGCACTCTTGTGGATCTGCACCATGATGCCATGCAGTTTCTGATCCACCTCTTCAAAGGACCAGGCATACCTGATGGAATTCTGGGACATTTCCAGGGCTGAAGTCGCCACGCCTCCGGCGTTGGCCGCCTTGGCGGGAGCCACTAGAACCCCCTCCTCGAGGAGATATTTCAAGGCCTCGTTGGTGGTGGGCATGTTGGCCCCCTCACCCACGGCCATGACGCCGTTTTTCACCAGGAGCCGGGCATCCTCGATCCGGATGTCGTTCTGGGTCGCACAGGGCAGGGCGATGTCCGCCTTCAGACCCCACACACCCCGGCCTTCATGATACTCCGCCTCCGGATGATGCTTGACATACTCCGAGATTCTCTGACGCCTGACTTCCTTGATCTCCTTGATCAAATCAATGTCGATGCCCTTGGGATCGTAGATATAGCCGGCGGAATCAGAAAGGCTCACCACCCTGGCGCCGAAGGACTGGGCCTTTTCACAAGCATAGATGGCGACATTGCCCGATCCTGAAATCAGGACGGACTTGTCCTTGATGGATTGCCGGTTGGCCTTGAGCATTTCCTCGACGAAGTAGATCAGGCCGTATCCCGTGGCTTCTTTTCTCGCTAGAGATCCGCCGTAGTTGAGGCCCTTGCCGGTGAGGACACCGTTTTCGAAGGCTCCTCTGATCCGGCGGTACTGGCCGTAGAGGTAGCCGATTTCACGACCGCCGACGCCGATGTCTCCGGCGGGCACATCCACGTCAGGTCCGATATGACGATACAGCTCCGTCATGAAACTCTGACAGAACCGCATGACCTCCCCGTCGGATTTTCCCTTGGGATCAAAATCCGATCCCCCCTTGCCGCCCCCGATGGGCATGCCGGTGAGGGAGTTCTTGAAAATCTGCTCGAAACCCAAAAATTTGACGATGCCGAGATAGACGCTGGGATGGAATCGCAGTCCCCCCTTATAAGGACCTATGGCGCCGTTGAACTGGACTCTGAATCCCCGGTTCACCTTGACTTTTCCCTCATCGTCCACCCAGGGAACCCTGAAAATGATCTGTCTTTCAGGCTCTGCAATCCGATCCAGGATATTCTTGTCGACATACTCCGGATGCCGCTCGATCACAGGTTCCAGGGATTCGAAAACCTCCTCCACCGCTTGAATGAATTCCTTTTCCGAAGCATTCCTCACCGTGATTCTTTCTAAAGCTTCCTTGACATAAGACATTCATCAACCCTCCTATAAAGAATTTTTCTTTTTTCTCTCTATCAATCATTTTTCATGATAACACATTTCCACTGTTTTTTCATTATTTTTTACAGTTCGTTGGGGGGCGCCTCCCCCCTCAGGGCGGCAATAACATTCCCAGCGGCAAGCATGGCCATGGCTCTTCGGGCCGTCACCGTGGCGCTGCCGATATGGGGCACGTTGATCACCCGTTCACAGTCAATCAAGGCCCCGGGCACCACGGGCTCGTGCTCATACACGTCCAGCCCGACACCGAAAAATTTACCCGCTGAAAGGGCCTCGATCAGGGCCTGTTCATCCACGATGGGCCCCCGGGAGGTGTTGACGAAGACCACGTCATCCTTCATCAGACTGATGGCCCTTGCGTCGATGAGATGGCGGGTGGCTTCGCTCAAGGGGGTGTGGAGGCTGATGAAATCGGAGCGCTTCAAAAGCTCCTCAAAATCAAGATATTCCGCCCCGAGAGCCTCGGCCGCCGCCTTTCTGGGAGTACGATTGTAGTAGACCACCTTCATGCCGAAGCCCCTGCCCCGCTTGGCCACGGCCTGACCGATTTCACCAAACCCGATGATTCCCAGGGTCCGCCCCTTGAGTTCCTTGCCCAGAAGCAGTTTGGGATGCCATTCCTTGAAGTCCCCCCGGGCGACGTAACGGTCACTTTCCGTCAGCCTTCTGGCGGAGGCCAGCAGAAGGGCGAAGGCCAGGTCCGCCGTGGCATCCGTCAGCACTCCGGGGGTGTTGCTCATCAGGATGCCCCGCTTCTTCGCCCCGGCGACATCGAAATTGTTGTATCCCACGGCATAATTGGCGAAAATCTCCACCTCCTTCGCCCTGTCGAGGATCTCTTCATCGATGCGATTGGAAAGCATGGTGATGATTCCCTGGTAGTGGGGAACCACCTCAAGCAGTTCCTCTCTGGTGAGTTCCCTGTCATGGGGATTGACAGTGACCTCGAAATGGTCCTTGAGCAGATCCGTGGCCTCCTGGTCGATGGCCCTGGTGATATAGACTTTCTTCAATGGGTTCACTTCCTTTTATAGACTTTTATTGACCGTGATGTTAAAATAGTTTGGAATGGAGGTTGGTCATGCATTCATACCTACCGGTAATCCTTTTAGGCTACTTGATCGGGGCCATACCCTTTTCCTTCTTCGTGGGGAAGCTCTTCAGCCACAAAGATCTGCGACAGCATGGATCCGGCAATCTCGGCGCCACCAATGTCATCCGGGTGGCTGGCAAAAAAGCAGGGATTCTGGCCTTTGTCCTGGATCTCCTCAAAGGGGTTCTCGCCTTCACCGTCGGCCATCAGTTGATGGGGCCGTCGGGAGCCGCCCTGGCCGGCGCCTTCGGCATCCTCGGTCATTCCTACTCCGTCTTCATGCGGTTCAGGGGAGGCAAGGGAGTGGCTACCACCTACGGGGTTTTCATGATGATTTCAGGGGTCCTGGCCTTGATTCTTTTTGTTTTTCAGTTTCTGGTCGTCAAGTTTTCCCATTACATGTCCCTGGGTTCCATCGCCGCCGCGGTGATGATTCCCCTCTTGCTGCTCATCTTTGGAGAAGAAGCCGCGTATTTGTATCTGGGTCTGTTCATCGCCCTCTTCGTCCCCTTTCGCCACCACACCAATATCAAGAGACTGATCAAGGGTGAGGAGGCAAGGTTCGACATCTGAATGGGAGTGGCTAGGTGCTGGTGTGCCTCCTGGTCTTCAAAACCAGTGTGAGGTGTTAAGAGCGTCTCTGGTGGGTTCGATTCCCATCCATTCCCGCCATAAATCACAGGATGGTCCGAAAGGATCATCCTTTTAATATGCCAAGAATCTCCTCCACCACGGCCTCAGCCGCCACATCCCTGAGGGTTTCATGGCGACCCGGAACCATTTTCAAGACCGTGGGGGCTTCATTGATCTCTTTGTAATAATCCGCCACCGCCGCAACACCGGCGCCGAAGCCGCCCACGGGATCCCTTTGACCTGAGATGAAGGTGATGGGCACATCGACCCTCACGCGCCGGGCTTCGATGTCATCCACCTGACCCATCAGGGCGATGAGAAGCCTTGCGAACCCCAGGCTGATGGGCCGCCCGCACAGGGGATCCTCCAGATATCGGCTGACCTCCTCCGGCTTTGAGGAGATGAAAAGGGCACCGGATTTCGCGCCGAAGGGCCGGTTGAAATCCTTGAATACCAGGTCCGAAAGCCACTGCCTGGGTTTGTCTGCCGCCATGAAGGGACCGAGGAGTCCCAGTAGGTTCGAGGACCCTCTGGTTTTCTTGAGGTCCACCAGGCCCGCACCGCTGAGGATGACGCCCTCCACCTTGACCTCGTCAAGGATCAATCGTGCCAGATAGCTCCCCAGGCTGTGTCCGAAAAGATGCAGGGTCCTGATGCCGTGCTCCTCTCTGAGGATTCTGAGGGACTCCAGGACCCCGGACCGGAGCTCTGGAATCATTGCCGGAGTCATCACCCCCAGAGGGGTGTTCTCTCCGTGGCCGAAGTAATTGAAGCCCGCCACCAGGAAACCCTCCCCATTGAGTCTTTGAATCAGGGGATCATAGCGTCCGAGGTGCTCCAGCATCCCATGGAGGATGAAAAGTCCCCCCTTGATTTCCCCCTCAGGAGGATGAATCCTGAGGTTCAATTGGTTGCCCAGTAGTCTTTGTACCATGGCTTCTCCTTTCATGGACCTGTCATGACGGCCTTCCCCTCACCCGCTGAAGTAGTAGCCCTCTCCCCGCCGGGTGAGGATATAACGGGGTTTTGAGGCGTTTTCCTCGATTTTTTCCCTCAACCGCCTGATGTGGACATCCACGGTTCTGAGCTCTCCGAAGCGCTCATAACCCCAGATGGTTTTAAGCAGTTCTTCTCTGGAATACACCTTGAGGGGGTGCATCATCAGCAGCAGCATCAGATCGAATTCCTTGGCGGTGAGATGGAGCTGGCCTTTGGGACCGCTGACTTTCCTGCCGATGGGATGGATGGTGAATCCGTCGATGGCCATCGCCGTATCGGAAAGATCCAAGGGATGGCCCGACCTTCTATCGAGAGTCTTGAGCCTGGCCTTGAGCTCCGCCAGGTCATAGGGCTTTCTGAGATAGTCATCGGCACCGGATTCCAGGGCAAGGACCACCGACGAGGGGGCCGTCTCCAGGGAAAGGACCATGAGGGGCCGGTCCGTCAGACCCCGGATGCTCTTGATGAGCTCCTGCATCTCCGATTCCGTCGATTTCAGATCCAGAATCACCAGATCAAAGGGATTCTGGATGTCCATTCTCAGGGCCTCGCTGCTGATTTTCAACCTGACCACCAGGTGTCCGTCACCCTCCAGGGCCTCCTTGAGGGTTTCGAGGGAGGAAAAGGTCTCGCACACCAGTAGAATTTTCATTGACTTCCCTTCTCTCCTTTGGGATTGAGCACCCGGCCATCCCCCCTTCTCAGGGTGATGCGCCTGTCATCGAGGTGCTCCATCAGGGGCACTGAATATTTTCTCGAAATCCCCATCAGGTCCTTGAGATCCTTGACCATGAGGGTCCCCTCTTTTTCAAGATGCGCCGTCACCAGGGCCACCGCCTGTTGGAAAATTTCCCGGTGGTAGTAGATTTCCGAATTGATGCGAAGAATCTCCCCGGTATCCAGAAGCAGATTGATCAGATTCAGGTCCTGCTTCGAAGGATTCAGTTCCTTCAAGGTAGGGGGCATGAAGCCCCCCTCCTTCAGCGCCTTGAGAATCTCCTCCTTCCGCTTGAGATTCTCGTCACTCAAGGAAAGGGTGAAGTCCTTCAAACGGATGACGCCCTGCTCCTCCTGAATCAGATTCCCGGACAGGCTCTTCAGAATCAGCCCGAAGTCGCCCCGGTCCAGATCCTTGAAGAGCTTGTTCCTGACCTCCTCCTTGCCCATTCCGGGCTTGAGAGGATTCTTCTGGTGAAAGGCTTCAAGTTGAAGGAACAGTTCGTCCCCCATGGCCTTGAGGCCGTCGGAAAGCATGAATTTCTCCCCGGTCACCGCCAGGAGGGACCCCTCCGCCAGAAGACGTTCCAGGGCGAGGGCCAGGGTCTTTTCATCGGCGTTGATCTGGGGAATCAGAGTCTTGAGGGTGTAGATCCTCCCGGGATGCTTCCCCAGGGCCAGAAGGACCAGTTCCTCCGTGGTCCCCTCCTCCTTGTGAAGCATGTCCTCGATGGCCCCTTCATCATAGCGGCGGTGCTTGACAGCCCCCGGATCCAGCACGACCCCGCCGCCGATGGTCTCCAGGGGAGAATAAAAGCGGATGACAAAGGGGTCGCCGAATTTCAGCACGGTTTTTCTTTCCAGGCGAATCTGGCAGAAGATTTCCTCCCCGGGTTTCACGGTCTCCCGATCGATGAGTATCAGGCGGCCGATGAGCTCCGCCGTGCCGTGATAGAAGCGGACCCGGATGCCGTGGCGAAGCTCCCGGGAACCGGTCTTCAAAAGCCTCAGTTTCATATCCACGATATAGGCGGGGACCAGACTGTCCACCTGGGCGACCACGTCCCCCCGGTGGATTTCCTCCTTTTTGACGCCATGCAGATTGACCGCCGTTCTCTGGCCTGCAAGGGCCTCCTCGGCGATCCGGGAATGCACCTGGATTCCCCGGGCCCTGGTTCTCAGCCCCGAGGGGTAGACCGCGATGTCATCCCCCACCCTCAAGGTCCCCTCCAAAAGGGTTCCCGTCACCACGGTGCCGTGTCCCTTCATGGTGAAGACCCTGTCGATATTCAACCGGACCGGGGCCTTTTCATTGTGGCTTTTGATTCTCTGGGTCATTTCGTCCATGAGCTGCACCAGGGCCTCGAGATTTTCACCGGTGAAGGCGGAGACTCTTTGAATCGGACTCTTTTCAAAGTGGGTGCCGGCAATCAGGTCTCTGATCTCTTCCTCCACCACCTCGACCATTTCCGGGTCCACCAGATCAATCTTGGTGATGACGAAGATGGCCCTTTGAACCATGAGCAGGTCCAGAATATCAAAATGCTCCCTGGTCTGGGGCATGACGCCCTCGTCGGCGGCCACGACAAAAAGAACGAGATCGATGCCGCTGACCCCGGCAAGCATGTTTTTGATGAAGCGTTCATGTCCCGGCACGTCCACGATCCCCGCTCTTCGACCCCCGGGCAGGTCGAAGTAGGCAAATCCGAGTTCAATGGAAATGCCCCGCTTTTTCTCCTCCTGAAGCCGGTCGGTTTCGATGCCGGTGAGGGCCTTGATGAGGGTGGTCTTGCCGTGATCGATGTGTCCTGCGGTACCGATGATGACATGGGCCATGGGTCAATCCTCCATTACGCTGTTGATTCCTTGAATCACAGCCTCAAGCTCTTCTTCAAATATCGTCCGGCAGTCGAGGTGGACCTTCTCCTCCTTGATTCTGGCGATGATGGGCACCTCCAGATTTCTAAGGCCATCCGCAAAACCCTGGGCGCCCTTGAAGGGAGTGATCTGAAGCACCCAGGTGGGCAGGGTATCCAGGGGATAGGTGCCGCCGCCGATCTGGGAGACATCCTCGACCACGGCCACCCTTTCCTTCAGGGTGATGCCCCGGCAGACCGCCTCAGCCTTCAATTTGATTTCATCCGGGGACATGGTGATCATCCTGAGAGTGGGCACCCTTTTTTTCGCCCCCTCTGGATCGAGATACGCCCTAAGGGTCGCTTCCAGGGCGGCTATGGTCATCTTGTCCACTCTCAGGGCCCGAAGGAGCTGGTTGCTTTTGACCTGGTCGATGTACTTTTTCTTCCCCACGATGATGCCCGCCTGGGGTCCCCCCAGGAGTTTGTCCCCGCTGAAGGAAATCAGATCCACCCCCTTGGCCACCTGTTCCAGAACCGTCGGTTCCTTTGAAAGCCCATAGGGCGTCAGATCAAGCAGGGTTCCCGAGCCCAGGTCCTCGATGACCGGAATGTCCCTTTCCCGTCCCAGGGCGATCAAGTCCTCCACGGGCACGCTCTTGGTGAAACCCATCACCCGGTAATTGCTGGTGTGGACCTTGAGGATCGCCCCCGTCCCGGGACCGATTCCCCCGGCATAGTCCTTCAGATGGGTCTTGTTGGTGGTGCCCACCTCCACCAGGGTTCCCCCGCTGATTTTCATCACCTCGGGAACCCGGAAGGATCCGCCGATTTCCACCAGTTCTCCTCTAGAAACCACGACTTCCCTGCCGTCGGCCACGGTGCTGAGCATCAACATCACCGCCGCGGCGTTGTTGTTCACCACCAGGGCTCCCTCGGCGCCGGTGAGCCTCATCAAAATTTCCTCCACATGGGTGTATCTCAGTCCCCGCTTGCCCGTGGACAGATCGAATTCCAGATTTGAATAGCGGCCATTGACCCGCTCCAGGGCCCTGCCGGCCTCTTCCACCAGCACGGACCGTCCCAGATTGGTGTGGATGATGATTCCGGTGGCATTGATCACCGGTCTGAGGCCGTAGGCCATGGTCCTCGAGACCGCCTTTTCAACCTCCCGGTACAGGACTGTCACCATGTCCGCCACCGGCGGCTCTCCGCTTAAAATCCGTTTTCTTTCATTTTGAATCCCTCTTTGAACCTCTATGAGAACCAAATCGAAGGATGTCGACAAGGCGAGTTTCCTGAAAGCCTCCCGGTTCATGACGTCATCCACTTTGGGCAAATTTCTGAGGGCGTTTTTGTCCATAAGGCATTTCTCCTTTGATAATTTACTCCATTATATCATAAAAAAATGAGCCCAAATGGACTCATCCTTCATCGGATTATGACGGGGAATTCTCCCTCTTCGACGATTTCTCCGATGACCCTGGCTTCAAGATCGTAGTGTTTTCCCAGTTCGCCGAGATAAGCCCCGGTCTGGTCCTTGGGCAGAGAAATCAGAAGCCCTCCCGAGGTCTGGGGATCAAAAATCACTTTGAGAAAATCTTCCTCCACCCCCGGCTCCACATGGATCAGGGGACGGTAGTATTTGATATTCTTGAAGGTTCCCCCCGGCACCATCCCGGCCCTGGCCTTTTCATAAACCCCCCGCATCAGAGGCAGTGCCTGATGGTCGATGATCAGGGTGGTTCCTGACCCCTTGGCCATCTCGTAGGCGTGACCCCCGATGCCGAAGCCGGTGATGTCGGTGACCCCATGGGGATCCACCACCGCCAGGGCTCTGGCCGCTTCTCGGTTCAGAGTGGTCATCACCCGGTGGACCAGGGCTTCATCCTCGGAAGAAATCGCCCCTCGCTTCACCGCGGTGTTGAGTATCCCGGTGCCCAGGGGCTTGGTGAGAATCAGGGCGTCCCCCACCCTGCCGTGGGTATTGGCCCTCACCTTCGAGGGATGGACGATGCCCATGACACTGAGCCCGTATTTCGGTTCCTTGTCCTCTACGGAATGTCCCCCTACCAGAAGGGCTCCGGCTTCCATGACCTTGTCGGCACCGCCCTTGAGAATCCGGGCCAGAATATCGGTGTCCATGTCCTTGGGAAAACCGACGATATTCAAGGCCAGAACCGGTTCTCCCCCCATGGCGTAGACATCACTCAGGGCATTGGCCGCCGCCACCTGTCCGAAAACATAGGGATCGTCGGCAACCGGTGTGAAAAAGTCCAGAGTCTGGATGATGGCGATTTCATCGTTGATCTGGTAGACCGCCGCATCATCGGAACTTTCAAGTCCCACCAGGAGTTTGTCGCTTTGAAATTTTGGTAATTGACTCAAAACTTGAGCCAGGGTCCCGGGACCGATTTTAGCCGCTCAGCCGGAGGCCTCGGTCATCCCGGTCAACCTGATTTCTTTTTTCAAATCCAGATGGATAAATTCTGTCATTCATTTCACCTCATAGGTAGGTTACCACAGGTCACTCCCTTTGAGGATTTTTATTATTTATTATATTTATGACATCTATTGATTTTCTAAATACTTTTTGATCAGGGCCACCTTCACCTCACCGATTCCCTCCACCTCCAGGAGATTTTCCAGGGTCAAAAAACCCACCCGGTCCCGGAACTCAAGAATCTTTTTCGCCGTCACTTCCCCGATACTCTCCACCTGGATGAAATCCTCCAGGGTCATGGTGTTGAGGTCCCTGGGCGCCTCCCCCTCCTCCCCCGCTTCCTGTGAGGGAATCACCACCTTGTAGCCGTCCGTCATCACCATGGCCAGGTTGATGTTGAGGGGATTGGCCTCCCGGGTCAACCCCCCCGCCTTGAGGACAAGGTCCTCGAGCCGGTCCCCCTCTTCGAGTTCATAGACCCCGGGGGTCACCACCTCCCCGGTGATGTAGGCCTTGATGGTCCTGGCGGGGACCAGCTCGGTTTCCAGGGCGACTTCACCGTCAAACTGAAAGAAATCAAAGAGGTAATAGCCAAAAAGAAGAACGAGCAGCCCTGCAAAAAAGAGAATATTCCGTTTCATCCTTCCCCTCCTCACCTTTTTAAGGTCATTATAACCCAGGGCGACCCGGAATCTGAAACAGGACAGGCTTTATTCCACTATCAGGGACTGGATTTTCTCGATGGCCGCAAGCAGAGGCCGGAGGTCTCCGGGCACCCGGACCCGGACGCTGTTTTTCGAGAGCCCTTCATAGGGCTCCCCGGGGCTGGTCAGGACCCCCTCTTCCAGAAACCCCCGGTAGAGGTCGAAGTCTTCCTTCGGAGCCGTCAGGACCATGATGGGGAGCTCGTCGTGGGTCTGCATCACCTTCAACTTTCCAAGGGCCTCGATGATTTTTTTCTTTGATCGACTGATCCTCCTGGCCGACCGGCGGACGAAATCCCGGTCCTCCAGGATGAATTCCGTGAAATAGACCCCGACACTGTTGAGGGGAAAGGGAATGGACACCGCATCAAAGACCCCCGCCAGAGACTTCGGCACCACCACATAGCCGACCCTCAGCCCCGCCATGCCGAAGGCCTTTGAGAAGGACCTCACCACCAGCAGGTTGTCATAGTCCCGGATGAGGGAGACGGCGGAATTCAGGTCGGTCATGTAATCCCCGTAGGCTTCATCCATCACCACGGGAATATCCAGCCGGGAGGCCTTTTCAACGATGGCCTCGATGTCCCCCCTGGCCATGATCTGACCCGTGGGATTGTTGGGGTTGTCGATGTAGATCAGGTCTACGGCTTCGGTCACGGCCTCGAGAAAGACCTCCGGCTCGAAGGTGTGATTTTTCAACGGATTCAAGGGGACACAGGCGTACTCTCCCCCGCACTTGCCGACATCAAAGGCATAATCGGTGAACTGGGGACAGACCCCCAGGACCCGGGTTCCCTCGGCAATGAGCACCTTGTTGATCATTTCCAGAGCCCCCATGGCCCCCTGGGCGAAATAGACCTGGTCGGGATCAAGGAGGGTCACCCGGGACCAGTAATCCACCAGCACGTTTTTCAATTTGTCCGTGCTCTTGGGATAGTGGTGGATCAAGGCCTCGTCAAAATCCTTCAGATGGTCCAGGACCCGCCTGGAAATCCCGTAGGGATTCACCCCCAGGGAGCAGTCCAGGAGGGCCTCCCCCTCCAGCAGCTTCTTCGACGCCGTCGTGGCGTAACTGACGGACCCCGGACCCTGAAATCCCTTGTTGACACGAATCATTCCATCGCCTCCTCATTCTCGACCTTGAGCGCCTCCAGGAGGAGCCGGTTGAAGGTCGCCTCATGGGTCTCCATGGGGCAGTGGGCCGCCCCGGGAATCACGTGAAGGGTGTAGTCCTCGAAAACCTCCCCGAGGGCTCTTCCCTCTTCGAGACTGACCCAGGTGTCTTCTTCTCCCCAGATTCCCACCACTGGAACCTTCAACGGTTTCAAGGCTTCTTCAGGGAGACTGCCGCTGGTCTCAAGCAGCCCCAGGGCGCTGTAGGCGGTGCCCGGCATCTCAAGCGGCTCCAGAAATGCCTCAACTTCAACATCCAGGGCAGGTCTCCCATAGGCTGAAGCGAGATAGCTTTCAATCCGTTCTTCGGTAATCACGACCCTCTCCAGTAGAATCTGAATCCACCGGCCCAGGGGCGGCATCTTCAAAAGAGTCCCGGGAATCGGACTGTTATCTCCCAGAGCGCCGCCGACCAGGACGACCTTGTGGGTTCTCTGTGGCGCCGCAGCGGCCATGGCGGCCACGGTACCGCCCCCCATGCTGTGTCCCACAAGGTGCCATGGGGTCTGATCCTCGCTGAGATAAGCGATCAACTCCCACAGCATCGCGGCACGGGAAGACTGGTGATGATTGAAGCCAATGTTTCTTTCAGAATAACCGAATCCTGGAAGGTCCACCGCCACCACCCGGTATCCGGCTTCAGCCAGGGGGCCGAAATTGTGCCTGAAACTGTCGGTAGAACCGCCAAGGCCGTGAACCAGAAGAATCTGGCCCTGGACGGGTGCATCCACCGGCTCGAATTCTCGATAATGCAGGGTGACATTTTCATATGTAAAATATTCACTTTGAAGATAGGGTGCCTTGACCGGTTCTTCTGGAGGCTTTGACAGAGGCACGAAATATGGGATAATCAGAAAGAGACCCAACAACACTACAAGACCACCGATGATTTTCGATTTCATACAATCTCTCCTTTTTTCATGATATCCGAATGATACCTCCCCTCAATTTTTCAAAACGCATTTCTCTCTTTATCATCAAAAAATTTTCCCAACCTGTGATATAATGTAACCTACTTGCTAGGAGGACATCCTTGATGAGATACGGCACAATTCTATTGATGGCATTCATCATGCAATTCACCCTGGTCGTCACCGGCGGCTTCGCCCTGGAGGAACCCCCGATTACAGGGGAACACGCCATCCTGATCGATGCCGGCAGCGGACAGGTGCTTTACGAAAAGAAGGCGGACCTCCCCTGGTACCCCTCAAGCACCACCAAGATCCTGACGGCCCTGATCATTCTGGAGAACCACACCCTTGACGAAATGGTCACCATTGACGGTGAGAGTCCCTTTGCCGAGGGTTCAAAGATATTCATCTACGAGGGGGAGACCCTCTCCGTCAGGGACCTGCTCTACGCCATGATGGTTTCCTCCGCCAACGATATCGCCGAAGCCCTCGCCGTCTATCACTCCGGGAACCTTTCTCTTTTCGCCGAGGAGATGAACCGGCGGGCCAGGGAGCTCGGCGCTCTGAATTCCAACTTCGTCAATCCCCACGGTCTTCATCAGGATTCCCATCAGACCACGGCCAGGGACATGGCCCTCATCGCCAAAAAAGCCTATGAAAATCCCGCCTTCCAGGACATGGTCCGCACCGTGACCTATGCCATCGAGCCCAATGAATTCCAGCCCCTGGGCAGGGTGATGCGAACCACCAACAGATTTCTCTACGACACCTCGAGGATCGCCTATCAGGGAGAAATGGTCCCCATCAAGTACGATATCGTCGACGGCATCAAGACCGGCTATACCACCAGCTCGAAGAACAACCTGGTCACCACGGCCCAGAGGGAGGGCATCCGCCTGATCAGCGTGGTGCTCAAATCCGACAGCGCCAGCATCTACACCGATTCAAGAAGCCTTCTGGATTACGGCTTTGAATCCTTCAAATACCACAGCTTCACCTTTGCCGGCAACAAGATCCTCACCCTTCCCGTCGAGGGAGGGACCAGGGAGGAGATTTCCCTCTACGCCGCCGAAACCGTCACAGGTCTCATCGACAGGGGGGTCGACATCAAGGCGGTGGAGGAGGAGATTCTCCTGGAGGAAATCACCCTGCCCCTTGAAGAAAACCAGGTCCTGGGCAGGGTCGTCTACCGCTACCAGGGCCAGCTTCTGGGAGAAACCACCCTGGTCAGCGATACCGCCGTCGAGGAAAAAACCTTCACCAAGGTCCTCAAGGACCGCTTGATCAAAAGAAACGGTCTGGGAGAAATCGAATTCCGTTATTACGGCGAGTTCCTCCTGGAGCTCCTGGCGGCCTTTTTGATCTGGCGCACGGTGGTCACCCTCTGGCGGCTCCACCGGCTGAGAAAAAAAAGAAGAAAGAAGGGAAACCATGCCCAATCATAGTGTTCTGGAAATCCTGGGTCCCGTGATGATCGGCCCCTCAAGCTCCCATACCGCCGGCGCGGTGCGGCTGGGCCGGCTGGCCCGCGGCATCAACGGCAGACCCTTCAAGAAAGTCCGGATCGGACTCCATGGCTCCTTTGCCAGCACCTACCGGGGCCACGGCACCGACAAGGCCCTGATCGCCGGTTTGATGGGCTTCGCCACCGATGACGAAAGGATACGGGACGCCCTCACCCTGGCCGGGAAGGCGGGCCTCGAGTTCGACTTCACCCCCGTCGACCTGGGGGCGGTCCATCCCAATACGGCCAGAATCACCTTTTACAACGAGGACGACACCCGCATGGCGGTCACCGGGTCCTCCATCGGCGGCGGCCAGGTCCTGATTCAAAAAATCGACGACACCCCCCTCGCCTTCACCGGCAATTATCCCACCCTGATCATCGACCACATCGACCGACGGGGCATCATCAGCGAAATCACCACCCTGCTGGCGCGATTTGAAATCAACATCGCCACCATGCACGTCAGCCGCACCCAGAAAAACAAGAATGCCGTCCTCCTGATCGAAGCGGACCAGGAATTTCCCGAAGCCCTGGAAAAGGACCTGGTCGGCATCAAGGACGTCAACCAGGTCAGAATGCTCAACCTCGAGGAGGACCGCCATGTATCGTAATGCCAGAGAACTCATGGAACAGACCCGGGAAAACCGCTGTCGCATCAGTGACATCGTGCTCCGGAAGGAAAAGGAACTCTTTGACAAGGACCCGGACACGGTCTATGAAGAGCTGAGGCATATCTACAGCGTCATGGGCCAGAGCGCCTACGGCGCCATCCATGACCCGGATAGATTCCGGGGCAGGCTCATCGGCGGAGACGGCAGACGCATGGAGGACTACAGCCGTCAGGAAGCCACCTATCTGGGAAGGGTCGCCAATCATGCCATGGCCATGGCCTTTTCCACCTCGGAGGTCAACGCCGCCATGGGAAGGATCTGCGCCGCCCCCACCGCCGGAGCCAGCGGAATTCTGCCCGCCGCCCTCCTCACCGCCCAGGAACTCTTCCACCATGACGAAAAGGCGATTCTTGACGCGCTTCTCACGGCGTCAGCCGTGGGGGATCTGATTGCCACCGGAGCCAGTGTTTCCGGCGCCGAGGGAGGCTGCCAGGCTGAAACCGGCACCGCCGCCGCCATGGCCGCCGCCGCCCTGGTCCAGCTTCAGGGAGGCTCGCCGGAGGCCGTCTTCCACGGGGCGAGCATCGCCATCAAGAATATTCTGGGGCTGGTCTGCGATCCCGTAGCCGGCCTCGTGGAATCTCCCTGTGCCAAGCGCAACGCCTCAGGCGTCATGAACGCCCTGATCAGTGCCGAGATGGCCCTGGCCGGGGTCGAGAGTCTGATTCCCTTCGATGAGATGGTGGCATCCATGAAGCGGGTGGGACATCAGCTCCCTCCCGCCCTGAGGGAGACCGCCCTGGGGGGCATCGCCATCACCCCCACCGCCCTGAAACTCGCCAAGACCATCCACGGATAAAGCCCGCTCGACTCGAGCGGGCTTTTCCATGCGGTTCGATCAGTCCTTGTAGGCGATCATTTCAATCTCCACCTGGGCGTTCAGGGGCAGCGCCGCCACCTCGAAGGCGGCCCTTGCCGGCTTGTGGTGGGTGAAAAAGGTCCCGTAGACCTCGTTCATGGCTGCAAAATCCGAAATATTGTTCAGATATACCGTGGTTTTCACCACATCCTCCAGGGTGTAGCCCCCCTCTGCGAGGATGGCCTTGGCGTTGTTGAGCACCATCCTGGTCTGGGCCTCGATGCCCTCTACCATGGTGCCGGAATCCGGATCGATGGGGATCTGTCCGGAGACATAGAGAAAATTACCCGCCTTGATTCCCTGGGAATAAGGTCCCACTGCCTTTGGCGCACTTTCCGTAAAAATGTTGATTAAAGCCATGTCTGATTCCTCCTATCTGATTTCATCCAAATAATTGTAGATGGTGTATCTTGAAACGCACAAGACCTCCGCCACGTAGTCGATGGCGCCTTTGATCATGAAGGTGCCCTGCTCGTCGAGCCTTCTGACAACAGAAACCTTTTCATCCTTGGTCATGTAGATGATGGGTTTGCCGAAATCCTCGACGGCCTTCTGGACCAGCTGGCCCAGCACGTTGCTGACCTTGTTGATCTCTTCATCCACCGTATCCTTGGTGAAGACCAGGTCGCTCTCGATTTTCATGATGTCGTTGAAGACCTTTCGGGCCGCCACCAGTTCAGTGATGTCGAAGTTCACACAGAAACATCCAACGGCCACCCCCTTGTCATCCCTGATGAAGGTGGTGGAGGATTTCAGCACCCGGCCGTCCCTGCTTTTGCCGGTGTAGTTGATGATGTCCTCCTTGGTATTGCCCTCCAGCACTTTTTTATAGGACAATTCCGTCATGGCGTCGTCGATCTTCCGCCCCGTGATGTGTCCGTTTTCAATGGCCACGATGGAGTGCTTCAAATCTGAAAAGTCATGGAGAACCACCTCGCAGTTGTCACCGAAGGTTTTGCCGAGATTGGCTACAAGGGGTAAAAACTTTTCAATGATCGGGTTGATCTTTCTTTCCAACAATGTCACCCCATTCCTATTTCAGTACGATATTGACCAGCCGGTCCGGAATCACCACCAGCTTGGCCACGGCCTTTCCTCTGGCGAATTCCGAATAGCGCTCATGAGCCAGGGCGATTTTCTCAATCTCTTCTTTGGTCGCCTCCCGGTCCACGACGATTTTGAACCGGACCTTGCCGTTGAACTGGACCGCCAGCTCCACCTGGTCTTCCTTGGTTTTTTCTTCAACATACTCCGGCCAGGCCTGCTGGGCGATGGTGTCGGGGTACCCTGACATCTCCCAGATTTCTTCCGTGATATGAGGGGCCACCGGATTGAGAAGAATCAGGAGAATCTTCATCTCATCCCGGCTGATGCTTTCCCGCTTGTAGTATTCATTGACCAGGGTCATGAGCTGGGCGACGGCGGTGTTGGCCTTGAGATTTTCATAGTCATTGGATACTTTCTTGATGGTCTGATGGATCAGCACCTCGAGGTCCCCGGAGTAGCCGGTCTTGTCACTCACCCACTGAGGAAGCTTGTAGACCCGGTCCAGGAACCGCTTGGCACCCTTGACCCCGTTCTCCGTCCAGGAAACCGATTTCTCAAAGTCCCCGATGAACATTTCATAGAGCCTCATGGTGTCCGCCCCGAAATGCTCGATGATTTCGTCGGGATTGACGACATTCCCCCTGGATTTCGACATTTTTTCACCATTCTCGCCGAGAATCATGCCATGGGAGGTCCGCTTGGCATAAGGCTCCAGGGTAGGCACCGCCCCCACGTCGAAGAGGACCTTGTGCCAGAAACGGGAGTAGAGCAGATGCAGGGTGGTATGCTCCATCCCGCCGTTGTACCAGTCAATGGGCAGCCAGTAGGCCAGGTTTTCCTGACTGGAGAATTCTTCGTGATTGTGGGGGTCCGTATACCGGAGGAAATACCAGCTCGACCCCGCCCACTGGGGCATGGTGTCGGTTTCCCTCTTCGCCGGGCCGCCGCATTTGGGACAGGTTACATTGACCCATTCCTCGATTTTCGCCAGAGGACTCGAACCGTCCTCGGCGGGCTCGTAACTTGCCACCTCTGGAAGAATCAGGGGCAGGTCCCCGGCCTCCAGGGGCACGGTGCCGCATTTTTCACAGTGGATGATGGGGATGGGTTCTCCCCAGTAGCGTTGTCTTGAAAAGACCCAGTCCCTGAGCTTGTAGTTGGTCTTTTTCCGCCCCAGATCATGATCCTCGATATACTTGATCATGGTGGCGATGGCCTCCTTGACCTTCATGCCGTCGATCAGGGGGGAATTCACCAGAATACCGTCTCCGGTATAGGCTTCCACGGTTATATCCCCGCCTGAAATCACCTCGATGATGTCAAGGCCGAAGGCCTTGGCGAAATCATAGTCTCTCTGGTCATGACCGGGAACCCCCATGATGGCCCCGGTACCGTAGCTCATCATGACGTAATCGGAGATGAACACGGGAATCAGGGTCTGGGAAATGGGATTTTTGGCGAAATATCCCTTGAGCTGGACCCCGGTTTTATCCTTGTTGAGCTCGGTTCTTTCGAAATCCGATTTTTTGCGCGCTTCCTCTTGATAGGCCCTGACCTCTTCAGGATTCTCAATCCCCGCTTCAAGGGTCTTGATAAGGGGATGCTCCGGAGAAATGACCATGTAGGTCGCCCCGTAGATGGTGTCAGGACGGGTGGTATACACCAGCAGTTCCTCGTCAGTGCCCTCGATGGGGAATTTGATATCGGCGCCGAAGGACTTGCCGATCCAGTTCTTCTGCTGGATCTTCACCCGCTCGATGTAGTCCACGGTGTCCAGATCCTGGATCAGTCGGTCGGCGTATTCCGTGATCTTCAGCATCCACTGTTCCTTTTCCCGTCGGACGACCTCGGAACCGCAGCGTTCACAAACCCCGTTGACGACCTCCTCGTTGGCCAGACCCACCTTGCAGGAGGTGCAGAAGTTGATGTCCATGTTGGCCTTGTAGGCCAGCCCCTTTTCATAGAGCTTGAGGAAGATCCACTGGGTCCATTTGTAGTACTCGGGATCCGTGGTGTTCACCTCTCTCGACCAGTCAAAGGAGAGTCCCAGGGCCTTGAGCTGTCTCCTGAAATTCTGTATGTTCTTTTCGGTCACGGTCTTGGGATGGACCTTGTGTTCGATGGCGTAGTTTTCCGCCGGCAGTCCGAAGGCATCCCAGCCGATGGGATAGAGCACGTTGTAGCCTTCCATCCGCTTCTTTCTGGCCACCAGGTCCAGGGCGGTGTAGCTTCTCGGATGTCCGACATGGAGTCCCTGGCCCGAGGGATAGGGAAACTCGATGAGGGGATAGAATTTGGGGAGAGAATGGTCCTCTTTGGCAAAAAAAGTGCCTTCTTCCTCCCATCGGCGCTGCCATTTCTGTTCGATTTTCTTGAAATTATATTTCATCAGTCCACCTCTTCTTCAAAAAATAAAAAAAGTACCTCTTTTTATAGGGACGAATTCAAAATCCGCGGTACCACCCTATTTGACCGTCAAGTCCTCTTGAGTCGGTCCGATACCGGGGACCAGCCTGCTGGATCATTCCAGGTGAGTTCAGATCCTTCGATTACCGGTTCACACCCTCCACCGGCTCTCTTTCAATCTAAAGATCCTACTGGTCCTGAAACTTCACGACCTTGAGTATAGTTTATGAATATTCTACCTAGGTGTCAATATCCATTTCAATTTTTTTGGCATCATACCACAATTTTTCTAAATTGTAGTGGCGACGGTGGTCGCCGGTGAAAATATGCACCACGATATCCTTGAAATCAATCAGAATCCACTCGCCGTTCTGCAGGCCTTCCTTGGAATGGGCGACCAAGGACTCCTTGTGGGCGGCCTCCTCGAGGACATCCACCAGGGACTTCCCATGGCGGGGGTTCATGGCCGTAGCAATGATGAAATAATCCATCAAGGGCGTTTTATCAGACACGTCCAGCAGGACGATATCCTTTGCCTGTTTCTCATCAAGCACCTTGCAAAGGGCCAGGGCTGTCTTTTCCTTCATCAATTCACCTTCCTCATCCTAGATTGAACAAAATTATAACATAAATCCCGTATAAAAGCATCAAGCCGATTCCCTGCAGACGGTAGGTCCTGCCGCTGAGAATGGGAGGAATCGTCAGAAGACCCATCAGCAAGAGAGAGACCGGAAGATCCAGAAAGAGGGTCTGGGGAACCCTCTGCGCCGTGAATCCCAGGAAACTGACGTCCGTCAGGGTCATGTAGAGCCCCTTGTCCGCCATCAGGCCACTGGCTCCCATGATCATGGAAATATTGAGAATGTTGGCCCCGATGATGTTGCCCAGGCCGATACCGGCATCCTTCTTGAGTACCGAGGTGATTCCCGTGACGAGTTCAGGCAAAGAGGTGCCCAGGGCAATGAGGGTGAGTCCGATCACGGACTCCGGCACCCCCAGGACTTGAGCCAGAATGATGCCGTGGGTGACCAGCAGGTCCGCTCCCAGGATCACCAGAAGAGAACCGAAGGCGAACTTGCCGATATAGACCAGGACCTCCTTGCGGGTGTTGGTGAAAATCGGCCGGTCCTCCGGGACCCTTCCCTGATAAGCCTTGATGTTGACGTAAAAATAGAGCCCCATGGTGCTCAGCAGCAGGACGGCTTCGAGACGGGAAAGGTAGTTTTCCCTGGCCATGAAGGCCGTCAACAGGGTGACGAAGACCATGAGGAAAGCCTTCTGGGTAAAAATCTTCCTCGAGACCTCGACGGGCCTGAGAAAAATCACCAGACCGGCGATGAGTCCCATGTTGCAGATGGTGGAGCCGATGGCGTTGCCGATGGCGATATCGGTGCTGCCCTTCAAGGTGGCATTGGTTGAAACCAGGAGCTCCGGCAGGGTGGTGGCAAAGCTGACGATGGTGGCTCCCACGATGATGGAGGGGATTCCCGTGACCCTGGCGATCCAGATTGAGGCATCCACGAACCAGTCCCCGCCCTTGATGATCAGAACCAGACCGGCGATGAACAAAATGACGCTCATGTATTCACTCATGGCTCCTTCTCCTTTTGAAATATTCCAGAGCCTCCAGGCTGAGGGGATGCAGGGGCCGCCCCCTGGAGGCCACATAGCTTATGGACTGCTCGAGGGCGGCCTTCATGGCCTCATCGAGGTCCTTCACCGCCAGACGCCTGACCGTGTCGGCTCCGTCAAAGCGACGACCGGGCTCGATGTAGTCCGCCAGAAAAACAATCTTCTCCAGCAGGCTCATGCCGGCTCTTCCGAAGGTGTGATACCGGATGGCATTGAGCACGTCCTCCTCCTCGATGCCGAACTCGACCCTGGCCAGGTAGGCTCCGAAGGGGCCGTGGGCCAGGTCGATGTTCATCGCCATGATGTCATCCGGGGCAAATGCCGAGGTCGAAAGCCATCGTCTGGTCACTGCCGGATCAAAGGCCTTGCCGTAGTCATGGAGAAGGACCGCCTTTTCAATTTTCTCCTTGTCCTCCCCGAAAATCCCACCCAGTTCAAGGGCCTTGTCCAGAACCCTCAGGGTATGCTGATACCTTTCTTCAGATAGTTTCTTTTTCACTGCTTGTCTGATTCTGTTCAACGGCTTCGCTCCAATTCAGTATTTTCAGTGTGTCATCGATTCCTATTCTACAACAAATCCTTAAAAAACAACAATGAATTCTTGAACAATCCTTCTGAAATCAAAAAAAGAGGATCAGTGACGATCCTCTCCCCAGGGCCAGGGCGATCTTTCTCAGGGATGAAAGGGACGGTTCGATCATGTCTCTTTCAAGCTGGGAAAGATAGCTTGCTGTGAGTCCCGTGATTTCAGACATGTTGTTGAGGGTCTTTTCATTCTTCTGTCTCAGTTCTCTAACCTTTTGGCCTAGCAATCTCATCATTCCTTTTTTGGATTTCTCTTACAAGAGGTCTTGCCTCCCGGACATGATTCACCGGTACAAGCCGTTCTTCATGATAAACTGTTCAACGGCTCCCGGCAGCAGATACTTGATGGATTCAAGGTTCCTGACCCGACGCCTGATGTCGGAGGAGGAGATGGCCAGGGCAGGTACCTGCAGGTAACGGATCCTGGCCCCGTGCAGGGCCCTCAGACGATGGATCTCCCTGAGGAGTTCTTCATCCCGGTAGCCGGGCCTCGAGGCCCCGACGAAGGTGATTTCCTTGAGGAGTCTCTGGTAATCCTTCCAGCTTTCAATGGCCATGATCTGATCGGCCCCGGTGATGAAATAGATTTCACAGTCGGGACTGACCCGGGCCTTGAAGGCTTCGATGGTCCTGACGGTATAGGAGGGCTCCGCCTGCTTCACCTCGCAGTCGCTGATCAGAAAGTTCGGATTGTCGGCTATCCCCAGCATCACCATCTGATAGCGCAGCCACTTCCGGGTCACCGGCTGGTCTTCCTTGTGGGGGGGATCTCCGGCGGGAACAAAATAGATCACGTCGAGGCCGAAACTGCTTCTCACCTGCTCCGCCAGCATGAGATGGCCGTAATGAATGGGATCAAAGGTCCCTCCCATCAAGCCGATGGATTTGTAGGTCTTCATGACGCCCCGCCCCCTTGAGATACTCTTCCTCATTTTACCACCCTTTGGCGGTTTTTAACACCTCATCGGGAATTTCACCCCTGTCGAACTCCCTGAAGGTTTCCGCCATCCGGGTCAGGGCCTGATGGATGAGATCCCTGGGAATGCTCAAGGGAGGCTGGATTCTGAGAACATTGCCGGCGAAAAAGGTGAGAATCAGCCCCTTTTCCCAAGCCCGGTAGGAAATCTTCTTGGCGGCGTCCCCCCAGGCCTCCCGGGTCCGGGGATTCTTGACAAGATCGATCCCGATGGAGAGTCCCTCTCCCCTGACGTCACCGATGAAGGCATACCGATTTTTCAGCTTCAGCAGTTCCTCCTTGAAATAATCTCCCTGGACTCTCGATCTTTCAATGAGATTCTCCTCCTTGAGCACGGCGATATTGGCCAGGGCCGCCGCCAGGACCACGGGATTGGCCCCGTTGGTAAAGGCGTGGCCCAGGGTCCCCAGTCCCTCGAAAAGCTCACTCCGTCCCACCACGGCGCTGAGGGGCATGCCGGCCGCCAGGGATTTGCCGTAGATGAACAGGTCCGGCTGCACGTCGAAATGATCCATGCCGAACCATTTCCCGGTGCGGCCCAGACCTGTCTGGACCTCGTCCACCACCAGAAGAATGCCGTGGGTCTTGAGAATTCCGTCAAGCCGCGTCATCCACTTGGGGGGCGGCTTGAGGATGCCCGCATCTCCTTCGATGGGTTCCAGAAAAGCTCCGGCCACCGTGGCTGGATCCAGGTCCGTTTCAAGAGCCGTCTCAAGTCCCTTGAGACAGGTCAGGTCACAGGTCCCGGGATCCTGTCCGTGGGGACAGCGGTAGCAGTTGGGATATTCAAAGTGATGGATGCCCGGCAACATGGGACCGATGCCCTTTTTCAAACCCGGGCTGATTCCCGTGAGGGTCAGGGAACCGTAGGTGGTGCCGTGGTAGGAGCCCTCAAAGGCCAGGATGTTTTCTCTTCCCGTGGCGGACCGCACGACTTTGATGGCGCCGTCGGCGGCATCTGAACCGGAAAAGCCGAAAATCACCTTTTTATTTCCGGGAACCGGGGTCAGTTCAGTGATCACCCGGGCGAAGTCCGCCAGGGGCTCGTGGTACATGTAGGCGGTGGTGTACTGGATCAGTTCCCGGGCCTGATCCTGGATGGCCTTGACCACCCGGGGATGGTTGTGGCCGATATTCATCACGGCGGCGCTGCCCAGCAAATCGATGAATTCATTGCCATCGAGGTCCGTGACCATGGATCCTCTGGCGCTTTTGACCGCCAGGGGGTAGTAGGGAGCCCTGGTGGCATCGGTCAGAAACTGCTGGTCCCTTGTTACCAGGGCCTCGCTCAAACGGGTCTTCAAGGTGGCCTTCCTCCTTTGATTGTATACTCATTATCCTAGAAGTGGTCTGAAATTTCAATGAAAAAAGCCCGATAAACGGGCCTTTACGGCAATTGGATGCGATTGACCTTGTCCTTGGTCCGGGAGGACCTGAAAACCACCAGTTTGCGGCCGAGGGCGCTGACGAATTCCGCCTTCAGGGACTCTGAAAGGGTCTCGGCCACTTCCCTGGCCTCTAGAGGGCAGCTGTTGAGAATATTGATCTTGAGCAGTTCATGGTCATTGAGCAGCACGTCGATCTGCTTGACGGCTTCCGGAGTCAATCCGCCCTTGCCCAGCTGCATCATGGGCCGCAGGGGGTTGGACAGACTCTTCAAAAAGCTTCTTTGCTTTCCTGTCATCATTTTCATCACCTATTCGTAGTATTCAAATTCAAGGTCGTAGATGCGGACCGTGTCCCCATCCTCGATCCCCATTTTCACCAATTCCTCGAAGACGCCTTTTTTGAGAAGAATGTTCTGGAACCTTCTGAGGGACTCAAGATCTGAAAAGTTGGTGGAGAAGTACAGTCTTTCCACGGCCATGCCTTCAAGACAGTAGACCCCGTCCTCGATCCAGTATTTCACTTCCTGGATATCCACCGCCATATTCTCGGGATCATACCAATCCGACGTGTCGTACAGCGGCAGCTCCTCCACCCCTTCAAGGGCGGTGGTCACCGCCTTCATCAGGGCTTCGACCCCTTCCCCGGTGGCTCCGCTGACGCCGAAGCACTCATAACCCAGTTCCTCCACCTGTTTCTTGAAGTCCAAAAACCGGCCTTCATCCGAGAGGAGGTCCATTTTATTGGCGGCCACGATCTGATGGCGGCCGAAGAGTTTTTCACTGTAGGCCTTCAGCTCTTCATTGATGCTGTTGAAATCCTCAAGAGGATCCCTGCCTTCAATCCCTGAAATGTCCACCACATGGAGAATCAGTTTCGTGCGTTCAATGTGGCGCAGAAAATCATGGCCGAGGCCGACGCCTTTATGGGCGCCTTCAATCAGCCCGGGGATATCGGCCAGCACGAAGCTTTTTCCCCTGACCACCTCCACCACACCCAGGTTGGGAAAGAGGGTGGTGAAATGGTAGTCGGCGATTTTGGGTTTCGCCTTGGTCACCTTTGACAGGATGGTGGACTTGCCGACATTGGGGAAACCCACCAGGCCGACGTCCGCCAGCATCTTGAGCTCCAGGATCACCTGACGCTCCTGTCCGTAGAAGCCCTGCTGGGAAAAACTGGGCGCCCTTCTCGTGGAGGTCTTGAACTCCGCATTGCCCTTGCCGCCGTTTCCCCCCCTGGCGATGACCACTTCATCCTCCGGCCCCTTGAGGTCGGCGATGATCTTTCCCGTCTCCTTGTCCCGGATCAGGGTGCCGGGGGGGAGAAGGATCACCAGATCCTCCCCCTTTTTACCCGACATTTTCTTCTTCTGCCCGTTTTCCCCGGCCTCGGCCTTGTAGAGGCTTTTATAGCGGAAGTCCATGAGGGTGCGCATCCCCATATCCACCTTCACCACCACATTGCCGCCCTTGCCGCCGGTGCCCCCGTCGGGTCCGCCGTCGGGAACGTATTTTTCTCTTCTAAAGGATACCGCACCATTGCCACCCTTGCCGGCCTTGATGGCTATCTCAGCCTGATCTACAAACATCTCTAATCTCCTTAAAAAAAATGCTCATCTAAGATGAGCATTATTCAGCATATACACTGACTTGTTTCTTGTCTTTGCCTTTTCGTTCGTACTTAACAAATCCCGAAACAGTAGCGAACAAAGTGTCATCTCCACCTTTTCCTACGTTGATTCCAGGATGAATCTTGGTTCCTCTCTGACGAACCAAAATGCTGCCTGCACTGACAAATTGCCCATCCGACTTCTTGACGCCCAGACGTTTCGCATGAGAGTCCCGGCCGTTCTTGGAACTACCGACACCCTTTTTACTGGCAAACAATTGTAAATTGAATTTCAACATCCTTTACACCTCCTCATCGAGAAGTTCCACAAAGTCACCGTATATCTCCACGATGCCCTGCATCCCTATACTGATGGTTTTAAAAACCCTTTGAATTTCCTTGTCCCGCCAGTGAGAATCCTCACGGCTCAGTTCAAGACTTAAAAGCCCTTCCTCCGATTCCACTATTTCCGGTTCCTGCGGGTAAATATCCAGGATCCCGTTGACCAGGGTATAGGCCAGGGCCGAGACGGCGGCGCATACGATATCCTCGCCGGACTCTGCATATTCCGCATGTCCCTTGGATTCAAAGTAATAGTAGTGATCCTGGTCCTTGATGAATCTGACCGAGATCATGACTACAGGCTGATTTTATCGATCTTGACTTGAGTAAACGGTTGACGATGGCCTTGCTTCTTGCGGTAGTCTTTTTTGGCCTTGTACTTGAAAATGATCACTTTTTTCTGTTTGCCGGTCTTGAGTATCGTGGCTTCGACCTTGGCGTTTTCGATATAAGGCCTGCCTACCGTCAAACCCTCGTCTCCAGAAATCATCAATACTTTTTCAAAAGCTACGACTTCGCCATCGGCTGCTTTGACTTTTTCAATGAAGATGGTTTCGCCTTCTTCTACCCGGTATTGCTTGCCGCCGGTTTCAATGATTGCATACATGTTTTTTTACCTCCCTATCCATAGACTCGCCAGCTCAGGTATCCGGATAATCCCGGATTTCGACCTTTTCTGCGCGGTTACCCAGGTACATATATTATCATACTGCACCCCAAAAAGTCAATCTTATTTCGCGACTTGAATCTTGAATTCCGCCACCCCGTTGTCGAAGTCGAAGGCCAGGGGCACCTCAAAAGCCCTCCTGATCGCTTCAAGATCCTTTGCCAGGGGGTAGTAGCTCCCGCTGAGGGTGATTTTCAGAGCCGTCGCACCGGTATGCTCCAGCAGATAGGCGATTCTGAGATAGAGTCTTTCCAGCAGGAGGGCGGCCTGGGAATAGTCCCCTATGGCCCCCCCCTCCACCCGGACGGTGAGCTCCAGGATTCCCAGATGGGAAATCCCATGGTGTTTCACGGCGGGGGTCCCACTGAGAATCTGCTTGACCCAGCCGTTGAACTGTCCCAGTTCCCAGGGGTCGTTCATGGTGATCAGGTCCACCAGAATCACCCCCTGCAGCCTTCTTAAAAGTATTTCCGACAGGGTCCAGGTGAAGATTTCCTGGTTGATCCTCAGATAGGGATGGGGACCGTCGTAGCGGAACTGGTGGGAGTCGAAGTCAATGACATGTCCCAGGCGGGTCTTTTCAAAATGGACCCTGAAGCCCTTGGGGTGAACCATGGTGGTGGCCAGGTGGTCCAGCAGGACCTCTTCAAGATTCAGAATGTCATTGAGATCGGTCAGCCTTTCCAGGACATGCTCCTGGGGCGCCTCGTGGATCAACCGGTCCGAATCCTTGATTGCGGCCCTTTCAAGGGCTCTTTGATGAGCCCCGGCCAGCCTGGTCATTTCCTCCCTCAGGGTCTCATCGGAAAGGGTTTCAGCACGGGTTCTGAACAAGAACCCCCGGCGGTCCTTGAAGGTCTCCTTGAGGCTCGCCACCTGGTCCCCGGGAAGTTTTTTGCTGAAGCGGTTTCTGGTCTCCTCGGGAAAATATATCACCCCGGCCCCCTTGTAATAGGGCTCGTCACTGACCCGGTAACCCTTGTCATCCCTGGGCTCCTTCACCACCACCAGGGGCAGGACCTCCCCGACCCTCAAGGATTTCCGGGTCTTGAGCAGGCCCTCATGACCGTCGAATGCTACGAAGTAGGCCCCCAGTTCCCTCAGCCGGCTCCGGACTTTTCCAGTATAGACCTCATGGATGACCGGAACCTTTTTCGCGCTCCTGATCCGAATCTCCATGAGGGTCTCTTTCTCGTAGATGAAGGCTTTTTCCAGCTGCCATCCGGTGTAGACCCTGGCTGTTTTTTCAGTATAGCTCAACCAATTCCCCGTCCTTTGTTTTATAGAGCTTCTCCCGCTTGATGTCCAGCTTCTCAGGAGGAAAATCAAAGAGTTCCTCCATCAGCACCAAGGGTTTGAGATTGGAAACGCTGCCGGTATCCAGGCTCATGAAAATCGAATCTGCCTGCTGGTCATAGGCAAGGTCCTTGACCTGGGGTCTGATATCCACCTCGTTGTAACGCCCTTTTTTGGTCCTTTTCCTGATCAGATGGGTTTCCCGGCTCAAAAACTCCCGGATCCCCTCCTCGATCTCCCGGGGAGAAACCGGCAGGTTGAGGGTCACGGTATAATCACTCCTGACCACTTCTTTCATCAGGGAGGGTGGTTTTTCCAGGATTTTTCCCTTCAGGAGAATGAACTCCTCCGGGAAAAACCTTCTCTGATCCCTGATCAGTCCTCCGGTATCGATGGCCTCGGCCAGCTCCACATGGACGACCTCGTAATCACTGAGGGAGCCCACCGGCAGAGGAGCGGCAAAGGAAATGTTGGGATGGGGATTGAATCCGTGGGAAAAGGCCAGGGGGACCCTGGCTCTTCTCAGGGACCGCTCCAGCATCTTGTGGGTCTCAAGGTGGGAGAGGAATCTGAGATTTCCGGTTTTTCGGGCCAGCAGCTGCAGATAAGCCATCAACACACCTCCCCGAGATGTCCCTGGTTGACGCCGCAGGCGGTGCATCCCCCGCGACAGTCCCGAGTCAGCTCAGCCCGCTTGGATTTTTCATTTTCCTGGATGAGGTAGGCCTTGGTGACCCCGGACTCGATGTGGTCCCAGGGCAGGATTTCCTCATAATCCCTTTTTCTGGTATAGAACTCCGGATCAATCCCCTGACCCTCGAAAATGGCCATCCAGTGGTCGAAGTCAAAAAATTCCTGCCAGCCGTCAAAGCGGATTCCCTCCTCGACAGCCTGCACCAGAATCCGGTTGAGCCGACGGTCCCCCCTGGCGAAAACCCCTTCGAGATAACTGCTCCTGGGATCGTGGTACTGGTACTTGAAGGTCTTGTACCTCAAGGCGTCCTTGAGATAGTTTTCTTTCTTCCTGAGGGCCTCGAGGGTATCGAAGGCTTCCCACTGGAAGGGGGTGTGGGGCTTGGGAACGAAAACCGAGGTGGAAATGGTCAGGGTCAGCCGTTTTCTGCCTGAAGCCTCCTTGTAGAGGGCCTCGATCCTTCTGGCGATGGTTCTGATGGCCTCGACATCCGCCATGGTTTCCGTCGGCAGACCCAGCATGAAGTAGAGCTTGACCCGGTCCCATCCGAGAGAAAAAATGCTTTCCATGGTGGTGTAGAGATCCTCTTCGGTGACCCCCTTGTTGATCACATCCCTCAGCCGCTGGCTCCCCGCTTCCACGGCAAAGGTCAGTCCGGTCTTTCTGACCTTCTGCACCTCCTTGAGCACCTCCACGGAATAGGAATCCAACCTGAGGGAGGGGAGGGAGATCCCCACCTTGTTGGTCTCGTGCTCTGTCATGAGATCCGTGATCAAGGGCCCGATTTTCGAATAGTCCAGGGTGCTCAGCGAGGTCAGGGAAATCTCCTCATAGCCGGTGGCGGCGATGAGTTCCCGGGCCTCCCGGGCGATCACCTCCGGGGTTTTCTCCCTGACGGGCCGATAGATCATCCCTGCCTGGCAAAAACGGCAGCCGGCGGTACAGCCTCTGAAAATCTCCACCACCGCCCGGTCGTGGACCACGTCCATGAAGGGGACGATCATTCTTGGGGGATAATAGGCCTCATTCATGTCCTTGAGGATCCTTTTGCCGATTTTTCCGGGAATTCCCTCCACGGTGGGATGAAAATCCTTGATTCGGCCATCCTCTTCATAGGTGACCTCATAGAACCCGGGCACATAGACCCCCGGTACCCTGGCCGCCGCCAGGAGGAATTTTTCCTTGTCCCGGCCCACCTCCTTGTAAAGCTCGAGGAGTTCCAGGGTGACCTCCTCCCCCTCACCGATGACAAACAAGTCCACGATCAGGGCCAGGGGCTCGGGATTGTAGCCACAGGAGCCTCCCGCCATGATGACGGGCTCCCCGGGACCCCGGTCCCCTGCATAGTAGGGGATGCCGGAGAGCTTGAGCATGTTGAGGATGTTGGTGTAGCTGAGTTCGTACTGCAGGGTGAAACCGATGAAGTCCATGTCTCTCAGGGGGCTCTTGGTTTCCAGGGTGAAAAGATCCAGTCCCCGCTCCACCAGGTGCTTTTCCAGGTCCACCCAGGGTGAAAAGACCCGCTCGCAGAAAATGTCCTCCTGGTCATTGAGCAGATTGTACAGGATGTGCATGCCGAGGTGGGACATCCCCACCTCGTAGATGTCCGGAAAGGCGAAGGCAAATCGGATCATTTCTGGAGAGAGGGGCTTGAGAACCTGATTGAACTCTCCCCCCATGTAGCGACTGGGTTTTTCGGACAAATAGATGATTTCTTCTAATGGTTTCATAACATTCTCCTATCAATAAAAGAAGCTGTTGCGCTTTCTTCTCATAAACACATTCTGCACCAGGCCGATGGCCATCATGCTGGTGATGATGGAACTGCCGCCGTAGCTCATGAAGGGCAGCGTGATCCCGGTGACCGGCATCAGTCCCATGGTCATGCCGATGTTCTCGAAAATCTGAAAGAAAAACAGGGCCAGTATCCCGACGGTGATGAGGGAGCCAAAGACGTCCTTGGCCCGGTTGCCGTTGTAGAAGATTTTGAGCAGCAAGGCCCCGTACAGGAAGATGATTACGGCGCCGCCGACAAATCCCAGTTCCTCCACCGCCACGGCAAAAATAAAGTCGGTTTCCTGGACCGGCAGATACTGGTAGCGGTGATAGATGCCTTGAAAAAGTCCCTTGCCGTAGACCTCCCCGGAACCGATGGTGATCTTGCTCTGCATCACGTGGTAATTCCCGGGCAGGGTGGGATCATTGGGATTCATGAAGGCCTCGATCCGCTCCAGCTGGTGGGACTTGAGAAACCTCAGACTGAAGGGAACGACCGCCACCACGACGGCCAGGCCCAGGGCCATGATCCTGTAACTGAGTCCGGCGTAGAAAATCATGGCCAGGGCGATGATGACGAAGACCAGGCCGCTGCCCAGATCCGGTTGCAGCAGCAGCAGCCCCACAAAGGGCGACAGCATCAAAAGAGCCAGGAAAAGATCGATGAGGTGGTTTCCTTCCTTGAAGCGGTTTTCAAGAAATTTCGCATAGGCGATGATGAAGCCCAGCTTGGCCACCTCGGAGGTCTGGAAATCAATGACCCCGAGACTGATCCAGCTTCTGGCCCCGCCCCGGATGACGCCGAGTCCCGGCACATACACGAGAAGCAGCAGCACGATGGAAGTCACGTAGATCACCTTGTAGAAATCACCCAGGGTGCTGTAATCCACAGCCATCACCACCACCATGGCCACCATGCCCAGGGCGAAACTCAAGCACTGGACCTTGACCTGCCGGGTCACTCCCACCTCAGGCACGTTGGTGGCTGTGGCGATGATCAGGATTCCCAGACCGAAAATAATCACAATCAAAAGGATGAGACTGTAGTCGATGTTCTTAATCAGTTTCTTGTTGATCTGCATCCTGAGCCACCTCCACCCCTAGATAATGGGCCATGATATCCCTGGCGATGGGGGTGCCGTAGGCACCATGCCCTCCCTGAGGGATAAACACGACCACGGCGATCCGGGGATCCTCATAGGGGGCGAACCCCACGAACCAGGCATAGGAATCAAAGGTATCCCGATGACTGTTGATTTCAGTATCCGTCAGATTGTTGTCGCTCAGTTCCTTGATGGCCTGCCGCATGGCCTTGGCTTCATCAATGTAGCCGCCGGCAAAGAGGCGCTGCATCAGGTCCTCCATCTCTTCGACGGTTTGCGGATCATCCGATTCGTTTTTGATTTTCTGATAGGAGGCCAGCTCCTCGTTGCGTTGGCGCAGAATCTCATCGGTGCGGGCCAGGACCTCAGCCAGAAGGAGCTCAGGATCGATCTTCTCAAGATTCTCCTGGAGATAGACGATTTCATCAGCCGGGGGGATATTCCCCTCCTTCTCGGCGGTTCCGGTCTTCGCCCCCACATTGACGGGGAAATCGTAGAAATACCGTCTTGCGGTCCCTTCAGTGCCCTGGGCCACCCGGTACATGCCCTCCCGGACAGCCTTCAGGGTATCGGATTCAAAAATGCGGTCCTCCATGGGCTGGTTGCGGTCCTTGATCAGGGTGAGGGGGTACAGATAGCCGTCATTGGCGACGGTCATGATATACCGGGCCATTTGAAGGGGGGTGTACATGTGGTCCCCCTGGCCGATGGAGAGGTTGAGGGTATCCGCCTCGTACCAGCCGATGCGGTCGAAATAATCGTACTTGATGATATCCGCCAGACGGGCCACCTGGGTGTAGTCTCCCAGGGCTCCGAGGTCCATGAGCTTGAGAATCAGTTCATTCCGGCCGGGCCTGGCTTCACCCCAGGAGAGTATCTCGTTGATGAGGGCCTCCTTTTGGTGGGTCAGGGCCATGTCCTCAGCAGGAAAGAAGTCATCCATGATTTCATTGAGCTTGATTCTCAGACCCCAGAGAATCGACCTGGTCTTGCTCTCCTTGCTGGGAACGCCCTTGACGGTTTCTCCGATTTCAATTCCCGAAGCCTCTCCCAGGCCGAAGGCCTCGGTGTAGTCGAGGAGGATGTCGGTATTCATCTCGATGCCCAGGGGCAGGTTCTTGTGATAGTCGGTTCCCGTGGAAACGTTGAAGAAATAATAGTTGCAGGAGACCTCCAGAGCCTTGTACAGATCCGTGGGCCCGTGGACCTGGTGATAGTCGTTCCATATCCAGCACCCGAAGGTGTTGTTGCCGATTTCCACATACCCGTCGGAATAGAGCTTCCTCCCGGGGTCGAGGCCCTGCTCCACGGCGGCGCTGCCGGTGACCATTTTATAGGTGGATCCGGGCTGGACCGCCGTCAGGGTGGCGGTATTGTAAAGGGGTCTCGCCCCCAGGGGATTGTTGGGGTTCAGCGGTTGCAGAGACTCCCAGTCCTTCGAACTGATACCGGTTGAAAAGAGATTCAAATCATAGGAGGGATAGTTGGCCAGGGCCAGGATTTCACCGTTTTTCACATCGATCACCACCGCCGAGCCGGATTCCGCCTTGGGAAAAGCATCGAAGCTCACGGCGCCGAAGGGATCCTCGTAATCTCCCCCGGCCTGGATGCGGTTGATCCACTTTTCAAGGGCCTCCTCCGCGACCTGCTGCAGTCCGATATCGATGGTGAGCGTCATGTCGTCTCCGGCGACGGGCTTGACCGCCGTCAGGGAATCGATGGCCTCGTCGGCATCCTTGACATACTGGCCGTAGACATCCACCTCGATGAATTTATGGCCGTCGGTCCCCACCAGGATATCCTCGAAAACCCCTTCGATGCCCACCTTGCCGATGATGTCGCTGCGCTTGTAACCCCTTTGTTCCACATACTTTTCAATCTCCGACGCCGAGGAAATCTTGCCCAGATAGCCCAGCACATGGGCTGCAAGATCCTCGTAGGGATAGTAACGGATGGGGTCGATGGAGATGCTGATCCCGGGAAAATCCATGCCCAGCTCTTCAATGCGGACCACCGTGGATTCCTTGATATCCGTCGCCACCGGGATGGGGTTGAAAGCGAGATAGCCCTGGGTTTTCATGGCATACCTGAGGGTCAGCACCTTCAGGGCATCCTCCTGGGACAGGGTCTCGGCGATATGATACTGGCTCAGATTCCTGAGCCGTTCATAAGCCTCCTCGGGGGTGGTCCCGGGAGGGAGGCCGTAGGAGGCGAGAAAATCGTCCTTTTGCATTTCGTCGAGGTATTTCATGGTGCGAACGGAAATCGGCAGCTGGATCCCCTTCTGCAGCAGGAATTCCTGGGTCTCGTAGACATCGAGTTCCTGGGAAATCTGCTCTCTCAAGCGAATGTCGTCAAAAACCATCTCGGCCGGCACATAGCCGCTGTAGCCGTTGTTCCTCAGCCACTCCTCAATATTGAGATCGTATTGGTATCTCAGCCTTCCCTCATGCTCAACAATGGGAAATCCGATGACCTTCTCCTGATTGCTTTCCAGCAGGTCGATGATTCCCACCGCCACCCTGTTCAAGGTCTCGGGGTCGAGGGAATCCCCCATGAAATCCACGGTGAAGCTGGGAAGATTGCCCGCCAGCAGCACCCCGTTGCGGTCAAAGATCTCTCCCCGCTTGGCTTCGATATCGATCTTTTTGATGCGGTTGTTCAGCGCCAGCTCAGAATACATGGCTCCGTTGACCACCGTCAGGTTCATCAAGCGCATGACCAGAAGCACCATGGCCGCCAGAATCAAGACTGAAATGAAATTTTTACGGTCAAATATTTTTTTCAACATGACTGAACCTCATCTTCTGGATTCCCTTTCAACCCATCGCTTCATCAGCGGCAGGACCATCAGGGCACTCAAACTGTTGTAGACCGCCTCCAGACCCGCAGTGGACAAGACGACGCCGATACTGCGGTACTGGTCTCTTAGAAAAATCACCGTCATGAAAAAAATCAGATGATACAAAATGGTGGCTATCACGACTCCCGCCACCACACTGATCCGGTTTTCTCCGAAATACATTTCCTTGAACAGATAAAAAAACAGCGTGATCAGCAGGTAGACCAGCATGTTGGTCCCCAGGGCCTTGGCGGAAAACAGATCCTGGAGAAATCCCGCCATCAGGGCGAATTTCAGTCCTGAATGATCCTTGAGGAGCAACACCATCAACAGGAGGACCACCAGAATCAGATTGGGAATCACCCCCATGATTCGCAACTGGGAGACCATCGTGGTTTGAAGGGTGAAGACCAGCAGAGCCGCGAAAATCACCTCGTGGTTTTTCAACTAGTCCACCTCCCCGATTCCCGGTTTGGCCGGCAGGACCAGGACGCGGTTGAGTTTTCTGAAATCCGCCAGGGGTTCCACCGTAATGGTCACCAGCAGCTCATTGCGGTCCTTGAACACTTCACTGACCGTCCCGATGATGATCCCTTCCTGATAGAGTCCCTTTCCTGAGGTAATGATCAGATCTCCCACGAAAACCTCGGCGGAGGGGTCGAAGAAGGATCCGTTCAGGGAACCGTCGATGCCGCCATCCACGACGCCCTCATAGTCACGGGTCTTGTCGGAGATTTTGATCCCCACCGAGTTCTTGTGGTCGATGATGGCCACCACCTTGGCAAAGTCATCACTCACCTCATAAACCAGACCCAGCAGTCCCTTGCCGCTGATCACCGCGGCGTTCTTCATCACCCCGTCGGCGTGGCCCTTGTCGATGACAAACATGTTGTACCAGTTGCCGGGGTCCTTGGAAACCACCCGGGCCTCGGTGACCAGCTCCGCGGAGGTCGCGGGCAGGTATTCGAAAATCCCTCTGAGCTCCTCGAGTTCGGCGTACTCGTTCGCCTCGAGGGCTGAAGCCACAAAGGCCTCTCTGAGAGAGGCGTTTTCTCTTTCCAGTTCGTCAATGCGCTTTTCATTGTCCCAGACATTGACTACAGGACTGACAATCGATTCCATCAGTCCCGTCATGGTATTGAAGATTCTCTGCACAGGAATCAGAGACTTTCCGATGAAGTTTTCAAACCGGGAAATCCGCTCCCGCCCTCCAAAGGTAAGCCCCATGACAATCATCAGCAAAATTAGTGAGATGATGACAAGGCTGTTTTTCCCACGATCACTTTTCACCGAATACCACCCTAACGTCGTTTCACATGAGTCATCTGTTTTCTCATCACATCGTAATGCTCAAGAGATTGACCCGTCCCCAGGGCAACACTTTTGAGCGGTTCCTCCACCACATTGACGGGGATTTTCAAATGCTCCTGGAAAAGTTCCTTGATACCTCTGAGGAGGGCGCCCCCGCCGGTCAGGGTCATCCCCTTGACCATGATATCCGCCGACAACTCCGGATGGGTGATTTCGAGGATGTTCCTGATCCCGTCCAGGATATTGGAAAAAATCTCCCCCAGGGCCATCTCGGTCTCCCGGGATGAAATCCGAATCTTCTTGGGCAGACCGCTGACCAGGTCCCGACCGGTGATCTCCATATGGAGAATCTCCATGGGATAGACGGTCCCGATGCTCTTTTTGATGGATTCGACACCGCTGATGCCTATGGCCAGCTGGTAGTTCTTCTTGACATATTCCAGAATCGCCTCGTTCATCTTGTCTCCGGCGACCTTGAGGGACTTGCTCACCACGATCCCTCCCAGTGAAATCACGGCGATTTCCGTGGTGCCTCCTCCGATATCCACCACCAGATGACCGAAGGGTTCTTCAATCTGCAGACCGGCACCGATGGCGGCGGCCACGGCTTCTTCAATGACCATGGCATCGTGGGCCCTGGCCATGAGGGCGGCCTCGATCACGGCCCTCTTCTCCACGGTGGTCGCCTCGGAGGGCACACTGATCACGACCCTGATCTTGGTGAAGAGGTTCCTTTTTGGAAAACTTTTCTTCAAAAAATATTCAATCATCCGATAGGTGGTTTCAAAATCCGCCACAACGCCATTTTGAAGCGGCCTGATCAAATCGATGGTATCCGGGGCCTTGCCGATCATTTCCTTGGCTTCGATGCCCACCGCGATGATTTCCCCGGTTCGGTTCTCGACGGCTACGACAGAAGGTTCATCAGCGACAATCCCGACCCCCTTGACATAAAGCAGGGTGTTGGCTGTCCCCAAGTCGATGCCGACATCTTTTATCAAGCACTTAAATATTGTCAATGGTCAAACGTCTCCTTTTTCAAATAAGCTTTTCTTCCTTCATGCTGAAATATTTCTCACTACCAATTATAACATGGTCGAGAACTTTTATACCGATTAAATCTCCGGCTTCCTTGATTCTTCTGGTGATCTGATAATCCTCCGCCGAGGGCTCGGGATTCCCGCTCGGATGGTTGTGCATCAACAGGATTCCCGCCGCGCTTTTTTTGATGGCGCGGTTGAAAACCTCTCTGGGATGGACGATCGAGGCATTGAGGGATCCGATGGAAATGTTTTCATAATCGATGACCTGGTTCTTGGTGTCCAGAAACACCACCCGGAAAACTTCCTTCTTGAAGTAGCGCATGTCCTGACCCAGATGCTGGAAAATATCCAGGGGACTGAGTATCCTCTCCCGGACCAGAAAATGATTCATGTGGATGCGATGGCTGAGCTCTACGGCCGCCAGTATCCTGACCGCCTTCGTGGGACCGATTCCTCTGATCGAAGTCAATTCCTGCACGGTGACGTCGGTCAGCTGGTGGATGCCTTCCCCCGTGGATTCAAGGACTCTCTGGGCAAGATCCAGGGCCGATTGCTCCCTTGATCCCGTTTGAATCAGGATGGCCAGGAGTTCTGCGTTGGACAGGCGTCCGGGACCCAGATTGATCATTCTCTCTCTAGGACGTTCATTCAGGGGCAGATCTTTGATCATAAGCTCTCCTCAAACTCAAAAGAATTTAAAATTGAAGCGCCTCATCATGTCCTGGTGAATCCTGCCAATGGGCAATCCCATGATATTGTAATAGTCCCCTTTGATTTTTTCAACCAGGAGCGCCCCCCTTCCCTGGATGCCGTAGGCACCGGCCTTGTCTAGGGGTTCTCCGGTCTTGAGATACCAGGCGATCAGTTCCTGAGGCAGTTCGTAAAACTTCACCTCGGAAACCGCATAGTTCACATAGGGGAATTTTTCCTCAGAGTCCATCAGGAGATAGCCGGTAAAAACCTGGTGCCAACGGCCGCTCAAGGCTTTGAGCATTCTTTCGGCCTCCTCCTGGTCAGAGGGTTTGCCCAGGATGCTACCATGGAAAACCACGGTGTCCGCGGCCAGGATCAGGCCCCTCTTGTCCAGTCGCTTGCCCACGGAAAGCCCTTTTGACAGAGCGGCGGTCATCACTTCGACGGAGGGGTCGCCCAGAGGATCCAGTCTCTCCTCCCCGGTGGCCTCCATGATTTCAAAATCTCTGGTGAACATGGAAAGGATTTCCTTTCTTCTCGGAGACGTCGACGCTAAAACAATTTTATGATTCATTTTATCACCCTTTACCTCAGCAGTGGCATCCAGCTGAAATAGTATTCCTTGATATCAACCATTTTTTTCGAAGGCTTTGACAGGGGAAAAGAAAGACGCCCTGTCAAAGCAAGGGGCATCATTCAACAAATAGCGAGCGGACCTCTCCGATCATATAGAGGGATCCGAAGGCGATGACCACATCCTCTTTGCCGGCCTTGTTCTTGGCCGCGATGAAGGCCTCGTCGATGCCCGAATAGCCCTCCATGGGCAGGCCGTAGTCCCCGACGATTTCAGCAAGTTCCCTGTGGGTCATTCTCCGGGGTGAATGGGGCTCGGTGAGGACCACCTCGGAAAGAAAGGGCATCACCGGATCGAGGATGCTTCTGACATCCTTGTCCCCCAGGATACCGATCAGACCGATGATCCTCTTCCCCTTGAACAGTTTTTCGAGGTTCTGGCCCAGACTTCTGGCCCCGTGCTCGTTGTGGGCCCCGTCAATGACGACCAGGGGGTCCCTGCCGATGATTTCCATGCGACCCGGCCACCGGGTTTTTTTGAGGCCCTTCACCCGGGCGCCATGGGGAATTCTGAAATCACTGTCGGCTTCCAGAGCCTCCAAAACCATCAGACTCAGAGCGGCATTGTAGATTTGATGGGTGCCCAGCAAGCCGATTTCATAGGGCTCTCCCCTGAACTTGAACTTGGACCCCCCCAGGCTTTCCCTGAGAACCTCAATATCCCCGGGGTCAAGCACCCTGAGGGGACTGCCCTTGGCCAGGGCCTTTTCCTCGATGACCTTCAAGGCCCCGGCTTGTTGGAAATGGCAGACCACCGGTCTTTTCTCCTTGATGATTCCCGCCTTTTCCGCAGCGATGGCTTCAAGGGTTTCTCCGAGATACGCCATATGGTCCATGGCGATAGGGGTGATCACGCTGATGAGGGGGTCCGCCACCACATTGGTGGAGTCAAGCCGGCCTCCCATCCCCACTTCTAGGATGATGATCTCGGTATTCCGCCTGCGGTAGTATTCGAAGGCAATGGCTGTGACCACCTCGAATTCCGTGGGATGATCATACCCTTCCTGCAGCATGAGATCCACCTTTTCCTTGACGAACCCCGTGATTTCACCGAGGGTTTCATTGTCGATATTGAGGCCGTTCAATCGAATTCTTTCATTGAAGACCTGCAGAAAGGGGGAACTGAAAAGACCGACTTCATAGCCCGCCTCCTGGAGAACCCGGGCCAGGTAGGCGGAGGTGGATCCCTTGCCGTTGGTCCCGGCCACATGAATCACCTTGAGATCCTTGTGAGGATTCTCCATATGGGACAGCAGGGTGGTGATTTGACTGAGTCCCAGCTTGCGTCCGAATTGATAAGTCCCATGGATATAGGCAACCGCCTGGGAGTAATTCATTGATATCTCCTCAACTCTCTTGTATTTTTTCCCTGACGACTTCGAGTCGTTCAGTAATCTCCTTGAGCATGGCTTCATATTTGGCAAGCTTGGCCTCTTCCTCCTGGATCAATGCCTCGGGGGCCTTGGCCAGAAAGCCCTGGTTGCTCAATCTGCCCCTGGCCCGCTTGACTTCACCGGTGAGCTTCTGGAATTCCTTTTCCAGGCGGTTGTGTTCCCTGCCGTAGTCCACCAGATCATCCAGGGGCATGTAGAGGCGGGCCCCCTCGATGATGGCCGTGACCACCTCTTCAGCGGGTTCTTCCTGGATCAGGACGACCTCCTTGATGCCGGCCAGGGCCATGAGAATCTTTTCCTCGTCACCGAGCAGCTGCCGCACCCCGGCATCCCCTTCCACGAGGAGTCTTGCCCGGACCTTTGGTGAAACCTCCATCTCCGCCCGGATATTTCTCAGTGAGCGAACGGCCTTCATGAGCCGGTCCATGGACCGGGCCTCTTCTTCGAAAACCCGGTCCTGGTTTTCCCCGGGCCAGGCCGCCACGATGAGATCGGAATCCACTCCCGGAATATTCCCCCAGATTTCCTCGGTGATGAAGGGCATGAAGGGATGAAGCAGTTTGAGGATATCCGTAAGGACTTCCAGGAGAACCCCCTTGGCCACGGCTTTTCTCTGCTCATCTTCCCCGTACAGTCGGATTTTGGAAATCTCGATGTACCAGTCACAGTACTCGTCCCAGACGAATTCGTAGATCTTGCCGGCGGCAATCCCCAGTTCAAACCGGTCGAGATCCCTTGATACCTCCTTCACTGTTTCATTGAGTCTGTGAAGAATCCACTTGTCGGCGAGCTCCAGCTCCGTGGTCTTGAAGCTGTAATCCTCCCCCTCCTCCAGGGTGGCCAGCAGGAATCTCGAAGCGTTCCAGAGCTTGTTGGCGAAATTCCGGGCCGCCTCCACCCTTTCCATCTGGAATTTCAAATCATTGCCGGGGCTGTTCCCCGTGGCCAGCATGAACCGAAGCGCATCGGCGCCATAGGACTCGATGACCTCCAGGGGATCGACCCCGTTGCCCAGGGACTTGGACATCTTCCTTCCCTCGGCATCCCTGACCAGACCGTGGATCAGCACATGTTCAAAGGGCAGTTCACCGGTCTGTTCAAGACCGCTGAAGACCATCCGGATGACCCAGAAGAAAATAATGTCATAGCCCGTCACCAGCACATTCGTGGGATAAAAATACTTGAGCAGTGCCGTATCCTCGGGCCATCCCAGGGTGCTGAAGGGCCAAAGGGCTGAACTGAACCAGGTGTCCAGGACATCCTCGTCCTGAAGCATGTGGGTGCCGCCGCACTTGCTGCAGGTGGCGGGAGGTGTTTCCTGGACCATGATCTCCCCGCAGTCCTGGCAATAGTAGGCCGGGATCCGGTGCCCCCACCAGAGCTGTCTGGAAATGGTCCAGTCCCTGATATTCTCCAGCCAGTGGCTGTAGACCTTGTCGAACCGGTCCGGGACAATCTTCAATTCTCCTTTTTTCAGCGCCTCCAGGGCCGGCTTTGCCAGCGGGGCCATCTCGACGAACCACTGGTCGGAAAGACGCGGTTCAATGGCGGTATGGCATCGATAGCAGACCCCCACGGCATGCTCGTGGTTCTTGACCTCCAGGAGGAAACCCTCCCTTTGAAGGTCCTCGACGATCTGTCTGCGACAGGCATAGCGGTCGAGGCCCTCGTAGGAGCCGCCCTTTTCGTTGATGGTGGCTTTCTCATCGAAAATATCGATGATTTCTAGATCGTGTCGCTGACCGATCAAAAAGTCATTGGGATCGTGGGCGGGGGTGATCTTGAGGGCCCCGGTGCCCACACTCCTATCCACATAATCATCGGCTATGACGGGCAGTTCCCGCCCGACGAGGGGAAGCATCACGGTTTTTCCCACAAAGCGGGCATACCGTTCGTCCTCGGGATGGACCGCCACGGCGGTGTCTCCGAGCATGGTTTCCGGCCGGGTGGTGGCGATGGTCAGAAACTCCTCCGAGTCCTTGATGGGGTATTTCACATGATAGAACTTGCCCTGCTGGTCCTCGTGCTCCACCTCGGCCTCGCTGAGGGTGGTCCCGCAGTCCGGACACCAGTTGATGAGTCGGTTGCCCCGATAGATCAGGCCCTTGCGGTAGAGATTGACAAAGACCTTGGTGACCGCATCGTTGCAGCCGGAATCCATGGTGAAACGCTCCTTGTCCCAGTCACAGGAATTGCCCAGCTTCATCATCTGCTCCACGATGCGGTCTCCATACTCCGCCTTCCAGGCCCAGGCCTTTTCCAGAAAGTCCTCCCGGCGGATCATATCCTTGCTCAGGCCCTCTTCCCGCTTGATTTTCTCCAGGACCTTGACCTCCGTCGCGATGGAGGCATGGTCCGTTCCAGGCAGCCAGAGGGCTTCATAGCCCCTCATCCGCTTGTAACGGATGAGGACGTCCTGGATCACATGGTCGAGGGCATGGCCCATATGGAGCTGCCCCGTGATATTGGGGGGCGGCAGAACGATGGTGAAGGGCTCCTTGTCAGGATTCGGATTGGCGCTGAAGTGCTTTTTCTCCATCCAATACTGGTAGACCGCCTGTTCAAAGGTCTTTGGATCGTACTTGCTTCCCATGGTTTTTTTCACTGTGGAATCCCCCTTAGATTATGATGTGGTTTTGAGGCCGGAAGGCATGCCTCCTTGCCCTCCCTGCCGATATTCCTTCTTTTGCCAGCGTGGCGGCCTTCAAAAAATAAAACAACCCCACGACCCAAACAAAGGGACGATGAGGCCTCGCGGTACCACCCTAATTCCAGCAAATCACTGACACTTCAACGGCTATAACGCGCCACCGTCCGAACCTACTCCAATTTCAGTCCGAAGGCTTCACAAGCGACTTCAGGAAGGACCGCACCTGGAAATCTTCCACCCGACTCCGATTTCCTCTCTTCTTGACAAGGGGGTCTGCTTCCCTACTCCTCTTGATCATCAACCGCTATGCCACGATTATAACCCATTGATTTTCAACTTGTCAACCAATCTTTAGCGCACGATATTCATGCGGCACCTTCGGTCGAGATAATGCACCAGATCGAAAACCAGGCTCTGGAAGGTAAAGTTGTAAACCTTCCATTCCCGCTCATAATTCACATAGATGTGCCGCTTGATGGAGATGGTGGGGAGAAAGGGATCCCCACCATTGTCCATTTCATCCTCGTAGATGCAGAGCTTCGTGATGTTCCCCCGCCCCTTCTGCATGCTCATGATGTCGATGCCGCCCTCCGCGGGCTGCCTCATGACCTCGGCATAGAAAAGATACTGGTTGATGGTGCCTTGTAAAAACCCGTAACGCTTGTTGATGTCCTCGACTTTGATTTCACAACTCACCTTTTACACCCGATTTCTCTTGTTATCTCGTGATGAACCGCACCTGTCCCATGCCCACCTCGGCCTTGATGCGGTGGAAGTCCTCGCCTTCCGGCGGGCCGAAAACGTAAACGTCATCCTCTTCGAAGTAGGCCATGTTCCCCTCGATCCGGACCTGCTTCATCCCGCCCTGAACCTCCAGGACGACCCGGGTGCCCCGGGGCACGCTGATGGTCAGCCCGCCGATGCCGCACTCGAGGTCCGACAAGACCTCGCCCCGGGGAGCACCCAGATAGAGGGTCATGTCCCCCACCCCGAGATCGGCATCAAGCCGGCGGAGATTGATGTCTCTCAGATCCAGATCCGCCGCCATTACTCCCATGTCCAGGGTGAGCTCCCAGGGAATCTCCCGGCCAAGACCGACATGGTAGCGCCACTTCCTGGAGGGAGTCAGCCGGTTGCCCTGGTCCACCAGGTCAAAGGCAAAGGTGTCGCTGACCTTTCCTGCCGCCAGACTTGTCCCGCCGGGATCCCTGGGATAGGCCACACTGAGCACCCCCGGGGTATCGCTGTCAAGTTCAAAATCCCCCACCCCCAGGGCAAGGGTCGCTTTTCCCGTTGTATAAGCGGCCTTCATGGGATATTCCTCATGGGCCGTCATCGGTTTTCCCGGGGTGATGGATGCCAGGAGCACCAGCAGAATCAGCCCCAGAGCCAGCAGGGTTCTGATGACGGGCTTGTCCCTGGCCAGGATCCAGAAGCCCAGCCAGACCAGAAACCCCGGCCAGTAGTTGAAGAAGAGACTGAAGAGATTGACCTCGACCAGTCCAAGACGTTGCAGGAGAAAGTAGGCGCCGACGGCTACCAGGATACCACCGGTGGTTTTCACTTTTTCTTACGCTCCTTCATGAAGACCAGGTAGAGCCCGACGACGATCAGGACCACCGGCCACAGGATTTCCCAGGGCAGTCTGATATTGAGCCACCAGAAGATTCTTCTGGCGATGAACATCATGCCGATTACGATGAGAATCAGACCAAAGAGCTGGGTGGAGCTTTTGTCCTTGCCATTGTCCACCCGGGGGGACTCGGGATTTGCCGCCTGGGCCCCCTCATCCTCGGTGACCTCACCCTCCGGCTTCTCTTCTCCCTCGGCGGGGTTCACCGTCAAAAGCCGGGGCCTTTCCGGCACGATGATGATGAAGAGAATATAGGCCAGAATACCGGTGCCGGCAAAAAGAACCGTCACGGCCCAGACCAGACGGATCAGGGTGGCATCCACCTCGAAATACTCCGCCAGACCGCCGCATACGCCGGCCAGAACCTTGTCATCCTGAGAACGATACAATTTTTTCTCCAATTAATTTCCTCCTTCTTGTCCCGGCATGATCAGGGCCGCCAACAAATAGCCCACCAGGCCGAATCCTAAAAAACCGGTGGCGACGGCTATGAGCCTGATGATCACCGGATCGATGCTGAAATACTCGCCGAGTCCCCCGCAGACCCCGAAAAGCCATCGGTCCTCCTGGGATTTTTGCAATTTCTTCATCCTGTCTTCCTCCTAAAAATCAGGTTATCATTCCATGAGCGTCTTTTTCAAGACCTCCTGGAAGATAATCCATTATTCACCTTCGATCAAGGCCATGACCACCCGGTAAGCCAGCATGATGCCTGCGGCGGCAGGAACGAAAACCAGACTTCCGGGACCTTGTCCCTCCACCCTTGGCTTGACGGGTTTTTCTCTGGAATACACCACTTCCAGAGCAGGGATGCCGGCCTCCTTGAGGGCCTTTCTGAGATGCCTGGCCAGGGGATCCGTATGGGTCTTGAAAATATCGGTGATTTCCAGCTGCCTCGGATCAAATTTGTTCCCGGTACCCATGGCGGAGATGATGGGAATGTCCCTGGCCTTGCAGAATCCGATCAGGGCCACCTTCCCCTTCACATCGTCAATGGCATCCACCACATAATCCACGGGATCCGAAAAGAAATCTTCGAGATTGTCAGCGGTCAGTCTTTTTTCATGGCAGATGACCTCCAGGGCGGGGTTGATATCCATGAGCCGCCCGGCCGCCACCTGCACCTTCGACTCTCCCAGAGTGGTTTCCAGGGCGATGATCTGACGGTTCTTGTTGCTTGTTTCAAGGATGTCGTCATCCACGATGCCCAGGTGTCCGACACCGCTTCTCGCCAGCGCCTCCACTGCAGCACCCCCGACACCGCCCAGGCCGAAGACCAGAACCCGCCTCCGACTGAGGGCCGCCACGGCCTCGGCGCCTATCATCAACGCACTTCGTCTAAACATAAAGTCTCCTATTCTCATCCCCTCGTGTTTAGTATATCAAAAATCACGGTATATATTAAACACAAGGGAGGTATTGATATGTTCAAGAAAATCTTGTTGCCGGTCGATCAACCCGATTACGATGAAAAAACTCTCAACGTCGTTAAAGACCTCGCCTTGAAGTATGACAGCGAATTGGTGATTTTCAATTCACAGGACATCTCTCCCAATGTTTACTGGGTCAACGACCCCATCGTAATGGAAAGAATCCCCACCACCACTGAAGACTTTTCCCGGGATATCGTCAAGAAGGTCGCTGCTTTTTTTGAAGGATCTTCACTGAAAATCACAGAGTTCACCTCTACGGGTGATCCCGCCTCTGAAATCCTCCATCTGCTTGAAAAGGATGAGGCCATCGATCTGGTGATCATGGCCACCCATGGCATGAAGGCCTCCAAACGATTCCTTCTGGGAAGCGTCACCAACAAAGTAGTCCACCACGCCAAGATACCCGTACTGGTCATGCGCTAGATTCCAGGACCCCCGCTTTTACAGAGCGGGGGTTTTTTTCAGGCTGTCCGCCACCCACTTTGCAAATCCCGATTCAATCCGCCGGAAAAGAGGCAGATCGGGGTCGTAGCTGCTTTCGTCGATGGTCCTGACGGCCAGGACGTGGATGGAGGTGCCGCTGAGAAAAGCCCCCTCAAAGCCGCCGATATCAGCTAAAGGAATATCCCCCCGGACCAGGGGGATCTTCTCCCCGGCCAGGAAAGCCAGCAGATTTCTCCGGGTGATGCCGCTCAGAATATCCTCCTCCCGGGGGGAATACACCCTCCCTTCCTTGATGAAGAAAATATTGGACCGGCTTCCCTCGGTGACGATGCCGTTATGGGTGAGGAGGGCTTCATAGATGCCCCGGGCCTCGATGAAGGCGCCGACTTTTTCCTTGTAAGACTGGTCCACCACCTTGACCAGGGGGTCCTTCCTCTGGTATTCATAGCTTTCAAGAGCCACCCCCTCCTTTTTCATGGCTTCATCGGGGTAGTGTCCCTCAAGCAGGGTGGCGGTATATTCAAGACGTCCCTTCACCAGGGTGGCCTCCAGTCGCAGATTGCAGTGATCCTCTCCCGCCCGGCGGATCAGACCCGTCAAGTCCTTGTAGAGGGTCCCGGCCTCCAGGGAGAATTCCGGCGCATGGAACCTCAGGGAGCCCTCCAGACGCTTCAGATGCTCTTCCAGATAAAGAATTTTCGAGTCGATCAGACGCATCACCTCGTAAACCCGCCGGCCGTCACCCAGCTCATCGGGCAGTTGATCCCTTCTCAGGAGCCTCCCCGAATGCAAACCGTAATCAAAGCTCATGGACCCGTCCTCCTATTGCTTGTCATTTCATCTTCATTTTATCAAAATATTCCCCTGTTTTGGGGAATATTTTTCTTTACGGATAGAACTTATGTTCGTATAATGGGCTTAGAGGAGGTGTCGCCATGACCCTGTATTTCCACATCGATGTCAACAGCGCCTACCTTTCCTGGGAAGCGGTATCCCGCCTTCAGCACGGGGATGCCCTGGATCTGCGGCTGATTCCCTCCGCCGTGGGGGGGGACCCCAAAAGCCGCCACGGCATCATCCTGGCCAAATCCATCCCGGCGAAAAAATACGGCATCACAACGGGAGAAACCCTCCACGAAGCCCTTGAAAAATGCCCCCATCTCCTGGTGGTTCCTCCCCGATACGGCCTCTATATGCAGGCCAGCGAAGCCATGCACCGGATTTTCCTCGAGGTCTCCCCCTATGTCCAGCGCTTTTCCATCGACGAAAGCTTCATGATGATTCCCGGGTCCGGGGTGGACTACCTCCGCCTGGGGGAGGACTTGAAGACCCGGATCCGGGAGGAACTGGGCTTCACCGTCAATATCGGCATCTCCAGCAACAAGCTCCTGGCCAAGATGGCCTCGGATTTTTCGAAGCCCGACGCCCTCCATACCCTCTTCCCTGAGGAAATCCCCCAGAAGATGTGGCCCCTGCCCGTGGAGGACCTCTTCATGGTGGGACGGGCGACCCGGCCCAAGCTCAAGGCCCTGGGCATCCACACCATCGGCGATCTGGCCGCCACCCCCAGGAGCTACCTGGTCCACCGTCTCAAAAGCCACGGGGAGATGATCTGGGAATTCGCCCATGGCCTTGAGTCTTCAAAAATTCGCATGGACCAGAGTGCCTGGAGCAAAGGGGTGGGCAACGGGACCACCCTGCCCCGGGATATCGACAAGCCCCGGGACGCCTTCTTGTATCTCCTGGGGTTGTCGGAATCCGTGGCCCTGAGGCTTCGGCTGGGTCAAAAGCTGGCCCGGGTCATCATGATCCGCCTCAAGTCCTCGGAATTCAAAAGTTATACCCATCAGCGCACCCTGCTCTCCCCCACCGATGAAACCCCGGTCATCTACGAAACCCTCAAATCCCTTTTCATGGAGGCCTGGCGGGGGGAATCCCTCCGGTATCTCGGCGTCCGCCTGACAGGGCTCAGCGAGCCCACCCCCTATCAGTACACCCTTTTCGACTCCCCCGAAAAGGAATCCCAAAGAGCGCTTGACCGTCAAATCGACGCCCTGAGACTCCGCTACGGCAAAAACGTCATTCAAAGAGGCGTCTTCCTTCACAAAAGAGTCAAACCCCTCATCGGAGGGGTGGGGGAAGAGGATTATCTGATGATGAGTTCTCTCTTGTAGTCCGGCTACTCCGGGGGCTTCCCCAGCTCAAAAAGGGTGTCGAAGACCAGCTGCCGGTGCTGGTTTTTCAAAAGGCCTCCGTAACTGACGCCGATCAGCCGCATCGGTTTTGCCAGAGGAATCTGCCGGATGAGATCCTCTAGAAGCGGCTCGAAAATCCTGAATTCATCCGTGGCTTCCGCAAGACTTTTCGAGCGGGTGATCTGGGTGAAGTCATCGAATTTGACCTTCAGGGTGAGGGTTCTGGCCAGAAGCCCCTTGCCCTTGAGATCCCGGGTGACCTCCTCGAAATAAGCCCGGGCGACTTCCCTCAGGGCGGCCTCCCCCCGGACATTGTCGGTCAGGGTCCGTTCCGTCCCCAGGGATTTGCGCTCGTGAAGGGGAACCACCTCCCGGAGGTCCCGCCCCCGGATCCGTTCATAAATCTCCCTCCCGCCGCTTCCCAGAAGATTTTCAAGGGTCCTCAGGTCGTAGGCCAGCAGGTCTTCCACGGTGTGGACCCCGATGGCGTAGAGCCTCCCCGCGGACTTTTCTCCAAGACCGTGGATCTTCCTGATATCAAGGGGCTTGAGAATCTCCGGAATCTCCGCCTCCGTGATTTCCTTGAGGCCGTCCGGCTTGTTCCAGTCGCTGCCCAGCTTGGCCAGAAACTTGTTGTAGGAAATGCCCACGGAAACCGTCAGACCCGTCACCGCCTTCACCCGGGCCTTGATGGCCCTGGCCACCACCCCCGGGGATTGGTAGAGACCCGTGATATCCAGGTAGGCCTCATCGATGGAGACCTTTTCAAGCTGGTCGGTGAAGGTCTCCAGGACCTGGAAAACCTGGGCTGAAACCTCCTGGTACCGCTCCCGTCTTCCCGGCAGATAAATGCCGCCGGGGCAGAGCTTCTTCGCCTGAAAAAGAGGCATGGCGGAGTGGACCCCGAATTTTCTGGCCTCGTAGTTGCAGGTGGTGACCACCCCCCTGTCAGAGGTCCCACCCACGATCACCGGCCTTCCCTTGAGGGATGGATCGTCCCTCTCCTCCACCGCCGCATAAAAAGCGTCCACGTCCACATGGATGATCTTTCTAATCAAAGTAGGCCACAGCCTTTGCCGCTTCGGGATAGTCTTCCTCCCGAACAAAAATATCATAACCGGAAAGGGAATGTCCGGCGTAGATTCTGGAAACCTCTCCCCAGCCCTGGGCCTGGAAATAGGCGTCGATGCCTTCGTTTCTCAGAAAATCCACGACACTTTGAGCCAGGTATTCCTCCGGGACGTTCTTGACCTTTTTCACCTTCATCTTCCTCGACCTCCCTTCCCCTACAGTATACCCCAACAAAAGAGACCGGAAAACTCCGGTCTCTTTCGTCTCTATTCCAGGGCTGTCACGGCCCTGTGAATCACCTCGAGGGTTTCATTGAAAAAAATTTCCCCCAGGGCCTCCGTAGCCCGGGTAGGGTCTCCGATGACTCCTGCCGGGGAGACTCCGGTGATGCCCTCCTGAAACATTTTTTTGACAAAGGCCTCATCGGGCACACCGGTATAGCCCGGCTCCGCCCGGTCCATCCTCACCATCTCCGGTGCGAGGTAGAGCATCAAAGAGGTTTCGAAGGCGCAGGCATGTCCCCCGCAGCTGCCCCTGGGCAGCCGGTGGTCCGCTTCAAATTTCGCCATCAGATGGATCATGGTTTTCAAATCAAAGGGGCTGGTGAACCGGTCCGAGGGATACCTCTTCTGAAAGGCCTGGGCCATTTCGGCCGAAAAGGCCATGTTTCCCCCATGGGAGGGCAGGAAAACAAACCGGTCAAAGCCGTGGCTCCGATAGCCGGACACATAATCCTCCAGAATCATTTTCATAGTTTCAGGCCTGAGGGACAGGGTCCCGGGCAGCTTGAGATGATGGTCTGATAGCCCTGGAACAACAGGGGGCGCCACGTAGGTTTTCCCCAGTCTCCTGGCCAGACCCCCGGCCAGGCCCATGCCGATCACCTCGTCGGTGGCCTCTGCCAGATGAGGACCGTGCTGCTCCGTGGCCCCCAGGACAATGATGACCCTGCGGTAGCCCGCTTCTATTCCCCGGGCGATTTCAGGCCAGGTGAGATGCTTGAGAAAGACCTCCTCCCCCTTCATGGCCTGATCCTCACGATCAACTCGATCTCAACGGGAATGTTCAGGGGCAGGACACTGGTGCCTATGGCGGAACGGGCGTGCTTTCCCCCGTCGCCGAAGACCGCCACCAGCAGATCCGAGGCCCCGTTGATGACCCTGGGCTGCTCGTAGAAATCCCCATCGCTGGCGACAAAACCCAGCAGCTTGACAATCTGCTCCACCCGGTCCAGATCACCCAGATGGTGTCTGAGTGCGCTGATATGATTGATGACGGCAATTCTTGCCGCCTCGTAGCCCTCCTCCACGGTAAGGTCTTTGCCGAGTCTGCCCCGGTAAAGGACCTTCCCGGCCACGATGGGTCCCGAACCTGAAAGGTAGAGCAGACGGCCATCGGTCTGGATGCTCACGTAATTGGCTATCGGCGGGGTCATCTCCGGCAGCTTGATGCCCAATTCTTCAAGACGCTTGTCGATCATGCCCATTGTCAATCCTCCTCAATTTCACACACTCACTGCAAGTTCCTGCCCTTGCTTATGATTTCTTCCTTGAGTTTCTCGATGAAGGTCTCGATGGTGGAAGAACCCTCTTCTCCCCGGTCCCGGCTTCTCACGGAGATTTCCCCGGATTCCACCTCTTTGTCTCCTACAACCAGCATGTAAGGCACCTTGTGGACCTGGGCCTCCCGGATCTTGTACCCGACCTTTTCACTGCGCATGTCCACGGCCACCCGGAGACCGGCCTGGTAGAGCTGCTTTTCGATGCCCTTGGCGAAGTCCTGATGCCGGTCCGCCACAGGAATGACCTTGACCTGCTCGGGGGCGATCCACAGGGGGAATTTACCGGCGAAATGCTCGATCAGGATGCCGATGAACCGTTCAACCGAGCCATAGACCACCCGGTGGATGACGATGGGCTTGTGCTTTTCGCCGTCCTTGCCGATGTAGTTGAGGTCGAACTGCTGGGGCAGCTGCATGTCCAGCTGGATGGTGCCGCACTGCCAGCTGCGACCGATGGCGTCCTCCAAGTGAAAATCGATTTTGGGACCGTAGAAGGCCCCGTCACCGGGATTGACCTTGTAGTCGATCCCCATTTCCTCCAGGGCCGCCTCAAGCATGGCCTCGGCATGGTCCCAGTCCTCCTGGGAACCCATGGATTTTTCCGGCTTGGTGCTCAGCTCCACATGGTAGGGGAAGCCGAAGGTGGCGTAGACCTCGTCAAAAAGTCTGGCCACTCCCATGATTTCATCCTTGATCTGCTCCGGCAGCATGAAGATGTGGGCGTCGTCCTGGGTGAAGGCCCGCACCCGCATCAGACCGTGAAGGGCTCCAGAGAGCTCGTGGCGGTGGACCCGGCCGATTTCACCCATGCGAATGGGCAGGTCTCTGTAGGACTTGATGCTCTGATTGTAGACCAGCATGCCTCCCGGACAGTTCATGGGCTTGATGGCGTAATCCTCGTCGTCGATTTTCAGGGTGTACATGTTTTCCCGGTAATGGTACCAGTGACCGGAGGTTTCCCACAGCTGGCGGTTCAGGATGATGGGGGTTTCGATTTCCACATAACCCTCTCGTTCGTGAAGTTCACGCCAGTATTTGAGCAGTTCGTTTTTCAGCACCGTCCCCTTGGGCAGAAAGAAGGGGAAACCGGGACCTTCGTCCAGGAGGGCGAAGAGCTCCAGCTCTTTTCCCAGCTTGCGGTGGTCTCTTTTCTTCGCTTCCTCCAGGCGCTCGAGGTAGTCGGTCAGCAGGGAGCTTTTGGGGAAGGAGGTGCCGTAGATTCTTTGAAGCATTTTTTTCTTTTCATCCCCCCGCCAGTAGGCCCCGGCCAGACTGAGGAGCTTGATGGATTTCACCTTGCCGGTGCTGGGCACGTGGTGGCCGGCGCACAGGTCCACGAATTCTCCCTGCTGGTAGAAGGAGATTTTCTCGTCCTCCGGCAGGTCCGAAATCAGTTCCACCTTGTAGGATTCCCCCCGCTTCGCCATGAAGGCCAGAGCCTCTTCCCGGGGGAGTTCAAAACGGTGGAGTTGGAGATCCTCCTTGATGATCTGCTTCATTTCGGCTTCAATGAGTTCAAGATCCTCCGGGGTGAAGACATGGTCGGAATCGATATCGTAGTAGAATCCGTCCTTGATGGCCGGACCGATGGCCAGCTGTGTTCCCGGAAAGAGGCGTTGCACCGCCTGGGCCATGATATGGGAACTGGTGTGTCGGAAGGCATGCCTGCCCTCTTCATCCTCAAAGGTGAAGATGCCCACCGTCGCATCCCCGGTCAGGACATGGGAAAGATCCACCTCCTCGCCGTTGACCTCCCCGACGATGGCCTCCTTGTAGAGTCTGCCGCTGATATCCTTGGTCACTTCCAGTAAAGTGATCCCCGGTTCATATTGTCTTACTGATCCATCCTTCAATGTCACGTTGATCATTTGATTCACTCCTTGTTTGTGAACTACCCCCACTTGTAGAAGTGGGAGCTTCCTGGTCAATATCCCTAACGGAACAAGTTTACCCAGGCTCATAAGGTCGCACCGACCTCGATAGTACCAAAACTATATAGCTAGTTTCAGTAGGTTTTTAGCCGCATTGATATCTCTATCGTGGACTATGCCACACTGAGGGCATGTCCATTCCCGAAGGGCTAAGTTCTTTACCTCGGGGTTCTTGTAGCCACATTCTGAACACAGTTGGGAACTAGCATAGTTGGCAGGGGCGATCACGAGTTCTCTACCATACCACTGAGACTTGTACGCCAACATTTCTCTGAATGTACTCCATGAGACTTCGGATATTGCTTTGGCTGACTTATGATGCTTCATCATGTTCTTCACCCTTAGGTCCTCGATCACTATCGCTTGGTTTTCGCGAATGATCTGAGTACTGACCTTTTGTAGAAAATCACGACGTTGGTTGGAAATCTTCTCATGCATCTTTGCAACCCTTAGGCGAGCTCTAGCTCTGTTTCGACTACCCTTTGTCTTTCGCGAGAGATCCTTTTGGAGCTTGGCCAATCGCTTCTCAGATTTTCTGAGCCACTTGGGGTTTTCGTAGACTTTTCCATCAGAACAGATTGCAAAATTCTTTATTCCGACATCAATGCCTACTTGATGACCTGACTCAGGAAGATTTTCAATCTCGGTTTCTACGAGAACAGAGACAAAGTACTTGCCCGAAGGGGTCTTGGAAATCGTGCATGACTTGATTTTACCTTCAAAGTCTCTGTGCTTTTTTACTTTGACAAGTGTTTTGAGTTTAGGCAATTTAATACGGTCATCATCAAAATACACGGTGCCATTTTGATTGTTCGTCGTATAGGAAAAATGGTTGTCTTTCTTTGACTTGAACTTTGGAAATCCCACAGATAGGTCTCTAAAGAAATTCCTAAATGCCTTTTGTAGATTGAGCTGAGTATTGGCCAGCGCCAAACTATCCACCTCTTTGAGCCACTCGTACTCCTCTTTGTACTGCGCAGGAGTATTATTGAGCATCATCCCTGTTTTCTTGTAATGCTCGATCTTATCGGCAAGCATCTTGTTGTAGATGAACCGTACGCAGCCGAAGTTCTTGGCAAAGAATGTCGTCTGTTCTTTATTTGGGTAAATACGATATTTATAGGCACGTTTCACGGAATCATCTCACTTTTTGACCTTGACTTTCAATGTACTGCCTGACAATTTCAATGGGAGCACCACCAGTAGTTAGCAGGCAGTAACTCTTGCTCCAGAAAAACTCTTTCCATAGATTTTTACGGATTTGAGGAAACTCTTTCTTAATCAACCGACTACTGGCACTTTTGTAAGCATTCAGGAACTTCGAGATTTCCGAATGAGGTTGTGCCCTAAAAAGTACATGAATGTGGTCCTGGTCGTGATGCCATTCTTCAAGTGTGATTTTATACCGTGGTGAAATATACTCGAAGATTTCTTCAAGTCTCTCAGATATTGTAGAGGTAATGACTTCTCTCCGGTATTTCACAACAAGAATCAAGTGATAATTGAGCATGTACACTGAATGGTTATTTGTATCTAAATTCATTGGTATCACCTCAATTGTATCATACATCACTGAATAAATATGTCAAATAATGTCACTTTTGGTCAAAACTATCCATCCCCACCCTACGCTCTCGCTAAAGCGAGCAAGGTGGCTTAGAGGGTGGGGAATTCCGCTTGTTTGTTAAAATTCATGAAAGTGACATCGGGTGAGCCATGTATACCAGGGGAGAATCCAAGGCAATCAAACAAAAAATACTAGGAATGATTCTGCCCATCACCGGTGAAAACTTTCTGCAGATGTTCGCCGGTACCGTGACCATGGCCTATATGGGACGGGTGAGTCCCCTGGCCGTGGGGGCGGTGGGCATCGGCAATCTGGTTTTCAGGATTCTCTGGTCTTTTTTCAAGGGGATCGGCGTGGGGGCGGCCGCCTATGTGGCGAGAAAATTCGGCGCCCGCCGGCACGGGGACATCCAAACGGTGGCCCGGGGAGGCCTCATCTTCGTCCTTATCATGGGGATTCTGATCATGGGAATTCTATTCAGAACCGCAGAGGCCATGCTGAGTCTTTTTTCCGAGAATCCGGTGCTTCTTGAAACGGCCTTGGAATTCCTCCAGATCATTGCCCTGAGCCTGCCCTTTGCCGGAATCACCCTTTTTGTGTCAGGGGTCCTGCAGGGGACGGGGGACGCCAAGACCCCCATGATGATCGTCGGCTTCCTCAATCTGGTGAACGTGGTGCTGGGATATGTTCTGATTTTCGGCGCGGGAGTTTTTCCACCCCTGGGAATACGGGGGGCCGGCTACGCTTTCTTGATGGCCAATGTCTTTGCGGCCCTCATGAGCCTCATGGTCCTCAGGAGCTTCCTGAAGGCCCTGGGGACCGCTGGCCCCGGGACAGGGGATGACTCTGCGCTTCAGGCTCTGAGAGCTCTTCTGAGGTTCGGGATTCCCACCTCCCTGGAAATCACCTTCTGGCTGATTGCTTCAATTTTCGTTTCCCGGGCCATCCTCTTTCACGGGGAACTCGAATATGCCGCCTACCAGCTGGCCCTGCAGGTGGAATCCTTTTCCTACATGCCCGCCGCGGGAATCGGCATCGCCGCCACCGCCTTCATCGGCCAGGCCCTCGGTGCCGGGGACGAGGAGCTTTCCCGGGCCTATTTCACGGAAATCAAACGGGTCACCCTCCTCATCACCGCCCTCAGCGCCGGCATGCTCATCGGGGCTCCCGGGCTGCTCATGCGCCTGATGACGGATGAACCCCTCCTGATTCCCCTGGGAGGGACCTATCTCCTGGTCATGGGCTTCACCCAGTTTCCCCAGAATTTAATGCTGCTTTATCACGGAGTCTTCAGAGGGGCGGGATATCCCAATCTTCCCCTCTACAACACCATGATCGGCATCTGGCTGGTCCGGGTTCCGGCGGTGCTCTGGGCCACCTTTGTCATCGAGGCTCCGATTTTGTGGATCTGGCTGATGATCGTCCTGGATCTTCTCGTCCGCTATTTCATCGCCAGGTGGCTTTTTATCAGAAAGAGGATACTGGCTCCCACCGGGACTCAACCAAAAATTTTTGAAATGGAGTGATAATGATGACCGCATCCTTTGACGCAGTAATCGACCGAAGAAACACCAACGCGGTGAAGTACGACAAGGCCACCTTGAAAGCCTTTTTCGGCGAGGAGAATCTACAGCCCTTCTGGGTCGCCGACATGGAGTTCAAGGCCCCGGAACCCGTTCTCGAAGCCCTGAAAAAAGTCGTGGACCATGGCATTTTCGGCTATTCAGCCCGGCCGGATTCCTATTATCAGGCCATCATCGACTGGACCCGCAGGCGCTTCGATTATGAAATCGAGAAAGAGTGGATCGCCTATACGCCGGGAATCGTACCCGCGGTGAACTATGTCCTTCAGGCCTTCTGCATGCCCGGAGACAAGGTGATCATCCAGCAGCCGGTCTATTACCCCTTTGCCCGATCCATCATCAACAACGGTTGTCAGGTTCTGGACAATCCCCTGCTTTACCAGGAAGGCCGGTATGAAATCGACTTCGAGGACCTCGAGGAAAAGGCCAAGGATCCCATGACCACCCTCATGATCCTCTGCAGTCCCCACAACCCCGTCTCAAGGGTATGGACCAGGGAGGAACTGACCCGGATCGGAGAAATCTGTCTTGAAAACGACGTGATGATTCTGGCGGATGAAATCCACAACGACGTGGTTTTCAGCGGTCATCGACACACCTTCTTCGCTTCGATCTCCAAGGCCTTCGAGGCACGCACCATCACCTGCACCGCTCCAAGCAAGACCTTCAATCTGGCCGGAATGCAGGCCTCCAGCATCATCATCGCCGATGCGAAAATCCGAGAACGCTTCAACCGGGTACTGGAAAGGAACAGCATCGGTTTTCAGAATCCACTGAGCATCGCGGCCACGGAGGCGGCCTATCGGGATGGAGAAGCCTGGCTTGAAGCCCTGCTTGAGTATCTTGAGGGCAATATCGCCACCATGAAGGATTATCTGGCCGAGCATCTGCCCGAGGCCGTTCTGGTGGAACCGGAGGGTACCTATCTGGCCTGGATCGACCTGAGGGCCTATGAAACCGATGGCCGCCTTCTGGAAAAGACCGTGGTCGAAAAGGGTGGGGTGGCCCTTGACGGCGGCACCTGGTTCGGTCCGTCGGGGGACGGTTTCCTGAGGTTCAATTTCGCCTGTTCCCGGAGCATGCTGCTGGAAGGACTCGAAGGCATCAAAAAAGGCGTCATGGCGCTCAAAGGGTAAGGAGGATGAAGTTCATGAAATATTCAGTAAGCCCCTGGGTATTTGAAAAGATACCTGAGGTCAACTTTGGCATCATCGTGGCAAGAGGCCTGAAAAACACCCCTTCAACCGAAGAGGATGAAGGCGCCTTGAGGGCGGGGGAAACACACATCCGGGAGATGATTCCCCTGGAGGACTTGAAAACCCATCCGAAGGTGAAAATCTATCGGGATGCCCTGAGCCGGGTGGCGATCAATCCCAACAAATTTCAAAATTCTGTGGAGGCCATGACCAAGAGGGTGCTCAAGGGGGGCAACCTCCCCTTGATCAACGCCCTGGTGGACCGCTGCAACAGCGTGTCCCTGAAACGGGTGATTTCCCTGGGGGGCCATGATTTGAAGGATATCCACGGAGATCTTTCCGTTAGACTCTCCCTGGAGGGTGACCGCTACCTGCCCTTCGGTGAAGAGGCCTTTGAACCGGTACCCCCGGGAGAACTGGTCTTCATCAGCGGCAATGAAGTGCAGACCCGCCAATGGCTCTGGCGTCAAAGCGAGCTCGGGAAAATGACCCTGGAGACTACGGATGTGTTTTTTCAACTGGTGGGCTTTGAAGGAGACCATCATGAGGATTTTCTAATGGCCATCAAGGAGGTGGAGGACCTGGTCGTCCAGCGATTTGGCGGCACCAGCCAGACCTTCCTGGTCAATCGTGAAAAGCCGTCCATCGAATTCCAGGAGGGAGTGCCATGTTCAGACCAATGAGACGAAAAGACAAGTTGATGGCGGATGAAGAGGTTTCAGACCTGCTCAGGAATCAATCCTACGGCCTTCTCAGTGTCATGGGAGACGGGGGTTATCCCTACGGGGTCCCGCTGAACTACGTGTACTGGGAGGACAGCATCATCTTTCATTCGGCCTTGGCCGGTCACAAGATCGATGCTCTGGTATCCCATCCCAAGGTTTCCTTCACGGTGGTGGGAAACCAGCAGGTGCTGCCCGGGGCCCTCAGCACCCGATACGAGAGCGTGGTCGTCTTCGGTGAAGCGAAAATCCTGGAGGGGGAAAAGAAGCGCCGGGCCCTCTTGGCCCTGGGGGAGTATTTTGCCCCTGAATTCAAGGATATTGTCAGGCGGGCGGTGGCCAAGGAACTGAACATCACCCAGATGATTCAAATTGAGATCCACCACATGACAGGGAAAAAAGCAGTGGATTGAAAAACGAGGTCAGGAGGAAACGTATGGATCTTATCGACAGGGTGGGGGAAAAGTACCTTGAAAATCTCAAGCCCTTGAGTGATCGAATGAAACCGAAAGTTCTTGAAGAGGTCCTTGGCCAGAACCATATTCTGGGTGAGGGAAAAATGCTCAGAAGAAGCATCGAGGCGGACCGGCTCTCATCCATGATTTTTCATGGTCCTCCGGGAACGGGGAAGACCTCCGTCGCCCAGTTGATTTCAAAAATGACCCACAGTCATTTCATCACCATCAATGCGGTGAATTCCGGCATCAAGGAAATCAAGGAAATGGTGGGAAGGGCCAAGGAAATGCTGGATTTTCACCAGGTCAGAACCATTGTCTTCATCGATGAAATCCACCGCTTCAACAAGATCCAGCAGGACGCCCTCCTGCCCTACGTGGAAAAAGGGGTGGTGGTCCTGATTGGAGCCACCACTGAAAACCCCTATTTCGAGGTCAATCCGGCCCTCCTGTCCCGGTGTCTGGTTTTCGAGCTGATGCCCCTTCCCGAAGAAGACATCGTACAAATTCTAAGGCATGCCATTACGGCAGACCCGGTTTTGAAAGAGCAGGCTATCGAGGTCACCGACGAGGCCTTGTCTTTTCTGGCGAACCGTTCCTCTGGAGATGCCCGCAGGGCCCTGAACGGCCTGGAACTGGGAATCCTGACCACCCGGGCCGTGGAGGGGGTCATCACCATCGATGAGGAAATCGCCGCTGAGTGCATTCAAAAAAAAGTCCTCCACTATGATAAAAAAGGGGACAACCACTACGACGTGATTTCTGCTTTCATCAAGAGCATGCGGGGTTCGGATCCCGATGCCACCCTCCATTACCTCGCCCGGATGATTGCCGCCGGCGAGGATCCCAAATTCATTGCCAGGCGCATCATCATTGCCGCCAGCGAAGATGTGGGCCTGGCCAATCCCAAGGCCTTGGAAGTGGCGGTGGCCGCCTTTTCGGCGGTGAATTTCGTAGGCATGCCCGAGGGGAGGATCATCCTCGCCGAGGCCGCCCTCTACAACGCCCTGAGTCTCAAGTCAAACAGCGCCTATCTGGGAATCAACCGGGCTCTGAAGGATCTGGAAAGCCGGCAGGGCAGAGTGCCTCCCCACCTCGCCGACGCCACGAAAAAGGGCTTCAAAAAAACTCCGGAGCCCTATCTGTACCCTCACGACTATCCCCTGGCTTATGTGAAGCAGGATTATCTGCCGGAGGATTTGAGACAAAGGGTCTACTATGAAGGCAAAAAGCTCGGTGAGGAAAAAAGACTCAACGATTTTATGGAGAAGGTCAAGGCCTATGAAGACCTATGACGGACAGAAAAAAAAGATCCGAAGGGGACTACCCTTCGGATCTTCAGCTACTTGACCTTGAAAATCCAGCCCTCAGGGGCTTCGATTTCACCGAATTGCATGCCGGTCAAGGTATCGTAAAGCTTTTTGGTGACAGGACCCACCTCGGTTTCAGAGTGGAAAACATGAAGCTGGTCCTTGTAGGAGATGCCGCCGATGGGCGTAATCACCGCTGCGGTGCCACAGGCGCCGGCTTCCTTGAATCGATCGAGATCATCGATCATGACGTCTTCTTCGGAAACCTTCATACCGAGTGCCTTCTCAGCAAGATGAATCAGGGAGAATTTGGTGATGCTGGGGAGGATGGACGGCGAGGTCGGGGTGACGAAAACATCGTCCTTGGTGATGCCGAAGAAGTTGGCGGCTCCCACTTCCTCGATTTTGGTGTGGGTCAGAGGATCAAGATAAATGGCATCCGCAAAGCCGTGGTCGACGGCTTCCTGGTGGGAAAGCAGGCTGGCGGCGTAATTGCCGCCGACCTTGGCGGCTCCGGTACCGTAGGGTGCAGCCCGGTCAAACTTGGACACCTCGAAGTTCACGGGGCTCAAACCGCCCTTGAAGTAGGGGCCCACCGGCAGGCAGAATACACCGAAGAGATACTTGGGTGCCGGCTTGACGCCGATGTTGTTGCCGATGCCGATGAGATAGGGTCTGAGATAAAGGGTCGCTCCGGTGCCGTAGGGGGGGACGTAATCTTCATTGGCCTTGACCACCTGCATCACGGCATCGATGAATTTGTCCACGGGAACCTCGGGCATCAGAATTCTTTTGGCACTCTCGGCCATGCGCTTGGCGTTTTCGTCGACCCGGAACAGCTGGATGGAACCATCCTCGGTGCGATAAGCCTTGAGGCCCTCAAAGCATTGCTGACCGTAATGAATGGCAGTGGAAGCCTGGGAGATTTTGATTTCATCATCCTCGACCAGCTGTCCTTCATCCCAACTCCCGTTTTCCCAGTAGGAGATGTAGCTATAGTCAGTTTTCATGTAATCAAATCCCAATTTGCTCCAATCGATTGAAACTTTACTCATAAGACGCCACCTTCCTTTGTTTTATACAATTATATCACTCTTGAGCTGAATTGAAAAAAATAAAAATATTCAAAATATTTCAATGGCAAGGTATAATGAAACTGACCGGCTAAGGAGGATATCTATGAAGATCATCGAGGTGAAGAGCAAAAAGGACATGAAGGAATTTGTCAGATTTCCCTACCGACTCTACCATGAGGATCCCCGCTACGTTCCCGGGATCATGAAGGATGACTTCGATAATTTCAATCCCCGAAGGAATCCCGCCTTCGGATTCTGCGAGGCCAGGCTCTTTCTGGCCCTTGAAGGAGACCGGGTGGTGGGGCGCATCGCCGGAATCATCAATTACAAGGCCATTGAGAAATTCAAGGACCAGCGAGGCCGATTCGGCTATATCGACGCGATTGATGACTTCGAGGTCTTCAAGGCCCTGGTCGGTGCGGTGGAGCAGTATCTCGGATCCAAAGGCATCAAAATCGTCCAGGGGCCCCTGGGATTCACGGATCTCGATGAAGAGGGGATGCTCACCGAGGGATTCAACGAAACCGGCACCATGACCACCCTGTACAATCATCCTTATTATCCTGAATACATACAAAGACTGGGCTACCGCCTTGATGTGACCTGGTATGAATATGAAGTGGCCATCCCGGACACCCTGGATCCAAGACTCAGCGCCCTCAGTGAAAATCTGAAAAAGAAGTACCATCTGAAGGTGCTTGAGGCGAAGTCCGCCAAGGATTTCCTGCCCCATATTGAAGATATTTTCAAACTGATCAACGTCTGCTACAGGGATCTGTACAACATCACTGAAATCACCGAGGACCAGATGGTCTATTACAAAAATAAATTTTTCTCCCTGGTTCAACCGGATTTCATCCGGCTGATACTCGATGAGGAGGACCGGCTGATGGCCTTCGGCATCGGTTTTCCCTCCCTGGTGAAACCCCTTCAAAGAAACCGGGGACACCTCTTTCCCTTCGGATTTTTCAGGATACTGAGGGCCTTCAAAGTCAATGACCGGGTGGAACTGGCCCTGATCGCCGTCGATCCAGGGCTCCAGGGGAAGGGGATTCCGGCCATTCTCTTTACAGAGTTCATGAAGGCCTTCCTCAAGAACGGGATCCGGTACGGGGATCTCAACCCCCAGCTTGAGGACAACCACAAGGTGAGGAATCACTGGAACAAGTTCCCCCACCGGCAGCATAAAAAAAGAGCCAGCTTCAAAAAACTGCTTTGACCGGGCAGTTTTTTTAATTTAAATAGGTTGACAGGGCAGGGGGGCTTCCCCTATACTAAGTGCATATAAACTATATACACATTGCATATAGTGGAGGTGAATCGGATGGACCAGCAGGGCGTGTTCTGCAAGGTGAAGCATCACAAAACTGAAAAATTTCTTGAAGTAGCCATTCTGCTGGTTCTCTACGAAGGGGAAAACTACGGCTACGGCATCACGGAAGCCCTGGCCAGGATGGGCTATGAGACGGAGACCTTCAATACCAGCACCCTCTACCGGAGCCTTAGAAGAATGGAAAGGGAAGGCTTTGTCAGCTCCTGCTGGCAGGAATCAGACCACGGTCCGAGAAAACGGGTCTACCGCGTCAATGATGCGGGAATCATTGAACTGGAAAATTGGATCAGGGTCCTGGACAGAAGAAGAAAAATGATTGACGGCGTGGTGGACCGGTTCAAGGCCATCCAAAAAACACAGAAAGCAGGGGAATGACATGTCAACGGTGATCGTAATCTACACCCTGGTGCTGACGGCACTGGCGGCTTCGTTTTTCAAAAGTCCGCAAAAAACAAAAAAGGCCTTCAAGGTGGCCAAAAAAGCCCTGGTCAAGTCACTGCCGAGCCTGCTCCTGGTGATCGGCATCGTGGGGCTGACCCTGGGCATCCTTTCCCCGGGGATGATTGAAAGACTCCTTGGCCAGGAGGCGGGTTTTTTCGCAACGATTCTGGCCGCCGTCGTCGGCGCGATTACTTTGATTCCCTCGATCGTGGCCTTTCCAATGGCGGGATCTCTTCTCAGATCCGGAGCCACGGTGATGACCATCACCGCCTTCATCACCACCCTGGTCATGGTGGGGGTCGTCACCTTCCCCCTCGAATCGAAGGTCTTCGGCAGGCAGTTCGCCCTGCTGCGCAACGGCCTGAGTTTTCTAGGGGCCTTGGTCATCGCGGTCATCATGGGAGGGATTTTATCATGAAGGCTTTCAGAGCACCCCTCCTGGTCCTGGTCCTTTACGGCATTCTCTTTTTCACCCTCCCCCAACTGGCGATGGATTCAGGGATCATTGCGGCTCAGTATTTCAAGGAAATGGCCCTCATCATGCCCCCGGTTTTCCTGCTGATGGGACTCTCCGAGGTGTGGATTCCCAAAAATGCGATTCAGAAGTGGCTGGGCAAGGATGCCGGGGTCAAGGGAACCGCCTTCGCCCTGGTCTTCGGCACCCTGCCCACGGGGCCCCTGTATATCGCCTTTCCCCTTGCGGCATCCCTTCTGCGCAAGGGGGCGAGCATCCACAACATGGTGGTCTTCCTGGGGGCCTGGGCGGCCCTCAAGATTCCCCAGCTGCTGGTTGAGACCGAATTTCTGGGACCTGAATTCACGGCTCTGCGCTTTGTGACCACCCTGGGAGTCCTGCTCCTGATGGGGGTCGTCATGGAATTTTTCCTGAAAAAGGATCAAAACCCGGCCTGGATGCAGGAAGTCGAGATTCCCATGAAAAAATAAAGAAAAGGGGTGGTGCTTCTGTTGAAGCGCCACCCTTTGGATTGCTAGAGTTTGTAGACCCGCTGGGCCCCTTCGATGGCCATCAAGTCATCCATGAGACCTTGGTCCACGGCCTTGTCCAGGTCGATGATGGCATAGCCGCAGGTTCCCCGGGTCTTGTTGATCATGTCCACGATGCCTTGCTGGTGCTTTGCCATCACCTCGGAGATATGACCGATGATATTGCTGGCGTTCCGGCTCATCACCGTGACCCGATGGGTGCCGGGGGTGCGGGGCAGGGAGCAGCCTGGGAAATTGACGGAATTGACGATATTGCCATTTTCCAGAAAGTCCTTCAGCTCCTCCACGGCCATGACGGCACTGTTGTCTTCGGATTCGGGGGTGGAGGCTCCCAGGTGGGGAATGGGCACCACGTTCTCGACTTGGTTGAGGATTTCATTGGGGAAATCGGTGACGTAGCGATCCACTTTTTTGCTCTGGAGGGCTGCGATGATATCCGCGTCCTTCACCAGCCCGCCCCGGGCATTGTTGATGATTTTGACCCCGTCCTTCATTTTGGCGAAGGCTTCCTGGTTGAACATTTCCTTGGTTTCCGCCATCAGGGGCACATGGATACTGATGTAGTCGGCTTCTCTGAGGAGGGGGTCCAGGGACTGATGGTACTGGACGTCCCAGGACAGGCCCAGGGCCCGCTCCAGGGATAGGAAGGGATCGTAACCCATGACCTTCATTCCCATCTTGACCCCCATGTTGGCGACCTCCACGCCCACGGCGCCCAGGCCTACGACTCCCAGGGTTTTTCCCTTGAGTTCCGGTCCGGCGTAGTTTTTCTTGCCCTTTTCAACCAGGGAGGCGACATCGCCAGTGAGGGAGCGTGCCCAGGCGACGCCTTCACAGATTTTCCTGGAGCTGATCAGCATCCCCAGCAGGGTGAGTTCCTTGACGCCATTGGCGTTGGCCCCCGGTGCGTTGAAGACCACGATCCCCTTTTCGCAGCAGGCTTCGACGGGAATGTTGTTGACCCCCGCCCCGGCCCGGGCAATGGCCTTGAGATTGTCAGGGAAGGTGACTTCCTTCAAGTCATAGCTTCTGACCACGATTCCGTCGGCGGAATCCAATGATTCATGCTTGATCCGGTACTTGTCCTCGGTCAGCAGGGAAAGCCCTGATTCGGCAATCTTGTTAAAAATCGAAATTTCATACATTTGCAGTCCTCCTTGTGATTAACGTCATGTTATCAAAAAAGGCATGAGATTTCAATCACATTTCTATCTGACATGGGTGCTGACCTCCGCTACTGGACCGGCCTGAAGAAAGTGGCCGGGATTCCTTAGAAAATCTTGGAAAACAAACCTCAAGATGATAAGATTGCTAAGGAAGGCAAAAAAATGAAAGGGTAATGGCTCAGGCTTCATGGGAGTCCTTACATCAGGTGCAGGGATGATTGATCGAAAGGCATTGAAGGGAAACCTACTCTTACTTCTTACGGCGGCTATCTGGGGGAGCGCCTTTGTCGCCCAGCGGGTCGGCGCTCAAAACATGGGTAGCTTCACCTTCAACGGAATACGGTTTTTGCTGGGGGCCCTCTTCCTGATCCCCATCATGAGACACTATCACACTAAGAAAACCACCGCCCCCTTGATGCCGGCGGTCAAGTCCAGTCTTGTTCCGGGAGTCATACTGGGATCGGTACTCTTCATAGCGGCCTCTCTGCAGCAGGTGGGAATGATCTACACCACGGCGGGAAAGGCGGCCTTCATCACCGGGATGTATATCATTTTCGTACCCCTGGCCGGGGTCTTTTTCAAGCATCCCCTGACTTTCAAAAATATCGTCAGCGCCGTGCTGGCCCTGATCGGACTCTATTTTCTCACCGTCAGCGAGTCCATGGCCATCAATATCGGGGATGTCTACCAGCTGATCGGAGCTTTTTTCTGGACCAGCCATATTCTCCTGATCGATTACTTTGTCAGAAGCCATGACGCTTTGAAATTGTCGGTGATCCAGTTCCTGACCACTGCCATCCTCAGTCTGCTGGTGGGGATGATCTTTGAAGTCACCACCTTCGCCATGATTCAGATCACCCTGGTGCCGATTCTCTACGGCGGCCTGCTCTCCGTGGGGGTGGCCTACACCCTGCAGATCGTGGCCCAGAAATTCGCCAAACCCTCCCATGCCGCCATCATCCTCAGCCTCGAGGCGGTATTCGGTGTCCTGGCCGGTGTGCTCCTCTTGAGCGAGGTGCTGACCTCGAGGGGACTGGCAGGCATCCTGCTGATGTTCTCCGGCATGATGGTTTCACAGATGAACTTCACATTAAAAAAATCCTGATCAGTCAGGATTTTTTTGATGGATCATCTGGAGCATGATGTCCACCACCCTTGGATCAAACTGGGTGCCGGCGTTCTTCTTGAGTTCCTCGGCGGCGGAGGCCACATCGAGGGCCTTGCGGTAGCTTCGGTTTGCCGTCATGGCTTCAAAGGCATCGGCCACGGAAATGATGCGGGACTCGAAGGGAATCTCTTCACCCTTGAGACCCATGGGGTAGCCCTTGCCGTCATACCGTTCATGGTGGTAGCGGATGATCCGGGCCAGGGGCCTGAGGACGGCGCTGTCCTCCAGGGCGTCGGCTCCGGAAGCCGGGTGTTCCTTGATTCGATCGTATTCCGCCTCGGTGAGAGGCTCTTTTTTATTGAGGATTTCATAATCGATATGCAGCTTGCCGATGTCATGAAGGAGAGCCGCCCAGTAGATGGTTTCTCTGGACTTGAGGGGCAGACCCAGGTTTTTGGCCAGGTCTCTGGAAATCTCCGCCACCTCCACGGAATGTCCCTTGGTCGAGGGGTCGTGGATATCCAGGAACTTGATCAGGGACCGGATGATTTCCTCGGTGAGTTCCCCCTGAAGGGATTTGAGACTGCGGTGGGTGTAGTAGAACTGGAGCAGGGCCCGGTAGGCCTCCACCTTCTTGACGGTGGCGCCGGAGAACCGGCAGGAGCTGTCCTTGAACAGGTCCAGGCTGACGCCGATTCTCTTGAAAGGGGTCAGTTCCAGCTGGAAGATCAGGGTCTCCCGGATATCCCGCGTGGCTGTGAGGTAGATGCGGCGCTCTTCCCCGGTCCAGTGGATGCCCGTGAGCCGCTGATTGATGTTTCTGACGATCTGGACGTTTTTCTGGGGCAGATTGAAGGCCGCCGCAGGAATCTTCAACCGGTTCAAGGAGTCGAGGTCGTAGGCCTTGCAGGCGACAAAGTTGACGATTCCCTGGTCCATGGTATAGATGGTCCCCCCTTGGGCGATGGGCACCATTTTGATGAGTTTGTCGAAGATTCTTTGAAGAAAGAGGGTTTCAGAGGTATTTTCCTCCGTCATGATGGCGTCGCTGAAGGCGCCGAAGTCCTCCATGACGTCAAAGAGCGAAACATTTTCCTCCGAGAGCTGAAGATTGAGATGCTTCAGTTCCTGGCTGTATTCGGAAACCTTCTGGTTCTGTTCGAAGAGCAGGCGGCGGTTGGCCAGGTTGAAATGGCTGATCAGGGTGCTGAGACTGAGCACCAGGAGATAATTCATGAAATATGTAAAAAAGCTCCCTCCCAGCTGGCCGTAGAGGCTGATGGAGATCAGGGTCAGGGTCAGCAGGTTCATGATGACGGAAGTCCTGGGCTCGAAGTAGAGCAGGGCGGAAAAAGCGAAGAGAATCGCCACCAGGGGGACATGGGCGGTGATGGATTCGGGGGAGACATTGATCCTGGCGATGCCCCATAGAATCAGGGTCCCGACGAAAAGATGCTCCATCCAGGCCCTGGCCGTCAGATGTTGGACGAGCCATTGATAAAGCAGCAGAAAGAGCAGGAGTCCCATGAGGTAGAAGACCAGCTTTTGTTCCAATTTCAAAAATAGCGCCAGAATGGTATAGGCCAGGACGATGATGGTGGCGTAGGGCAGGCCTCTTAAAAAGAGCTTGTGGTTTTCTTCCTGTATGTAGGTGAGAAACGGTTTCATGAGTACCCCTTTTGACGATGTCGTTATTTCCATTATCATCCTGAAGAAACAATAAGTCAACTCCTGGGTCCTGGGAAAAGGCATATAAGGATATCAAAAGATAAAAAAAGACCCCTGAGGGGTCATTTGAGATTTTCAAGATAGGTCCTGGCGCCGCCGAGGAGTTCCTCCATGACTTCCTTGACGCTTTGAATCCTGGTGATCCTGTAGGCCAGGGCGCCCGCGAAGGCGTAGCCCCTGAGAAAATTGCCCCGCTCCGCATTGATGAGGGCATCGGCGATGCAATAGGGGGCGGTTCTGGGATCACAGGGCTTGAGGCAGTTGGCGAAGCATTTGAAGGAATCATTGGTATGGGTGATGACCTTTTCCAGAAAAGGACTCATCACCGCCCTTCCCGGCATGCCCACGGGGGATTTGATGAGGGTGATATCCTCCTCCCTGGCATCGATGTAGGATTGCTTGAAGGCGTCCGAGGCATCACATTCCTCAGTGGCGACAAAGCGGGTTCCCACCTGGACTCCGGTGGCGCCCAGGGCGATGATCCGGCCCATGGCCTCCCCGGAATCGATGCCGCCACCGGCGATGATGGGGATTTTTTTTCCGTATTTTTCTTCATAGGGTGCGATTTCTCTGAGGACATCCCCCAGTATGTTTTCCAGGGTGACCTCGGGATCGTGCAGGTCCTCCAGACTGAAGCCCAGATGGCCGCCGGCCAGGGGACCCTCCAGGACCATGGCATCCGGCAGGATGCCGAAGCGCTTGTCCCAGGTCTTGCAGATGACCCGGGCGGTTCTGCCGGAGGAGACGATGGGAACGGGACTCGTTGCCGTACCCTGGGTCAACTGGGGCAGGTTGAGGGGGAGTCCCGCCCCGGAAAAGATGATGTCCGCCCCCGCCGCCACGGCGGTTTTGACGTATTCTTCAAAGTTATTGACAGCCACCATGATATTGACACCGATCACACCGTTTTGTGAAATGCGTTTCGCTTCCTGGATATGTCTTTTCAGGGCTCTTCGGTTGGCTTCGATCTTGTTTTTCAGGTAATCCGGTTCCTTGAATCCGATTTCCACGCCGGAAATGACACCGATTCCGCCGTTCAAGGCCACGTGTCCCGCCAGTGAGGAGAGGGAGATTCCGACCCCCATGCCGCCTTGTACGATGGGAACCCGGGCTGTGAATTTTCCGATGGTTAAAACAGGTAAGTCCATGGGGCACCTCCAATAATTAGCACCAAGTATTAATACATGGTATTATTATACACGCATTTTTGTCATAAGCAAAGGTTTTTTCTTTTGAAAGGCATCAGACGCCCCTCAAAGAAAGCGCCGGCAGGAGGCTCGGGTAGGGAAAACACATAATGTGTTAAAAATAAGAAAATTGTGTTTATATATTGCGAAAAGAGGTAACTATAAGCCGAGGTGATGAGCGTGCAATCCTTTGGAAAAATATTGAAAAGCCTGAGAAATGAAAGCGGACTCAGCCAGTTTGAACTGGCCAGGTCCCTGGGCGTGGCTCAGACCACCATTGCCAACTATGAAACCGACAAGCGCTTCCCCAATCACCTTCTCTTGATTCACATGGCGGAAACCTTTGACACTTCTCTGGATTTTCTCCTGGGGCGTACTCCGGAGAAAAAAAGCCGCCTCAGAATCTATGAGGGGATGACCCGGGGAGAACTCGATCCCGTCTATCAAGAGGTGGCTGACAAGTATCTCGGATACCTGCTTGAGAATCAGAAATACCGGGCCCTGGCCCTGGTCAGCCGGGAATTGGACAAGGGGCTGGATCCCAGAATCTTCTATGACAGAGTCTTCATGAATACCCTGAGAAGGGTGGGTGAGTTGTGGGAACGCAATGAAATCAACGTGGCCCGGGAACACTACATCACCAATGTGACCCAGACGGCCATCGCCGGTCTCTACACTTACCTGGAGGAAAGGGTGGCCTGTGACCGGGTCGCCGTGACCATGGCGGTCAACGGCGACCCTCACACCATGGGGGCGAAGATGATGAGCGATCTGATGGAGTTCGAGGGATGGAACACCTTCTATCTCGGGGGAGATGTCCCCACGGACCATTTGATCGACATCCTCGTGGAATTGAAGGCCAGGGTCCTGGTGCTGACCATCACCCTCCCGCAATACATGGACACTTTGAAAAATACGATTTATGCGGTGAAAAAAGAGGCCCGACTGAAAAAACTGAAAATCATTGTCGGAGGGAAGGCTTTGGACGTCAAGGGCTTTTCCTGGCAGGAGCTTGGAGCGGACGGCTACGGCAGCAGCTTTGAAGAGGCCATCAGGCTCATTGAGGAAATTCGTTAGAAAGGAAGAAACCACATGGCAGACAAACGCGATATTCCAGAACTGAAAATCAAGGAAAACTTCATCGGCAGGATCGCCAAACTGTTCATCAACAAGTTCCAGATGACGATTCTGATCATCATTCTGATTCTGGCCCTGGGCATCAGCGGGGCGGTCTTCTTACCCAAGGAGTCCCTGCCGGAAATCAATTTCGCCACCATATTCATCCAGACCACCTATCCGGGGGCGAGTCCCGAGGATGTGGAGGCCCTGGTGACGGATCCCATCGAGAACAAGCTCGGCGGCATCGACAACGTGGATGAAATCACTTCGGAGTCCAATTTCGGTTTTTCCACCGTTACCGTCAGCTTTGAGGACGGGGTGGACATCGACCGGAAGAAACTCGAGATTGACAACAAGCTCTCCGAAATCACCTTTCCCGAGGGGGTGCTCAAATCCCAGACCAGCGCCTTCAATTCGTCGGATATCCCCTTGATGGAGGTCACTCTGGCGGGCAACTATACGCTATTTGAACTGACGGATATCGCAAAGAGCATCCAGGCGGAGATCGAGCGGATTCCCGGCGTGGACGAGGTGGAGATATTCGGAACCCTGGACAAGGAAATCCATGTGATACTGAACCAGACCAGAATGATGGCCTACGGCATCACCACGGACCAGGTGAGACAGGGAATCCAGGGTCTGAACGTGGGTCTGCCCGTGGGGGAGGCGAATCTCAACGGCATCCGCTACAATCTCAGGGTGGACGAGTCCTTCAACAATATTGAAGCCATTGAAATGACCATGATCACCACCAGTACCGGTGAGAATGTCTTTCTCAGGGACATCGCCGAGGTGATCGAATCCAGTGAAACCGTCCGGGAGTACAACCGCACCTTTGTCAGAGACCTGAGTACGGAGATCTATCCCTCCCTTCTCATTTCCGTCAAAAGACAGGCGGGCAGCGATGTGGTGGGGACCTCCGACACCATCAAGCGCTTTTTTGATTCCGGCAGGGGAATTTTCTTTCCTGAAGACCTGCAGGTGGACGTCACCAACGACCTGGCCGTCAATGTCAACAACGACCTGGCCAAGATTCAGGAAAGTGCGGTATCGGGACTCATTGTCGTCATCATCGTCCTCTTTCTTTTCATCGGGTTCAGGGAGTCCATGATCGTATCCATTTCCATCCCCCTGTCCCTCCTCCTGACGCTGGGAGTCCTGAGCGTCGTCGGCATTTCCTTGAACACCTTTGCAGTCCTGGGCCTCATCGTTTCCCTGGGGCTTTTGGTGGACAACTCCATCATCGCCATGGAGAACATCGACCGGGTGAGAAAGCTGGGACTTGAGCCCAGGGATGCCGCTGTCGTGGGCATCAACCAGGTGGGGTTCCCCATCCTGGCGGCGACCCTCACCACCATCGCGGCCTTTTTCCCTCTGGCGATTCTGCCGGGGATCATCGGCGCCTTTGTCAATACCATTCCCAGAACCATCATCATCACTCTAGTGGCCTCCTTCCTGGTTTCAGTCACCATTATTCCGGCGATTTATCAGAGAATCGTCAAGGGGGAGGTCCGGTTTGAAAACAAGATCCATGAGGCCTATATCAAGATCATCGGGGTGGTGCTGGTCGCCGGCCTGAGCTTCTATGCCTTCAGCAACGAGTACAATTATCTGATTGCCGTGGTGGCCGCCATCTTTTTCGGCTTCGTGATGACCTACAAGTCCTTCTTCACCGCCGACGGCACCATCGACGACAGCCGGCTGATGGGGGCCTACAGCGGCTTCGTCTCCGGAATTCTGAATTCCAGGAAAAGAACCCTCCTGGCCCTGCTGGCGGGGGGAGTGGTTTTTGTAGCCAGCGTGGCCCTGATTCCAGCCGGAGTGGTCAAAATAGCCTTCTTTCCCGAAAACGAGCCCACCTCCGTGGACATCATCGTGGATACGCCGGGGGGGACCACCCTGGAGGAAACCGCCCGGGTGGTTGATGCCGTGGAGGCCTACCTCAGGGAGGAGACCTGGGTGGAGTCCTTCAACTCCACCATCGGCGGTGCCGAGCTCGACCGGGCCCGAATCAGCGTGGTTTTTTCACCCAAGGCGGAAAGAAACTCCGTTTCAGGCTTCCTCCTGGCGGAGGAGGTCCTGGATACCATCACCAGAATCCCCGGGGCCGATATTTTTGTTGAATCCGTTTCCAGCGGAGGTCCGCCGGTGGGCAAGCCCATCGGACTTGAACTCATCGGGGACGACCTTGAGGCCTTGAACCAGGTCTCCAAGGATTATCAGGCCATTCTGTCGGATATCGAGGGGGTCTACAATATCGAGTCCACCTCGGAGGACGGGGCGCCCCAGATTCTCATCGACATCCAGGAAACCAAGGCCCAGCTCCTGGGACTGAGCGTCCTGGACATTTCAAATCAGCTCAGGGCGCAGATCGAAGGGGTGGAGGCCACCATCCTCAGAGACCAGCGGGAGGAGGTGGCTGTGGTGCTCAAATACTCTGAAACGGGGTTGAGTGACATCAACGCCATCAACGCCCTGGTCATCGCGACCCGAAGCGGAGAGATGATTCCCATCAGGAATGTCGCATCAATCCGGGAGGTCAGCGGGCTCAATGCCATCCGTCACACCAACGGCGAGCGGACCATCACCATCGAGGCGGACTTGAGACAGGGTTACAACGTCAATGATTTTCAAGAAATTTTTGATCAAGAAACGGCCCGGTACAACATGCCCGCCGGAGTCAGTCTTCTTTACGGAGGGGATGTGGCAGGAATCCAGGAAAACTTCGGCATCCTGGCCCAGAGCATGATTCTGGCGGTCTTCCTGGTCTTCATCATCCTGACCCTGCAGTTTGATTCCATCCTGCAGCCCTTCGCCATCCTCCTCACGGTGCCCATGGCCCTGGTCGGGGTCATCGTGGGACTGGGTCTGACCGGGAACGAATTCGGCTTCTACGCCTTCATGGGACTCGTGGCCCTGGTGGGAATCGCCGTCAACGACGCCATCGTCCTCATCGATTACATGAATTATCTCAGAAGCAACGGCATGGCCTTGAAGGAAGCCATCGTGGAGGCGGGAATCACCCGGTTCAATCCGGTCCTGGCCACCACCATGACCACCATCGGCGGGGTCCTCCCACTGACCTTCAAGGAAGTCTACTACGAACAATTCGGATTTACACTGGTATTCGGACTCCTGGTCACCACCATCCTGACCCTGGTGTACATCCCCATCATGTACGGAATCATTGAAGGATACAAGCTAAAGAAACGGGGTGAATTGAATGTATAAATGGATGATCATTCTCGTGGCGGTGGCGGTGATTTTCACCGGATGCTCCGGAGAATCCAATGAAGAAATCATAGAACCGACGGTACCCGTCAAAACCATGTCTGTGACCAGGGAGCCCGTGGTGGAGAAGTTTTTTTCCATCGGTGAAATCAATGCGGAGGACCTCTTTGATGTCATGAGCGGGGGCATGGGCGAGGTGCAACAGATCAATTTCCAGACCGGCGACTATGTGAAGAAGGAGGACGTGCTTTTCAGCCTCAACACCGAGGATTTTGAAAGCAATCTGAGTCTGACTGAAAGTCAGTTGAGGACCCAGAGGGACAATCTCTATACCCAGTTGCTGGACTTGAGAGAACTCTTCAAAAGCCAGACCGCCCTCTATGAGATCGGAGCCATTTCCAAGTCGGAATACGACACCACCCGGTCCAATCTCAATCAGTTGAACCAGCGCTATCTCGACGCCCGAAACGCCTATGACAACCAGGTGAATCTCAGGGAACAGGATCTCGAGGACCGCTTCATCAAAAGTCCCATCGACGGCATTGTCGCGGCGGTATTCATTTCTGAGAGCCAGACGGTGAACAATACCCTGGCCATGCAGATCATTTCCTCAGAAAACCGGGTGGCCACCACCAAGGTCACCTCGGCCCAGCTGGACCGCCTTAAAAAGGGCATGGAAACCATCATCTACCCGGAGGGCAATCTCAATGTCAGGATTCCGGGAAGCATCACCAGCATCAACAACATCCCCTCCAGCAACGCCGGACTCTACGAGGTGACCATCGCCCTCGAGGAAAACGACACCCGGACCTGGCCCGGGGAGTACGCCGAGATTGAAATCATCGTGGATCGGCGAGAATCCCTGGTGGTGCCCAAAAGAGCCGTTCTGAGTCGGGACGAGGACCCCCATGTCTTCGTGGTGGCGGGTGAGTACGCACAGAAGATTGCCGTCGTACCCGGGATCACCAACGGGGACAATCTTGAAATTCTCAGCGGTTTGAAACAAGACGACCAGGTGGTGGTTCTGGGTCAGACCTTTTTGAAGGACGGCAACAAAATCGCCATCAGTGAACAGGAGTGAAGGAAGAAGACCACAGCGAAGGCCGTGGTCTTCTTCCTTTTCCTGGGTGTGTCGGCGGCCCAAGGGGTATAAGAGTCAGTGGGAGGTGTGACGAATGAAGGTATCCGAGGAAAGTCTCGTAAAGCACTATCTTTCCCTCAACCGGCGGGATTTCTTGGAGGACCCCTCCGCTTACCGGGAGGTGGACGCCCCCCTGGCCATCGGTCATGGCCAGACGGTCTCCCAGCCCTCGCTGGTGCTTCACATGACCCGGCTCCTGGAACTGGCGGCCCACCACCGGGTTCTGGAAATCGGCACGGGTTGCGGCTATCAAAGCGCCATGATCGCCCCCTTCGTGGCAGCCCTGTACACGGTGGAGATCATCGAGGCCCTGCATCTTGGGGCGAAAAACCGGCTCCTGGCCATGGGATATGGCAATATCCACTTCAAGCTCGGTGACGGCAAGGCGGGGTGGGCAGAGGAGGCCCCCTTTGACCGCATCATCGTCACCGCGGCGCCGTCGAGGATTCCCCAGGCCCTTGTGACCCAACTGGGTCCAGGGGGGCGGATGGTCATTCCCGTGGGGGATTTTGTCCAGTATCTCACCGTGATTGAAAAAGACCGGGAGGGGAGGATCGGGGTCAGCCGGGAGATGGCGGTTCGCTTCGTGCCGCTGGTATAAGAAAGACATCCCCTCCGGGGGATGCCTTGATTATTGTACTGAGAGAATGGACGGGAGGGTCTTTTACCGATAGGTCGTGGGTTTCATGACATGGTCCTCCGGGAAAAGGCTGATCTCGTAGTGGAGGCTGTCAGCCATGGGGGCATAGGTGATCTTAGCCAGATCCGACCCCCGGAATTTCGAGACCACCAGGGCGCCCCTGAAGTCTGCGGCACTGCCGAATTCAGCCTCGATGCCGGGTCCGTAGACGAAGAAATCGACCTGGGGGTTGGCGTTGAAGAACAGATCGACGGTGTCGCCGTCGAGATCCTCGCTGAAAATGATCAGAATCTGGGAATCATTGGGTCCGACCTTGGCCTTCTGGCCCAGGGCCAGATAATCTCCCACCAGCAGGTGGAGGGCCCCGGGTTCCGCCGTGTCGGAAATGATTTCAATCTCACCGTTGAAAATCATGCTGTCCGCCTGGATCTGAAGGACCCGGCCCTCATCCACCTTGAACTGGAAGGTGCCTTTGTGGTCCAGAGTCAGGGAGTCGTAGACGCCGGAGGAATCGAAGACGTGGCGGTCCCCGTCCTCCGCGTGGACGTCTTCAAGGGTGTCCGGAGGAGACAGGGGGGGAAGACTTTCCTTGAACCCCCGCCGGGTATGGCCGAATTCATCGACGTACTCGGGGAGGGCCGCGGGATAGAGGGTCTGATAACCTTCACCCTTTTTGAATTTTTCCGTGTCGGTGTAGATTTTTCCGTCGTCATCCGACCGGTACAATTCATCGTAGTAGAGCCACTCGTGATTGCCTTCATCAGGCTGGGCGAAGCGGGGAGCCCCTGCGACGGAGTAGTCCGCGATGAACTCCATGAGGCCGTCGGGCATGTATTTCTGGATTTTGAACTTGTTGTTGAGGGACAGGTCATGGGTGGTGCTGACCAGGTGGTTGAACACCAGATGGTTTTCCCGGTTGTCGATTTGGCGTTCAAGATCGATGGTGACCTCGGACTCCCTCTCTCTGTAGACGGCCCTGGAGATGATGGTATGGGAATAGACCCCGGGAATTCCGCCGGCTTCAAGGGGAGTGATATAGACCTCGGCATCGCCGCCGGCAAAGGACAGACGGCCCGCGGATCCCTGGTCTCCGGCGATGCTGGTAATCAGCAGCGGGTCTTCAAGGGCCTTGCTCTTCATGGCGTCGGCGACAGAACGGGCGATATAGTAGGCCTGCATCTGGTTCTGGTCCATCTGGTTGAAGCGGATTTCGGCCAGGGTGGTCCTCATCATGACGGCCCCGAGTGAGATCAGGAAGGCGGAGATCATCATGACCAGGGGCAGGGCCATGCCTTTGTTGTTTTTTAGAATCATGAGGCCTCCTCCTTAACATTAGTGATACTTCAGTCCTTGATTTTCACATTTACAACCCGATTATACCACAAATGACAGTGAACTACCCCCACTTGTAGAAGTGGGAGCTTCCTGGTC
>JAGYOH010000008.1 GCA_018399635.1 Clostridia bacterium
TAGACGCTGGAATGCATTTATTAATAAGAAAAAAGCGACAATAAATGTTGAATTAGTAAATGTTGTAGACTTGATTAAGTCTTTTTTAAGTTCAATTGTTAATGAAATAGAAAGTAAAGATAACAGTGACAAAACTTGGGACAACGAAAGAAAAGAATGGATAGATAATATTGACTAGTGACTCCATTTTGACTCATTTTTGCAATGATAATAGTAATACGAGATAAAAAATAAGTAGAAAAGACGGGAACCTCGATTAATTTCAGGTTCTCTTTTTTGATATTTTAACCTTTGGTTAGGGATATCAATGATTGCTGATTTACGTTCGTAAAAATGTTGTTTATGCGCATTGTTTCGTTGTAATTTATGATTAGTTACCATATAATTATCGTGGAGGTGATAAGATGGATCGTAATGCTATGAATGCTTTGATAAAATGGAAAAATAAAAAGAATAAAAAACCTCTAGTTATAAGGGGGGCCAGACAAGTTGGCAAGACATGGCTAATGAAGAGGTTTGGTGAGGTTTCATATGAAAATACGGTCTATATTAGCTTTGACAATAATCAGCAAATGAAAGAACTTTTTGACATGGATATGCGAACGGATCGGATTATAACTGGAATTGAATTGTATTCAGGTCATAAAATCAATCCTGAAAATACATTGTTGATATTTGATGAGATTCAAGAAGTACCTAAAGCACTAACGGCGCTAAAATATTTTAACGAAAATGCCCCAGAATACCAAATTGTTTGTGCGGGGTCACTGCTTGGAGTTGCCTTGCATCAAGGAACATCATTTCCTGTTGGAAAAGTTGAATTTATGGATTTATATCCGTTGTCCTTCACTGAATTCATGAGAGCAATGGGTAAAGAACAATTCGTTGAATTGGTTATTCAAAGCAATTTTGATATGGCAACGACATTTAAACAAGAATATGTAGACCTATTGAAATATTATTATTATGTTGGAGGAATGCCGGAAGTTGTATCCAATTTTTCTGAGAACATGGATTTTAATGAAGCAAGAGAAATTCAAGAGAGAATACTTATGGCTTATGAGCAAGATTTTTCAAAGCATGCACCTAATGATGCAATTCCAAGAATTAGAATGTTATGGAATAGTATTCCATCTCAATTGACAAAAGAAAACAAGAAATTTATTTACGGATTAATTAAAGATGGTGCGAGAGCAAAAGATTATGAAATGGCTATGCTCTGGTTGATAGATTGTGGACTTGTCCATAAAATTCAACGTGTTAAAGCGCCTGGTTTACCGCTAAAAGCATACGAAGACCTGAAAGCATTCAAACTATTTATATTAGATGTTGGCTTGCTATCTTGTATGGTTAGATTGAATCAATCGGTTTTGCTAAATGGGAACGAATTGTTTAGGGAATTCAAAGGTGCTTTGACAGAGCAATATGTCTTACAACAATTTATGACATTGAAGCATTTAGATACTTATTATTGGACAAATGACAGAGGCAGTGCTGAAATAGATTTTCTGGTTGACACGGGTGAAAAAATTATACCAATTGAAGTAAAAGCAGAGACAAATCTTAAAGCCAAAAGTCTTAGGAGTTATTTTGATAAATTCAACCCATCAATTTCAGTTAGAACTGCTATGCTTGATTATAAAAAAGACGATTGGCTTATTAATATTCCCTTATGGGCAATAGAGGCAATTGAAAATGAAGTGCATCATAGTTTTAACGAACAAGCGGAATTCCCCACCCTCTAAGTTACCTTACTTGCGTAAGCGAGAGCATAGGGTGGGGATGGATAGCTTTCTCCGAGAGCTGACATTATTTGACCGATTGATTCAGTGGTTTATACTATAATCGAGGTAATAATCTGCGATATCTGAGAGACTAGAAAAATCTTCGAGTCCATTTCCCCGCGGTTTGAACCTCCCGCGACCTCAGTCTTGAGAGGTTCAACAAAAAGGTGCCGGGCAAGGAAAGCAAATTGGATTGGGGCTGGTCCCCGGCATATCTTAACACGAGTGTCCACATGAATCAGACGATTTTCAACGGGAATGCCGGAATCAAGGTTCAGAATATCGTTGGGTCTTTTGTTGGATTAGGGTCAAGTAACCATCAGCAGCAGAATCAAAGAGGGGATCTGTGTCCACTAATGAAGATGGGGAAGTGATGATGTGCCTGCCAGGATAGCCATATGTGATGATGACTTGCGGGATGTCGAGAGATTGAGACAAGCGATTCAAGCCTATGACGGTGCCCTTGAAACAATGGTTTTCTCGAGTGGGGAGAATCTGCTGGAGGCCTTCATGGGCGAGGGAGTCTCGGTTGACCTGCTCTTTCTGGACATCTATATGCCGGGACTGAACGGCATTGACACGGCTAGAAAACTGATGGAATCCCATCGGGACATGAAAATTGTCTTCACCACCAGCAGCGGGGAGCATTATCCCCAGGCTTATGGGGTTTTTGCCTTCAACTATCTTGAAAAACCCCTGTCCAGGGCCCGTCTCCACCAGGTGTTGGACAGGGCCCTTGAGGCCATCAATGACGGGGGCGGGAAGCGGTTCCAGATCAAGTACAAGGGAATTTTCTACACGGTGAGGGTTTCTGACATCCAATATATTGAGAGTCGGGACAAGCTGGTCCTGTTTCATCAAAAGGGAGGCCGGGTCTTGAGGTGCTATGGCAAGCTTGACACCTTGCTCAGGGAGATTCCGGGAGACTGTTTTCTGCGGTCCCACCAGAGCTTTGCGGTGAACATCAACTATATCACTGAGCTGGGGGACCATTATTTCAGGGTCGGGGAGGTGGCGATTGCCATCTCGAAGAAATACTTGAAGTCCGCCAAGGAGGCTTATTATGACCGCCTCTTTTCACGGATGGGAGAAGGTGTGGAAAAATGGCAGCCATGACCCGGGTGCGGACCCATCTTCTGGCTGGATTCATTGTTTCAATCCTTTTGATTCACCTGCCAGTGGTGTATACCGTCTTCTACAGTGATTTCAGCGGCGTTGAAGCCGCCAGAGGAGGAGAGATCGATCTTGGTGGGGTTTCCCTTGAAAAGGGGGCGGTCCTGGAGGGGGAATGGGAATTCTACTGGGATCGGCTGCTGATTTCTGAGGACTCGCGGGGGGTCCGACCGGATTTTCTCATCCAGGTTCCGGGCTACTGGTCCCAATACCGGCTTGATGGGGAATATCTCCCCTCTGGGGGAGTGGCCAGTTACAGACTGCAATTGAATGCTGTCGACCATCCGGATCCAGTGTCTCTCTCGATTTCTGATTTCGGCTGTGCCTATCGCGTATACATTGATGGAAGGCTCACCGCCAGCAGCGGCCTGATTTCCAGGAATCCCGAGAAGATTTTTTCAGTGCCCCAGACAGACCTGTTTCCGGTGGTTCTGGCTGCGGAGGGTTCCCATGAAGTGGTCGTCGAGGTGGCCAGCCAGCGGTTTTCAGGGCTTTACATGGCGCCGGTGATAAAGGACCACGCCCGGGTGCTTGCCTGGATCGGTTTGAGGGACAAGGTCCGCTTCATGCTCTTCGGTACTGTGATTTTCGCCTTTTTCATCCTTCTGGTGACTTATTTTTTCAACCATGGGGGAGGAATCTCCTCCCTGTGGTTGCCGTTTTTGATGCTGCTGGTGATTTTCAGGCTCATGCTGACCAGCCGGTTTTTCAGTTTCTGGCAGGAAATCGGCATTATCAGGGGTTCCTACGAAGGGAGCAACGGGTGGATGTTTCTCGTGACCTTTGCTTTGAAATACCTGCTGATTTTCCTGGCCCAGGAACAATTCAACCTGAGATTTTCCAGACGGGAGAAGGTCGGGCTCTTCCTGTACTATGCCCTGCTCTATCTGGTTTATCTGCGGGTTCCCGCGGGGGTCTACAATCGACACCTTTCCCTGGTCCTGCCCCTGGCCAGTTTCACTCTTGAAATTTTTGTTTTTGTCAAGCTCTTCATCATGGGCCTGCCTCCCAGGAAATACGGTGTGCCCGTCTACTGGGCCAGTCTTCTGGCGATTTCAGGACTGGCCATGGACAGCTATTATCTCAACGGCAACAGCTATGTCGATCTTTCCCTGAGCCTCCTCTTTTTTCTGACGGTCTACCTGGTCGTCCTCTCTCTGGTCCGGATTCTGGGATGGATGGACACCGTCAAGAATTATGCCCTTTCCACGATGAAACTCGAACATGCCAAGCGCCAGATCAACCTTCAGAGGGACTATTATCTGGCCTTGAACGAGCGGATCGAAGAGGTCAGGTCCCTCAAACATGACCTGAGGCATTTTGCCACCGTCATGAAGCAGCTGGTTGAAGACCGCCGTTATCCCGAACTCGGCCGGTTCTTAAGAGACTACACACAAAAAACAGAAACCGAACCCCTTCCCGTCTTCTGTGAACATGCGGTAGCCAATTCAATCCTTGGCTATTATGCCTTGAAGGCGGCTGAAAATAGTCTGCAGTTCAACTGCCGATGTGAAATCCCAGAGAATCTGCCGGTCAGTGAAAGTGACCTGTGCATCACCCTGGGCAATGCCCTGAAAAATGCCTATGAAGCCTGCCTGTCCTCAGAAGAGGTCTCCGGGGGCTACATTTTCGTGGAGGTGCGTCATTTTGCGGGACAGATTCTCATGATGATCGTGAACAGCTACAGCAAAGAGCCTCTGAGAATTGACGGGGAATACCTGTCCTCCAAGGAAGGCTCGTCCCGCGGCCTGGGCTTGAGCAGCATCCGGCGGGTCATCAAGGCATCCGGGGGCTACATCGGCATTGAGCACGATCAGGGGATTTTCAGACTCAAGGTGGCCCTGCCCGTCCCCTATCAAGACCAAGTCCCGGCAACAGAAGAGGTGTGAATCGAAAACCCTGCGAAATCAAGCGGGGTTTTTCCATTTTCGAACCTGGAGGGGTCAATTTCGAAATTGCCTTCTTTCTCACAGGAACCGTGGTATAGTCGGCTTGAAAAGAGGTGCGGCGTATGCGGTATGCGCTCGATTGCCGACTGGACTTGGAGAGAGTCTTTTGGATCAGGAAGTACCGGACAAGGATTCCCTGTCTGTCGGCCAGGGAGATCCGACGGCGCCATCCGGAGGGGGACTATGCCATCGTCGGTGAGATAGCCGGTTGGTTGGACCAGGCCCATGCATCGGATGTGCTGGTCCTGGAGGAGAAGCTGGAGATCCCCGTTCTTCCCCAGGGGAGTCACTGCAGGCCCTATGAATGGATTGCGGGCTATGTCCCGGTGGGGAAAGGGAACTACATCGCCCTGGTCAGAAGTTTGTCGCCGGGTCTTATGTGGCGAAGGTTCAGTCGAAAAGGGCGGAACAAGGCTGATGACCGGGAGGAAGGAACCTGGTAAAGGGACTGCTTTTGTGGCATTTGTACTTTGTCCGGGGGTCAGGAATATCAGGAAACGATTGGAAAGGGTGGTGAATCTCTTATGAGAAAAATGTTTCGAAAAACAACGGCGACGATGCTGATGACGGTGATGGTCCTGTCCCTGTTCTCCGCGCCGGCCCACGCCTATGTGGGAGCCATGACCCAGGGAGAGGGGGGGCTTGTCGCCGGTGAACAGTACGGCTATACCTATCTGGTCAATGATTACATGGGTTTTTACATACGGCCTGACGGCAATCTGACTACGGTGCCCTCTCAGATGACCCTCGACGAGGTCATGACCCTGGGGGCGACTCAGAGCCACGTCTTCTACAGGCAGATTCTCGACTGGTCCACTGACAGTTTCATCACGGAGAGGACCACCCCCCTGCACAAGGGGACGCCCGCAGTCACTATCGACGATTCTGACCCGTCGAATCCCAAACTGGTTCAGACCTTTCAAGTGACGGGCTACAAGCCCGTCACCGTGACCTATGAACTGGTGCAACTTGACGAGGGGGCTGTCACCGGGTCGACCACCGGTCTGATCATCGAGAAGGATGATTCCGACAAGGGCAGAACCTGGGGGATACTGGCCAAGGCCACTACGGAATCCACGGTTTATCCGGAATATCTGGAACGGGTACTCTGGGTGGTCGAGCATTCCGGCTTCGGAAAGGTCGCCCATGACCTGACGGGACCCGCCCGGCTGGGGAGATATTCCCTTTCCCGTGACACCGGGGACGTGACCACCCGGACCAACTACTCTGCCGCCATTTCCTCGGGGATGCCCCGCATGGAGACTGAAGAGATGATCAGTGAGGTTTTCACAGACTCCTTTGCCTATGCCAATCCCTTCGTGGCGGGCAGCGGATATCTCGGGGCCTATTCCAGTGGCGCCGGTGGCAAGACTCTGATTTCCGGCATACGGGGACACTGGAGCAACTACGCCAGTGCCCTGAGTTATGAACCGGAAAACAAGTCCCTGTTGACGGCGGAACATCATTTTTCCGGCGATGACATGGCCAGCGGGCTCTGGGGTTTTCGAGATTTGTATGCCGCGTCGGAAAGCGTCAATATTCCTCCTGATCCCGTCAGCCTCACGGAGGATGCCGGTTGTATCGGCATCATCGAAGAAAACGGGGGACTTTCAGTCAAGGAGGCCGTGGATGAGGCGGAGCTTCTTGAAGAATTCGGTTCTTCGGTGATGGCTGTTTTCAGGGGTTCCTTTTTCGAAAAGACCCCCGGAGACTACACCTTCATCAACGGTGCGGCACAGCTTTCCCCCTCCCTGATGGCTACCTGGGACGAGGGGAGCGGCGGCTTTTCGGTTTCCTCTGATGGCACGGTGAGGGCCAAGGCAGTCCATCTTTCAGTGCCCTCCTTCAAATTCTACAAACCTGAAAACGCCCTTGATGAAAGTCTGGACTTCAGCTTCGGCGAGGGGAAGATGACCGTTGGAATCGTGCCGGAAAACAACGAGGCCATCGTCCACATCGATATCCCGGGGGCCAGCAGCAGCGTGGAGGGAATTACCGTGGACCCTGCGGGCGGCGTGGTCTTTGATGGAGAACTGAGCATTGCCACCCCGGTCCTTGAGGCGGCCAATATCACCATGAACCGGTTGGGCATGGGCTGGCAGGATGATCTTTTTTCATTGACGGGAATCGAGGCCTCCGGTGCCGTGGACATGGAGCAGTTGCTGGGGCTGGATGTTCTGAGTGCCGAGGCGGATATCAACAGTTTTCCGGGGGAAGAACGCTACGCCTTTGAACTCAGCCTCAATGTATTCGACTTCTTTGAGGCGGAGGGAGAGCTTGAACTCAAGCAGGTCTACAACAGCGCGATTATTCCCAACACCCTCAAGTTCAAAGCCGCTTCGGATATCGGGGTTCCCCTGGTGCCGCCGACGGTGGTGGCTGAATTCAACGGCCTGGGGGGCGGATTTGAGGGCTTTGCCGATACCATCCAGGGGGATTTCTTCGCCGTGCCCCCCATCCGGCTGACCGTGAGCGCCAAGGGAACGGTCCTGGAAATCATTGAAGGCTGGTACACCCTGACCTTCGGACCCGGCTACTACAAGGTGGCCCTTACCGACGGGAAGCTGCTCAACATGGATATCATCGACGAGTACAGCTGGTATATGGAGATTTCTGGTGATGTCCGGACTTATGGGGGAATTGATTACCAGGGGCTGAAAACCGGAGGAGGCATGAAAATGAGCCTCGTGATACCAGATGCCACGACACCCTATATCAATGCAGGGGGAGAAATTGAACTTTCGGCTTTTTCCGGCATGGACAACCACATCAATCCCACATCGGCCTACCTGGCCCTTGGAGCCAATGGCAGGATTTTCGGCAAGGTCAACATTCCGGCAAGTGCCTGGTTCATCAATCGGAATCTGGAACTGGCCAGTGCCGAACTTGAACTGGCCCTGGGCGGGCAGACCACCATCGGGGTCAACAAGGATACCTTGAACCAGGGGATCCAGGAGGGATTCGGCAATATCGCCCAATACGGCGGGGTGGCCTATACCGGCAGTCTTCTGGGATTCCCCTACCGCATCTACTACATTTTCATGGACAAGTCGGTGAAACTTGAGGTCGGCCAACTCGGGAAAGAGTTGGAGCCCTTCGATCCGGATCCGAACAGTCTGATCCAGCTGTCCCGACTCTATGCGGACAGCGGGGAACAGACCGGGATTCTGGTGATGAACGACAACCTCACCTATCTTGCCGCCGCCGATAGTGACGGCCTGTCCCCCTTGGAGGTGGGAGACAACGACGCCCAGGATGACGGGGTGACACTGACTCAGACGGATGCCGAAGAGAAGAGTTATGAAATAAGCGTCTCCGACACCGCTCCGGAGACAGACTATCTGGCCTTTTCCCTGACCCCGGAAGGAGTGACCGGCGGGACTATCGAAGCTTTCATGACGGGTCTGGAGGTGCAAAGGACGGGAGAGTCCGGGCCGATGCCCCTTGTGGCGGCCACCTTCAATGGTGACGGAGGGATTTCAAACGAGGACACCGCCAATGTGATCCTTGGTGAGGACTCTCTCACCCTCATGCTTGCGGAAAAGGGCACCTGGTCGGTGGTTTCTGATGACACGGCCTTTGATATCGCCTGTTACTACGCCCATCCCTACGCCACCCTGTCGGGAATGTCCCTGTCATCGGGGCGAATGACCGGCAATATACAGGACATGGCCCCGGAGACCAATTATATTCTGCGCACCTATCTGGGAACTGAAGCGGGGGAGACGACCCATCTCCTTGAAGAAAGGAAACTCGCCTCCGACGGGGTGATTGATGCAAGCCTGCCCCTGGCCGGAGGTGTCGTGCCGACAGGACAGTACCAGGTGACCACGGTTCTCCTTGAAGAGATCCTGGAGGACTTTGATGGTGACGGCAATCCCGAATCCACCCCTATCACCACCGACACCCATGCCTTTGCAGAAAAAATCAGTTATAGCAATCTTTATCAGCCACAGGAACCCGGGGTACCGACCCTGACCGCCGTCGGCAATGAAGTGATGCGGGTGACATGGCGACCCCCGGCAGAGGGGGAGGCCCCTGAGGGCTATTATTTGAGACTCTACTTGAAGGATGGCGATGACTGGACAGAGACAGGGGCCAATCATTTGTTGAAGGCTTCAGCCCTGACGGCGGATACCGGGGGTGACTACAGCTGGGAAATGGCCGTGACCACCGGTGACGCCGGGGCCTGCCTGGCCGCCGACAAGACTTATCGTGTCGGCGTCACCGCCTTCAAGTATCTTGAGGAAGGAGACTTTCCCGTGGAGAGCAGTGAGGTTTTCAGCGGGGATGAATTCCTTCCGGAAGCGGTCCTGCCGGTTCTGACCTATACACCGGAGCCCTCCGGCAATGCGGGGCAGATGAAAATTCTTCCCCTCAAGGAGCCGGGGGAGGTGACGGTCCATTCAGATACCGCCACCACCATTTCAGTCATCCGCATGGATACCTCCGAAGTGCTGAAACAGACGGAAAGTCCGGCAGACCAGCTCGCCTTTGATGTCCCTGATTTCACCGGGGCCCTCAACCTTAAAATCACGGCAACAGATTCCCAGGGTGATATCGCGGTGGATTATCTTGGAATCAGGCTGGATGATACGCCTCCCCTGGTGACCCTGGACAAGGCGAGTTTTGAGGCGGACTATGAAACCGGCGCCTTTGTGGTGAAGGGGGTCACGGAAAGTCTTGCGGAAATCACCGTCTCGCCGGTGGATGACGGCACCGTCACGATTCTGACCTGGACGGATTCCACTGCAATCAGTGGCAGGGGGCTGGAATACTTGACGGACAGGGGCTGTTCCCTTCAAATCGATACCGGAATCGGGACACTCTTTTATCCTGCCGGAACACTTGCCGGCCTGGTGGTGGCGGAGGGGGCTGAAATCAGTTTCGTCCTTGGAAAAGCCAGCGGCTGGAATCCTCCTGATTCGGTGAACCTGCCCCCCGTGGACCCCCTGGTTTTTGAAGTCAGTCTTCTGGTCGATGGAGAGCCGGTCCATGAACTGGCGGAGGGGATCACCGTATTCCTGGAAAAGAGCGCCATTGATGGGGTGGAGGCACCCCGGCTGCTTCACCTCTTATCAAACGGGTCTTATGAAGAACCGGAGTTCCGTTGGATCGAGGATAGATGCTGCGTCTGCCTCAAGACCCTCTCCTATCTGCTGGTCTGGGAGGCTGGGGAACTGCAGGGGCCTGTGGACAATCCCTTTACTGACGTGTTGGAAAAGGATTGGTTCTATGAACCCGTTCTAAGTATCTACCGTCAAGGGGTGATGCTGGGCGTCGGAGGGACCAGTTTCGGACCAGGGGCAAGCATGACCCGGGCAATGGCCGTCACCACCTTGTATCGGCTGGAGGGGCACGAAGGACACCATGACAACCCCTTTGCCGATGTCTCCCGGGGGGCCTGGTATGAAGACGCCGTGTCCTGGGCGGTGGCTGAAGGAATCACCCAGGGGGTGGGTGAAGACCGCTTCGCCCCGGATTCCCCCGTTACCCGGGAACAATTCGTCGCCCTGCTGTACCGCTATGGCGTCCGACAGGGTCGTGACATGACCGGCACGCCGGGAGGGGGAGATCTCACCTCCTGTCAGGACCTTCAGGATATTTCACATTATGCCCTTATACCCCTGGAATGGGCTGCAAGCGCCGGCCTCATCGAGGGGGACGACCAGGGACAATTGAGACCCCGGGATCAGGCCACCCGTGCCGAGGTCGCCGCGATACTGCATGGATTCTTGAACGACTCAGACCGATAGAAGGACAACAATCAAGCCAGGCCGGAATGAAGTGGATTCCGGCCTGGCTTGATTTGACGGTCAGGGGCCTGCAAAGGCTTAGACCTTGGAAATTTGATTGCAACTGAAAAGGCGGGGTCGGGGTTTTCAGCCTGTGGCGTCATCGGCAAAGTCTTCCTCAGCACCCATGTGGATTAGCCCCATGGCCTTGGCGACATCCATCTCCGACATTCCCAGGAGGCTGGCGTAGTTTCTGACCAGGATCCATTGCAGGGGTTCGATGCCGGCAGTCGAATCGGGAGAGGGGCTCTGGAATTTTCCGCCTTGGGTTTCCGGGCCTCTCCATATGGCCTCGAGTCCTGACTGGACCGTGGCCCATGACCCCAGCACTGTGATGAGTTTCACCTTGAGAGTCTTGGTCAAAAAGGACTGGGCGTCGATGGGGCTTCGGTCACAATAGACGAAGACGTAGCCCTCGGGGGTTTTCATGAGGGGGAAGACCTTCAATTGGTAAAGCTCTTTGAGGTCGAAATTCGAGGCAAAGGGGGCAAGATCGTAAAAGGGCAGGGAGGCTTCTCTCAGGAAGGGGACCCGCTTGATCTGGGCCACGGCCTCCATGAGCTGTTCTTCGCTGAGGCTTCCCTTTTGAATCAAGTGGGCTCCCAGGGAGAGGGAGGGGTCCTTGTCCTTCAGGTAGGCCTGGACCTCCTTCACTTCGATGTGGTTTTTTTCCAGAAGCACGTCACCCAGTCTCCGGTGAAATCGCTTCAGGATATCCGGACTCAAAAAACTGTGGTCCGTTTTGGACCAGATGAAGCGCTTCTCCTCGGGGGATTCCTTTTGGGAGGGAGAATGACTGGGAATTTCACCGAGTTCCAGGATTTCGGCTGTCTGGCGTTTTCCCAGGGAAATGATTTCCCGGTTCTCTTCACTGATGGTCCTTCTGGCGTTGTATTCCTCGCTCTGCAGGGTTTCAACCGACTTGACCCTTGCCCGGTGCCTGGGATTGAATCCCCAGTATTGCCAGAAGGCCTTGCCGGTGGCGACCAGGTTGATCATGTTGCCCCAGATGATCCGAAGGGGGACCAGGGGCGGAAAGAGGATGCCGAAGAAGACACTTCTCATCCCGTAGATGTTGTAGAGGGAAACCCCCCGGAAGAGTTGTCTTTCCAGCATCATCACCGTGACCACCAGACTCAGGTACCAGGACAGGGAGTAGGCGGGGTAGATGGCTGTCAGGGGCATGAAGAAGGAGAGAATGAAGTAGACCAGAACGGGATAACCCACGGCGGAGAGCAGGTTGCCCACCTTGGCCTTCTGATCCCTGTACAGGGAGTAGCGGCCTGCCAGGGGGATGTCGAACTTGAAAATATCCTTGAAACGGTAGGATTGCATGGTGATGCCCAGGGTCCACCGGGTTTTCTGTTTGACAGCCGTTTTGAAGGTGTTGGGGAAGAGGGATCGGGTGGCGATGTATTCCCAGACCGGCTTTCCCCTGGCATTCACCCGCTGCACCCGCTCCAGGACGTAGAGGAGTGAGAGTCCCTTCTGATAAAGGGTGAGGGAGAGGCGGTAGTCCTCGGTGATGCTGCCTTCGGGCAGCACCTCGTCCCCGAGGGCCTCGACGGTATCCCGGGACAGGGAAAACCCCGTGCCGGCGGAGGGGACGAAGGCCCCGCTTTTCTGTCGGCTCACCATGGTGATGAAATGATTTTCCGCGAATTCATCCACATAGGTGTTGGTGGTGATGTTCTTGAAGAAATTGTCCAGAGTGGGTTTTTTGATCAAGGGGAAGACAGGGAATTGCAGAGCGGGATGATCATCGATCAGATGGTTGGTCACCTTGAGTTCGTAGGGGTGGACCACGTCCTCGGAATCGTGGATGGTGATGGCGGCGAACCGCCAGTTTTTTTCCCTTTCAAAGGCCTTGATTCCGGCGATGACGCAGTTGATGTTCTGGGCCTTGGAGGTAGGGCCCGGCAGACAGTTGACCACCGGGTGGACATGGGGATACTTGTCTTTCAAGGCCTCGGCGACGGCGATGGTGGGGCCGTCATTGGGGTAGATGCCCAGAAAAATGTGATACATGGCGAGGGGATACTGGGCGGAGGCGATGATGTTTTCAATGACATCATAGAGCACCCCCTCTTCGTGCCAGGCGGCCACCACCAGGGCGATCAGTTTCGGGGGCTTGGCATCCAGGATCTCCATGGCGAGATGTGTTTCCCTTTGCCTGCGACGCCTGAATAGGGTCACGATGTCCCATATGAAGTCGTCGAATCCGGTGACAATGTAAAGCATGACCAGGAACAGTCCGATCAGGTAGAGCGTTTGCGGGTTGTTCATCTGAATCCTCCAATAAGAATTTGATGCCTGATGGCGGTTGGAATCAGGCAATGTCCGTGGGTGGGATTTCTGGCGCAGGAATCCCAAGCCTGCGAATATTAGTACTATTTTACCATTTAAAGGGAAGTTGAAACAATTTTTTGTGGGACAGGGGCACCTGGGAATTTTTGAGGACATCTTCCGGCGGCAGGGACTGTTTTTCCCAGGCTTCAGGGACCGGACTCCAAGGGCGTCAAAAAAAGGTAAAGGACATTCCTAAGAACGTCCTTTACCTTCGCCATATTAGTAGGGATTCAGATGATGTAGACAATTTGTCTACATCAATATTCTACTTGATTGAAAATGAAAAAGAAAGGGTTTTTTTAAAAAAATCCAAATAAATTTAGGTATCTCACAATCAGATTTAGAAAAGCCGTAATGAAAAACCTTTACAAAATCATCGATTTTTTATATACTGATATGGCTGTAAGAAAGGGAGGTGGGTCAATGAATATTTTAACCAATAACGAAACAGCACAGGAAATCAAAAAGATCGTTGAGGCTCAGGCCGATCACCCCGATAATGTCAGAATCTATATTGCAGGCATGGGCTGATCAGGTCCCAGTTTTGGATTAGCTCTGGATGAGCTAAAAGAGGAAGACTTGATTTTTGAATACGAAGGCATCAAATTTGTGATGGAAGCCTACATCCATGAACAATTTGGCGATTTTAAAGTAGAATATCTCGGAGGAGGCTATCTCGTCGCTCCTGCGGAGCAAGAGCCGGCGGACTGCAGTTCCTGCGGTGGCACCTGCGGTTAAGCATTCATAATTGAATGCTTTTTTTTATGCCCTTCAGCCACGGCGATGAAGGCCCTGGCGGCAGGGCTTTTGGGCAGGCGCCGGTGGGTGATGATGGCAATGTGTCTTCGGGGCAGGTCAAAGCGGCCCTTGAGAATGACGAGGCCCTTGTCCTTCGGATTGCCGATGACCCTTTGATCGGCAAAGCCCACGCCGAAGCCCGCCGTCACGAGACTGATGATGAGATCGAGACTGATGAGTTCCACCTCGGTATTCATCTTCAGACCCTTTGAGTGGAAGAAGTCCTCTAAAAACCGTCTGGTGCTGGTGTTCTCTCTGAGGGATACAAAGGGGTAGCGGGAAAGGTCCTTTAAAGTGTAGTGTTCTTTTCCTGACGGCAGAATCTTTTCAGAGGCAAAGAAAACTTCCTCCAAAGGGAAAAAACCGGTGTAGTCGAACTGGGGATGTGCCTCCCGGATTTCATGGTTGATCAGACCCAGGTCGATGGAGCCCTCCATGAGGCTCTCCATGGTTTTCAGGCTGGGCTGGTTGTTGATCTGAAGCTTGATTCCGGGATATCTGGTGTGGAATTCTTCGAAGACCTCGAGAAAATAATGCTTGCAGAGGGTATCGCTGGCCCCGATCCTCAACTGCCCCGACTCAAGATTCTGGTGCTTCTCGAGATAGCGGTGGACCTTGTCGAATTCATTGAAAGCCACCTTGAGATGGGCGTAGAGCAGGATGCCCTCCTCGGTGAGGGCGATGCCCCGACCCCTTCTGAAAAACAGTTTCACCTTGAGGTGGTCCTCGAGGGATTTCACCGACTGGGAAACCGAGGACTGGGTGACGAAGAGTTTGCCGGCGGCCTTGGTAAAGCTCTCCTCGAGGGCCACCTGATAGAAGACCCGGTAGGGTTCCAGGGGATAAGACACATTAACACTCCTAATGTCAAATATTATATATATTAATTATAATTATATAATGGAGCGTGATAAAATGAAAGTGAAAATAAGGGGAAATGAGGGAATGAAATGAGTGCTGTCATGAGGGCCTATGTAAAAAAACGCCAGGAGTTCGATGTCTACGGGATGAATCTTATGCAGGAGATCACCCGGAATCTTAAAATCAAGGTGTCCGGAGTAGCGGTCTATCACGTCTACGATGGAGAAAATCTCTCCCGGGAGGAATTCAATCTGTCTGTGGGTGAGGTTTTCATGGAGAACAACATGGATGAGGTCTGGGAGAGTCTGACTTTCAATGAAAACCAGAAGGCTTTCAGGGTGCAGTACCTGCCGGGCCAGTACGACCAGCGGGCGGATTCCGCCATGGCCTGCATCAAGCTCCTGAAACCCCACCTTGAGCCTCTCATACAGTCTTCAACCCTCTACGTCTTCGATGAGATCACCGGGGAGGACCTCGACCGGATCAAGGGATATCTGATCAATCCGGTGGATTCCAGGGAGGTGCCCCTGGAGACGCCCGAAACCCTCGCGGTGGCTCTGGAGGAACCTCCGGGAGTGGCGGTCCTCCACGGCTTCATCTACCGGGAGGAAAAGGAGCTCGGCGCTCTTCTGTCGGATTACAGCCTGGCCATGAGTCTCGAGGATCTGAAAATCGTCCAGGCCTACTTCCTCAAGGAGGACCGGGACCCTACCATCACCGAACTCAGGGTGCTGGACACCTATTGGTCGGACCACTGCCGCCACACCACCTTCAACACGGTGATTGAATCGGTGGATTTATCAAAGAACACCCTGGCTGCTCTGGAGGAGACCTATCAAGGTTATCTCGCTTCGAAAAAACAGCTTGGTCGGGAGGACCGGCCCACGACCCTCATGGATCTGGCCACCGTCAATATGCGGCTGATGAAGGAGAAGGGTTTCCTCGGAGATCTTGAGGAATCAGAGGAGATCAATGCCGTCAGCCTGGTGGTGCCCGATGACGAAAGAGATCTGCTGCTGATGTTCAAGAATGAAACCCATAATCATCCCACGGAAATCGAGCCCTTTGGAGGGGCCGCCACCTGCCTGGGAGGGGCGATTCGAGACCCCCTGTCGGGACGGGCCTATGTGTATCAGTCCATGCGCATCAGCGGGGCTGCAGACCCCAGGGTGGCTCTCGAAGACACCCTGCCGGGCAAGCTCCCCCAACGGGTGATCACCCGGGAGGCGGCCAGGGGCTTCAGCGCCTACGGCAATCAGATCGGCCTCAACACGGGTTATGTCAGGGAATACTACCATCCCGGCTTTCTGGCCAAGCGGATGGAGGTGGGCTTTGTCATTGGAGCGACCCCCAGGGAGGATGTCACGAGAAGCACCCCGAAGCCGGGGGACCTGGTCCTGCTCCTGGGAGGGGCCACAGGGCGGGACGGCATCGGCGGAGCCACCGGCTCGTCGAAGAGTCACGACATAAAGTCCATCGAGATTTCAGGAGCCGAGGTTCAAAAGGGAAATCCCCCCATGGAAAGGCGGATCCAGAGATTGTTCATGGATTCCAAGGTCAGCCGCAGCATCATCCGCAGCAATGATTTCGGTGCCGGGGGTGTCAGCGTCGCCCTGGGTGAAATCGCTGACTCCCTGACCGTGGATCTCGACGCGGTGCCGAAAAAATACCAGGGACTTGACGGGACCGAACTGGCGATTTCAGAATCCCAGGAGCGGATGGCGGTGGTGATCGCGCCGGGGGACCTGAAGGATTTTCTAGCGGCCTGTGACCGGGAAAACCTGCCGGCGACGGTGGTGGCCGAGGTGACGGCGGATCATCGCTTCAGACTCCTCTGGCGGAAAGAGGTGATTCTGGATCTGGACCGGGACTTTCTGGATGCCGGTGGAGCCAGGGGCTTGACCCGGGTGACGGTGGAGCCGGTGGATCTTGAGGCCTACCCCCTGGGCAAGGTCCCTCTTGACCCTTCCGTGCTGGAGGATCTCAACGCGGCCTCTCAACGCGGCCTCGTCGAGCAGTTTGACAATTCCATCGGGCGCAACAACGTGCTTTCTTTTTTCGGCGGGAAGACCCTCTCCACCCCGATTCAGGGAATGGTTTCAAAGATTCCGTTTTTGTCGGAGGGAAACCCCCTGGTCAGTCTGGTGACTCATGGCTATGAGCCCCTGCTGGCCCAGTGGAGTCCCTTTCACGGGGGCATGTACGCCGTGGTGGGTGCCCTGTCCAGGCAGGTGGCCCTCGGTGGTCAAATCCACCGGGTAAGGTTCAGTTTTCAGGAGTATTTTGAAAGACCGGGCCGGGAGGCGGTCCGGTGGGGAAAACCCTTCAGCGCCCTCCTGGGTGCCAACCGGGTGCTGGATGCCTTTGATCTGGCCAGCGTAGGGGGGAAGGACTCCATGTCGGGGACCTTCATGACCCGGGAAAATCGGCGGATCGACGTGCCCCCCACCCTCATCGCCTTCGGGGTGAGTCTGGGCGAGGTGGGGCGGATACTTTCCCCGGAATTCAAGGGGGAGGGGCACGATGTCCTGCTTTTCAAGGCGCCGAAGAATCCTGACCACACCTTCGACCTGGAGGCGCTGAAGTCCCTCTACAAGGAGGCCCAGGCCCTCATCGGCCAGGGCCTGGTCCACAGCGCCGCGGTGATTGAAAGCGACGGCATCTACGGGGCCCTGGCCAGGATGACCTTCGGCAATGAGGTGGGATGCCGCATTGACACCGAACTGGAGGGGGATCTCTATGCCTCCCTCATCCTGGAGGTGGACCACGGGACTGAGACGGCCCTGGGTGAAAGAATCGGCGGGACCCAAAAGGAGAGAAGCCTTGATTGCCGGGGGGATGGCGTGGCCATCGAAACGCTGAAGCAGAAATGGGAGGCCCCCCTGACACCGGTGTTCCCGACGGACAAAAAAGTGGCTCTGAGAAAAGAGGACCTTGAAATCTATATTCCCAGGAAGCCTCTCAAGGGGATGAAAACGGCTTCTCCCCGGGTCTTCATACCGGTGTTTCCCGGAACCAACTGCGAATTCGATACCGCCTACAGTTTTGAGCAGGCCGGCGCCCTGGTCGATACCCGTGTATTCAGGAACCAGCGGCCCCGGGATATCGAGGCCTCCATTCTGGAAATGGAAAAGGCCATCCGCGAAGCCCAGATCCTGGCCCTGGCCGGTGGCTTCTCGGCGGGAGACGAACCGGAGGGTTCGGGAAAATTCATCGCCTCTGTCCTCAAGAATCCCAGGATCGCCGAGGCGGTGATGGATCTGATCGAGCATCGCAAGGGCCTTGTCATCGGAATCTGCAACGGCTTCCAGGCCCTGATCAAAACGGGACTCCTGCCCTACGGCCGGATCCAGAGTCTCAAGAGGGATGACCCGACCCTGACCTTCAACCCCATCGGACGTCACGCGGCCCAGATGGTCTATACCCGGGTCAAGAGCCAGAAGTCTCCCTGGTTGTCCTTGAGCGACCCCCATGCCATCTACACCACGCCGGTGTCCCACGGGGAGGGGCGTCTGATTCTTCCGGAGGACCATTTTGAAACCTTGAAGGCCCGGGGGCAGATCGCCCTGCAGTACGTCACCCCTACCGGAGAACCGGCTTATGAAACCCGGTACAATCCCAATGGTTCGGATTATGCCGTAGAGGCCCTTACCAGTGAGGACGGCAGGGTCTTGGGCAAGATGGGCCACAGCGAGCGAATCGGCAGGCATCTGGCCGTCAACGTGCCGGACAAGGGGGATTTGAGACTCTTTGAAAGCGGTCTCGATTACTTCAAATAACGAACATTAAACAATAACAACCGATAAAGTGCGGATTAACTTGAACTATAATTCTGATGATACTATAATTGTCTTATAAAAAAAGGAGTGTTGAGATTGAAAGTCGGTGTGGTAATGGGAAGTGACTCGGATTATCCTGTGGTGGCCAAGGCCTTGGAGATTTTGAAGGCCTTCGATGTGAAGGCGACGGTGCGGGTGCTGTCCGCCCACCGGACACCCCATGAGGCTCTGGATTTTGCCGCAGGGGCCGAGGAGGAGGGGATCGAAGTCATCATCGCCGCCGCCGGCAAGTCCGCCCACCTGCCGGGGGTGATGGCCGCCCTGACGGCCATGCCGGTGATCGGCCTGCCCATCCTGTCCTCCACCCTGGACGGCCTGGACTCCCTCCTCAGTATCGTTCAGATGCCCAAGGGGATTCCGGTGGCGACGGTGGCGATCAACGGCGGAGAAAATGCCGGCATCCTGGCGGTGCAGATGCTTTCCGTCAAATATCCCCGGCTCCGGGAGGCCATGAAGACCTACCGGGAGAAGATGCGGGAAGAAGTACTGATCAAAGACCAGGACATGATTGAAAAAACTCGGAACTACCGATAGGAGGCGCATCCATGGAAAAAAAGACGATGCTTTATGAGGGCAAGGCGAAAAAAATCTATGCCACTGAGGATCCGGGAGTGGTGCTGGTGGCCTACAAGGACGATGCGACGGCCTTCAACGGCCAGAAGAAGGGGACGATTCTGGGAAAGGGTGCCATCAACAACAGGATGTCCGCCATGCTGTTCACCCTTCTGGAAAAGAAGGGGGTTCCCACCCATTTCATTGAACAAACCAGTGACCGGGAGTCCCTGGTAAAAAGGGTCGAGATCATTCCCCTCGAGGTGATCATCCGCAACGTGGCCGCGGGGTCCTTCAGCAAGCGCTACGGGGTGGCGGAGGGCACGGTCTTCGACCTTCCCACCTTTGAATTCAGTTACAAGAATGACGATCTCGGGGATCCCCTGATCAATGAGAGTCACGCCCTGGCCATGGGTCTGGCCAGCCAGGTGGAGATGGACCAGATCAGGGCCTATGCTCATGAAGTCAACCGGGTTTTAAGGGAGTTTTTCATGGAAAAGGGCATCGATCTCATCGATTTCAAACTGGAATTCGGTCGATGGGAGGGTCGGGTCATTCTGGCGGATGAGATTTCTCCCGACACCTGCCGGTTCTGGGACAGGGCCACGGGGAAGAAACTGGACAAGGATCGTTTCAGGCAGGACCTGGGGAACATTGAAGAGGGCTATAGGGAAATCATTTCAAGACTTGAAGACTAGACCGGAGGAAAAAATGGATAAACTACACGAAGAATGCGGGGTGTTCGGCATCTTTGACGCCCATATCAACAACCTCTCCAACCAGGTTTATTTCGGCCTGGTGGCGCTGCAGCACCGGGGACAGGAGAGTGCCGGCATCGCCATCCACAGCGGGAAGGCCATCAATTACCACAAGGGGATGGGCCTGGTTCAGGAGGTTTTCGACCGGGACAAGCTTCTGGGTCTTGACGGGGACATCGCCATCGGACATGTCCGCTACTCCACCACCGGGGAAAGCCATTTGAGCAACGCCCAGCCTCTGGTGGTCAGATTCAAGGGGGGCAATATCGCCCTCGCCCACAACGGGAACCTGATCAACGCTTATGAAATCAGAAACGAGATGGAAAAAAACGGCACCATCTTTCAAACCTCCATCGACTCGGAGGTCATCGCCAATCTTATCGCCGTCGAGTATGACGGGGATATCAAGGAAGCGGTTCTCAGGGCGGTGAAGCAGGTCAAGGGAGCCTACGGTCTGGTCATCATCTTCAACGACACCCTCATCGGTGTGAGAGACCCCAACGGTCTGAGACCCCTGGTCCTGGGCAGGACCTCGACGGGCTACGTGCTGGCTTCGGAGACGGCGGCCCTCGACGTGGTGGGGGCGACCTTCGACCGGGATATCCAGAAGGGGGAAATCGTGATCATCGATCATGAGGGCTGTCAGGTTGAAGTCTTTGACGACACCCGGCAAAAGGCGATCTGCGCCTTCGAGTACGTCTATTTTGCCAGGCCGGACAGCATCATGGACGGCAGAAACGTCTACCAGACCCGGCACAGGGCCGGGGAGATTCTGGCCGCCGAGCATCCAGTGGAGGCGGATATCGTCATCGCCGTGCCGGATTCCGGCATACCCGCCGCCATCGGCTTTGCCAAGGCCTCCGGGATTCCCTACGATGTGGGTTTGATCAAAAACAAATATATGGGACGCACCTTCATTCAACCGGATCCGAGCCTGAGGGATCTTGCCGTTCGTCTCAAGCTCAATGTGCTCAGGGACAATATCAGAGGGAAGAGACTGGTCCTTATCGATGATTCCATCGTCAGAGGCACCACGTCCAAGAGGATCATCAACATGCTCCGTGAAGCCGGGGCCACCGAAGTCCATGTCCGGGTGAGTTCGCCCCCGGTGTCCCATTCCTGCTACTTCGGCATCGACACTCCCAGCAAACGGCAGCTGGTGGGATCGAACATGACGGTGGAGGAAATCCGGGACCTCATCGGTGCGGACTCCCTGGGATACATTTCCATTGACGGTTTGGTGGATGCCATAGGCAAGGGCTATGACAGGCTTTGCACCGCCTGCTTCAACGGCCGTTATCCCATGGAGGTGCCCATGAGCGGGACAAAATATGTTTTCGAGAAAATGTAGGGGGGCGCTGTCGTGACAAAAATCACTTACAAGGATGCCGGTGTGGACATCCACAAGGGATATGAAACCGTGGAGGGCATCAAAAAAATCGTCAAAGGCACCTATGATCAGAATGTTCTGACGGATCTCGGCGCCTTTGCAGGGCTTTATGCCCTGGATCCCATGAAGCAGCCGGTCCTGGTGACGGGGACCGACGGGGTGGGAACCAAGCTCAAAATCGCCCAGATGATGGGCCGGCACGATTCCATCGGGGAGGATCTCGTGGCCATGTGCGTCAATGACGTCCTGTGTCACGGGGCGAAGCCCCTCTTGTTTCTGGACTATTTCGCCACGGGAAGACTCGAGCCCCAGAGAGCCCAGGAGGTCATCGAGGGAATCGCCCGGGGATGCCTCAAGGCTTCCTGCGCCCTCATCGGCGGGGAAACCGCAGAAATGCCCGGCATGTATCAGGGGGAGGACTACGACCTTGCAGGCTTCGTGGTGGGGGTCGCTGAACGGGACGAACTCATCACCGGGGCCGGCATCAAGGCGGGCCAGAAAGTCATCGGTCTGATTTCGAGCGGCGCCCACAGCAACGGCTATTCCCTGATCCGCAAGGTGTTTTTCGAAAGCCTCCATGAGGATATCCACTCCTACAGACCTCAGCTCGGGGAATCCCTGGGGGAAGCCCTGCTCAGGCCGACCCTGATCTACACTCCGGTGATCCAGGCCCTGATGGCAGGTCTCACCCTGGAGGGGGTGGCCCATATCACCGGGGGAGGCTTCTTTGAAAATATTCCCAGGGTCCTCCCCGAGGGGCTCAGTGTCCGGATCACACCGGATTCCTGGCCGGTCCCCCCTCTTTTTGACCTGATTCAAAGAGAGGCACATCTTGAGAGAGAGGAAATGTTCGCCACCTTCAACATGGGCATCGGCATGGTCCTGGTGGTGGATGCCGCCGAGGTGGCAAAGGCCCTGGCCATCATCAAGGCTTCGGGTTTCACCGCCTATCCCATCGGTGAGGTGGTTGCCGGGGATTTCGGGGTGGCCCTGTGAAACGGATCGGCGTCATGGCCTCCGGCGGCGGAACGAATTTCCAGGCCCTGATCGAGGGAGCCAGGGCGGAAATCGCTGTCCTTTTCGTGGATCGCGACGAGGCCTATGCCCTCGAACGGGCCCGCAGCCACGGGATTCCCACGGTCCTCATCGGCCTCGGGCATTTCGAGAACGCTGAGGAGAGGGACTCGAGTCTCCTCGGGCTTCTCAGGGAAAAGCAGGTGGATCTCATCGTTCTCGCCGGATTTCTCGGCATCCTGAGCCCGGAAATCATCCAGGCCTACCCCAAAAAAATCATCAACATCCATCCCTCCCTCCTGCCAAAATACGGTGGAAGGGGCTATTATGGAAGGAGAGTCCATGAAGCGGTGATTGCCGATCAGGAAGCATTCACGGGTGTCACGGTCCATTATGTCAACGAAGGCATCGATTCCGGTGAAATCATCGCCCAGGAAATAATCCCGGTGGTTCCCGGGGACACGCCGGACTCCCTGGGGCAAAGAGTGCTTGAAATCGAGCACCGGCTTTTGGTCGACACCGTGAATCAGTTATTGGAGGATTGAAAATGCGCGCACTGATCAGTGTATCCAACAAGGAAGGCATTACAGAACTGGCCCTCAAGCTCAGGCAGTTGAAGGTGGAGATATTTTCCACCGGCGGCACCTACGAGCTTTTGAAGAGTGCCGGCATCAAGGTGGAAAAGGTCTCGGACCTCACCGGTTTTGAAGAAATCCTCGACGGTCGGGTGAAAACCCTCCATCCCAGGATTCACGGCGGAATTCTGGCGGACTTGTCCAATCCGGAGCATCTCAGGGCCCTCAAGGAGCATCACATCGAGCCCATCGATCTGGTCATTGTCAACCTGTATCCCTTCAGAGAGGTGATCAAGGGGAAGCCGACCTATCACGAAGTGATCGAGAATATCGACATCGGCGGGCCGACCCTCCTCAGGGCCGCCGCCAAGAACCACCGGCATGTGACGGTGGTGGTGGAGCCCGAGGATTATGACAAGGTCCTTGAAGCCCTGTCATCCGGCGGGGTCACCGCCGCCCTGAGAAAAAAACTCGCCGTAAAGGCCTTTGAACACACGGCCAATTACGACACCCTGATCGGGTCCTATCTCAGAGGAAAAATCGGTGAAACATTCGAGCAGCACCACTACAATTTTTCCTATCCCGGAGCCAGACCCCTGAGATACGGGGAGAATCCCCATCAGAAGGCCGCCTATTACGGTGATGAAAACCCCGTGGGATGTCAGCAACTCTCGGGAAAGGAGCTTTCCTACAATAATCTCAACGACACCTCCCGCGCCCTGCAGCTCCTGGGAGAGTTCACCCTGCCCACGGCGGTGAACCTCAAGCACGGCAATCCCTGCGGGGTGGCTTCCGCCAAGGACCTGCTCACAGCCTATCAAAGGGCCCGCGAGGCTGATCCGGCATCCCTCTTCGGGGGCGTCGTCGCCCTCAACGGCAACGTGGACCTGGCCCTGGCCCGGGAACTGTCCGGGACCTTTCTGGAAATCGTCATCGCGGGCGGCTTCGACAAGGAGGCCCTGAAGGTTCTTGCCAAAAAGAAAAATCTGAGACTGCTTAAGATCGACCCCCATCAAAGCATTGAAACCACTGAAATCCGGTCTGTCCTGGGAGGCATCCTGGTCCAGGACCGGGACCAGCATCTTCTGGAAAAATTCGAGGTGGTGACCCGGGAAAAGCCGACGGTGGGCCTCATCGACGATCTTCACTTCGCCTACAAGGTGGTCAAGCATCAGAATTCAAATGCTGTCTGCGTCGCCAGGGATCTGAAGACCCTGGGGCTCGGCACCGGACAGGTGAGTCGCATTTTTGCCACTCAGAACAGCCTGGATTTTTCACTGGAGGATACCCGGGGGGCGGTGCTGGCCTCCGACGCCTTTTTCCCCTTCAGAGATGCCGTGGACCTCATGGCGGAAAAGGGCATCAAGGCCATCATCCAGCCCGGGGGTTCCATCCGGGACCAGGAGGTCATCGACGCCTGCAACGAGCACGGAATCGTCATGATTTTCACCGGCCTGAGACATTTCAAGCATTAGGAGGACAAGTATGAGAATTTTGATTTTAGGGGGCGGCGGCCGGGAGCATGCCATCGCCATGAGTCTTCGGACCAGTCCCTCGGTTTCGGCCCTCTACTGTATTCCGGGAAATCCGGGTATTTCTGAAATTGCCACCACGGCGGCCATTTCCCTTGATGAAGGGGACAGACTTGTGGCCTATGCCGCCGCCGAGAAGATCGACCTGGTGGTGGTGGGACCTGAGCAGCCCCTGGTGGAGGGCATCGCAGACCGGTTCAGGGCTGCTGGAATCAAGGTTTTCGGTCCGGGGAAGCAGGCGGCCCGGCTGGAGGGCAGCAAGATTTTTTCCAAGGAGTTCATGGTGCGCCATGGCATCGCCACGGCACCCTATGAAATCTTTTCCTCGAAGGAAGCCGCCCTGGAGGGACTCAAGGCCTTTTCCTTTCCCGTGGTGATCAAGGTGGACGGTCTCGCCGCAGGCAAGGGGGTTCTGATCCCCAAGAATTTCAAGGAGGCCGAGGAGGTCCTGGTCCAGATTTTTGACGAGAGGAAATTCGGTCCGGCCGGGGAAAGAATTCTGGTGGAAGCCTTTGTCAGGGGTTTCGAGGCCTCGATACTTTGTCTGGTGGACGAGAATCACCTGGTCCCCCTGGAGAGTGCCAGGGATTATAAAAAAGCCCTGGACGGGGATCTGGGTCTCAATACCGGAGGCATGGGCACCATTTCTCCCAATGAGCTCCTGACCCCTTCGATCACCGGGGTCATCGCGTCAGAGGTCCTGGCCAAAACCCTCCAAGGACTCAAGGAGGACGGGCTGACCTTTACCGGGGTCCTCTTCATCGGTCTGATGATGGACGAGAACCACCGGCCCCATGTGCTTGAATACAATGTCCGCTTTGGGGATCCTGAAACCCAGTCGGTGCTGCCGAGGTTGAAAAACGACCTGGGCCGGGTCATGATGGCGACGGTGGACAACCGGCTTGAAGAGCTTGTCCTTGAATGGCGGGAGGAAATGGCCCTGACGGTGATTCTGGCTTCGGGGGGCTATCCCGAGGCCTATGACCGCCACCTGCCCATCGAGATGGACGATCTCGATGAAGGGGTCATGGTGTTTCATTCCGGAACGGCCCTCAAGGGAGACCGTCTGGTGACCGCCGGCGGCCGGGTTCTCGGCGTCACCGCCCTGGGCGGGGACAAGGAGGTTCTCAGAGGGCTGGTTTACAGGAATCTTGAGAAGATCCGGTTTGAAGGAAAGCACTTCAGAAGAGATATCGGACTTTAGCCACCCTCCGGGGTGGCTTTTTAAAATCCTTTGATTAACCGACGGCTTATCGGTATAATCAAAGAAAAGGAGGTCGATGACTATGATCGTAGGTCATGAAAAAGAACTTGAATATAAAATGATGGTTGCCGATGACGTCAAGGGAGCCGGAATGAAAAAACTCGTAGGTCCCGATGAGGGTTGGGAAAGTCACGTGATGCGGCAGGTGAATCTTGAGGCCCGCGGCTATTCTCCCCGCCACCAGCACGACTGGCCCCATATCAATTATGTGCTCAAGGGCGAAGGGGTGATCATGATTGAAGGCAAGGAACATCCGGTGAAGACAGGATCCTATGCCTACATTCCCGCCGGCGCCCTCCACCAGTTCATCAATCCCACGGATGAGGAATTGAGTTTCATCTGCATCGTGCCCAAGGAGGGCCACCTATAGCATGGTGTTTTTCTTCATGAGGCACGGTCAAACGGACCACAACAAGCAGGGTATTCTGCAGGGTCATCTGGACACCTCCCTCAACGACAGGGGCAGGGCCCAGGTGCTTGAAGCCCTTCAGACCCTCAAAACCCATGAGTTCGATCTCGTCATCACCTCCCCCTTGAAGCGGGCCCGGGAAAGCGCCGGAATCGTGGCGAGGGAGATCGAAGCCCCCCTGCAGGTGAATCCCCGTCTCAGGGAGCGGACCTTCGGTGAACTTGACGGCAGGCCCTTCAAGGAAATCATGGCCCTGTATCCCGATTTCTGGGAGATCATACGAACCGATACCGGCCGGGTCACCCCGGGATGTGAAACCCTCGAGGAGGTGGAAAGCCGACTCAAGGAGTTCCTCCGGGAGGTGCGGGACCTGGGTCTGAGAAAAAAAATCCTGGTGGTTTCCCACGGGGCGACGGGCAGGATCCTGCACAAGCTCATCAACCGGGATGAGAATTTTCACGAGTTTGAAATCGAGAATTGCAAAATCATCGAATTTTCGTTAGAATGAAGCCGACCATCTATCAATCGGACAGTTCGAAAGCCTCCTGTCCACAAAAATAAAACTAAGGCATCCAAAGGATTTGTTCAGGTTGCCCGTCAAGGCGACCTTTTCTTTTGCCTCAAAAGGAGTTTCCCCATGATTCGTCAAATGACCCAGATCGCCATCACTGCGGCGCTTTATGCCACCCTGACCCTGGCCCTCGCCCCCATCAGCTATGGCAACATCCAGTTCAGACTCTCCGAGGTCCTCACCCTGCTGGCCTATTACAATCCGGTGTTCATCCCGGGGATCACCCTGGGGACCCTCATCGCCAATCTCTTCAGTCCTCTGGGAACCGTGGACGTGATTTTCGGCACCCTGGCGACTTTCCTGAGCGTGGTGATGATTTCCCGGACCAGGAATTTCTATCTGGCCACCCTCTGGCCCACCCTGATCAACGGGGTCATCATCGGCTGGGAGCTCAACCTCGTTTTCGGCCTCCCCCTCTGGCTGTCCATGGCCCAGGTGGCCGCCGGAGAGTTCGTGGTGGTCAGCGTCATCGGGACTCTGATTTTCAAAAAGACCCTGAAGAACCAGGACTGGTTCAAGCTTGACTGACTGAAGGCATCTGAAGGCGGTCGTTTCCTTCAAGTTTGAAGGAATCCGCCATCGGGACACCCTTTACCGGCGGCCGGATGGTATAATTGAAGAATCATAAGAGAAAGAAGGTTCACGCTTTGGGAGTATTCTTGATGTTGATGTCGTCGTTTTTTTTCACCCTCAGCACTTTTTTCGGCAAGCTGGTTGCCAACACCACGGAGATGGACGCCATCATCACCTCCTTTTCAAGGTATTTTCTCGGGACCCTGGGCATGGCGGTCTTCATGCGGGTCAAGGGGATCTCCTTCAAACCGGTCAAAAACAAGCCGGTTCTGACAAGGTCCTTCCTGAACGCCTCGGCCCTGATTCTCCTGACAGGCTCTTTGAATTTCACCACCATCACCAATGCCAACATGATCCATCTCACCTATCCGGTCTTCGTCTTTCTCCTGGCCAGGTTCATCACCAGGGAAAAGCTCAAACCCGTCGCCTTCGTCTACCTCTTCCTGATCCTGGTGGGAACCTACATCGTTTCAGATCCCCAGCTGACAGCCATCAATGTCGGAGATCTGATTGCCTTTGCCTCAGCCATTTTTGCCGGCCTGGCCATCCTTTATCTGACCGAGGCCCGCAAGACGGAATCCACCATCATCATCCTTTTCTATCTGATGCTGGTGGGAACGATCCTCAGTTTCCCCTTTGTGGTGGGGGATATCGGCAAGCTCTCCTTCGATTCCCTGGGAATCGTCCTCCTGGCTGCCGGATCAGGCTTCTTCGGCCAGTATTTCACCACCGAGGGCTTCAAGTACGTGGATTCCGCCACGGGATCCATTCTGTCGTCGAGCCGCATGGTGATGGCGGCCCTGATGGGCTACTTCTTTCTGTCGGAACCTCTGGATTTCAGAATCCTCATGGGAATCCTTCTGATCCTTTCCGCCCTGGTCGGGGTCAGCGGCTACCTGGGGATTCTCAAAGAGAAATTCAAAAGATCGAAACTTCCCCCTGCCGTTGAAGAGGTGGAGGAATAGGGCGGCCAGGGTGGATTGGACCACCGGCGGCCTCAGGGTCAAAATCAGGGATGAAATCCCTGATGAACTGAGGTATAATGAAAGCAGAATAGAGATTTTGGGGGATTGATATGTACAAATTTTATTCTTTTATCTTTTTCGCTGGCATTGCGACATCACTTTATAGCGGGATAGGACTTAAATTTGGATTTTTGGATGAAACCGTGGCCGGACTTTATGGAATTTTAGGACTCTTGGGAACAGGAATGGGTTTTGCCGGAAGAAATTATATCTACAAGAAACAGCAATTGGATAAGGCCATCAGGGCGCAGAAAAAAGCCGGTTCACGTTGAACCGGTTTTTTTACGGGTTAGAGGATTTCGTTGAGGACAAGACTCTCCCTGCCGCCCTCAAGGTAGATCCGGGGAATCCGGGAGGCGAGTCGGGCCAGGATTTCATTTTTGTTGGTGGCTGCCAGAACCGCCAGTTCGGCCACCGGCAGGCCCTCTCCGAAGAGCACCGCTTCGTCTCCAGGACCCACATCGGGTATCAGGGTGACATCCACCATCATCTGGTCCATGCAGATGATGCCCACGATGGGGGCCTTCATCCCCCTGATCAGCACATGGCCCCGGTTGGAGAGGTTTCTCGGATACCCGTCCCCGTAACCCACCGGCAGGGTGGCGATCCGGGTGGTTTTTTCGGCCTTGAAGGTGAAGTCATAGCTGACCCCTTCCCCGGGCTCCAGGGTGTTGAGATGGGTGACTCTGGTGACGAACCGGGCCACGGGCCTGAGGTGGACGTCCTCACTGTGATAGGATTTGAGACCATAGAGGGCGGCTCCCGGCCGGATCATGTCCAGACGAAAATCAGGATAATCGATGCCGGAGATGCTGTCGGCGACATGGACCAGGTCAAAGCTAGCCCCCAGGTCTCCGAGGAAATCCTTGAAAGCCCTGAGCTGCTTCTGGTCTTCCTCCGGTGAGCATAGGGCCAGATGGGTGAAGATTCCCTCCACCTCAAGATGGGGCAGTTTCAGAATTTCGGCGATTTCGATTCCGGATTCCGGGGTGGGACTCAGGCCCAGCCGGTTGAAACCGGTATTGATTTTGAGATGGACCTTGACGGTAGTCCCGCTTTCAAGGGCGATGTTTTCAAGAATCCTGGCCTGGTGAAGGGAAAAAATCGTGAGGGTGATTTGATGAGCAACACCGGTTTCAAGGTACTCGTCAGGGGTGTGTCCCATGACGAAAAGGGGATAGGCCGCCCCGGATTGTCTGAGGGCCAGGGCTTCGAGCAGGTTTGCGACCCCCAGGTAATCGATGCCCTCTTCATGAAGGGCCCTGGCGATTACCGGCGCCCCCAGACCGTAGGCATTGGCTTTGATCACCCCGGTGACGGCCACCCGGGGACCTACCAGAGCCTTCAGGGTTCTTAGATTGTCTCTCAGGGCGTCGAGGTCGATGAAAAGCCGGGTGTCCCGGAGGACCAGGGAGGAATCGTAGGATTGGATCATCATAAAATCTCCTTTTTTTTTAAGCGAATCATTTACAACAATTCAACAAAATAATATGATTACGATAAATAAGCTTCGTAAAGGGGTCAGTCATGGAACTAAGAGAAAAGGTAGAGGCCGTAATGGAAGACGTGGTGGCGATTCGTCGCCGGATCCATCAACATCCCGAACTGGGATTCGAGGAGGTGAAGACCCAGGAACTCGTCATGAAGACCTTGGAGGCCATGGGAATTGAACATCGTCCCGTGGCAAAAACCGGGGTTCTGGGCATCATCAGGGGCAGACAGCCGGGGAGGGTGGTGGCCCTCAGGGCCGACATGGACGCCCTCCCCCTCACGGAGGCGACGGGGGCTCCCTACGCCTCCAAGCGTCCCGGGGTGATGCACGCCTGCGGTCACGACGCCCATACCGCCATGCTGCTGGGCATGGCCCGGGTCCTCGGCGGCATGAGGGAGGATTTTGAAGGGACCGTCAAGTTGTTTTTCCAGCCGGCGGAGGAAACCGTGGGTGGCGCCCTCCCTATGATCCAAGAAGGGGTCATGGCCGATCCGAGGGTGGATTACACCCTGGGCCTTCACGTGATGCCCCAGCATCCTGCAGGGGTCGTCTCCCTCAAGTACGGCAAGATGAACGCATCCACCGATACCGTCACAGTAAAGATCACCGGCAAGGGGGGGCATGGCGCCTATCCCCATCAGGCGGTGGATGCCGTCCTCATCGCCGGACATGTGATTACGGCCCTGCAGTCCATCGTCAGCCGGAGCGTCTCCCCCCTGGATGCCGTAGTGCTGAGTTTCGGCAGGATTTCCGGGGGCACGGCCGACAACATCATTGCGGATGAAGTGGTGCTCACAGGGACTCTGAGAGCCCTTGATGAAGGCGTCCGGGCCATGGTCAAGGACAGAATCAAGGCTGTCGTGGCGGACACCTGCACCGCTCTCGGGGGCGTGGGGGAGACCAGGATCAAGGCCGGCTACAACGCTCTGATCAATGATGACGGGGTGGTGGAGGTGATCCGGGAAAACGCCGCTTCTCTTCTAGGGGAATCCCGGGTGCTGGTGGCCAAGGAGCCCAGTCTCGGGGCCGAGGACTTTTCCTTCTTCCTCAACCACAGCCGGGGGGCCTTTTTCAACCTGGGCTGCGGCAATGAGTCAAGGGGCATCACCCAGGGACTCCATCATCCCGGCTTTGATATCGATGAGGCCTGCATGACAATCGGGATCCAGCTTCAGATCATGAATACCCTGTCTTTACTCGGAGGAAGAATCCCCGACGGTGGCGGCCTCTAGAAAGTCGACGGTCATCTCGTCGCCGTCGATCCTGACGGTGACCCCCAGGGGTATGGTGAACTGGGGTGAGACGTGGCCGGCCCTGAAATTGTAAAGGACGGGCTTGTCGTATTTCGACAGGATCTCCCTGAAAATGGTCTTCAAGGGGAGGTCCACCTTGCCCTGATAGCCCTCCTCCGCCTTGCATCCGTGGAAGGTTCCCAGGATGATTCCCGCCGCATCCCTGAACTTGCCGCTGAGATCAAGGGACATGAGCATCCGGTCCATGACATAGTGGTATTCGTGGACCTCTTCGATGAAGAGGATTCTGTCCCGGGTGTCGATCTCATAGGGGGACCCCAGGGCGGCGGTGAGGAGGGACAGGTTCCCGCCCACGATCCGTCCCGTGGCGGTACCTCCCTGAAGGGCCGTGAGAGGCTCTCCCGGGGGAGGCTGGTAAAGTCCCAGGGCTTTGTTTCCCATGAGGTTTTTTTTCAACCAGTCGAAGGTGTAGGGATTGTCGGGATAGAGGGGGGGCTGGCCGTAGGCGGTGGGACCGTGGAAGGTGATGAGGTCCGAGAGCCGGTTCAGTGGCAGGTGCAGACCCGTGATATCGCTGTAGCCGAGAAAAACCTTGGGATGCCTCCGAATCATATCGAAGTCGATCATCTCAAGGAGTCTGGGGGTGCCGTAACCGCCCCTGAGGGCGATGACCCCCTTGATTTCGGGATCGGCAAAGGCCGCATTCACATCCCCGGCCCTGAGGGCGTCCTCTCCGGCCAGGTGGCCGTGGCGGGCATGACAGCTCGGGTAGAAAACCGGCTTCAAGCCCAGGGCCTCCATGGCCTCCCTGGCGACGGCGATATTTTCAGGCAGGATGGGGGATGAGGGGGCGACGATGGCGACGGTGTCCCCCTTTGACAAGACTTTTGGCTTGATCATGGTGGCAATTCTCCTTTAAAAAAGTTATTCTAACCATATTATAAGCGAATTCTATGCCAATATTGGAGGACATTATGGAAATTCAGAAAATCGCGAAGGAAATTCATGAAAATTCCCCCCTTGTCGACGCCCATCTGGATCTCGGGGCCATCGTCTATGAAGGCAAGCGCCGGGGAGAAACCAGGGTCATCGAAGAGCACTTTCTAGGGCCCTTCAAGGCGGCGGGAATCAAACTGGTGGTGGGAGCCATTTTTGTGGATGATATCTATCTCCCTGAAAAGGCCCTCAGGGTGGCCATCAACCAGGTGGAGGACGTCCTCGAGGAAATCGAGGAAAGCTCCGACCTGATGCTGGTCACGGATGGCGGGAGTCTCGAAGCCTGCCTGGAGGGTGACCGGATCGGGATCATTCTCTCTTTAGAGGGGGCGGATCCTCTCTACGACGACCTGGATCTTCTGAAGGTCTTTTACAGACTCGGCGTCCGGGGACTGGGACTCACCTGGAGTCGCAGGAATTCTGCCGCAGACGGCAGTTTCTTCAGTCCCAGGGTCCAGGGAAAGGTGGGAGGACTCACCCCCTTCGGCGTGGCCCTGATCAGGGAGGCCGAGGCCCTGGGGATGTTTCTGGACTACAGTCATCTCAACGACGAGGGCTTCCTTGACGCGGTGGCTTTCTCTGAAAAACCCTTCATCTTCAGCCACTCGAACTCAAGGGCGCTTCATCCCTCCATGCGAAACATTTCCCACGAGATGATGGAGGTTCTCAAGGCCAGGGGCGGCGTCATCGGCATGAACGGGGTCCGCTCCCTGATCAGCGATGAGAGAGAGCGCCACACGATCGCCTGTTTCGCGGATCATTTCGAGGATACCTTGAAGCTGACGGGCTACGACCATGTGGGCCTGGGCCTCGATCTGTGCAATCTGATCATGCCCCGGGCCTATCCCGTGGACCTGCTGGAGGATCACGGACAAGTCATTCTCATCACCGAGGAACTGTTGAGAAGGGGACACCGGGCGGCGGATCTCGAGAAAATCCTGGGGGGCAGTTTCCTCCGGTTCTTTCAAAAACACTGGGAGCTGTGAAAGCCATGGGAGACATACTGAAGCACAATGATTTGCTGCACATTCTTGAAGAAGGAATCCTGGTGGTCAATCGCGATTTCGTCCTTGAGTACATGAACCCCAAGGCCAAGGAGATTCTGGGGCTGAGTTTCGGTGCCGCTGAGGTTCCCCATGAGGCGGGGGTCATCGAGGCGGGGGATATCGTCATCCTTGCGGACAACCGTCTGGGCTGTGACGACGGTTTCCTCAGGGCGGAGGACCTCAGATGCCTCGGCATCAAGGCCAAGGACCTCCTGGAGGGGGATGCCCTGATCGCCATGGGTACCTACGAGGATGCCAAGGGCAAGCCCTTGTACCGGGTCTTCAAGTCCTCGGGCTCGGAGCTGGTCTATCGTCTTGAAGGGAAGCAGCGGGGCCTGTCCATTGCGGTGACCATCGACGAGGAGGCCAAGGTGATCACCGTGGTGTCGGACCGGGGTTCCTTCAGCATGAAGTATTTCTACTGTATCGGGTTCATGGTGGTCCTCAGCGGCAAGACCCTGGCTCCCAGATTCTATCAGCGCAGAGGGTATTCCTACCGCGGGGAGTCCCTGAAGGACCTCCTTCAAGGCGGAGCCTTCCAGGAAAAAAGAACCACCCCCACGGAGGTGGATATTCTGGGGGCCCGGCTCGATACCTTCCCGGGACACGAGGAGATCACCAGCCACCTCAAGGAGGCCTTCCTCCAGCAAAGAGGATTCAGGGGAAGAATCACCGAGATCAACAAGATTCCGATTCTCAGCAGTGTCACCCTCTTCGAGGAGGGGGCCATGATCCGCATCGAGAACATCCAGGAGATCGAGGATGTCCTCAAGTTCCGCAATCAGGCCTTCGACAACCTCATCAAGCGGGACGACTTCATCCGGGGCCGGCTTGCCATGAACCAGGAGGATCATTTTAAAAAAATCACCGGCAACAGTGCGGCCATCGCCAAGACCAAGCATCTGGCCTACAAGGCGGCCACCGTGGATACCACGGTGATTCTCACCGGAGAGAGCGGCACGGGGAAGAGTCTGCTGGCGGCTGAAATCCACAAAAAAAGCGGCAGACAGGGGGAATTCGTCCATGTCAACTGCGGGGCCATTCCGGACAATCTCTTTGAAAGTGAACTCTTCGGCTACGTGAAGGGCTCCTTTACCGGGGCTTCCAATCAGGGCAAGATCGGCTATTTTGAAGCGGCCCGGGGGGGAACCATTTTTCTGGATGAGATTGCCGAAGTGCCCATACATATCCAGTCCAAGCTGCTCCACGTTCTGCAGGAAAAACAGTTCTACCGGATCGGGATGACCCATCCCTCCACCACGGATGCCAGGGTGATCGCCGCCACCAACATCGATCTGGAAAAGGCCGTGAGGGAGGGGCGGTTCCGCAAGGACCTCTACTACAGGGTCAATGTGTTCCCCATCCAGCTCCCTCCCTTGAGAAAACGCAAGCAGGATCTGCCCCGGCTGATCCTGGAACTGACCAGGACCGTCAGCCTGCGCTACGGCTTCGCTGAAAAGCAGCTCTCCGGAGATGCCCTTCAAAAGGTGATGGACTACGACTGGCCGGGAAACGTCAGGGAACTAGAAAATGTGCTGGAGCGGGCGGTGATCATCTCCGACAGCGGAATCATCTATCCGGAGCATATCGATATTTCCCAGGACCCCATGGCCTACTATCTCAAGGATATTCTGGAGATTACAGAAAAGAAGACCATCCTGGAGACCCTGGAGGCATGCAATTATTCCAACAAAATCACCATGAGAAAATTGGGGATTTCCAAATCCGCCTATTACGACAAAATGAAAAAATACGGGATTGATCCCTTAAAAAGACCAGATTGATGGACGGGTTTTCCGAAAAAAAGGAAAACCCGCTTTTTTTGATGGGAAAATCCCCCCCTGGAGGGTGGAAAAGTTGGCACTCATTTTGCAGTGATTATAGACAGCATGTTGATGTGAATAAAAAAACAGGAGGTTATTATGAAAAGAAAACTGAGTGTGTTGTTGATTGCCGTACTGGTAATGGCTTTCATCTTTTCCGGGTGCTCGGCACCTGCGGCACCGGCGGAGGAAGCTGAACCTGCGCAACCGGTGACCTTGAGGATCGGGGCCAAAACGGAACCGGATTCTACGAGTCCCCTGATCGCCACCCTTTCCGCCTATGATATCATCGACAATCTGGTCTATGACGATCTCATCGAGTACGATGATGATCTCAATCCCGTGGGATCCCTGGCGGAATCCTGGAGTGTCAGCGATGACGGCCTGGAATGGACCTTTGTCCTGAAAGAGGGCGTCACCTGGTTCGATGGAGAAGCCTTCAACGCCGATGACGTGGTGTGGACCTACAATGCCCTGGTCAAGGGTGAATTCCCCCAAAGCGTCCAGCTGGCCGGGGTGACCAAGGCTGAAAAAATCGATGACTACACCGTGAAGGTTTTCACGGAAGCGCCCAAGGCCGACATGGAAGCCGCCAGAGTCTCCATCCTGCCGGAGCACATCTATTCAGGCCATGCCCTGGAGGAGCTCAATACCTTTGCAGAGGACTTCCCCGTAGGGACCGGCCCCTTTGAAATGGTGGCCTGGGAACCGGGACAGTTCATCAAGTTCCAGGCCAATGACGCCTATTTCGAAGGCGCCCCCCAGATCGACGAAATCGTCTACGTCTTTTTCGCCAATGACGACACCCTGACCCAGGCCCTGATGGTGGGTGAGGTGGACGCGGTCACCACCGTGGCGACGACCCAGATCGACACCCTCAAGGCGGATGCCGATATCGAAGTGGTTCAGGCCCTGGGCAGGAACTTCACACAGCTGGGCTTCAATTGCTGGGAATCGGAAGAATCCCTGGGCAATCCCCTGGTACTGGATCCCGCCATTCGTCTGGCGACGGACTGGGCTCTTGACAAGGAAGAAATCGTCGCCATCGCCTTGAACGGTCTGGGAACCCCCGGCACCGCCCTGATTCCTCCTTCAGTCGGGGAATGGCACTGGGAACCCGGTGATGAGCTCCACACCTACAATCCTGAAAAAGCCCGAGAAATTCTCGAAGCCGCCGGCTACACCGATACGGACGGGGATGGCATCCGGGAAGACAGCGAAGGCAACAAGCTGGACTTCAGATTCGCCGTCATTTCCAGCTACGGAGAAGCCTATGTGAAGGCCTCCGCCATCATTCAGAAGAATCTTCAGGACATCGGCATCGGCACCACCATCACCCTGATGGACGGCGGCGCCCAGTCAGACCTCATCTACGAGCAGAACTTTGATACCGACATGTTCATCTGGGGATGGGGCACCGAGCTTGACCCCAGTCTCAAACTTTCCGTGCTGCTGACGGAACAGGTGGGAAAAAGAAGCGACGCCTTCTACTCCAATGAAGAATACGACGCCCTTTATCAAAAGCAGCTGGTCGAGGTGGACCGTGAGAAACGCGTGGCGATCGTCCATGAAATGCAAAGCATCGTTTACGAAGAAGCCCCCTATGTCATCCTTTACAACAAGGACTCCATCGAGGCTTACAGAACCGACAAGTTTGAGGGATGGACCCAGGTGCCTTCAGGAATCGGCACCACCATCACCCAGGTCAACAAATCCAATTTCCTCAACGTGAAGCCGAAATAATAAAAAATGGGGGATAGAGAAAACCTTCTCTATCCCCCCCTTAAAAAGGTGTGAGGCTGACTTCATGAATATCAATTATATTTTGAAAAAACTGTTTCATTCCATGATCACCGTTTTGATCGTGATCACCATCAACTTCTTTTTGTTCCGCGTAATGCCGGGTGACCCCTTTGCCATGATCGCCAAGGCGGGAAACCTTTCAGCAGAATACAAGGAATCCCTCAGTGCCCTCTACGGCTTTGACGAAGCTTACCACATTCAGTATCTGAAATACATCAAGCAGCTTTTGACCTTTGATTTCGGACTGAGTTTCAAATACAGGAAACCCGTGTTGGAGGTCCTGGGCAATCGATTGATGGCCACCCTGCTCCTGGCCTTTTTCGCCCAGATCTTCGCCATCGTGGCCGGCGCCGTGATCGGAACGATTTCAGCGGCCTTCAGGGGCAAGAAGATCGATGTCTTCGCCCTGGGCTTCGCTCTTTTAGTGTATGCGATTCCCGCCTTCTGGCTGGGAATCGTACTGGTGCTGTTTTTCTCCGTGAAACTCGGCGCCTTCCCCCTCAATGGCATGGTGGTGGCCGGGCTGACCCATCCCACCACCTGGGCCTATGTGATGGATGTGGCCAGGCACCTTTTCCTGCCGGTCTTCACCATGGGCATGGCCATCATGGGAGGCTATGCCATCATCATGAGGGGCTCCTTGCTGGACGTTCTGACGGAGGATTACATCACCACCGCCAGGGCCAAGGGCTTCAAACGCCGGGATATCGTCATCCACCACGCCCTTCCCAACGCCCTCCTGCCCATGGTGACGGTGATCGCCATCAATATGGGCTTCATGATCAGCGGGGCGATCCAGACGGAAACCGTCTTCAGCTGGCCGGGAATCGGCCGACTGGTTTACGAGGCCCTGATGGCCAGGGACTATCCGGTGCTCCAGGGTGCCTTTCTGGTCATCAGTATCACGGTGATCCTGGCGAATCTCATCGCCGATATCCTGTACGGGTATCTTGATCCCCGCATCAAGTACGATTAAGGAGCGACCCTATGACTTACAATCGTGAAAATTTCGAATTGAAAAAGAAGAATATCAATCGTTTCATCACCCTTTTCAAGGGGAACTCCATGGGCGTCATCGGATTCTATATCATCGTCTTCTTCCTCGTGGTGGCGGTATTCGGCCCCATGATCTACCAGTACAATCCCCAGGATTTCAACAGCGCCCATATGATCGAAGCCCCGTCGAAGCAGTTCATTCTGGGCACCGACGACATGGGCAGGGACATTCTCGGCGCCCTGATCTACGGTTCAAGGGTCTCCCTCCTCATCGGCATCTTCGCCACCCTGATTTCAGTCTTCATCGGGACCCTGATCGGATTGGTCTCCGGCTTCATCGGGGGAAGGCTCGACAGCGTCCTCATGCGTTTCACCGACGGCTTCATGGTGCTGCCCAAGCTGCCCCTGATCATGATCCTGGCGGCCCTGCTGGGTTCGAGCACGAGAAACATCATCGTGGTCCTGGGACTGACGAGCTGGACGGGGACCGCCCGACTGGTGAGATCCCAGACCCTCTCGGTGAAGCAGCGGGCTTTTGTTGAAAGGGCCTTCGCCGTGGGGGCGGGGCGGGTGTATATCATGCTCAAGCACGTGCTCCCCAATGTCTTCCCCCTGGTGTTTTCCAACACGATTCTGGTGACCGCCACGGCGATTCTGACGGAGACCACCCTGAGTTTCCTGGGTCTTGGAAATCCCATGGTGCCCAGCTGGGGTCAGATTCTCAGGGGCGCCTTCACCTCCGGCGCCGTCAGCATCGGTGCCTGGTGGTACTTTATTCCCGCAGGCCTGGCTGTCATCGTCCTGGTTCTGGGATTCACCTTTTTAGGGTACTCCTTTGATGAAATTCTCAATCCAAAGCTGAGGAGCCGGTAATATGAAAGCGGAAAAAATTTTGGAGGTCAAGGACCTCAGGACTTATTTCAAGATACGCGAGGGGGTCGTCAAGGCGGTTGACGGGGTGAGTTTCGTCCTCAACCGGGGAGAATCCCTGGGACTTGTGGGAGAGTCGGGCTGCGGCAAGACCACCACGGCCCTGTCTGTGATCAAGCTCCTCTCAGACAACGGCACCATCGAATCCGGGGAGATTCTGTTCAAGGGCAGGGACCTGGCCAAGCTGACGGAGGAGGAGATCCTGACCCACCGGTGGAAGGATATTTCCATGATATTCCAGGGGGCCATGAACTCCATGAATCCCGTGATGAAAATCTCCCGGCAGATCGTCGAGGTCATCCGCCTCCATGAGCCGGAGGTTGGCGAGGAGGAGGCCAGGACAAGGGTCAAGGAACTCTTCAGGCTGGTGAACCTCGACCCGGACCTCATGGACTCCTATCCCCATGAATTCAGCGGCGGCATGAGGCAGAGGGCCATCATCGCCATGTCCCTGGCCCTGAATCCCTCTCTGATCATCGGAGATGAGCCGACCACGGCCCTGGATGTGATGGTCCAGGCCCAGATCATCGACCTGATCAACCGCCTCCGGCAGCAGCTGGGGATGAGCATGATCATGATCACCCACGATCTTTCCATCATTGCGGAAACCTGCGACCGGGTGGTGGTGATGTACGCCGGCAAGGTGGCGGAAATCGGGCCGGTGGCGGAAATCATCAAAAATCACCATCATCCCTACACGGAAAAACTGATCAAGGCCTTCCCCGACATCTACGGAGAGCGGGAGATGGTGGCCTCGATTCCCGGGGTGCCGCCCAACCTCATCGATCCCCCCAAGGGGTGCCTTTTTGCCCCGAGATGCCATAAAAAAATCGGGAAAATCTGTGACGAGGTGGTGCCGGAGCTGGTGGCCGTAGCCGGCAGCCGTCATTTCGTCGCCTGTCATCTGTGGGGTGAAAGTCATGAGTAATCTGGTGGAATTGAAAAATCTCAAGATCCATTTTCAGATCAGGTCCAGCTTTTACGAAGAGGTCCTCAGGGGTCGTCGTCGGATCATCAAGGCGGTGGACAATGTCAACCTCGGGATCAAGAAGGGGGAGATATTTTCTCTGGTGGGAGAATCGGGAAGCGGCAAGACCACCACGGGAAGGGGCATCCTGCAGCTGGTCAAAAAAACCGACGGGGAGATCCTCTTCGACCAAGAGGCCGTCAGACCCGGGGACAAGGCCTACATGCGCCGGTTCAGGGAAAGGGCCCAGATGATTTTTCAGGATCCCTACCAGTCCCTCAATCCCAAATTCACCGTCAAGGAAATCGTGGCGGAGCCCCTGCAGTTGATGGGGAAGGCCCTGAGTGCCGCCGACCAGGAGGACAAGGTGATCGAAGCTCTGGAATTTGCGGGTCTCAAGCCCGGGCGGGACTTTCTTTACCGCTATCCCCATGAACTCAGCGGGGGACAGCGGCAAAGGGTGTCCATCGCCACCTGCTTCATCATGGATCCTGACTTCATCGTGGCGGACGAACCGGTTTCCATGCTCGACGCCTCCGTCAGAGCGGATATCCTCAAGCTCTTCGTGGCCATGAAGGCCCAGAAGAACACCTCGATTCTCTTCATCACCCATGATCTGTCCCTGGCCTGGCTCATTTCAGACCGGATCGCCATCATGTATCTCGGAAAAATCGTGGAGATCGGCAGTGCCGGACTCATTGCCGGCGGCGCCCTCCATCCCTATGCCCAGGCCCTCACCAGCGTCCTCACCGTGGTGGGCAGTGATATCAAACGGGAGCGGATCGTCCTCGAGGGAGAAACCCCCTCTCCCATGAATGTGCCACCGGGCTGTCGCTTCCATACCCGTTGCCCCTATGTCCAGGAGCAGTGCCGCAGTCTGCAACCGGAGCTCAGGGAGATTGAACCGGACCATTTTGTGGCCTGCCACTTTCCCAGACCCATTGAAAACATCACTTAAAGGAGACTCTCATGGAAAAATTATCCTTAGAAGCAAGACTCAGAGCTGAAGTCATCAGTTTCAGCGGTCATGTGAGCTTTTATGCCAATGACTTCAAGGGCCATGTGATTTCAGTCAATGCCCATGAGCAGTTTGAAGCGGCGAGTGCCATCAAGGTCTTCATTCTGGCTGAATTCTTCAGACAGGTCCATGAGGGCCGACTCGATCCCCACCGGCTGCTGGCATACAAGAAGGAAAACTATATCACCGGCAGCGGGCTCCTGCGGCATCTCGACTTCGGGGTCACCCTGTCTGCAGTGAACCTGGCCCGGATGATGATCATCATCAGTGACAATATCGCCACCAACACCCTCATCGACGTCCTGGGCATCGACAACATCAACGACACCATCAGGGAACTGGGTTTCTCCAGCACGAAACTTCACAACAAAATCGATTTTGACAGGTATGAAAGACTGGGGACCACCACCCCCAGGGACTACGGGGTCTTTTTTGAAAAACTCAGAAGTGAAGCCCTCTGGTCCAGGGAGGCTTCCCGGCAGATGCTGGACATCTTCAAGAAACAGCAGTACAACCGGATGCTGACCAAGGATTTTCCCCAGTATTATCTGGATTCCGAGGACACCGGGGATGAGGAACTCATCACCGTGGCTTCAAAAAGCGGTTCCATGGATGCGGCGAGAAACGACGGCGGCATCGTCTACACCCCCTACGGGAGTTATGTCATTGTCATTTTCACCAAGCAGTTCAAGGATCCCCTCTATTACAACGATCATGAATCCTATATCTACGGCGGCAGGGCCTCCAGACTGATCTTCGACCAGTACCTGGCCCTCAGGGGCAGATTTGAATGAAAAAAAAGAAGGTCCTCCCCGGGGGAAGGCCTTCTTTCATTCATTGATTCTAGTGTTGAAAGGTTGCTGAAAATCAGCAACCTTTTTCAAAAGGGGGTTGAAGGGACTTATCTGGCGAAGCCGCCACCTGCCTGGGGGCCTCTGGGAGCGGTTTCAGAGAGGTTCATTCTCGGGGCGTCTTCCCCGGGACCGAAGCCGCCCTTGACTTCCTTGTCGCCCTGCTGTCCGAAGAAGAGGTTGTAGGTCTTGCCGATGAAGGACGGCTCAGAGTCGCAGGCAGCCATTTCGAGGAGAATGGCGTCGGCGTCTTCCTGGGTCAGGGTGCCGTCGGCCACAAGGCCTTCGATGATGGCGGTCTTGCCCGCCAGGTTGGCGGCGACAAAGGCTTCATAGAAGCCGTTTTCCCTGGCCAGGTCTCCGAAGGTGCCCTCGGCACCCTTGAGGGCGTAGGCCTCGGCGACACTGATGCCGGCGAGATCGGCGTAGACCTCGGCGGGATTGGTCAGGACTCCGGCGAAGCTCATGGTGCCCATGCCGATGGCGAGTACGGTGATCAACATGAAAGATACGAATTTTTTCATTTTTGGTTCCTCCTTGGTTGATTAAGATAGTCTCATCATAAGGGGGAATTGTGACCAGAATATGAAGGCGAAAAAAAAACCGTCCTTTTGGAAAAAAAGACGGTTTCGCAAGATTCGGGAAAAAGGGTCAGCGCCTGGCGATGATCTTTTTTGCCACCAGGGCCAGTCCGTAGGCCAGGACACTGATGAGAATGATGGAGGCCCCGGAGGGGATGCTGTAATAGTAGGAAACCACAAGACCCATAAGGCTGAACAGCAGTCCGAGTCCCATGGAACTCAAGATCAGCCGGCTGAAGGATCTGGCATAGAAGCGGGAGATGGAAGGCGGGATGGTGAGGAGGGCCATGATCAGGATGATGCCCACGAGTTTGATGAGGGCCACGATGGAGATGGCGATGAGAAAATAGAGCACATAATCCATCCAGAGGGTCTTGATTCCCATGATGAAGGTGAATTCCCCGTCGAAGAGGTAGGCCTTCCAGATATTGTAGAAGGAGAGCAGGACTCCGAGGACCAGGGTGGTGACCAGGATCATCACGTTGAGATTGGCCTTTGAAATCGTGAGGATATTGCCGAAGAGATAGGAATTCATATCCGGGGGATAGCCCGGAGTGAAGGCGATGAAGAGAATACCCAGGGCCATGCCGAAGGACCAGAGCATGGCGGTGAGGTTTTCACTGCCGGTGTCGCTTTTGCGGTCGATGGTGGGGACCAGCATGGCGGCGACGGTGGTGAAGAGGAAGGCCCCGTAGATGGGTTCGAAACCCAGCATGTAGCCCAGACCGATTCCGCCGAAGGAGGAGTGGGCGATGCCGCTTGAGAGCATGAGCCACTTTTTCTCTACGATGATGGCTCCGATGATCCCCGTCAGGATGCTGGCCAGAACCGCTCCCCACAGGGCGTTCTGCATGAATTGATAGGATGCGATGGCATTAATCATGGGAATGACCTCCTAGGGGATGCTCGGGGAAAACCCGGTGCGGCACCCCGTGGGCGATGAGATCCACCGGACAGCCGTAGATGTGATTGACGGAGGATTCGGTGATCTTGCCGTCCTCGTGAAATTCCAGACTGACATTGAGACAGGCGATGGCATCGATATAACTTGAGACGCTCCCCAGGTCATGGCTGATGAGGATGATGGTTTTTTCACCCTTGAGCTTGTTGAGGATGCCGTAGATTTCGGTTCTTGATTCGGCATCGATACTGGAGGTGGGTTCGTCGAGGATGAGGACGTCCGGGTCCGTCATCAGGGCTCTGGCGATGAGGACCTTCTGCATCTGGCCCCCGGAGAGCTGGGAAATCTGCCGGTCGTGGAGGGCTTCGATGCCAAGCAGGGCCATCAGTTCATGGGCCCGGTCCTTGTCCGCCTGGCCATAGCGGTGAAAGAGCGGATTCTTTCCGGAGAGACTGCCCATGAGGACCACCCGGCAGACGGTGATGGGAAAACGCCTTTCAAAGGAATTGAACTGGGGGACGTAGCCCACGGGCTTGTCGGAGTGGATCTTGAGACTGCCCTCCCGGGGTTTGATCAGGCCCAGAAGCACCTTGATCAGGGTGGTCTTGCCCCCGCCGTTGGGGCCGATGATGCTGAGAAAGGCGCCCTTTTCAATGGTGAAACTGACATCCTCCAGGGCCTTGACCCGGCCATAGGAGACGCTGACATGGGAGACTTCAATGATTTTCATTATTAAAAACCCCTTATAGGACTTCCTTGAAGGTGTCGATGACTTCCTTCAGACTTTCGATGTAGTCGGGGGACAGGGGGGTGAGCATCCTGGTGATGCCGCCGAGTTCCCCGGCGATGGTTTCCGCCTGCTCGGAATCGAATTCCGCCTGGTAGAAGATGACTTTGATGCCTTTGTCCCTGGCATAGGCGATGATGTCTTCAATGCCCCTGGCCGTTTCCTCCTTGCCGTCATCCTCGATGGCCAGCATTTCAAAGCCGTAATCGTCGGCGAAGTAGCCGTAGGAGGGGTGGTACATGATAAAGGCTCTTTGACTCAAGGCCCCGGTCTCTTCCTCGATGTACCGGTGAAGTTCCTCCAGCTCGTCAAGATAGGCGTCCCGGTTGGCTTCGAAGGTTTCCTTCATTTCTGGATGGTCCGCCACGAGGACTTCGGTGATGGTCCTGACCATTTCCATGGCCCTCAGGGGTGACAACCAGATATGGGGATCCCGGCCTACATGGCCGTGGTCCTCCCCCTCCTCCTCCTCTTCGTGGGCTTCCTCCTCGAAGAAGCGGTCCGGGTAGATCCCGGCCACGGCTTCGTTGACCCTGATCAAGGTCACGTCCTCATTGAACTCGGAAATCTTGGGCAGGATATTGGCCACCTCCGTCGGAACGGCGATGGAAAAATAGTAGGTGGCCTGACTGATCTTGAGCATCTCCTCCGGGGTGGGCTGGTAACTGGCCGGAGAAGCGCCGGGGGGGACGATGGCCACCACCTCGTAGGCCTCCCCCACCACCTTTTCGACAAAGGTCCTGGTGGGAACGATGGAAGTGATGATCACCGGTTTTTCTGAAGCTTCAGGCTGGCTGCAACCGGAAAAAACGGCAAGAACCGTTATAAGCGATACAAGCAGGGCGATTTTTTTCATGACGGCTTCCTCCTCTTGCAAGTCGTTTGCAAATGATATATAATCATATTACTGAAAAAGAAACCCTTTGTCAATGGAGGTTTTATGGATTATCAAGCACTGTTGAAGGAACACGGGATTCAGGCGACCAGACACCGCCTTGAAATCATCGCCCTGCTGAAGGAAAACGAGACCCGTTTCATCAGCATCGACGAGATCCAGGCCGTGGTGGGGAGCGATTTTTCCACCGCCTACCGGGCTCTTGAGCGGTTCAATGAAAAGGGAATCATCGCCAGGACCAAAATCGAGGACAAGCTCTTCTACTCCTACCGCTGCAAGAAGGAGGGTTTCCACCACCATCTGATCTGCGTCAAGTGCGGTCGCAAGGTGGACCTGGACTTCTGCCCCGTCAAGCAACTCGAGGACCGCTACGAGGGCGTGGGCTTCAGTTCCTTCGAGCATATCCGGGATTTCTTCGGCATCTGCCAGGCCTGCCAGGAAAAAACCCCCTAGTCGCTTTCTTCCCGTCGCCGAAGGCATCAAAAGTCCTGCAGGTTTCCAGGTCAGGCCCCTCTGAATGACTCAGACAGAGGGGCCTTTTGCTGGGGTGGTCTCTGGGAAGGCCTTTTGCCCCGGTCTGTCCTCCGGGGCGAAAGGGTTTGCAGGAAAGTCAGGGATTTGGTATGATTGACGGGATAATCAAAGCTCTCACGCCGCGCTGTGAGGCCTCCCCTGCAAAGGGCGGGGCCGGGTGCGGGTGAAGGTCAATCCCTCAAGGAAGTGTGCCATGTTACAAGTCTATTATGCCTTCAGTGTGGTTTTTCCACTCATCACCCTCATGGGAATCGGCTACGGTCTGGGCCGCACCGGTTTCCTCACCGGCGAGTATACCGTCGTCGCCAACAAACTGGTTTTCAAGGTGCTTCTTCCGGTGCTGCTTTTTTACAATCTGTACAAGAGCGAGGTGTCGGTGCTGGACAAGTCACCGATGATGCTCTTTGTCACGGTGGCGGTGCTGGCCCTGGTGGTCATCCTCTATGGCCTGGTGCCGCGTTTTGTCCTGGAGGACCACCGTCGGGGGGTGGTGATCCAGGCCATCTACCGCAGCAATTTTCTCATCATCGCGGTACCCGTCATCGAAAGCGTCTACGGAGCCGCCGGTACGGTTTCCGCCATTCTCCTCAATGCGGTTCTGAGTCCTCTCTTCAACGCCACCGCCGTGGTGGTGCTGACGCTTTTTTCCTCGGTCCATAGGGAGGGGCAGGGGGGCGTCCTGAGGATTTTCAGGAGCATCCTCACCAATCCTCCGATTCTGGGGACCCTGGGTGGTCTCTTTTTCCACTGGGCGGGGATACCCCTTCCCGGTTTTGTACAGACCACCCTGGCCCTCATTTCCCAGGCGGTGATTCCGGTGGCCCTGTTGACTCTGGGATCCTCCTTCCGGTTCAGCAATGCCAGGGACAACCGCCGGATTCTGACAGGCGCCATGGCGGTGAAGTTCCTGCTGATTCCCCTGGTCGTGGGTGGTCTGGCCTATCTTCTGGGCTTCAGAAGCCTGGATCTTTTGTCGATTCTGATGGTTTTCATCGCTCCAGTGGCCATTCTCAGTTATGTCATGACCCAGGAGTTCGGGGGAGATGTTGAACTGGCGGGTCAGTTCGTGGTCTTTTCCTCCGTGTTCTCCATGTTTGCCATTTTTTTGATGATCTTCACCATGAAGACCCTGGGTCTGCTGTGATGACGCCAAGGGCCGAGAATCCGGTTGCTTAATGCCGCTGAATATGTTAAACTATCGATGAAAATAATAAGTTCTTCAGGGCAGGGTGAAATTCCCTACCGGCGGTAGAGCCCGCGACCCTCTTTACAAGAGGTTGATCTGGTGAGATTCCAGAGCCGACAGTATAGTCTGGATGGAAGAAGAGACTTTTTTTGAGTTCTTTCTTATGGACCTGATGAGACTATTATGTCTCATTTTTTTGTGCCTTGAAGTAAGAAAGGGGAACATTATTATGTCACAGCCATCAAAACTGAACGTCATGATCAAAATCTCTCTCATGGGGGTGATTTCCCTGATCATCATGTTCTTTGAAATCTCGCTGCCGATTTTTCCGAGCTTTCTGAAAATCGACCTCAGCGATATTCCGGCCCTGATCACAGGGTTCGCCCTGGGACCCGTGGCAGGTGTCCTGGTGGAGCTCATCAAGAATCTCCTGCATCTCCTGCGCACCTCCACTGGCGGGATCGGGGAGCTGGGGAATTTCCTGGTGGGGGCCGCCTATGTCCTGCCGGCAGCCCTCTATTACAAGTATCACAGGAACAAGAAGGGGGCCCTCATCGGCATGGGTCTGGGAACCCTGGGCATGGGGATCATGGGGGGACTGGCCAACTACTTCATTCTGCTGCCCTTCTACGAGACCTTCATGCCCATTGAAATCATCGTCGACATGGCCGCGGCGGTGAATCACCTGGTGGTGGACCTCAGAACCCTGATCTACTACACCATCATTCCCTTCAATCTCGTCAAGGGGATTCTGATCGCCCTGGTCACCCTGCCCCTGTACAAGAAAATCGCCAGAGTACTGCACGGATAGCCGGGGTGAACCCGGCTTTTTTGAAAGGGAGTTTTTGATATGTGGGATGTCATCATCGTCGGTGCCGGACCCAGCGGCCTCATGTGCGGCGTGACCCTGAAGAGCGGCCTCAAGGTCCTGATACTGGAAAAGAATGAAATTTCAGGTAAGAAGCTCCTGGCCTCCGGTGGCGGGAGGTGCAACCTCACCCATACCGGGAATCTCGAAGCCCTTTACCCGAGATACAATGCCGGAGGACGTTACATCAAGCGGGCCCTCAGTCTCTTCGACAATCAGGCCCTGATGGCCTTTTTCACTGCAAGGGGACTGCCCCTCACCGTGGACGAGGGAGGGCGGGTTTTTCCCGAGTCCCAACTGTCCCGGGACGTCCTGGAGGTTTTTTCAAGAGAATTGAGGATTCTGGGGAGAAGACCCGTGACCGGGGAGCACGTCAGGGGATTCACACCCCTGGAGACGGGCTTCGAGGTCACCACCGATGAGAAGACCTACCGGGGGAGGATTCTTCTCCTGGCGACGGGGGGCGTCACCTATCCCACCCTGGGTACCACAGGAGACGGTCACGCCCTCGCCAGGGCGACGGGGCATGACCTCACCCCGACGGGATACGGTCTTGGCGGCATCAAGACCGAACCCGACAACTTTGAAACCCTTCAGGGCATCTCCCTGAAGGGGGTGAAGTTCGAGCTGTATAAGAAGGGGAGGAAATTCAGGAGCTATCGGTCGGACCTGCTCTTCACCGGTGAAGGACTCAGCGGGCCGGGGATTCTCAACGCCTCCAGGGACATCGAGATCGGAGATGAAATCCATCTGGATTTCGAACCCCCTGAAAATCTGTTCGCCGGTCCGAAAAACTGCCTCAATGCCATGAAGGGACTCATGCCGGCGGCTCTTGGCGCCTGGCTCCTGGACTCCTGCGGCATCAGTGGGACGGCCTTTTATCCCCAGCTCGGGAAAAGGGAGAAGACCGCCCTGGCCAGAGCCCTGGCTTCAAAGGTCTTCACGGTGACGGCCCTGGCCGGTCCCATGAAGAGCATGATCACCACAGGGGGGGTCTCCTTCAAGGACGTGAGCCTGAAAACCCTGGAATCCAGAAAAATTCCGGGCCTCTTTTTTGCCGGTGAAATCCTGGACGTGGACGGCGAGTCCGGAGGCTACAATCTCCAGGCGGCTTTTTCCATGGGACACCTGGTGGCCAGGACCCTCAATGAAAGAATCTCAGGGCTTGGTGATTGACAAGCGGGCTCCTTTGTACTAGAATGAGAGTGATAATAGATATCACTTAAGGAGCGATGTCAATGGCACTCGTAGAAGTCAAGCAGGGGATCAAGGTGGTCCTTAACCATATCGAATACGGCGCATCACTGAAAAGAAAACTGCAGGACATGGGGCTGACCCCCGGTGTCGAATTCACCGTAATTTCAAAAACCAGTTACGGACCACTCATCATAGAGTTGCGTGGCACACGGGTGGCCCTTGGTAGAGGAATCGCTGAAAAGATCGACGTCTCAATAGCATAGACTAGTCTGTGCTATTTTTTTTAGCAGGTGAAATTTTTTGAAAGGAAGATATCCGGGGGTCTGACGATCCCGGGTACGGCGTGGCTATGACTCAAAAAAACATTGCACTTGTGGGGAATCCCAATTCTGGGAAGACCACCCTCTTCAATCGGCTAACGGGGGCCAACCACTATGTGGGGAACTGGGCCGGGGTGACCGTGGAGAAGAAAGAGGGATTCACCACTTTCAAGGGCGAAAGGCTGCACATCATCGATCTTCCCGGGAAATACTCCCTCAGTGCCTATTCTCTGGAGGAAAAAATCGCCAGGGATTACATCCTTGAAGAGAAGCCCGATGTGATCATCAATCTGGTACCGGCGGCAAATCTGGAGAGAAATCTCTACCTGACCCTGCAGCTGATCGAGATGGAACTGCCGGTGATTCTGGCCGTCAACATGATCGACGAGCTGGAACAAAAGGGTTTGAAAATCGACTTTGAAGCCCTGGAGGAGGCCCTGGGCATCCGGGTGATGCCCATATCCTCGGCCAAGAATCAAGGCATCGAAGCCCTCCTTGAAGCGGTGCTCGATTTTGAGCCCTATCCGGAATACCGGGTCTTCACCTATTCGGGGGTGGTGGAGGAGGCTCTGGGCCGACTGGGGGACGAGCCCCGGTGGCAACGGGTGAAAATGCTCGAGAAGGATCTTGAAATTCCCACGGATCATCCGGCCAGGGACTATCTCCTGGAGGAGACGGTGGTCAAGGATCGGTATGAAATCATCAACCGACTCCTTGAAAGGGTGATTTACAGAGAAAAAAGCTACCGGTCCCCCTCGGATGCCATCGACAAGGTGCTTCTCGACAAGTACCTGGGTCTGCCCATTTTCGGTCTGGTCATGGCCCTGGTCTTCTACATGACCTTTTCCATCGGCAATGTTTTCGTCGATATCCTGGACGGGTTTTTCAGTGTCACCCTCTCCGGCGGGGTGGAGGCCCTCTTCACGGACCTCGGAGTCTCCCCCTGGCTCAAGGACCTGGTCAGTGACGGCATCATCGGCGGGGTCGGCGGGGTCTTGACCTTCCTGCCCAATATCGCGATTCTCTTCATTTTCATCTCCCTGCTGGAGGATTCCGGCTATATGGGAAGAGCGGCCTATCTCATGGACAAATGGATGCAGAAGGTAGGGCTCAACGGGAAGTTTTTCATTCCCATGCTCCTGGGCTTCGGCTGCAATGTCCCCGCCATCATGAGCACCAGGACTCTGGAAAACCCCAAGGACCGGCTGGTGGCGATCCTCATCAATCCCTTCATGTCCTGCGGGGCGAGGTTTCCCGTGTACGTTCTTTTTGCCAGCGTCTTTTTTCCCGGTTATGAGTTTCTCATCGTCCTCTCCCTTTATCTGCTGGGCATCGTCGTCGCCGTCCTTGTGGCCTATCTCTTTCGAAAGACCATCCTCAGGGGAGAGGAGAGCTTTCTGGTTCTGGAAATCCCGGATTACCGGGTGCCGCAGTTGAGAAATCTGGTCCTCCACGTCTGGGAAAGGGTCAAGGATTATCTGGTGAAGGCGGGTACCGTGATCTTTGCCGCCTCCATTATCCTGTGGTTCATGCTCAACTATAATTTCACCGGAGCCGTGGCTCTCGTGGACAGTTTCGGAGCCATGGTCGGCAAGGCCATCGCCCCTGTCTTCGCCCTGTCGGGCTTTGGCAACTGGCAATCCGCCCTGTCCCTGCTCTCGGGAATTTTCGCCAAGGAGATCGTGGTTTCCAACACCGCCATCATCTACGGACTGGGGGATGCGTCGAGTCTGAGGGACCTTGGCGGGGCTCTGAGCATGAATTTCACCCCCCTGAGCGCCTATGCCTTTCTGGTCTTCGTCCTGCTCTACACCCCCTGCGTGGCGGTGATCGGGGTCATCAAAAGAGAGACCAATTCCTGGTTCTGGATGTTTTTCAGCCTGTTCTACCAGTTGGTGATCGCCTTCACCCTGTCGGCGGCGGTTTACCAGATCGGAAGTCTTTTCCTGGGTTAGGAGGATCGATATGGGTACTTTCATGACCACCTTCATCGCCCTTGCCATGGGGCTGTATTTTCTCCGGGTATTGCGACGCACCCTCTCGAGTTTGAAGAAGGGGGGCTGTGTGTCCTGTGCCGGCTGCCCGGAAGGGGGCTGTCCCTATCGGGAAGCGGATAACCCAAAGTCCGCCTTGACAAAGGCCCTGAATCCCGGTACGATATCAGAGACAAAGTGGTGATGAAGGGAAGAGTAGGCGGATCAAGTGCTTATCCAGAGAGTCGACTCCAGGTGAAAGGTCGATTGAGCGGGACTGCCCAAGAACATCCCTGAGCCTCCAACCGAAACCGACCTGAAAGCGGGTGGGGGAGTAGACTTGGACGGGATTGACGCCGTTATCACGTCAAGGGATCCCATGGGATCCCCCAGAGTGGACGCCTTTTGGGCGTCAATCAGAGTGGCAACGCGAAACCCTTCGTCTCTTGAATGATTCAAGAGTCCTGGGTTTTTTTAATTGGAAAATATTTTTTAGGAGGTCATCGCATGTCAGGAACCATCATTCCCAAGGGGTATGAGCCCAAGCTCGATCTCATCCACACGGAAATCGCCATCAAAAAGCTCAAGGAGTACTTTCAGGATGCCCTGAGTGAAGAACTGAAGCTCCTCAGGGTTTCGGCCCCCATGTTCGTGGAGGCGGCTACAGGACTCAACGACAATCTCAATGGTTTTGAAACACCGGTTTCCTTTGAATTCGATTCAAAGAGAATTGAAATCGTCCATTCCCTGGCCAAATGGAAGCGGATGGCCCTTTTCCGCTACGGCATCGGCCCCGGAGAGGGACTTTACACCGACATGAACGCCATTCGAAAGGATGAGGAACTCGACAACATTCATTCCATCTACGTGGACCAGTGGGACTGGGAAAAGGTCATTGAGAAAAAAGACCGGACTGAAGTCAAGCTCAGGGAAATCGTCGAAAGAATCTACCGGGTCTTCAAAAGCACGGAGGCCTATATTGTAGGAGAATACCCCCGGCTCAAAAAGTCATTGCCCGGGGAGATCACCTTCGTCACCACCCAGGAACTTGAAATCCGTTACCCCGACCTGACCCCCAAGGAGCGGGAGGACGTCATCGCCAGAGAGAAAAAGGCGGTCTTCATCATGAAAATCGGCGGCGCCCTTGAGTCAGGCCGGCCCCATGACGGCCGGGCACCGGATTACGATGACTGGGAGCTCAACGGGGATATTCTCTTCTACAATCCTGTCCTGGACCAGGCCCTGGAACTCAGTTCCATGGGAATCCGGGTGGATGAAGAGACCCTGGTCAGGCAGCTTGAAATCGCCGGGGCCACGGACCGCAAGGAAATGGCCTTCCACCGGATGCTGCTGGAGAAAAAGCTGCCCTACACCATCGGCGGGGGAATCGGCCAGTCCAGGATCTGCATGTACTTCCTGGAGAAGGCCCATATCGGCGAGGTCCAGGCGAGTTTCTGGGATGAAGCGACCCTGGAAACCTGCGAGCAGGCGGGCGTCAGATTATTGTAAATCCTTGGGGTGTCACCTTGTGAGACCCTCCGGGGCTTGGTATAATGAGGAAAAGAGAAATCTAACTAAAGGGTGGTTGAATGGATTTACAGGGACTCAACAAAGAGCAGCAGGAAGCGGTGACCTATACCAGCGGCCCCCTTTTGGTGCTGGCAGGCGCCGGCAGCGGCAAAACCAGGGTGCTGACCTACAAGATCGCCTACCTCATGGCCATGGAGGGAATCAGTCCCTCTCAGATCATGGCCATCACCTTCACCAACAAGGCGGCCAGGGAAATGAAGCAGCGGATCCATGCCCTGGTGGGTGAAAAGTCCTACGGGCTCTGGATGGGGACCTTCCATGGCATTTCCCTCAGAATCCTCAGGACCTATGGTGACAAGATCGGCTACAGCAAGGGCTTTGTCATCTATGACACTGCGGATCAGAAGACCCTGCTCAAGCAATGTCTCAAGGAGCTGGGCATCAACTCCAAGGACTTTCCGGTCAAACTCTTCGCCCATCGGATTTCCCAGGCGAAAAACCGCATGATATCCCCGGACAAGGTGGGAAGCCTGTATCCGGCGGACAAGCACATTGAAAGGGTCTACGCCCTTTATGAAGCAAAAATGCTCAAGAACAACGGAATCGATTTCGACAATATTCTTCTTGGCGTGATCAAGCTGTTGAAACAGTATCCTGAAATCAGGGATTTTTACCGGCGGAATTTCAAGTATCTGCTCGTGGACGAGTATCAGGACACCAACAAGGCCCAGTACGAAATGATTTCCCTCCTCACCAATCCCGAGGGGAGGGTTTTTGTCGTGGGGGACAACGACCAGTCCATCTACGGCTGGCGGGGTGCGGACATCCGCAACATTTCGGAATTTGAAAGGGATTTCAAAGGGGCCAGGGTGATCAAGCTCGAGCAGAACTACCGCAGCACCAATCACATTCTCAGGGCCGCCAACGGCGTGATTCGCAACAATCTCTTCCGCAAGGAGAAAAATCTCTGGAGCGAAAAGGGCGAGGGCAGACGGGTGAGATACTTCGAGGCCGTCAGCGACCGGGAGGAGGCGGATTTCGTCGTCACCCAGATCCAGGACTTCGTGGAAAAGGGCGACTATGCCACCAAGGACGTGGCGGTGCTTTACCGGACCAACGCCCAGTCCCGCCTCTTCGAGGAGCGGTTCAGGCAGTGCGGGATTCCCTATAAGATCGTGGGGGGTACGGGTTTCTACGCCCGCAAGGAAATCAAGGACATGCTGGCCTATCTGAGACTGGTGGTGAACACCCAGGACGATGTCTCCCTGCTCCGGGTGATCAATTCCCCCAAAAGAGGGCTTGGCCTGAAGACCCTCGAGACCCTGGAGGCCCTGGCGGGGGAAAGGGGAATCGCCATCTTCGAGGTCATCGAAGCCGGACTCAAGGAGGGCCTCTTCTCCCCCAAGGCGACGACGGGGCTCAAGGCCTTCCATCAACTGATCATGAAGTTCCATCAGGAGAGGGAAGCCATGGAAGTGCCCGCAATCCTCGAGGGTCTCTACAAGGAGTCGGGGTATTTCGACGCCCTGGAGGCGGAGAACTCCATAGAGGCCTCCACCCGCCAGGACAACATCGCCGAACTCATCAGCGCCGTGACTCAGTTCACCCTGGCGGAGGGGGACAGCCTGGAGGAATTCCTGTCCAGCATCAGTCTCCTCAGCGATGTGGACGGCCTTGACGAAGGGGAGATCGGGGTGACCCTCATGACCCTCCATGCGGCCAAGGGTCTGGAGTTCGCCGCCGTCTTCCTGGTCGGCCTCGAAGAGGGGCTCTTTCCGAGCCATGCCTCCCTGGACCGCAATGAAACCCTTGAAGAAGAGCGGCGGCTGTGCTACGTGGGGATGACCCGGGCCGAGGAACTGCTGACCCTCAGCAGCGCCGACCAGCGGATGACCTTCGGGGAAATCCGGCCGGCCAAGGTCTCCCGATTCATCGAGGAGATTCCCGCGGACCATCTCGAGGTCTTGCGGGAAAGAAAGAGAAAGGTCTATGATCTGGGGACCAGGAAGGAGACCCTGCGGGGGGGCTTCCCTCCTGGACGGAGCCTGCCGGCCGGCGGTCAGAAGAAGACCCTGGACGAGGTGTTTCCCGGCATGAAGGTCCGGCACAAGATATTCGGACCGGGAACCGTGGTCACCGTCGACGGCAGAACGGCGAAAATCGCTTTTGAAGGCAGGGGGATCAAGCAGTTGAACATCGACTACGCCCCCTTGGAAGAGGTGGAGAACAATGGCTAGGAATCGGCAGGCCTATGAGGCCTTGAAGGAAAGCGTCCGGTTGTGGGACCACGAGTACCACGTGCTTGATGCCCCCACGGTTTCGGATTATGACTACGACATGGCGGTCAAGGAGTTGCTGGCCCTGGAAGAGGCCCACCCCGAGTGGATCACGGCCGATTCCCCGAGTCAGCGGGTGGGGGCGACCCCCCTGGACAGCTTTTCGCAGGTGCGCCATGAAACCCCCCTGCTGAGTCTCGACAACTCCTATGATGCCAGGGATCTTGAGGCCTTCGGCCGACGGGTGGCGCAAGTCACGGGGGAGGGGGATTACGTCCTGGAATACAAGATCGACGGCCTGAGTGTGGCCCTGGAGTATGAGCGGGGTCTTTTGGTCCGGGGGTCGACCCGGGGGGACGGCGAGGTGGGGGAGGACATCACCCAGAACCTCAGGACCCTGAAGAGCATCCCCTTGAAACTGAAGGAACCCGTGGATATCACCGTCCGGGGGGAGGTTTTCATCCCCAAGGAACGGTTTTTGAGGCTCAACATGGCCCAGGAGGAGGCGGGACTCAAGGTTTTCGCCAATCCCAGAAATGCGGCGGCGGGATCCCTCAGGCAGCTCGATCCCAGAGTCACGGCATCAAGGCCCCTGGATATCTTCGTCTTTGACATTCTGAAATCCCGGGACCTGAAGACCACCCATCTGGACAACCTCAAATGGCTCGACACCCTGGGCTTCAAGACCTCGAAGGCTTTTCACTATCCCCGGATCGAGGATATTCTTCAAAGCATCGAGGTCTTCAGCACCCGGCGCCATGAACTCAGCTTTGAGATCGACGGCCTGGTGATCAAGATCAACCGCATGGCCCAGCGGGAATTGCTGGGCGTCAAGTCCAACAGCCCCCGGTGGGCGATCGCCTACAAATTCCCTCCCGAGGGGGTGAAGACCCGCCTTGAGGATATCGTGGTCCAGGTGGGACGCACCGGGGTCCTGACCCCGACGGCGGTGCTGGTCCCGGTGAGGGTGGCGGGCTCTGTCATCGGACGGGCGACCCTCCACAACCAGGATTTCATCGATGAGAAGGATATCCGCATCGGAGACCAGGTGATCATTCAAAAAGCGGGGGATGTCATTCCCCAGGTGGTGAAGGTCCTGAAGGATTTGAGAACCGGGTCCGAAAGGGTCTTCAAGCTTCCTGAGACCTGTCCGGTCTGCGGGACCCCGGTGGTCCGCCTGCCGGAGGAGGTGGCTTATCGTTGTCCCAACGAGAGCTGTCCTGCAAAAAACCAGCGCCGGATCATCCATTTCGTCTCCAGGGAGGCCATGGACATCGAGGGCCTGGGGGAGAGTCTGGTGATGAGACTGGCTGAAGAGGGTTTCATCCGGGATATCACGGATATCTACCGCCTCCAGGAACACCGGTCCACCCTGGAGGGACTCGAGGGTCTCGGTGAAAAATCCGTGGACAAGCTGCTGAAGGCCATCGAGGCTTCCAAGACCCGGCCCCTCCACCGCCTCATCAACGGGCTGGGGATTCCCTTCATCGGGAAGGTGGCCGCCAGGACCCTGGCCGGCCGGTTCAAGACCCTGCAGGCCTTGATGGCGGCTTCCTACGAAGACCTTGTCGCCATCGATGAAATCGGCGACAAGATGGCCAGCACCCTGATCGAGACCTTTGAAGGGGAGAATCACCGCAGGATCGCCGCGGACCTTCTGGCTCTCGGCGTGGCGCCGAAGGAGGAGTCCCGGCAGGTTTCAGAGGCCATGAAGGGGATGAAGGTGGTGGTGACGGGAAGTCTCAAGGGCTATACCCGGGAGAGCATCAAGGAAAAGATCCTGTCCCTGGGGGGGGTTCCTGTTTCATCGGTTTCAAAGGCGACGGATTACCTTTTGGTGGGGGAGAATCCCGGATCAAAGCTTGAAAAAGCCCGGGATCTGGGGATCGCCGTCCTCACCGAGGAGGAATTCGACGAGCAGTTTGGAGAATAATGGCAAAATCACAATTAAATGTTACGTTTTTTTAACAGAGAGGGGTCCCTCTCTGTTGTTGTATTTGGGATATAATTGAAGTAACATGAACTACATCAACCCAAAGGCAGTTCAAGAAAGGAGTGAGTTTATTTGGCTTCATATCTTTTGAAAAGGATTCTTGCCATGGTCATCACCCTCTGGTTTGTCATCACCATCACCTTTTTTCTGATGCACGCCATTCCAGGAGGCCCCTTTTCTTCGGAAAAACAGTTGCCGGACGAGGTGCTAGAAGCCCTCAATGAAAAATACCACCTCAATGATCCCCTGTACAAACAGTATTTCGATTATCTCGGAGGAGTCATGACCTTTGATTTCGGGCCCTCCTTCAAGCGGGTCGGGATCTCCGTCAATGATCTGATTTATTCAGGATTCCCGGTCTCCGCCAAGGTGGGGGGGATGAGCATCCTGGTCATCATTCTCATGGGCATTCCCATAGGCATCATCTCGGCCCTGAAACAGAATTCTCCTACGGATTATTTCGTCACCATCATGGCCACCATCGGAGTGGCGGTGCCCAACTTCGTCATCGCCACCGTGATCATCTATATCTTCAGTTCCCGTCTCGGGATTCTGCCCTCCCACGGGCTGACCTCCTGGGTGCATTACCTCGGACCGGTGGTTTCCCTCAGTGGTTTTTCCCTGGCCTTCGTGGCCCGGTTGACCCGGTCCAGCATGCTTGAGGTGATGCAGCAGGATTATATCAGAACCGCCAGAGCCAAGGGTCTCGACGAGGGCGTGGTGATTTTTAAACACGCGCTCAAAAATGCCCTGATTCCCGTGGTGACCTACATGGGGCCCATGATCGCCGCGATTCTGACGGGATCCTTTGTCATCGAAAGAATTTTCGCCATTCCCGGCATGGGCAAGTACTTCGTCGAGTCCGTGGGGAACCGGGACTACACCGTCATCATGGGGATCACCATCTTTTACGCCCTCTTCGCCATCGTGATGATTCTGATCGTGGATATCATCTACGGCCTCATCGATCCAAGAATAAAATTTTCAGATTAGGAGGTTCACATGTCCGATAAAAAAATCGATCAAAATTCCTTTGAACCCGTGGATATGTCCCTCCACGAGGCGGAAGCGATTTCAAGAAGGAGTCTGACCTACTGGCAGGATGCCTGGAGGAGGCTCAAGAAAAACCATCTCTCCATGCTGGGTCTCGTCGCCATCATCCTCATGACCCTCCTGGCCCTGATCGGCCCCCTCTTCTCGAGTTTTTCCTATTCGGACCAGTCCCTGGAGCTGGGCAATATTCCGCCCAGGCTTGAAATCTACCAGGTGGGTCCGGACCATTACGTCTACATGAACAAGGAATACAAGCTCATCGAGGTCACCCGGGAGGGAGAGGTCCTTTCCCGCCACATCCCCCTTGAGGACAATATTTTTGAAAAATTCAGGATCTACGAGATAGGAGGAAAAAACGTCAAGGTGGACTACAGCTTCGCTGCGGCGGCCTCGAAGTCCTCGGATGCCGAGGCGGTCAAGTTCGCCATCTCCATCGACGGGGAGCCCCTGGAGATTCTCGACGAGGTGCGCAACCAGACCTACAGGTTCGGATCCGACAATCTGGGCCGGGATCTCTTCACCCGGGTCCTCTACGGGGCCCGAATCTCCCTGCTCATCGCCCTGGTGGCGACCCTGGTGAACTTCTTCATCGGGGTGCTTTACGGCGGCATCGCCGGCTTTGCCGGAGGACGGGTGGACAATCTCATGATGCGGGTGGTGGACGTCATCGCCACGGTCCCCCTGCTTCTTTACGTCATTCTGCTGATGGTCATTTTCGAGCCGGGACTCAAGACCATCATGATCGCCATCGGTACCGTCTACTGGGTGAACATGGCCCGGATCGTGCGGGGCCAGATTCTGGCCATCAAGGAACAGGAATTCGTCCTGGCCGCCAGGACTCTGGGAGCCAGTTCAAGCCGGATTCTGATCCGCCATCTGATTCCCAATGCCATGGGACCCATCATCGTGGCCCTGGCCATGATGATTCCCAGCGCCATCTTCACCGAGGCTTTTCTGAGTTTCATCGGCCTGGGGGTCAGCGCTCCCATGGCCTCCTGGGGTACCCTGGCCAATGATGCGGTTTCAGGGCTCAGGACCCATCCCTACCAGTTGTTTTACCCGGCCCTGTTCATTTCAGTGACGGTGTTGGCCTTTAACTTTCTGGGAGACGGCTTGAGAGACGCCCTCGACCCACGACTGAGGAAATAAGGAGGCACATTCATGAACAAACCCTTGCTAGAAGTCAAAAATATGAAAACCTCCTTCTACACCCATGTGGGGGAGGTCCAGGCAGTGCGCGGCGTTGATTTTCATATTCAACCCGGTGAAGCCCTGGGCATCGTGGGAGAGTCGGGCTCCGGCAAGTCCGTCACCGCCATGTCCATCATGGGACTCCTGCAGTATCCGGGCAGGGTCAAGGAAGGGGAGGTTTTTTTCAAGGATGAAAACCTCTTGAAGAAATCACAACGGGAGATGATGAGCGTCAGGGGCAACCAGATCGCCATGATTTTCCAGGACCCCATGACCTCTCTGAACCCGGTCTATACCGTGGGCAACCAGATTGTTGAAGCCATCGTCAGACACCAGAAAACCAGCAAAAAGGAGGCCCGGGAGAAGGCGGTCGAAATGCTCAGACTCGTGGGCATCCCATCCCCCGAGCGGCGCATTGACAACTATCCCCATGAATTCAGCGGGGGGATGCGGCAGCGGGCCATGATCGCCATCGCCCTGTCCTGCGAGCCTTCTCTCCTCATTGCCGACGAGCCCACCACGGCTCTGGATGTGACCATCCAGGCCCAGATTCTTGAACTGATCAAGGAGCTCAGAGAAAAGCTGGATACCTCGGTGATTCTGATCACCCATGATCTCGGGGTGGTGGCGGATGTCTGTTCCAGGGTCATCGTCATGTACGGCGGTCTCATCATGGAGGAGGGGGAGGGCGGCGATATTTTCTATCGTCCCTCCCATCCCTACACCGTGGGCCTGCTCAAATCCGTCCCCCGGATGGACAAGGCTGAAAAACAGCGGCTGATTCCCATTCCCGGAACTCCACCGGACCTGGTGAAGCCGCCCAAGGGGTGCCCCTTTGCAGCCCGGTGCCCCCATACCATGAAAATATGCCTGGAAGAAATGCCGGCCTATACCCAGATTTCCAAGACCCATCGGGCGGCCTGCTGGCTCCTCGACAAGGAGAAATCGGAAAGGGGAGGTGAGTGACTTGACTGAAAAAAACAAAACCTTCGAACCCTTGATCGAGGTCAGGAACCTCACCAAGTATTTTGAAATCAACCGGGGCATCCTGGGTCGCCACAAGGACTACGTCCAAGCGGTGGACGGGGTCACCTTCACCATCGGCAAGGGGGAGACCCTGGGACTGGTGGGAGAATCCGGCTGCGGCAAATCCACCACCGGCAGGACCCTGATACGTCTTTACAAACCCACCAGGGGGGAAATCATCTACAACGGGGTGGACCTCGGGAGTCTGTCCCAGAAGGAACTCGTCCCCTATCGCAAGAAGATACAGATGATTTTTCAGGATCCCTACGCTTCCCTCAACTCCCGGATGACCGTGGGGGACATCATCGGCGAATCCATGGAGATCCATCATCTGGCCCGGGGCCAGGAAAGACAGAAGAAAATCTATGAGCTTCTTGAAAGAGTCGGCCTCAGCAAGGATCACGCCAGTCGTTATCCCCATGAATTCAGCGGCGGCCAGCGGCAAAGAATCGGAATCGCCAGAGCCCTGGCGGTGGATCCGGAGTTCATCATCTGTGATGAACCCATTTCAGCCCTGGACGTTTCCATCCAGGCCCAGGTGGTCAACATGCTGGAGGACCTGCAGAAGGAGCTGGGACTCACTTATCTTTTCATCGCCCACGATCTTTCCATGGTCAAGCACATCTCCGACCGCATCGGGGTCATGTATCTGGGGAAACTGGTGGAAATCGCCAATCGCAACGAACTCTACGACGATCCCCTGCATCCCTACACCCAGGCCCTCTTGTCGGCGATTCCCATTCCGGATCCCGAGGTCTCCAGGCAGTCCCGGCGAATCATCCTTGAGGGGGACGTTCCTTCTCCCATCAATCCGCCCTCCGGGTGCCGGTTCAGGACGAGATGCGCCTATGCCATGGAGCGATGCGCCCTTGAAGAACCTGAAATAAGAGAAGTCAAGCCGGGACACTTCGTGGCCTGCCATCTGATGGAGGACAAGATCGCAGACTGACAGGGGTTTTTTGGGCCACTGATGAGGGCTGGGATTCCTTGAGCCGGATAAAAAAAATTATATGCTGAAAGACCTTGCTAAATAGCGGTTTAAGGCGTTTGAATCAATAGAAAAAGAGCCATGAATTTAGAGAATTGTTGATAAAAACAAGGGGAAGGTTTATAATACAGTATGACCTAGTGGTCATTGAGTTTAGAAATAGAAAGGGAGGGGATTTTATTGTTTAAAAAGAAAATGGCTTGGTTACTGGTTCTGGTGATGGTTGGTGCAAGTCTGGCCGGTTGTTCACAACCAGCCGAAGAAGCGGCTCCGGAAAAGGTTTTGGTCTGGAACATCGGTTCAGAGCCCAAAACCATCGATCCGGGTCTCAATGCGGCTTCGGATGGCGGCGACGTGATCAATCAACTGTTTGAGGGATTGATGCGTGAGGTCGGCGGAAGTCTTGAACCCGGTATGGCTGAAAGCTATACCATTTCCGATGACAAACTGGTCTATACCTTCGTCCTCAGAGATGCGAAATGGTCTGATGGCGAACCTGTGACGGCTTATGATTTTGAATACTCCTGGGCGAGGGTGCTTGACCCCGAGACCGCTTCTGAGTACTCATGGATTTTCGACGAAGCCCGTGTGGCAAGCTTCAAGGCCCTGGATGAGAAGACCTTTGAAGTGACCCTGTCAGATCCCGCACCCTACTTCCTGGGACTTACGGGATTCTTCACCTTCATGCCGGTGAGAGAAGACGCCGTCACCCAAGGTTCTGACGGTTCCTGGGCCATCAATCCGGAGGTCGCCCTGGCCAACGGTCCTTTCAAATTGGCGGAGTACAAGACCGGAGACCGGTTGGTACTCGAGAAGAATGAGAACTACTGGAGAGCCGACGAGGTGAAAATCGACAAGATCGAAGGCCTCATGATCGTCGATCTCACCACTTCATTGACCGCCTTTGAATCGGGAGAGATTCACGTGATCGATGCCATGCCGGCTGAGGAACTGCCGCGACTCATGGCTGAAGACGACAGATTCTACGTGCTGCCCATGGACGGCGTTTACTACTACGCCTTCAATGTGGAAGTCGAGCCCCTGGACAATCCCCTGGTCAGAAAAGCCCTGAGCTACGCCATCGACCGTGAGGCCATCGTGGATGTCCTCAACGGAGGACAGATTCCGGCAACCAACATGGTGTCGCCGGCCTCCTATGACGACAAGGGCAATGTGTTCAGTGAGGCTACCGGGGATTTCACCCCTGTAGGTTCTGAAGGCATTGAAGAGGCCCAGGCCCTCCTGGCTGAGGCGGGCTATCCCGGCGGAGAAGGCTTCCCGGAACTCGAGCTTCTTTACAATACCAACGACGACCACAAGATGATTGCAGAGATCATGCAGGAAATGTGGAAAAACAATCTGGGAATCAAAGTCACCCTGGCCAACCAGGAGTGGGCGGTATTCCAGGATACCCGTCGGGAAGGCGGCTTTGAGATGGCAAGGGGCGGCTGGATCGGCGACTATTCGGATCCCATGACCTACCTCGGCATGTTCATTTCGGAATCTCCCATGAACTACTCAAGATGGAAGAGTCCGGAATACGACGCTCTCCTGGATGAAGCGAAAACCTCGGAACCTGCAAAGCGTTTTGAACTGCTTTACGAAGCCCACCGACTCATGATGGCGGACCACGCCTACATGCCGGTCTACATCTACACGGATCCCATGATGGTATCTGAAGCGGTAACCGGTTGGGAAAAGACGACGAGAAACGTATTCTTCTTCGGATTTGCCGACATTCAATAAATTTTTCCATAACCCTCTGATGAAAATTCAGAGGGTTTTTTCTTTAAATTTCCATTGCAGAATCTGATTTCTGTTTATACGGGCGCCAAAAAATGATAAAATGACGGAGATCAAATACTTCACAAGAGGACGGACGAATGATAAAAAAACTGATGCCAATGCTCGTGATCATGACCATACTTTTCTCCGGCGGCGTTTTCGCCGAATACCTCGAAAATGAGGTCATCGGTGCCTATGACGGTCGCCTTGGAACCAATCGGGAATTCATGATCGTCAACCTCATCATGAACGGCGAGGACGTCATCCCCGACGTGCCGGGAATTCTGTATGAACTCGACGGAGCCACCAGGACCCTGCTGCCTGTCAGGGTGATCAGCGACAAAATGGGAGCCTCCGTGGACTGGAACGGGCAGACCCAGGAGGTGACCATCCTCTACGAGGGCAAGGAAATCATCCTCACCATCAACTCGCCCTACGCCCTGGTCAACGGGGTCAGGAAGGAACTTCCCGACGGGATCGCCCCCGTGATCATTGAATACCTGGGCAACGGCAGGACCCTGGTGCCGGCCCGGTTCATCTCCGAAGAATTCGGCATGGATGTGGAGTGGGTCCAGGAAACCCGCAGCGTGATCATCAACAAGGAAAAGCAGCAGGTATCAGAGGTTTATTTCACCATGGCCAACCGGTTTCCCCAGGTGAGGATCAAGACCTCCGGCGAGGTCAAGACCAGTGATTTTTATCTGGAAAAACCAGATGAAAACGACGAACTCATCGTGGACATCATCAACACGGAGCTGTCGGGGGACTTCAGAAATGCATTTGTCCCCATCAATCTCCTCTATTACGACAGCATCCGGGTTTCCAGCTACGAGAAGGGGACCCGGAACACCAGGCTGGCCATCAGTCTTCAGGACACGAGGGGCTATGATATTTTCTACGACCAGGGGGCGGGAGAACTGGTTATCCAGTTCATCAACAGCGTGGATCTCATCTATACTGAAGAAATCTACGGCGTGGATGCCGTGGTGATCCACACCCAGGAGGAACCGGCCTACAATATCAGCTTCCTGGGCAACAAGATCATCGTGGATGTCATGAATTCACTGCTGGGTTACAACGAGGGGGATTACGGCTCCGAGTCCAGTGATTCGGACCTCATCAATACCATCGCCTATTCCCAGTTCGACGCCCGTGAGGCCTACGGGCCCGACGAAAAGGTCTCCAGAATCGTCATCAACCTCAATCAGAACACCACCCCGGAGGAGGTGTACGTGGAGCACCAGGACCACAATATCTACGTCTATATCGCCGGCGACCCTCTCAACGGCTTTGACTATTACAAGATCGCCCAGGACACGTCACAGCTGAGCCTGACCCTGGAGGGGGCCGGCCAGGTCACGACCCGGGAACTGGCCGCAGATGTGCTGAGACTTGAAGTGGCGGACCACCTGATCAGCATCGAAGCGCTGGAAATCCTCATCGATGACGGCATCATCGAGGATTTCGACATTTCGAAATCCTCCGGCCGGTATCTCATCGACATCGCCATGGCGAAAAACACCACCTATGAAGTCCTCGGCAACGGGTCCAAGAGCCTTTACGTGAATTTCTTCAATATCGACCTGTCCAACTCCAAATACAAGGACACCCTCATCGTCATCGACCCCGGTCACGGGGGCAATGATCCCGGTGCCATCGGATACTCAGGAACCCATGAGAAGGTGCAGGCCCTCAGAGCCAGCTACATGCTGCTCAGGGAACTCGAGAAGGAGGGATTCAAGGTCTATCTGACCCGAAGCAACGACCAGTATATCAACCTGTATGAAAGGGCCAACCTCGCCAATGAAATCGGTGCGGACCTCTTCATCAGCATGCACCTCAACGCCCACACGAAAACCTCCGTCAAAGGGGTGGAGGTCCTCTACAGTCCCTACAGCAGCAAGGGGAGCAGCCTGGCCACCAGCATACAGACGCAGCTGGTCAGGACCCTGGGGGCGATCAATCGCGGCATCGTGCCCCGGCCCAATCTCATCGTGCTCCGGGAGACGAAAATGCCTGCCGCCCTGGTGGAAATCGGATTCTTGTCCAACCCCGACGAGGAAAAACTTCTCCTCAAGGACAGCTATCTCAACCAGGCGGCGACGGCGATCAAAAACGGCATCATCAACTTTCTGGATTAATCTCCCCGAAGGGAGTCAAGGAGTGACCTATGAGAATCAACCGAAAACGAGATGAAATACGACCCGTCACCATCACCGACCATTATCTGAAGGATCCCGAGGGCAGCGTCCTCATGGAAATGGGGGATACCAAGGTGATCTGCAGCGCCATGGTGGAGGAGAAGGTGCCCGGCTTTTTGAAGGGCGCCGGCAAGGGCTGGGTCACGGCGGAATACGCCATGCTGCCGGGTTCCACTCAGACCCGCAAGTCAAGAGGGCATTTCAAGGTGGACGGCCGGAGCACGGAAATCCAGCGCCTCATCGGCAGATCCCTCAGAAGCGTGGTGGATCTTCAGAAGCTGGGGGAAAGAACCCTGTGGATCGATTGTGATGTCATCCAGGCCGACGGAGGGACCCGTACCGCCGCCATCACGGGGGCTTATGTCGCCATGGTCCAGGCCTTCAAGGTCCTTCTGGATAAAAAGCTCATCGAAGAGATGCCGGTCAGGGGCTATGTGGCCGCCGTCAGTGTCGGCAAGGTGGGAGGGGAGATCCACCTGGATCTGCAGTACTCCGAGGATGCCATCGCCGAGGTGGATATGAATCTGGTGATGACGGACTCAGAAGAATTCATCGAGATTCAGGGGACCGGCGAGGAGAGCCCCTTCAGCCAGCAGGATCTTGAAGAGATGCTGGCCTACGGAAAAAAAGGGATTGCGGCCCTCGTCGCCGAGCAGAAGAAAATCATCGAAGGATAGGGTGTTGACATGGAAAAAGTCGTTTTAGCTTCAAACAATCCTCATAAATTGAATGAAATCAAGGAAATCCTCAAGGATTTCGGCTACAGCCTTCATACCGCCTGGGACATGGGTTTTACGGAGGAGGTGGAGGAGAACGGCGCCACCTTTGAGGAAAACTCTTTGATCAAGGCGAAGACGGTGCAAGAGGCTCTTGGGGAGATCACCATCGCCGATGATTCGGGTCTCATGGTGGAGGCCCTGGGCGGCGACCCCGGCGTTCGCTCCGCCCGGTATGCCGCTGAAACGGCGGATTATGCCATGAACAACCGAAAGCTCCTGAGTTCTCTCGAGGGGGTTCCCTTCAATGAGAGGAGGGCCCGGTTCGTCAGTGTCATCACCATGCTGTTCCCCTCGGGAGAAAAAATCGTCTGTCGGGGAGAAATCGAGGGCTTCATAGCCCTCCAGGAAGCCGGGGACAAGGGCTTCGGCTATGACCCGCTCTTTTACCTGCCCGTCCACAAGAAGACCTTTGCGGAGCTGGATGCCGAGGAGAAGAACCGCATTTCCCACCGGGCGAAGGCCCTGCAAGCCTTGAAAGAGGCCTTGAGTCATCGGAAATGAAGTGTCTCGTGGTTTCCGACACCCACGGGCGGGCCCTGGCCCTCAAGGAGGTCATCGCCCGGGAGTCCCCGCTGGATCTGGTCATCCACCTGGGGGACCTCGGCAGCGATCTGGCCGGCACCGGTTATCAGGGAAATTCCCTTGCGGTGAGGGGCAACGCCGACAGGGACCTCAAGGCCCCCCTGGAGCGGCTCATGGATCTCGAGGGACACCGGGTCCTGATGCTGCATGGCCACCGCTACGAGGTGAAATGGGGCCTTGACCGCCTTTATTACCGGGGGCTGGAAAAAGGGGCGGATATCGTCCTTTTCGGTCACACCCATCAGGCCTTCCTATACCGGGGGGATGAGGTGATTCTTTTCAATCCCGGATCCCTGAGCCTGCCCCGGGACCAGGCCCGGGGCTCCTATGGTCTGCTGGTCTTCCAGGGGGAAAAGGTCCTGCCCAAAATCTTTCGAATTTAGGGGTTTAACCTGTTGACTTGAAAAATCAATTCAAGTATAATTGATTTTGTCAGTTAACGGGGTGTAGCGCAGCTTGGTAGCGCATCTGGTTTGGGACCAGAGGGTCGCGGGTTCAAATCCTGCCACCCCGACCATTTGCGGGTGTAGCTCAATGGTAGAGCCCTAGCCTTCCAAGCTAGTCGTGAGGGTTCGATTCCCTTCACCCGCTCCAAAGTGCGTCTTGGCAAATCCAGGCTGCACATCATAAGTAATGCCAGACATGGCGGCTGTCGTCAAGTGGTTAAGACACAGGATTGTGGCTCCTGTATGCGTGGGTTCGAATCCCATCAGCCGCCCCATTTATTGGGGATTGGCCAAGTCGGTTAAGGCAACGGACTTTGACTCCGTGATCACAGGTTCGAGTCCTGTATCCCCAGCCATCCGACCCATTAGCTCAGTTGGTAGAGCATCTGACTTTTAATCAGGTGGTCCCGCGTTCGAGTCGCGGATGGGTCACCACAAAGGGCCTCGGTAATTGATTTTGCCGGGGTTTTTTAATGAAGACCGGTTTTCCAGGGACCAAAACAACTCAAGATTTTTTTGATTTTTATGGACAGACGAAGATTTTTTGACTATAATAAATGAGTGGCAAAACTTTTATGGGGCATTAGCTCAGCTGGATAGAGTAGTAGACTTCGAATCTATTGGTCGGGGGTTCGAATCCCTCATGCCTCGCCATGTATAACCATTGAAAACACTGGGTTTTAAATATTCCCAGTGTTTTACATTTCCCAGTGTTCAGGCAAAGTGGCCACGAGATTTTTTCCCGAGTGACCAGATTTATTCAGTGTTTCACTAGAAACATACAAAATATATGCATATATACAAACCATAAAGCTGGACCATTATAATAATTGGTCCAGCTTTTCTACTGCATGATCTTGAACATTCTTTGTTTCATGGGAACAAATATCCATCGTAGTTGATATGTTAGAATGGCCAAATCTCTCCTGTACTTCCTTTGCTTCGAAGTTTTGTTCTGGAATCGATGTAGCGTGGGTATGTCTCAGACCATGGAGGAGTACATATTATTCGATTCTCAAATTCCGCAATCCTTTGTTGGAAATAGCTATGAAACAGGATATCTAGATTGAAAATATTGAGCAGAATATTAAAGCCGTGTAATTTAAAACAATACTTTAGATTACACGGCTATTCTTGATTTACTTTGGAATATCGTGTAATATAAAATTAGATTTTTAATTACGCGATAGTATAAGCTTAAATTGAGAAGTCCTAGGGGGAATTAAGTGATGTATATAAAAAGAGCACTTGAATCAATGGTAAAAGAAGTTTCAAATACATTTCCAGTTCTTCTTGTGACAGGACCAAGGCAGGTTGGAAAAACGACACTATTAGAACATGTTGCAGATCAAACAAGAAAGTATGTGAGCCTTGATGATCCAGTAGCCAGGCAATTAGCAAAAGAAGAACCGCTACTTTTTTTGCAAAGGTATGAGCCACCAGTAATTATTGATGAAATACAATATGCACCTGAATTATTACCGTATATCAAATTATACGTTGATAGAAAAAAGAATATGGGTGATTTTTGGTTAACTGGTTCACAAATGTTTCAAATGATGAAAGGTGTGGGCGAAAGTCTTTCAGGTAGAGTTGGCATACTACCGATGCAGGGTCTATCTCTTTCTGAATTGAATGAACTGCCTAATGAGTTTTATACAACGGATACAAAACGACTAATAAATAGATTGAATATTGCTAGTAGGATGAATTTGAATGAAATCTATAATCTAATCTATAAAGGATCAATGCCAGCAATTCATATAGCAGAGCATAGCGTTGAAAGATTCTATGCATCCTATGTTGATACCTATGTTCATCGTGATATTAGAGATTTGGCACAAGTAGCAGATGAAATGCAATTTCAAAGATTCTTAACAGCTTGTGCTTCAAGAACTAGTCAAATGGTTAATTATTCTGAACTTGCAAAAGATGTCGGCATTTCATCGCCGACAGCAAAGAGTTGGTTATCATTATTAGTTACATCAGGGCTTGTTGTTCTGGTAGAGCCATATTTCAATAATGCTTTAAAAAGAATTGTCAAAGCACCAAATATGTATTTTATGGATACAGGTTTATGTGCGTATTTAACAAGATGGACATCAAGTGAATCATTGGAAGTTTCGGCAATGTCAGGCGCTTTTTTTGAAACATTTGTTGTATCAGAGATAATCAAAAGCTATTTGAATGCAGGGAAGAGACCGCCCGTGTTCTATTACAGAGATTCGGATCAAAAAGAAATTGATTTAATAATAGAAAATGATGGGAAATTACAGCCTATTGAAATAAAAAAAAGTGCGAATCCTAAGAAAAATGCAGGTCGTCATTTTTCGACTTTAGAGAAAGTTGGTAAAGAAATGACTGAAGGAAGCATTATTTGTATGAGCGAAGATTTGTCACCAATATCTAAGGAGATTTGGGCTGTGCCAGTATGGTTAATTTAGCCGCGTACAAAGATTTTTCAGAGCGAGTTGAGCTATTGGTAGACAAAACTGTGAATAAGTCTGAGCGTGTGAAGCATTTGTTTGATACAAGACTCGGAAGATTTTCGAAGAGTGATATCCATATGTTGAATCCGGATATTAGTCCGAAGACTATTGAAAAAGCATTGAAAGAATTGGTAGACTAAGGATATATCGAAAAAATCGGACAAGGAAGAAGGACCATGTATGCGAAAAAATTTCGTTAGAAAGAAATGAAAAAATATGAAAAAAATTGAAAAAATCAACTTCAAACTTTTGGTCGGGGGTTCGAATTCCTCATGCCTTGCCATTTGAAAGCATTGAAAGCACTGGACTTCAGAAGAGGTCCAGTGCTTTTGAATGGTTGAAAATGCACTTCAGAATAAGTGGTTCAAGTGCGGTTGACACCGGTTTTTTTGAAGAAATCCGGTGTTTTTTTCTGTGGGTCACCCTGCGATTTCCCAGTTGTGGCTATCGGCCCGGAAAGTCCCTGCTGACGGCTTCCTGCTTTGCCATGAGTCTTTGGTTGAGGTGCCTGGACTGACTGAAGATAATCATACTCAGACCGACGCCGAGGGATTCCGATACCAGGAGGACCCCCAGGTAGAAAAAGCCGTTGAAGCTGCCCAGGACCGCCCAGAAGTAGGCAAAGGGAAGACTTGAAATGATGGCAATGACCATGGCGACCCAGAAAAAGCCCAACCTTTCATTGCCGGTACGCCGGAAGACGTCGATGAAAAGAAGCCTTGCGACGGTGCCGATAAGGATGCCCATGAGACCGTCCCTGAGGAGAATGGCCAGGAAGGCGGGTTGGAAAAGAGTCACGGTGATTTCTATCAGGCCGATGAAGAGGCCGATCAAGGCCGACATCAAAAGACTCAGGAGGGGTTCTTTAAAGTTGGATTTCATGAGAGGCCTCCTTACAGGTTGAGGTAGTTTTTGAAGGATTTCAGATAGGACCGCGTCACCTTGATTTCAGACAGGCCTTCACTCAGTTTGAGGAGAAGAGTGCTGTTGAACCAGGGGACGATCCGGTCGATGGCTTCGATATTGACGATGAAGGACTTGCTGATTCTGATGAATCCCAGGGAAGCCAGACGCGCTTCCAGGCTGGAGAGGTTTTCCTTGATCAGGTAGCGACCGTCTTTGAGAATGCAGAAGACCTCCTTGTCCAGGGCTTCAAAGTACCGGATATCCCTCAGATGAATGAGCTTGAATTCTCCGCTGTCGGTCTTCACCGTGAGGACGTCGGAGGGAGAAGCGGCGGTCACGGGGTCGAGGGCTTCGAGGAAGGCTTCGAGGGTGTCCAGGGCCCCGGAATCAAAGCAGATTCCTGTGGATTCATTTTCCATGGAGAAGCCATTTTGAACCATGACAAAGGCCGATTCTTCGTCCAGGCGGTGACCGTGACGATTTAGAAGATGCCCGACTTCGGAGCGGATGTCCTTGGAGCAGATCAATTTGAAATGCATGATGACACCTCCCTATTCTTGAGTGTCTTCCCCGGTGGCAGGCAGGAGGGCCGGTATCAACCAGGAGGCAATGATGCCTGAGAGTATCAGGAAACCCCCGAGGATCCAGGGCAGGAATCCTTCTTCAAGAACATACAGGATGAGGGCGTTGGCCAGGTAGATGGTGGCCCAGATCCGGGTGATCAGTTTGTTGACTTCAATGAAGAGGGGGGAATCCCGGAATTCCCGGTTATAACCCCTTCCGGCCCCCTGGAGGGTATAGGGCCTGCCCATTCCCGCTGAGAGATATCCGACAAAGGCCAGCAACGTGAAGGAGGAGACGGCTTTCATCTCAAGGACCGCCACCAACCCCTGATGAAAGTATAAAACACTTGACAGCAGGAAGTAAAGCGCCGTCATCACCGTCAGAAGATCGGTTTCTTTTTTCAGGAGGCTCCTCAACAGGAGTAGCAGGGAGACCAGGGTGCCGAGGACCAGGGCGGCGGGACCCGGCAGGGACCAGAGCAGGAGGAAGGGGGACAAAAAGAGGGTGACTCCTAAAAAAGCTATGGCGGGGGCCCCCATCAGCGGTAGCCCTCCCCTTCAAGAAATTTGACATGGGAGGCGATCATGTGCCGGGTCATGTCCTTGGTGACCTGGTTTCTGAAGCGGGCTTTCCCCATCATATGGCGCATGAGCATGGCGGTGCCCCGCTCCTTGAGACCCGGCAGCTCTGGTTTGAGATAACCCTCCTTTTGATAGTAGCGATAGTCGGCTCTGAAGATCGCCCCCAGAAATCCCCGGACCATGGTGGAGAAGATGTGGCGCTGGGCGATTCCCAGGAAGGTGGGGGATCTGAAGTAGCCGGTGTGTGAAAAATCCACCGCTTTTCTTACAAGATCTCGAATCAGAGCGTCAACAGTGGGGTCGTCCCCGGCCTCATCACTGACGATTCCCACGAGGTTGGAGTGTCCCTGATGATCGTGTTGGATGATCTGTCTGAGATTCCCAAGGTGGCTGACAGGGCCCGAGACCAGATAGGCGACCTGTTTTCCTCTCATGATGGGGACGTGGTTGTAGGTGAAGCTGCGATCAAGATAGAGTTTGAAACGGGATGAAAAATAGCGGTCATGGACGGCCAGGGCATAGATGAGGATGTCGGCGTCCTGGATGACCCCGTCAAGAAATTCCCTGTAGCCGTCCTTGATGGCGCAGGTGTTGTCGTAGCCGCAGTGGCAGCAGCCCAGGCAGTACTGGCTGATTTCGACCTCGTGGAGGTTTCTGATGGAGACCTTCCCGTCGATCACGGAAACCAGAGCCTTGATCATTTCCAGGAGATTGCGGTCCTTGTCAGTGGCATCCGTCACCACGACGAATCGGCGGTCTGTCGCGATCTTTTCACCGCCGGCCCCGGCCAGGTAGGGCCGCCTGTGGGTGGGCACCGGGGCTTGATTTCGCGGGGTCAGCATCCTCTGGGTCACGTGGTTGGCGATGTTTGTGAAAAAAAGGTCGAGTTCCCTGCGACGGGAGGCCTCCAAGAGGTCCTTCATCTCGTGGGACAGGCCGTCGATGAACCTCATGCCCAGGTCTTCAAGAATGCCCTGGAGGTAGTCCTGGGCATTGTTGTCGGCGAAATGGACGGAGGTGGTGAAGATCGCCCCGTAGCGATCCTTGAAGGCGTCTTCTAAGCCGTACTCGAAGATGAGTTCGATGAAACGCTTGTAATGGGCCGGTACCAGACTGTGGTAGACCGGAAAGACCCAGAGGACCACTTCGGACTGTCCCAGTTCATCCAGGAGGGGCTTCATCTGGTCAGGGCCCTTTTCATAAGCCTTGAGATGCCGGATCAGGTGGATGATCTTGAAGTCGTGGGCCAGATGACGGTTGATCAGGTAGTTGACGGACTGCAGGGTGGCGCTCTGCTCGCTTTTGGGACTGCCGCTGAGGACAAGAATTTTCATGGGCGTCTCCTCTCATGGTTCAATAAGGTCATTATACCGCGGAAGGGTCCTGTCAGAAATGATTCTGGGACAAGATGCAGCCGGGAGGGAAGGAGCGGCAGTTTCAAGGGGGTGATTGTCATTGTTTCGGTCGATATGTTTTCTTGATGGAAGGGGCGACGGCCATTTGATTTTTTTGAAGGCCTTCATCTGGTGAAGCCTTGACAGCCCAGGTGGGCCATGTTAATATAAAAATGTAATAAGTACATAAATGAAAAGAAAACATTTTGAAAGGAGATTGATTGAATATGGAAGAAGCAAAATTACCACTCCTGGGGGATGCCTTCCCCGCCCTCAAGGTCAACACGACCCACGGTGTAAAAAACCTCCCGGAGGACTACAGCGGCAAATGGTTCGTGCTTTTCAGCCACCCCGGTGACTTCACCCCGGTCTGCACCACGGAATTCATTGCCTTCGCCAAGGCGAATGAGGAATTCAAGAAACTCAACACGGAATTGATCGGCCTGTCGGTGGACCAGGTTTTCTCGCACATCAAATGGGTCGACTGGATCAACGAGAATACCGACACCACCATCCCCTTCCCCGTGATCGCGGATGAACTGGGCGTGGTGGCTACAGCCCTCGGCATGCTCCACCCCGGCAAAGGAACGAATACGGTCAGAGCCGTCTTCATCGTGGATCCAAAGGGAAATCTCAGATTGATGATGTACTACCCGCAGGAAATCGGCCGAAGCGTCAAGGAAGTCCTCCGGGCCCTCAATGCGCTGCAGGTGACGGACTTAAACGGCGTCGCCGCGCCTGAAAACTATCCTGACAACGAGTGGCTGGGTTCTGATGTCATCATCCCGCCGGCATCCACCGAGACTCTCAAAGCCCAGCGCCTGGCGGATGCGGCCAAAGGGGAGTTTGAGTGCAAAGATTGGTGGCTGTGCCACAAATCCCTCTAAAGAGTATCTGATTGGAAGAGATTTCAAGCCCCACATCAGCGAAATTGCCGGTGTGGGGCTTGCCTTATGGGTGAGGCTGTGACAGGGTTGACGGAATTCTGAAAAGATTTTTCTTATAAAACTACATCAGTCATGGTAGAATATAAATCAAAAGACCATAAAGGAGTCAACCGATGAAATTTATTGAAAACACTTCAACGAATCCCTATTACAATCTGGCCTTTGAGGAATACATCTTCAAGAATCTGAAGGAAGACGTGGTCCTGCTCTGGCGCAACGCGCCGGCCATCATCGTGGGCAAGCATCAGAACACCGTGGAGGAGATCAACACCGACTACGTCAAGGAGAAGGACATCAAGATCGTCAGAAGGATCACCGGTGGCGGAGCGGTCTACCACGATCTCGGGAACCTCAACTTTTCCTTCATCACCAACGCCGAGAACACCTCTGAAATCGATTTCAAGACCCACAACATTCCCATTCTCAACGCCTTGAAGCAGCTGGGGGTCAATTGTGAACTGTCGGGGAGGAACGACATGGTCATCGAGGGGAAGAAATTCTCGGGAATCGCCCAAAGCGTGGCCAAGGGCAGGGTGCTCAACCACGGAACGATTCTCTTTGATTCGGACCTGGGCGTGCTTTCCCAGGCTCTCAAGGTCAAGCAGGACAAGATCGAGTCCAAGGGCATCAAGTCCGTGGCCAGTCGGGTGACCAATATCAGGGAGCACCTCACCGAGGATGTCGATGTGCTGGAATTCAAGGAAGTGCTTCTCAAGAATATTTTCCGGTTTTTAGAAAAACCGGTGACCAGGCATGAACTCAGTGAAGCGGACAAGGAAGCCGTCGATGCGATGGTCAAGGACCGCTACAATACCTGGGAATGGAATTACGGGCAGTCCCCCAAATTCAACGTCAAGGGCTACCAGCGGTTCCCGGGGGGTGGAATCGAGGTCCGGTTGCTGGTGAAGGACGGCATCATCAGTGACTCCAAAATCTACGGCGATTTCTTCGGGGCCAGGGATCCCAAGGAACTTGAGGAGGCCCTGGTGGGTCTGAAATATGACCAGGAGGCCATCACCGAGGGATTGAATGCGGTCAGAGTGGAGGATTATCTGGGGAAAATCACCCGGGAAGAATTCATCTTCTGCATTTTCAATTAAGAAAAAACACCGCTTCGGCGGTGTTTTTTCTTAGTTGAAGGGCCAGGTGACGACCTTGTTCCGTCCCGTTTCCTTGGCGGCATAAAGGGCTTCGTCGGCCCTTTGGACCAGCAGGTCCAGATCGGCTTCTCCCCGGACGGTCGTCGCAATGCCGATGCTGACGGTGATGGGAGTTGAAGCGGGGTTTTCCAGGGCTGCAACGGCTTCTCGAAGCCTTTCGGCCATGACCAGGGCCTCCCGGGTCGTGGTGTCGGGGGCGATGATGAGAAACTCCTCGCCACCCCAGCGACCGAAAGCATCCACTCCCCGGAGAGTTTCTTTCAGGGTTTTCCCCAGGCTTTTCAGCACCGCATCCCCCTGGGCGTGACCGAAGGTATCGTTGACGGCTTTGAAGTGGTCGATGTCCAGCATCAGGGCACTGACACTGCCGCCGGTTCTTTTTGAACGAAGGAGCTCCCGCTGGCCGAGCTCGGTCAATTTATAGCGGTTGAAAACACCGGTGAGCTGGTCCTTGCTTGCCAGTTCTTCAAGGCGGAGTTTGTCCCGTATGAAGACGGAGGCGAGGGTCAGGAGCAGGAGGTAGATGACGGTGTAAAGGATCAGTTCTCTTAAGGGGCGCTGTGAGATCAGACTTTCCTTTGACGCCTCCTTGATGGCGATGAAATAACCGACGGTTTCATCAATCACATTGTTGAGGGGAATCAGGTGGACCTGATGCGGGATGGCAACGACATCGATGAGGAGGCTCTCTGCGGTGCGGTTTTCATTGGAAAGAACATCGCCAAGCTGCTCGAGTATCTCGGGGTGGGTGATATTGTTGTAATGGTCCTCGTCGGCGATGATTTTTTGGGACATGGCTTTATCGATGAGATAATCCTCAAAATCAAAGGCCGGCAGATAATGGTCCAGTTGATTGTCGAAAACCTTGTTCAAGACCACATCCTTATCAAGCAGGTAAAAGACATTCAGATCCGGATTCATTTCCTCCAGCAGGGCCAGGGCGGTGTCCATGCCGATGGAAATCTCCACGGAACCCACGTGGCTGTCTTCGTAGAAAAGGGGGAAGACGAAGCGGTAGCCGCTGAAAATCCGTCCCTCCTCAAAGCCCACCACCTTTCTGAGCGCTGTGTTGGCCAGTCTGACGGATTCCCTCACTTCGAAGAGGGGATCTCCATAGGTTGCAGGGCTGTGAAACCTCAGAAAGCTTTCTCCGTCGGGCAGGTGGAAGTGGAGTTGTCGAAAGCCGTGGTCCTCAAGGGATTCGTAGGTGCCCTGAAGCATCTCATAAAGCGTGTTCCGACTCGAAGCCTTGAGCATTTCGTCACCTTGACCGGCATCCTGCATGAGCCGGGTGATTTCCGGATGGGTGATGATGCCGTCCAGAATGAAATCGGTGAAGGCGTCATAGGTCATGACGACGCTGTCGATGCGGCTGTCGATGTCCTTGAGTTCCCCCTCCAGGTAAAGCTGTCGTGATTGGCGATAGTCCTTGAGGGTCAATCCCACGGCCAGGAGCCAGAGAACCGTAAACAGCAGAATCATTATGATTGAAAGTTTGAATTTCTTGAGCACTTTCACGGGATCATCCTTTGCATCGACGAAAATTTTGAGACATTCAACATTCGCATGGGGCCGATACAATAGTATTAAATCACAAATCAACCGTGAAATCAAAAAAAAGTCGCCCATGGGTCGTCGGATCATGATGGCAGACAGTCCCATCCGCCTGCCATTGACGGCCCCGGACTGAAGCCTCTCAGGAGGGGATCCGGTGGTTGTTTAATCGATTGAACTGTGCTATGATAACTCATAAATACAATTGTGCGCCACATAAAGACAACAGGAGGGTGAAAGCATTGAAAAACAATCGCATTGTCATTTTGGGGATGGGGACCGTGGGGACGGGTTTTGTCAACACCTATCATTTGAATCAGGAGATCATCGAAGGCAAACTCGGTGGTCCATTGAATATCACCAGGGTTCTGGTGGGAAAGGCCGGTAAAAGGCGGTCCGTGGACCTGCCGAAGGACCTCTACACCGAGGATTTCGAGGCTCTGGATCTTGAGAACACCGATCTGGTGGTGGAGTTGATGGGAGGGGTGGAGCCCGCCTTCACCTATCTCAAGGCGGCCCTGAAAAAAAAATGCCATGTGGTGACCGCCAACAAGGAGCTCATGGCCAAAAAAGGCGCCGAGCTGATCGGTCTGGCGGATGAAATGGGAGTGCTGCTGCGCTATGAAGCCAGTGTCGGCGGGGGCATTCCCCTGATCACCACCATCAATGACGGCATGGCTTCCAATAAAGTCGTCAAAATGATGGGAATTCTCAACGGCACCACCAACTTTATCCTCACGAAAATGACCCGGGACAGGCTTTCCTATGAAGAGGCCCTGGGTCAGGCCCAGGATCTGGGATTTGCAGAAGCGGATCCCACCGCGGATGTGGAGGGCTTTGATGCCGCCTACAAGCTGGCCATCCTGTCAAAGGACGCCTTCGGAGTGATTCCCGATCCCGAGGAGATCACCCGTCAGGGAATCCGGGAGATTTCCCTGGAGGACATCGAATACGGACTGGAACTGGGCTACAAGATCAAACTCCTGGCCCTGGGTGAAAAGAAAAACGCCCACGTCGAGCTCAGCGTCCAGCCGGCCCTGATCAGCGTGGACCATCCCATTGCTTCCGTCAATCAGGAATTCAACGCTCTCTTTATTGAAGGGAATTCCCTTGGAGAAATCATGCTCTACGGCAAGGGAGCCGGCGGCATGGCCACGGGGAGTGCGGTGATGACCGATGTCATGGAGGTCTTCATCAACGGCAGAAAATATGTCGGCAGCTGCAAAGAAAAAAATATGCCGGTAAACAATATCGGCCTGAGCCCTTATTATGTTAGAATGGAGGTACTGGATTCACCAGGTGTTCTGGGTCAGATCGCCATGATCTTCGGTGACTACGGCATCAGTCTGGATTCCGTGGTTCAGCGGGCCAGGGGTCTTGAAATCGCTCCCCTGGTCTTCATCACCCACGATGTGGTGCGGGACAAGCTCAACCGCGCCCTCAGGGAGATTGAAGGCAAGGACTATGTGGTGAAGATCCAGTCCATCATCAAAGTCGTGAGATAAAGCGAGGGATAGCATTGAAATACCTGAGTACCCGAGATAAAACCATCGCCATCGAAGCCCACGAGGCCATTCTGCAGGGTCTGAGTCTGGATGGGGGACTTTATGTGCCCGAAAGGATTCCGAAAGTCGCCTTGTCGGAGTTTGAAGGACTGACCTATCAGGAAACGGCCCTGAAGATTTTCAGTCTCTATTTTGACGACTATCCCCAGGAGGATCTTCAAAGAATCGTCAGGGACGCCTATGACGACAAGTTCAGTCAAAGGGATATCGTCGCCCTGGAGGAGGTGGAGGGGCAACAGATTCTGGAACTCTTCCACGGACCGACCCTGGCCTTCAAGGACATGGCCCTTTCAGTCCTGCCCCACCTCATGGTCAAGGCCAAGGCTTTGGCCGGTGACCGGGGGAAAACCGTGATTCTCACCGCCACCTCCGGCGATACCGGCAAGGCCGCCTTGGAGGGCTTCAAGGACATTGAGGGCATCGAGATCATCGTCTTTTATCCCGAGGGGGGGGTCAGTGAGATCCAAAGGCTTCAGATGATGACCCAGGAAGGGGCCAACACCCATGTCGTCGCCCTCAAGGGGAACTTTGACGAGGCCCAGAAGGCGGTCAAGGAAGCCTTCAGCAGCGTGCCTTTGAGAAGAGAGATGGCCGAAGCGGGCTACGCCTTTTCCTCGGCCAATTCCATCAATATCGGGCGGCTGGTGCCCCAGATCGTCTATTATTTCCATGGCTACATGACCCTGGCGGCCAGGGGCGCCATCGCCCCGGGTGACAAGATCCGCATCGCGGTGCCCACAGGGAATTTCGGCAATATCCTCGGCGCCTATTATGCCATGGTCATGGGACTGCCGGTGGAAGAACTGGTCTGTGCCTCCAATGAAAACAACGTCCTGACGGACTTCATCAACACTGGAGAATATTCCACCCACCGGGAGTTCGTGAGGACCATCTCCCCCTCCATGGATATTCTGGTTTCCTCCAACCTGGAGCGGTTCATCTTCGAGATTTCAGGCCGGGACGAGAACCTGGTCAAAACCGCCATGACGGACCTCAAGGAAAAGGGGCGTTTCAAGGTGGAGGAAGAGATCATGAAGAAGATTCAGGGGGTCATGCGTGGCGGCTACTTGCCAGAAGCCCGGATACTCGGTACAATAAGAGATACCTACAAAGGATCCGGTTATCTTCTGGACCCCCACACGGCGGTGGCCTTCGGCGTGGCTCAAGAGATGGGTCTGAAGAATGTTCTCATCGACAGCACCGCGAGTCCCTACAAGTTCGGGGATGCCATCCTGAGGGCCATGGCCCTGGAGACGGAGCTGTCGACCGTGGCCGAAACCCTGGCCAGGGTGGAGACGCTTTTCGGCCGGGAGCTTCCAAAGACCCTGAAGGGGATCAGCGACAGGCCCCAGAGCCAGAAAAGAGTGATCTTCCCCGGGGAGATTCAAAAGACCATAAAAGAAATATTAAAGGTGGAGAGTACAATGTTCAAAGTAAGAGTACCGGGAACCAGTGCGAATATCGGGCCGGGTTTTGATACCCTGGGAATGGCTCTCAAAATTCACAATGAAATCACCTTCAGAAGTATCTCTGAAGGTTTGGAGTTTGACAATGTTTCCCAAGAGTATGCCAATGAAGGCAATCTGATCTACCAGTCCATGCTGAAAACCTGGGAGTGCATCGAGGTTGAAAAAATGGGGGTCGCCCTCTCGGTCACTGACGGCATTCCGATTTCCAGGGGTCTCGGCTCCAGTGCCGCCTGTGTCATCGCCGGTGTCCTGGGTGCCTTGAAAATGGCGGATAAACACCTTTCCAACGAGGGAATCCTGAAAATCGCCATGGAGATCGAGGGCCACCCGGACAACATCACCCCCGCCCTGATCGGCGGAGTGACCATCGCCACGAGTGTCGGAGACAACAATGAAATCGAGTACATGAAGCTGGACATCAAGGACCAGTATGATTTTTATGCCTTCATTCCTCCCTTTGAGATTGCCACGGAGGAGTCCAGGAAGATTCTGCCCAGGGAGATTCCCTTGAAGGATGCGGTGCACAATGTTTCCCGCGCCGCCATGATGGTGGCCACCCTGATTTCAGGCCGGCAGGAATTTTTAAGACTGTCCCTCGAAGACCGTCTCCACCAGCCCTACCGGTCCAAGCTGATCACGGGCTATGACGAACTCAAGGAATACTTCGCCACCCAGGAATTCCTGGGCAGCTTCATCAGTGGCGCCGGTCCCACGGTCATCGCCATGGCTGAAAAGGACCAGTGGTTCGGAGAACTGGTTTTCAAGGACTGGCAGGTGGAGAAACTCAATATCGATCATGAAGGGGCCAGGGTCATTCAGCTCTAGCCCGGCACTAGTGATTATCAGGAGGCAACGGGTTAATGGAAAAAATCGGATATGTCATCGGTGAAAAGGATGGCAAAATCATATTGGATGTCAAGAGGACCGGGTCCTGCGGGGACAAATGCAAGACCTGCCAGTCCCACTGCGAGGTGCCCAGTGTCCAGGTGACCCTGGACAACCACCTTCACGCCAAGCCGGGAGACTTTGTCGAAGTGGGGATGCAGCCGGCCAATCTCATCAAGACCACCTTCGTGATCTACACCATTCCCCTCATCATGTTCATTCTGTCCCTGAGTCTGGGAGTCGCCTATTTCCAGAAGGCCGGGGTGGCGAACTATGAAGGGTCGGCGCTGTTGCTGGGCTTTGGGGTTTTAGGACTCACCTTCGTGGTCCTGAGACTGATCCACAACCGCACCGGCGAGGACGGTCCCTCGATACTGGAAATGAAAAAAATTCTATAAGGACGACCAAGCCTCTCTGACGGGCGGGTTCTTGAACGAGACTTCGAGAATTGCCCGGGAGAGGCTTTTTATTTCTTAAACTGTCGAAATATTCGATTAAAATGGTAAAAATTTGATATAATATTAATAACTAAGGAATTGACTGGCATAGACAGGAAATAGTTCCGGGGCGATGGCAATCGCCCGGGGGCTTGAAAGAGATTTTTCTTTGAGTTCAAGGGTGGCAATCCAACGGAAAATGGAGGTAGTGATGGCTAAGACTCGAATCAACATGAAATTCGGCGATCTTTTGATGAAGGAAAAGGTGATTACTGAAGCGCAGCTCAACGATGCCCTGGAGACCCACAAAAAGGAAGGCAAGAAGGTGGGGGAAATCCTTCTTGAAAAGGGCTATGTGACCAATGATGAAATCATCAAGACGCTTGAAAAACAGCTGGGTATCCGCTATGTGGACCTGGCCACCATCAATGTGGACAAGAATGTTCCAGAGATGATTTCCGAAAGGATGGCCCGCCGTCACAAGATCATTCCCATCAAGATCGAGGACGGGGAGCTCTATCTGGCCATGGCGGATCCCTTGGATATCTACGCCATGGATGACGTGAGCCTGGTGACGGGCTATAACGTCAAGCCCCTGATTTCCACCGACGACGCAGTGAAGGAAGCCATCGACCGGTATTACCGGACGGGAAACGCCGAGGAAGCCCTCGAGGAATTTGATGAAAACTATGCCATGAACATGGCCCTCGACCAGTTTGAAGAGACCGCCATGGAGAACATCAAGAACGCCCCCGTGGTCAAACTGATCAATACCATCATCTACCAGGCCGCCAAAGCCGGGGCCTCGGACATCCATATCGAACCCTATGAAGACAGTATCCGGGTCAGGTACCGGATCGACGGAGAGCTGCAGAATTACCTCAACATCGCCAAATACATCCATCCCGCCATTGTGACCCGGATCAAGATCATGGGGAAAATGGATATCGCCGAGAAGCGGATTCCCCAGGACGGTCGGGAAGAAACCAATATCGAGGGTTATGATATCGACATGAGGATCAGCATTCTGCCCACGGTCCACGGAGAAAAAATCGTCATCCGCCTCCTCAACCGGGAAAACAGCATCATGAACAAGGAGCAGATCGGATTCACCCCTCAGAATCTCAAGGCCTTCAACCGGATCATTCAGAGTACCTACGGCATCATTCTTCTGGTGGGACCGACAGGGAGCGGAAAGACCACCACCCTGTATGCGGTGCTCAGGGAGATCAACGATACGAAAAAGAACATCATCACCGTGGAGGATCCCGTGGAATACCACATCAAGGGGATCAACCACACCCAGGTGAACAACAAGGCGGGGCTCGGCTTCGCCACGGCCCTTCGGTCCATCCTCCGTCAGGATCCCGACATCATCATGATCGGTGAGATCCGGGATGCCGAAACCGCCCAGATCGCCGTCAGGGCCTCCATCACCGGTCACCTGGTCCTCAGCACCATCCATACCAATGACACGGCTTCCACGGTGGCAAGACTCGTGGACATGGGGGTGGAGACCTATCTGGTGTCCAGCGCCCTTTCAGGGGTGGTGGCCCAGCGTCTGGTCAAGACCATCTGTCAGAGATGCAAGGAGTCCTACTTTCCCGATGCCGTGGAGCGGCAGCTCCTGGGCATTGAAGAAGGCATCGAGGTCTACCGGGGAGCGGGATGCAACGCCTGCAACAATACGGGATACAAGGGCAGGACCGCCATCCACGAAGTCCTGCCCATCACTTCAAGAATCAAGGAACTGGTCAATCAAGGGGCCAACGCCCAGGAAATCAAGCGGGAAGCCATCTCAGAGGGCATGATGACCCTTCAACAGAGCGGCATTTCCCTGGTCCTGGAGGGCCGCACCACCATCGAGGAACTCCTCAAGGTCACCTACTCCATTGAATAGGAGGATGTCATGGAACTCAAAGAGATACTGGAACTGAGCCTTCAATCCAAGGCCTCGGACATCCACCTGACGGTGGGGCTCGGGCCCATGCTCCGGATCAACGGAGAGCTCAGAGAAACGGGGGAAAAAAAACTCGGCCCCGGGGACCTTCAGATTCTGGCCAAGGAAATCATGACCGAGGAGCAGCTCAGGAGTTTTGATGAGCACCGGGACCTGGATTTTGCCGTCTCCTACAGCAACCACCGTTTCAGGACCAACGTCTACACCCAGAAGGGACACTATGCCATCTCCATAAGGATCATCAGTGATGAGGTCCCCCATATGGAGGATCTGGGTCTGCCGGAGATTTTCAAGACCCTGGTGTCCAAAAGAAAAGGACTGATTCTGGTCACAGGACCCACGGGAAGCGGCAAGTCCACCACCCTGGCGGCCATGATCGACTATATCAACCGCAGTGCCAAGCGCCATATCATCACCCTGGAGGATCCCGTGGAGTTCGTCCACCACCACGGCAGGTCCATGATCAACCAGCGGGAGGTGGGCCGGGACGTTCCCAGCTTCACCCGAGGCTTGAGAGGGGCCCTTCGCCAGGATCCCGATGTGATCCTGGTCGGGGAGATGCGGGACGCCGACACCATCGGGACCACCATCACGGCGGCGGAAACCGGTCACCTGGTCTTTTCCACCCTCCATACCAACGGGGCGGCCAACACCATCGACCGGATCATCGACAGTTTCCCCCCGCATCAGCAGTCCCAGGTCAGGACCCAGCTTTCCGGGGTCATTGAAGGGGTGATTTCCCAGCAGCTGATCAGCCGGGCCGACGGCAGGGGCCGGGTGGCGGCTCTTGAAATCATGACGGCCACCAATGCCATCCGCAACCTGGTCAGAGAAGGCAAGATCCACCAGATCACCAGCACCATGCAGACCGGGGCCAAGTTCGGCATGGTCACCATGGAAAGCGCTCTTGAAAAGCTCGTGAAGGAGGGCACCATCCTCCAGGTTGAAGCCCAGCGGATCATGTCGACCTTTTAGTCTATAAGGGGATGAAGAGATGCCAATCTACAAATATGAAGCCGTCAACTATGACGGTGAAACCGTCACCGCCCGCCTGGATGCCGGCACCCAGCAGGAGCTCATCGACAAGTTGAGGGCAAAAAACCTCTATCCGGTGAAGGTGGAGGAGGTGGATCTCAGCTCAGGAGGCCTGGTGCTCTTCCAGTCCAAGGTGACCCCGGGGGATGTAGCCATCTTTTTGAGACAGCTGGCCACCCTTCTGCAGACGGGGGTCCCCATCATTGAAAGCCTCGACATCATCCGTTCCCAGGTTCATCGGGCCCGGCTCAAGGCGGTGGTGGGGGACATCTATGAAAACATCCACCGGGGCCTCTCTTTTTCAGACGCCCTGAAGAAGCATCCGAAAATCTTCGGACGGCTGATTGTCAACATGGTGGAGTCCGGAGAAATGAGCGGGACCCTGGATTCCGTCACGGAACGTCTGGCCACCCACTTTGAAAAGGATGAAAAGATCAGAAAAAAAGTCAAGTCCTCCCTGATCTATCCCATGGTCCTGGCTTCGGTGACCGTGGCGGTGGTGATCTTCATGCTGGTCTTCGTCATGCCCACCTTTATCGGCATGTTCGAGTCCAGCGACACCCCCCTGCCCGCTCCCACTCGTCTATTGCTTAACATAAGTGATTTGCTTAAAAATTTTTGGTATATTTTCATAATGGTAATCGCAGGATTTTTTCTCGGCATCAAGACCTATGCGGGCACTGAAGAAGGCAGAATACGGATGGACCAGCTGAAATTCAAGATTCCCGTGGTGAAGAACGTGACTTCCAACCTGATCACCGCCCGGTTCGCCCGGACCATCAGCACCATGCTCTACAGCGGCGTCCCCCTCCTCGATGCCATGGACAATGTGGCCAAGGTGGTGGGCAATGCCGTGGCGGCCAGGGACATCCAGGCCGCCCGGACGGAGGTGAGGATGGGCAACAGCCTGGCGGTCCCCATTTCCCAGATCGACTACATGCCCAAGATGCTGGCCAGCATGATCAAGATCGGCGAGGAATCCGGCGCCCTGGACGCCATCCTGGACAAGACCGCCAGTTTCTATGAAGACGAAGTGGAAACCAGCCTGCAGCAGCTGGTGGCTCTCTTTGAGCCGATTCTGATTCTCTTCATGGGTCTGATCCTGGGCTTCATCATCATTTCCATGATGATGCCCATGTTCGACATGGTCAATACAATCAGTTGATTATTTTCGAAAGTATGCTAAAATGTTTTTAGAGATGGTTTCAAAGCAATTAAATACCATTAAATGTAAGAAAAGACAAAATGACTAGTTTGTTTCTTTGACAAAAGGGTAGAAATGCAGTAGTTGCTGGGGAGCGTAAAAGGGAACCATCCAATTAAAAAGGAGGACTTATAATGAAATTTTTCTTACGGAAAATGAATAACAAAAAAGGTTTCACGTTGATTGAACTGATTGTTGTTATTGCGATTCTAGGTATTTTGGCGGCGATTGCGATTCCGAGATTGACAGGATTCCAAGATTCAGCTCAACAAAGAACAGTTGAGCGGATGTTGCTAGTGCGAGAACTATTGCAGGAGCTGTGTCTATATCTCAAGCTGAAGCAAAAGCAGGAGTACCAGTTAAGCCAACTGTTGCTGATTTAGTAACTCATAGTTACCTTGATAAAGCTCAGTTTCATCCAAAATGCTACTGCTTTTGTTATCACATATGAAGCTGATCCAGTACATCAATTGATACTATTGATATTACAGCAACTGGTGCAACTGAATCAGAACTTTATCAGCTCGTGATGAATAATCCCGTAAGGATTCACGGTGCCAAGGATTCACGGTGCCGGGCACGGACATTCGGACATTTTCAAGGTCGAGAACCGATTCCCATAGGGGGTCGGTTTCATTCAGAGTAGATTCGAGGAGTTTGTTTGTAGAAACCATCATAAGCAAAGCAAGGGGATGATAGGGCAATCGGAAAAGATAAGTGGACATAGCGTATGTTCGATTAGGATTGAGGATTCACGGTGCCGAGCACGGACATTCGGACATTTTCAAGATCGAGAGAACCGATTCCCCGCAGGGGGTAGGTTCTTTTCTATCTAAGAGTAGATTCGAGGAGTTTGTTTGTAGAAACCATCATAAGCAAAGCAAGGGGATGATAGGGCAATCGGAAAAGATAAGTGGACATAGCGTATGTTCGATTGTAAAAAGAATCAAGCAAGAAACAACCTATCGATTGCGGCAGAAATATTCTGCGCCGCTTTCAGGCAATACTGGAAAAGAAAGATATTTTGGTCAGATGGTTATTTTGCCTGTAGTATAGGTGAAGTTTCTTCCCGCAACAATTCAAAAGATACATTGGAAATGCCGGCTTGTCATTTCAACGGGGTATTGGTAATATGGAATCATGGTCAACTACCCACCACCTAAAGGTAGTGGGTTTCTGTGCCACAAATATTTATGAAAATGGAAAAAGTGACCGGATGAGATTTGAAAAACCAGCCGGTGAATAGCCTGATCCGTCACCGGCAGAGTACCGGACAGGAAAAGATGAAACAGATATGACTGATCCCTTCAAGGAGTTGGTCATTGATTTTTTTCAAGAATGGCATATTATGCCATTAAGTTAGAACATTCAGACAAATGAATTGTTTGAATGTTCATGAAATGGTATAATAAGTTAATAAATTGATTCGCTTTATCGTTTTTATGATTCATTTTGAATACTGCAAGTGTATAATATAATAAAGGAAATCAAAAGTTGCGTAAACAGGCATACGGGGGATATATCTAGAATACAAGGATGTTTCACCCCGTCGTTATCTGTGGCTGCCATGTCGGAGAGTCGAAGGAAGCAGCAAGAAGAAAAAATGAGGGATTCTATTGGGTGTGTTGGTCATAATTCTGGGCTTGCTGATCGGCTCTTTTCTCAACGTGGTGATTTACAGGGTGCCTGAGGGGGAGTCCCTCCTGCATACAGGCAGCCATTGTCCCCACTGTGAGACTCCGCTGAAGGCAAGGGACCTGGTCCCCCTTTTGAGCTACATCCTCCAGAGAGGCCGGTGTCGCTACTGTGGTGGCAAAGTCGCCATGCGGTATCCCTTCGTCGAGGGACTGACGGGTCTGGTGTTTTTTATGGGATACAGGGTCTTTGGTCTCGAGCTAGTCCCTTTGATCGGGTACTTCGGCTACGCCTCCCTGGCCATCGCCATCGCCTTCATAGACTATGATCACCAGATCATTCCCGATGGTCTGTTGATTTTCGGCTTGCTGTGGTTTCTTCTCGCCAGACTGGGTGGGAGTTATTTCGAAGGGACGGCCATCGTGACCCTTGACGCCCTCTGGGGCCTGCTGGCCGGAGGTGGGGTTTTTCTCCTCATCGCCCTGCTTTCAAAGGGGGGCATGGGTGGAGGCGACGTGAAATACATGGCCCTGATCGGCTTTGCCTTCGGGCTCGAGTCGGTGGTCCTGGTGATGTTCTTGTCCTTTTTCATCGGTGCCGTCATTTCGGTGGTATTGTTAATGACGAAAATAAAGGGAAGAAAGGAAGCCATACCCTTCGGCCCCTTTATTTCCATAGGATGGCTGCTGACCCTTCTCTACCAGGAAGGAATCCTTCAGTGGTATCTCCTAAATCTAGGGATTGGATGATGGTGATAAAATGTTGAAGAATTTCAAGCGCCTTAGAAACAAAAATATTTTATCCATGGATTTTGACGACGGTCAGATCAAGATTCTCCTGGGAAAACGGGGGAAGAGAGAGATCACGCTGAAGAAGGCCTTTACCGTGGAGATGCCCCAGGGAGTCTACGCCACCGGTGAAATTCTTGATTTTGAACGACTGGTGACGATCATCAGGGAAGGATTGAAGCTGCATCGAATCAGACCCAAGACCCTGACGGTGGTTTCCTTCAACTCCAAGGAATCCATCTCCAGGATCATCACCATTCCCGCCACCAAGAACGAGCAGCTCATCAATATGATCAAAATCGAAATGCAGCAGCATATCCCCATCGACATGGAGAATTTCATCCTGCAGTACAAGATCCAGAGGACCTTGACCAAGGACGGGGTCAAACAGCATGAGGTCATGGTGGTGGCCATGAACCAGGATACCGCCAATGATTTCTTCCGACTGGTCAAGACCGTGGGCCTGAGGCCCGTCTCCGCCGACTGGCAGCCCAACAGCCTGGGAAAACTCCTCAAATACCACGTGATCAATGACAAGAATACCGAAGAACTCGACACCATCGTCATGGCGAAACTCCAGAAGGATTTCACCACCTTCAGCATTTTAAGAAACGGCGACAACCGCTATTCCAGGATTTTCCCCATAGGGGCCAGAGAGCTCTACCATTCCCTGAACAAGGACAAGGTTCATGAAATCGTCAATGTAGAAGAAATCGGCCAGGACTTCATGTCCACCTTCGATTCCCAGGTGGATGAGGAATACCTGGACGCCTGGCTGGATGAACTGGAACGAATCATCAAATTCTATACCTCCCGGGAATCGGGCAATCAAATCAGGAAAGTCGTCCTTTGCGGGCTGACCAAGGGAGTCACGGGTCTTCTGCCCCGGATCAACGACTTCCTCTCAGTGCCCGGAGTCCTGATCGAACAGGTGGATCATGTCAAAAGACCCAAGGGAGCGGATGATTTCAAATGCAGTGAATATGCCGTCGCCCTGGGGAATCTGATTCTGGAGTACCGCTACGAACACTTGAAGGATGTCAACTTCTTCGAGCCCTTCGTCATCAAAAAAACCAAGATCAAGACCAGCAGTGTCTTGTCCGTCTTGATGGTTTTCGTAGCCCTCGGCTACATCGGATACGATTATTTCACCCACTATCAGATCATCAAGGACCTTGAGAATGAGGTGGCCGGATATGCCGCCCAGGTGGACAACCCCGAGGTCACGGCCAAGCTTGAACTTATCGCCGCCAAGGAAGCGGAGTATGAAGAGCTTCTTGCCTTCAATCAAGGTCTCAACCTGATCTTAGAGGATGAAGCTTCAAAGGATCTCGTGAAAAAACCCTATTTCTACACCCTGCTTAAAAGTATTCCTGAGTCGGTCACCCTCGAGAGTTACGATTTCGGCGGTTCAAACATCAGTTTGAGCGGGGTTTCCACCGACGAGGCGGCCATCGCCGAGATGGAAAAACGCATCCGGAACGCCGCCTTCGTGGAATCTCTTTTCATACCCGGCATCAACCGGGTCGAGGATGAAACCACCGGCGGAGTGACCTACACCTTCAATGTGGCCATCACTCTCAAGGGGGTGGAGTAGATGAAGATCACCAGTCGTGAAAAGGCCCTGCTGATTTTCCTGGTGGCGACCCTCCTGGTGGGTGGGTACTACTACTTCATCGTGGATATCAACGATGCGAGAATCTTCGAGCTCGAGACGGACCTCATGATCAAAAAACAGCAGCTCGCCGATGTGCGGGCCATCGAGGAGATCCAGGAGAGTTTCAACACCCAGTTTGAAATCGTCAACGAGGAAATCAAGCGGAATCTCGACGGCATCATCATCAACAGCAACCAGGAGGAGATCATCCTTCTGGCCCGGGAATTCCTGGGGGATTTCAGAGATCAGAACAATACCGTGAATTATCAGGAAACCCGACAGATGGAGGAGGGGGCCCTTGACAGCAGTTTCTACACCCTGGGCATCGATTTCACCGGGACCTATGAGGAACTCGTGGTGCTCCTCAACCGCTTCTGGGATTATCCCAAGGCCCTGGCCATCGACACCCTCTCCATGAGCAAGACTGAGACAGAGGGCGGAGAGATGGAAATTTCAGCCGCCATCAACGTGCATTTCTACAATCTCTATCTCAGGGAGAACCAGCAGCAGAATCTTTACAAGTGGACCCTCCTGGGCATCACGGAGGAAAGAAATCCCTTCAACGAGATTCCGGACCCCATGGCCAGCAGCAGCCATACCTACCTGGGGGATGCCATTGACGGCGAGTCCACCTATCAACCCATGTACTTCAGGGATATCGAGGGCCACTGGGCCCAGGATGAAATTGAATCCTACAATCTGATGGATTATGTCTACGGCATCGACAATGACTTCTTCGGACCCGACCAGCCCATTACCAAGTCCCAGTTCGTGGTCATGCTGGACCGGATTCTCAAGTGGCCTCTGCCGGTGGATGCGCTGGACCTTTCAATCTACGAGGGGTTTGAGAACCTCGAGGGCTTTGAATATGAATACAAGCGGGCCCTCTTCAAGGGTTACATCGCCGGGAATTCCTTTGAATCCCTGGGGCCGGACGAAACCCTGACCCAGAGTCAGATGGAGAGCATTTTCAGGGAAAGCCTGAATCCGGAGTTCAGCTGGACTCTGGTGATGGGGCTGATCGACGACATGGGCATCGAGGCACAAGGATTCGTGTTAGATGACAATCGTGAGGTGACCCGCGCTGAAGCGGTCTTCGCCCTGACTCATTTCAGGGTGGAGTAGAGAGGGTGAGAATTGTGATTCGAAACGATTCGAAGGGCATGGCTCTACCCCTGGTGATCATCATCATGGCGGTTCTCGCCGCCATCGGCACCACCATGCTCAGCATCTCCCTGGCGGAGGTGAATTTCAACGAGCACGATGAGAGAGGCACCCAGGCCTACTATATTGCCAGATCCGTGGCGGACGCCGTCAAGGACGAGGTGGTGGCGGATCCCGACACCATCATCGGCATCGCCGGAGGACCCGCCACGGCCACCACGGTGAATTTCGCCGACGGCTCTGCCGAGGTCTACGTCACCACCCCGGTTCCCGGACCCACCTCGGGGACCTACCGCTATACCATCGTGTCCACCGGCTCCTACCGGGGGCAGGAGGCCACGGTGATGATTGATCTGGAACGGGGGGTGGAGGCCGGTGAGACCTATGATGTCTTCGGCAATCTGATCAGCGGCACTGAAAACATCAGTCTGGCCAAAAACTTTGAAATCAACCTGGCCGACGGTGTGGACGGCGTCAAGAAATACGTGGTGGACTATTCTGACCCTGACAATCCCTTTTTTCTGGATGACGGGGGCCATGTTTCCTACGTGCTGTACCGGCACGAGGACATCATTTACAATGAGGAGGACTTCGATTCCGGCTGGACGACTTACGAAGAGATCTATCCACCCCCCCTGCCCACCTACGAGGATGAATTCGGGGTGACCCAGACGGGCTACAAGGAAATCGTGCCCCCCCTCCTGCCCCTGGTCCTGGACGGTGACGGCAATCGGCTGGACATCGACATCGGCAACACGGATTATACCATTTCAGAGTCCGGTTATTACGGGACCCTGGACATGGGGCCCAGCGGCAGTTACACCTTCCATGTGAATGAGGGCGAAATTCTCCAAGTGAGGGCCGACCAGATGATTTTTGACGGGGAGATCAGGGTGACGGCTGATACGGCGGAACTGGGCATGCTCCACCTCATCGTCAATGACTACATGGAGATGCCCAATGCCAATGCCGAGGTGGGCACCGACGCCCCCAATGTCCTCCTCATTTTTCCCTATGATGACGATGTCAGCCGCTACGGCACCGATCAGGTCGACCTGGTGCTCAAAGCCAATGCCGACTCCAACTTTTTTGTCTATGGACCGAGTATCGAGGTGGAAATGGGTTCAGGAGCCGAATTCGTCGGCGCCATGGTGGTGGCCGATTTCGACGGGGACAACAACAATGAAATCACCTACGATCCCAGCTACGACGACATCAGCTATGAAGTGGTGGTTTCCACAGGAAACTACTACCTGGTGCCCGTCGCCTACCGTTAGGGGGGAGTCCCGTGAAGAAACGCAGACAAAACAAGGGCTTCACCTTGATTGAAGTGGTGATCGCCCTGGGCATTTTCAGCATCATGATGGTGGGCATCCTGACGGTGTACTCCGGTGTCTTCCAGCACCTGGGCAACAGCCGCAGACAGGCGGTTGAAAACTACGAGAGCCAGATGGAACTGGAAAAGGCGGCCTCCAAAGTGGTCACCTCCACCGCGGTGGAGACGGCAACGACCCTGACCATCACCTTCGGAGAGCCCGGGGACGAGAGAACCATCGATGTCCCGGGAAAAGTCTATGAACACGGGGAGTTCCAGATTTTCGTCCCCGATTGATGAAGAAGGGTGACCTATGAAAAAAATGAATCGCGGGATGACCTTGATCGAGCTCGTGGTGGCCATGGCGGTGTTCGGGATTCTGACCCTGATGGTCTTTTCCTTTTTCAATTTCGGGCTTCGCGGCTTTGAGACCTCCAAGGACATGTCCGACGAGCAGTTTCAGGTCCGCTTTGCCGCCGGTCAGATTTCTGAAATTCTCAGAAATGTGGCCACCTTTGACCTGCCCGCTTCACCACCGACCCTGGCGGCCGGGGAATTCGCCATCTACGTGGCTGCCGGCCAGCTCATCCTGGAGGATGATGCCGGGGACACAAGGCCCCTCAGCAGCGCCCGAATCGGTTCCGTGGCCTTCACCGTCATCGAAGGGGACAATCTCATGCTGGGATTCGTCCTGACCAGCGATGAAGGCTACACGGTGAGCAGCCAGGTCCTCCTCAACAATTACGGGGATTATGTGGACGGGAACCACACCTACTCCGGCGCCCTTGCTGGAGACTACATTCTTTTCACCAATCCCTAGATGAGGGCGTCGATGAGGAGCAGAAGCGTCATATGGACAGGATAAAAGACATAGGCCAGGGATCTGGGCAGGCGTATGTCTTTTTTGATTTCAATGAAGACCAGGGGGAGGGCCAGCAGGCTGAAGGGCTGGATGGGATTGCCCGTGGCGGCGAAGAAGACCCCGTTGAGAATCAGAGAGTTGACAATCAGGTTTTTTCGATTTCCGGTTTTCAGCCAGTTGTCCAGAATCCAGAGCATCATCATCCCGTAGAAGCCGTAGGAAATCTTCAGGGACTGGGTCAAGAGCCCTGCCAGGAGCAGGGGCAGGGGGTTCTTCTCAGTGGTGTGCTCCAGGGCGAGGAGGCCGATGAAGAAAAAAAGGATCACATTGTACCGCCCCGGGATGAAGAAATGATAGGGGATCTGGGAGAGGAGGCCGAAGAGCAGGAGTCGCCGCTTGTAGGCCCTCAGGTCCCTGGTGTGGTGGTATCCCGTCACCAGGCAAAGGGCGAAGAGGGGGAAGGCGATTCTGCCGATGAGGCGGAACACCAGCTGATCCGGGAAGAAGAGATAGCCGACATGGTCCACGAGCATGGTGAAAAGGGCGATGATTTTCAGAAAATCCGTCGTATTTTTTGACATTTTGTCCTCCATCGTGTAGGATACTTTCATTATAGCGGTTCAAATTCTTCTTTAAAAGAGTTATAATTAGGTGAGCAAAGGAGATTGTAATGAATGAATATGTCATAGCCCTCTTCGGCACCTTCCTGGTCTTCATCTGGGTCCAGACCGTCAGGAGCTTCATGAGGATGAATCTGTTCAAGAAAATCAAAAAAAGGATTTTTGTCTTGACCACCCTCTACGTGGTGGAGCATTCGAGGGAAGGCTTCATCGGCTACCAGTACCGGAATTACATCTACAGAAAGCTTGAAGAAGAGCAAATGAGACAATGGGTGGAAAGAGTGGATATCCGCTGGATCAACGAGACCCGGTTTGTCCTGAGCCTGGACATGCTGTACCATGACAACCTCAGGATGACCTACGAGTTTCCCATGGACATGAGTCAGTTGACCCTCTCATCAAAGCAGGAAAAGGAGTGAATGATTGTATGAAAAAGAACGGGCGAAAAATCATTGCGATTTTCATCGCAGCCAGCCTGGTGCTGGCCACCTTCGGGTCAGCCTTGGTCAGTGCCATCATGTATTAGAAATTGGGCCTGTTTGACAGCTCAATTTTTTTTTAGGAGGCCGCATGGTTATTGAAAAAATCACCCCCTTGAGAAAAAAAGGCCACCGGGTCAGCTTCGGTGAAAGATCGATTGAAATCACCGGGAGGACCTTGAAGGACTTCGGTCTCGGTGCGGGAGATGACTTGACGGAGGAAACCCTTGAGGAGATCCTCAGGGCGGATGCCTCAAGCAGAGCCTGGGACAAGGCCCTCAGCCTCATCGCCTTTCAGGCCAGGACCAGCCGGGAGGTGGCCGACCGTCTGAGGCAGCTCTCCTACGGGGAGGAGACGGTTCAAGGAGTCCTCGACAAGCTTGTCGGGGAGGGGCTCCTTGATGACGAGGCCTATGCCCTGGAATACATTTCCGGGGCGATTGAACGCAGCGGGCGGATGAAGATCCTGCACCATCTGAGAAACAAGGGCATTTCCCAGGAAATCATCGACGGGCTCAAGATCGAGGAAAAGACCGCGACAGCCCGCAGAGAGCTGGGCAAGAAATTCGGGGACAGGATGGATTTCAGCCGCCAGGAGGACTGGGTCAGGGGGGCGAGGTTCCTCGCTCAAAGAGGTTTTGCCTATGAAACCATCAAAAAAGCCCTGGGTCGTGGGGAAGATGATTTCTTTGGAGAGGGATAGCCGGATAATCCAGGGGGGTATCAGAGGAAATTTCAATAAAATCGGGGGTTACAACCTCGTTTTAAGGGTAAAATCAGTGATATGATGGAATATTTGTCGATATCTCAGCAAAAACGGTTTACAGATATTTATTAATGATATAATATTAAGTACTGGAATATCATATTTTAGGAGGATAAGAATGGCATATAAATCACTTGGCAAAGAAAAAAACACTCTGAAGTACGAGGTGACCGTGACCAAGGAAGCCTTTGAAAAACACGTCAACGACGCCTATTTGAAATCCAGGAAGAAGTTCAACATCCCGGGATTCAGAAAGGGCAAGGCGCCACGTCCCATCATAGAAAACCAGTACGGGGAGGGGATATTTTTCGATGACGCCCTCAACGCCCTGATTCCCGAGGAGTACTCGAAAATCATCGAGGAGGAGGCCATCAAGCCCGTAGACCGTCCCGATGTCGACATCGTGGAGATCGGCAAGGGCATCGACCTCAAATTCAATCTTGAGGTGGAGGTCAAGCCGGAGGTGGTTCTAGGGGACTACAAGCAGCTGGAAATGGCAGAACCCGACAAGACGGTCACTGAGGAAGAACTCGAGAATGAATTGAAGAATCTTCAGGAAATGAACGCCCGCATGGTGGTGGTGGAGGACCGGGAAGCAAAGACCGATGATATTCTCACCATCGACTACAAGGGCGCCGTGGAGGGAGTCTACTTCGAAGGCGGCACCGCCGAGAACCAGAGTCTGACCCTGGGGTCCAACTCCTTCATTCCCGGCTTTGAAGACCAGCTGGTCGGTGCCAGGGCGGGGGATGACCTCAAGGTGACGGTGACCTTCCCCGAGGACTACCATGAAGAATCCCTTCAGGGACAGGAAGCGGTTTTCGAAGTGAAGGTCCATGAGATCAAGGTGAAGGAGCTTCCGGAGCTGGATGATGAATTCGCCTCGGACACCTCGGAATTTGAAACCCTCGAGGCCCTGAAAGCGGATAAATTGAAGGAACTGACGGAGAAAAAAGAAAAGGCCGCCGACCAGGAGGTCAAGAACAAGGCTGTTGAACTCGTCCTGGCCGGGACCGAGGTGGACATTCCCAAGGGGATGGTGGATACCGAACTGGATTTCATGATCCGGGATATGGAAAACCAGCTGGCCTACTCCGGGATCAGCATGGACCAGTATTTTTCCATCACCGGCACCAGCGTGGAGACCATGAAGGAGCAGATGGTCCCTGACGCGACGGAGCGGGTGAAGGTGGAACTGGTTCTGGAGGCCGTTGCCAAGGCGGAGGGGATGGAGGTCTCCCAGGAGGAGATCGATGCCGAGTTGGAAAAAATCGCCAAGCTCCAGGACACCCCCCTGGAAGAAGTCAGCAAGGTCTACGGGGCCGACGACTTCGCCTACCTCAAGGAGAGCCTGATCAAAAACAAGGTTGTGGACTTTCTGGCTGAAAACGTCACATTCAAGAAATAGGAGGCCTTTATGAGTTTAGTGCCCATCGTTGTTGAACAGACCAACCGGGGAGAAAGATCCTATGATATTTTTTCCCGCCTGCTCAAGGACCGGATCATCATCATCGGGGAAGAAATCACCGAGGTGACGGCGAGTCTCGTCGTGGCCCAGCTGCTCTTTCTGGAAAGTGACGATCCTGACAAGGACATCAGCATATACATCAACAGCCCGGGGGGGTCCATCTCCGCCGGACTGGCGATTTACGATACCATGAATTACATCAAGCCCAAAGTTTCCACCATCTGCATCGGCATGGCCGCCAGCATGGGGGCCTTCCTCCTGGCCGCCGGGGAAAAGGGCAAGCGCTTCGCCCTGCCCAATGCCGAAATCATGATTCACCAGCCCCTCGGGGGGACCCAGGGTCAGGCGGAGGATATCCGGATTCATGCGGAGAGAATCCTCAACAAGCGGGAGAAGCTCAACAAGCTGCTCAGCGAAATGACCACCCAGCCCATGGATGTCATCCAGAAGGACACCGACCGGGACAATTTCATGTCGCCGGAAAAGGCGCTGGAATACGGTCTCATTGACGAGATCATCACGAAACGAAAGTAGAAAGGAGATCACATGCCAAAAATCGAAGATAAGCATAAATTGAGATGCTCATTCTGTGGCAAAACCCAGGATCAGGTCAAGCGACTGATTGCAGGTCCCGATGTCTATATCTGTGACGAGTGCGTCCATTTGTGCATGGAGATCATTTCGGAGGATGAGATCGAGAATATCGAGATCGATCTGGGAAATCTTCCAAAGCCCCACGAAATCAAGGAAATCCTCGATCAATATGTCATCGGTCAGGAGCGGGCGAAGAAAGCCCTTTCCGTCGCGGTGTACAATCACTATAAACGAGTCAACCTCAAGCCCGGAGACGAGGTGGAGGTGCAAAAGAGCAACGTCCTCCTCATGGGGCCCACCGGCTCGGGGAAAACCCTCCTGGCCCAGACCATGGCCAAGATTCTCAAGGTGCCCTTCGCCATCGCCGACGCCACCTCCTTGACGGAGGCGGGCTATGTGGGTGAGGATGTGGAGAACATCATCCTCAAACTGGTCCAGGCGGCGGACTACGACATTGAAAAGGCCCAGTTCGGCATCATCTATGTGGATGAGATCGACAAAATCTCCCGAAAGACCGAAAATCCCTCCATTACCCGGGATGTCAGCGGGGAAGGCGTTCAGCAGGCCCTCCTGAAGATCATCGAGGGGACCGTGGCCTCCGTGCCGCCCCAGGGGGGAAGAAAGCACCCCCATCAGGAGTTTCTCCAGGTGGACACCACCAACATCCTCTTCATCGTGGGCGGCGCCTTTGATGGCATCGAGAAGATCATCCAGAAGCGGGTGGGACAGAAGTCCCTGGGCTTCGGGGCTCCGATCCAGAGCAGGACCGAGCTTCAGATCGGGGAGATCCTTAGCCGCATCGAGACCGAGGACCTGCTCAAATACGGTCTGATTCCCGAGTTCATCGGCCGGGTTCCCGTGGTGGTTTCCCTCGATTCACTGGATGAAGAGGCCTTGATCGAGATTCTCAAAAAGCCGAAGAACGCCTTGATCAAGCAGTACCAGTTCCTCTTTGATGTGGACGGGGTGGAACTCAGCTTCGATGACGACGCCCTGGTTGAAATCGCCAGACTGTCCAAGGAGAAGAACACCGGTGCCAGGGGGCTTCGAAGCATCATTGAAAAAGTCATGCTCGATGTGATGTACGAACTGCCCAAGCGTGAGGATGTGGAAAAATGCATCATCACCAGGGAGGTCATCACGGCAGGCAAACAGCCGACCCTGGTCCTGAAGGAAAAGAAAAAAACCAAAAAAGAATCCATATCATAGCGGGCTTTCAAAAGCTCGCTATTGACTATAGTGAGGTGTCCAAATGGAAAATGGAAAGAAAATAGAAAGGTTGCCCCTGATTCCCTTGAGGGGACTGTCGGTGTTTCCCTTCATGGTCCTGCATTTTGATGTGGGTCGTGACAAGTCCATCAAGGCTCTTGAAGAAGCCATGCTCAGAAATCAGCATATTTTTCTGACGGCCCAGATGGATATCGACGTCGATCTGCCGGTGAAGGAGGACTTCTTCCAGGTGGGGACGGTTTCCAAGATCAAGCAGATGCTCAAGCTCCCGGGTGACGCCATCCGGGTTTTGGTGGAGGGTCTTTACCGGGCGGAGATTCTTGAAATCGTCGGGGAAGAGCCCTATTTCGAGGTGGATGTGAGAATCCGCTATGACAACGAACACGAGAAGGATGTCGAGACCGAGGCCATGATGCGGACGGTGCTCAGGACCTTCGAGCGCTATGTTTCCGTGAGCACCAAGGTGGGTCCGGACGTCATCCTGTCGGTGAGCGCCATTGAGGATGCCGGTCGCTTTGCCGATGTCATCGCCTCCCAGCTGGTGCTGAAAACCGATGAAAAGCAAAAAATCATCGAAGCCTACGTGCCCAAGGAGAGACTCCAGATCATCTATGAGATCCTGGTGAAGGAAATCGAGATTCTTGAAGTGGAAAAGCAGATCAACGACAAGGTCAGGACCCACATCAACAAGGTCCAGAAGGAATACTACCTCAGAGAGCAGATGAAGATGATCAAGCAGGAGCTCGGGGAGGAAAACGATCTCGATGATGAAATCGACGAGATGCTCGAGCAGGTCCGAAAACTGAAGCTGCCCAAAAAAATAGAAGAAAAAATCCGCAAGGAAATCGACCGTTTCTCGAAGATGTCCTCCGCCTCGGCGGAAAGCAACGTGATCCGCAGCTACGTGAACTGGATTCTCGAGCTGCCCTGGAACAAGCAGACCAAGGACACCCTGGATCTCAAAAAAGCCCGAAGGATCCTCGACGAGGACCACTACGGCCTCAAGAGCGTCAAGGAGCGGGTGCTGGAGTACCTGGCGGTCAGACAACTGACCAAGAGCATGAAGGGCCCCATTCTATGCCTGGTAGGGCCTCCCGGCGTGGGAAAAACCTCCATCGCCAAGTCCGTCGCCCGGAGTCTCAATCGGAAATTCGTCAGAATGTCCCTGGGAGGCCTCAGGGACGAGGCGGAAATCAGGGGACACCGGAGGACCTATATCGGCGCCATCCCCGGAAGAATCATCAACGGCATCAAGGAGTCGGGGTCCAAGAATCCCCTCTTCCTCTTTGATGAAATCGACAAGCTCAGCAGTGATTTCAGGGGAGATCCCGCCTCGGCCCTTCTCGAGGTCCTCGATCCTGAGCAGAACAAGGAATTCACGGACCACTACCTCGAGGTCCCCTTCGATCTTTCCAGGGTGATGTTCATCACCACCGCCAACAGCCTGGCCACTATTCCAAGGCCCCTCCTCGACCGGATGGAGGTCATTGAAATCTCCGGCTACACCGAGGATGAAAAGGTGAGCATCGCCACCAAGTATCTGGTGCCCAAGCAGCTGAAGGCCCATGGTCTCACCGATGAGAACATCTCCATCTCCGAGGATGCCATGCATGCCATGGTCAACTTCTATACCAGGGAAAGCGGGGTCAGGGAACTTGAAAGAAAAATCGCCACGGTGAGCCGCAAGGCGGCGGCGAAAATCGTGGAAGAGGACCTTCCCACCCTGAGAGTGACCAAGCGCAATCTCGACAAATATCTCGGAGCTCCCCGCTACCGGTACGATGAAGTGGGTCAGACCGACCAGATCGGGATCGTCACAGGCCTTGCCTGGACCCGGGTGGGGGGAGAAACCCTCAACGTGGAGGTGACCCCCATGAAGGGCACCGGCAAGCTGGTCCTGACGGGGCAGATGGGAGATGTCATGAAGGAATCCGCCCGGGCGGGCCTGAGCTACATCCGGTCCATCGCCCACCAGTATGACATTCCTGAGGACTTCTATGAAAAGCTGGACCTCCACATCCATATCCCAGAAGGGGCCATACCCAAGGACGGGCCATCGGCAGGGGTGACCATGGCGACGGCGGTCCTTTCCGCCCTCACGGAGCGTCCCGTGGACAAATTTGTCGCCATGACGGGAGAAATCACTCTGAGGGGGAGGGTGCTCCCCATCGGCGGCCTCAAGGAAAAATCCCTGGCGGCCAAGAGAGCGGGGATCAAAAAAGTGCTCTTCCCCTATGAAAACCTCAAGGATCTCGAGGATCTGCCGGCATCGGTGCAAAAGGCCATCACCTTCATTCCTGTCAAGAACATGGATGAGGTCATCGCCGAGGCCCTCCTGCCCAAGGAGACCGGTCATGAAGATTAAATCCACGGAGTTTTTGATCAGTGCCGTCAAGCCTGAACAATATCCGCCGGAGAACCTGCCGGAAATCGCCTTTGCGGGAAGGAGCAATGTGGGGAAATCCTCCATGATCAACATGCTCCTCAACCGGAGGAATTTTGCCAGGACCAGTTCCACGCCGGGGAAGACCCAGACTCTCAATTTCTATGAAATCAACGAAGCCTTTCGCTTCGTCGATCTGCCGGGCTACGGCTATGCCCGGGTATCCAAGGACCAGCACAAGTCCTGGGGGGGCATGATCAGAACCTACCTGAGCAAGAGAGAGAATCTCCTCGAGGTGGTCCAGCTCGTGGACATCCGTCACAAGCCCTCCCTGCAGGACCAGGAAATGTACCAGTGGATTCTGGACGAGGGCTTCAACGGCATCGTCGTCGCCACCAAGGCGGACAAGCTCTCGAAAAGCCAGATCAGCAAGCAGTTGAAGGTCATCCAGGCGGGGCTGGGAGCGGAGGCCAGAATCATCATTCCGATTTCCGCCCAGAGCCGGTGGGGCAAATACGAAATCTGGGACTTGATCAACAGCATCTTCAAGGCCAACGACTACGATATTCAAGTGGAGAGACAGCATGATTCTTAGCACCCTTTGCTACCTGAGAAAAGACGGCAGGACCCTGATGCTCCATCGCAACAAAAGAAAAAAGGATTTTCACAAGGGGAAATTCAACGGGGTCGGGGGCAAATTCGAAGCGGGGGAAACCCCGGAGGAATGCCTGAAGCGGGAGGTCCTCGAAGAAACCGGCCTGAGACTCAAGGCCTACCGCTATGAGGGCGTCATCACCTTCCCCCTCTTCGACGGGGTCGACGACTGGTACACCTTCGTGTACACGGGACTCGACTTCGAGGGAGAATTGAGGGACTGTGAGGAGGGGACCCTTCACTGGATCGAGGATGAGGCCCTGACGGCCCTCGACTTGTGGGAGGGGGACCACTTTTTTCTGGAGTGGATCTATTCTCCCGAATACCAGGACCGGCGTTTCAGTGCAAAATTCAACTATCACAACAAGACCTACATTTCCCATGAGGTCGAATTCTATGGAGGGATAAAATGAATCCAGTGGTAACCATGACGTTAGACGGGGGCAGAGTCATCAAGATCGAACTCTACCCTGAAATCGCCCCCAACACGGTGAACAATTTCATCAGCCTGATCAAGAACCAGTTTTATGACGGCTTGATTTTTCACCGGGTGATCAAGGGCTTTATGATTCAAGGAGGCTGTCCCCAGGGCTCAGGCATGGGGGGACCCGGCTACCAGATCAAGGGAGAATTCCTGAATGCCGGCTTCAACAATCCTTTGAAACACGGGCGCGGGGTCATTTCCATGGCCAGGAGCGGCATGCCCCACTCCGCCGGCAGCCAGTTCTTCATCATGCACCAGGATTCCAACCATCTCGACGGCCAGTATGCCGCCTTCGGCAAGGTCTTTGAAGGCATGGAGGTGGTGGACGAAATCGCAGAGTCTCCCGTGGGGGCCCAGGACCGTCCGGTGATCCAACAGCGGATCCTGTCGGTCACGGTGGATACCGACGGTGAAACCTACCCGGAGCCAGTGAAGCAGTGAACCCAAAAATGAAACAGCCGTCCTGAGACGGCTGTTTTTAATGTCCGGGGAAACTATATTTTGTCGGCACTGCCCAGGACCCTGGTGATTTTGTGGATGACCATGTCCTTGATGGCGGCCCGGCCCACACCCAGGTACTTTCTGGGGTCGAAATCCGAGGGATGATCCATCAGGTGCTTGCGGATGGCTCCCGTCATGGCCAGGCGGAGGTCCGTGTCGATGTTGATCTTGCAGACCCCGTAATTGGAGGCCTCTGTGAGCATGTCCTCCGGGACGCCCCGGGCGCCGGGGATATCCCCGCCGTAGGCGTTGCACATGTTGACGAACTCCTTGATCACGGTGCTGGCTCCGTGGAGGACCAGGGGAAAACCGGGCAGCTTTCCGGTGATGGTCTTGAGTCTTTCAAAGTCAAGCTCGGGTTCACCCTTGAATTTGTAGGCGCCGTGACTGGTGCCGATGGCGATGGCCAGGGAATCCACTCCGGTGCGGTTGACGAAATCCACGGCCTGGTCCGGATCGGTGTAGGTGGCGTCCTTGGAGTCCACCTTCACGGCATCCTCGACGCCGGCCAGACGACCCAGTTCAGCCTCCACCACGACTCCCCGTGCATGGGCGTAGTCCACCACCTGTCTGGTCAGAGCGATGTTTTCCTCGTAGGGGAGATGGCTGCCGTCGATCATCACGGAGGTGAAGCCGTCATCAATGACGGCCCGGCAGAGTTCGAAGCTGTCGCCGTGGTCCAGGTGAAGGGCGATGTCCACCTCCGGTGCCTCGATCAGGGCCGCTTCGACGAGTTTTTTGAGATAAGAGGCGTTGGCGTACTTCCGGGCTCCTGCAGAAACCTGCAGAATCACAGGGGAACGGGTTTCCCTGGCGGCTTCCACGATTCCCTGGATGATTTCCATATTGTTGACATTGAAGGCGCCGACGGCGTACCGGCCTTCGTAGGCCTTCTTGAACATTTCCGTGGTGGTGACGAGTGGCATATGAATCCTCCTTTGTAATGAAATGGCTTGTCAGCGCTGTCCCGCAATTACCTGGATGAGTTCATCGAGGGCGATGGCACTGCTGACACTGTAGGTGCCGGTTCTCAGCCTGGAACCGAGTTTGAGTTCCTCCACCCGTGAAATGAAGGCGTCCACGGACTGGATCAGGCCCTTTTCATAGACCAGATTGGCGATATTGTATCCGGTCATCCCCTGCTTGATGGTGAACTGCACCTTGCTGGCGGGGGTGACTTCCACCGGCTCATCGTCAACGGGATCCGCTGGAGTGTCATCGGGGACCGTCACCGGTTCCGCCACCGGCAGGTCGATCTGTTCCGAAACCGGAATCACCGTGGCGGCATCAGGTTCGAAAATACTCAGGGTGAAGGCGTCGGTGATCTTATAGGTGATCGATAGGGCGATGACCGCGACCAGCAAGAGGGACAGGGCGATATCGCTGATATCGTACAGAAAATCCTTGATTCTTTCCATCATGACTATCAACCTCCATGTCAAGAATATCAAAATAAAGCAAGGATGACAATTTAAAAATATGGTAAACTATTATTAAATGAGGGATTGATGATGATTGAGATAATAATCACAGAAAATGAAATGGGTCAGCGGCTCGACCGCTACCTGCTGAAGCTGATGCACCAGGATTCCAGGAATCACATTTACAAGTATCTGCGCAAGAAAATCATCAAGGTCAATGGTCGGAAGGCGGATGAAAGCTATTTTCTTGCCCTGGGGGACCAGATCCAGATTTATCTGCCGGAGGATTTTTTCAGTGAAATGACCAGGATCGTCAGGCTCGATCCGGTCAAGGACTACACCCTGGACATCGTTTTCGAGGACCAGGACCTGCTGGTCCTGAACAAGCCCGGGGGCCTGCTGACCCATCCGGACCAGAAGGAATACAAGAAGACCCTCTCCTCCTATGTCAGCGGCTATCTCAAGGAATACGCCCAGGGGACCTTCAGGCCAGCGCCGATCCAGCGGCTGGACAAGAACACCTCGGGAATCGTTATTTTTGCCAAGAATTACGAGACCCTGAAGACCATGAACCGGCTGATGCGGGAGAGAAAAATCAAGAAAATGTACCTGGGCGTGGTCCAGGGGTCCCTGAGTCAGCCCATGGAAATCAAGGGGTATCTTGAAAAGGATCCCGAGAAGAACCGGTCCGCCTTCAGGGAAAGGGAGACTCCGGAGGGGAAATGGGTCCATTCCTCCGTAAGACCGCTGAAAACGGGCAAGGACTACACCCTGGTGGAGATCGAGCTCCACACCGGCAGGAGTCATCAGATCAGGGCCAGTCTCGGCGCCGTGGGTCATCCCCTGGTAGGGGACGGCAAGTACGGCGGGCGGCCTCATCCTGCCGTCAGCCATTATCTGCTCCACGCCTACCGCAGCGAGGTGGAGGGAAGAGTTTTCGAGGCACCCTCCGAAGCCATCAACAGCTTTTGTGAAAGGGAGATCCGGGAATGATCGACAATGCCGCCGTCATCCACAAACTCATCGAACGCTATGATTACGGGGGGGCCCATGACCTCCTCCTGGCTCAGAGCTTGGAAGACACGGATCCGGGTCATCTCATCAACTCCTGTCGCTACGCCGTCAATTTCGATTTTGAAAGATCCCTCAGGTATCTGAATCAGCTCAGTCCTGAAACAAGGCAGCACAAAACCGTTGAAAAGACCCGCAGGCATCTCCTGGGTCTGATCCGGGGAGAACCCGAGGCCATCTTTTCAGAACTGATGGAAAACCTCAAAATCCAGATCGTGGGGGAGGAATACATCGATTTTCTGGGCAGGGTCTACCGTTTCAAGGAAGCCCTTTACAAGTACATGTTTTTACTGGCGGTGAAGCCGGACCGGAAGATCTATTTCGTCAATGACATGATGGTCAAGCGCAATATTCTTCGGATTCTCAAAAAACAGTACAAGATCTACAACAACAACACCATTTACGGCATCGCCTCCTTCATCCAGAAATATCAGAAGCACAATGAACCCTTTCTGAAGATCGACCGGATTCTCAGCACCAACAAAATGGAGGAGCTCATCGATCTGAGACATTCTTCCATCATCGGCCACGGCTTCAAGGGGGTCTCCGAGGAGGACATCTACCGGATCTACGGAAATCCCTACCACGTGCTTGACGATTATGAGGAGTGCCTTGAGAGGTTGAAACTCAGAATCGACAAATACAAGTACGCCAGGCTCAACGAACTCATCTGCCATTTGATCGACAACGGCGGCGACGGGGATTCGGATGACTAGGAAAAGAATGTTGTGGCTGGCCGAGGTCGTCTTTCTGCTGGTGTTTTTTCTCGGTTTTGGCACCACCCTTATCAAGGGGGAATCCATGACCCCCGGCCTCGAGGAGGGGGACCTTCTGGTCTATGCCAGAGGAGGACCCTATCATAAGGGGGATGTCATCCTCTTCCATGTGGCTTCCTTGAACCGGACCCTGATCAAGCGGATCGCCCTGGGTCCCGGAGAGGTCCTTCCTGAAAGCCCGGGGGATGTTTTGAGTGAAAATGAGTACTATGTGCTGGGGGACAATGAAGGGGTGAGCAGGGATTCGAGGGATCCGGAAATCGGCATCGTCAACCGGGAGCAGATCAAGGGCGTGGCCCTCTACAGAATATGGCCCCTTGAGAAGTGGGGCAGGATCGGAGGAAGAGAATGAAAATTATCGTTGAAGACCAGGTGATGGCGATCTCAGAAGGAATCACCCTTGAAATACTGGCCAGGGAATTCGCTGACGAGGGCCGTCCCCTGATCATCGCCGCCAAGGTGAACAACAAGCTCAAGGAGCTCATCCATCCCATTGAAGAAGGGGATAGCGTGGAATGGGTGGATCTGAGCCATTCCGACGGCATGCGGATCTACCAGAGATCCCTGTCCTTCATCTTCATCCGGGCGGTGATGGAGCTGTATCAGGACACCAATGTCGAGGTCAAGCACTCCCTGAGCCAGGGACTCTATTGTGAACTGGTGGGCGAGCATCATCTCAAACGCAGGGACCTCAAGGACATCGAGGAAAGAATGCGGCAGATCGTCGATGAGGACGAGCCCTTCAACCAGATGCTCATGAGCATCACCGAGGCCAGGGAGGCCTTCATCAAGTACGGGATGATCTCGAAACTGGACCTGCTCAGGTACCGGGACAAGGAGTTTGTCAAAATGTACAGCCTGGGCTGGGTGAAGGATTATTTCTACGGCTATATGGTCCCCAGCACCGGCTATATCCGGACCTTCGAACTCAAGCACTACAAGCCGGGGATTCTCCTCAGACATCCTGTTCAATTTTCTCCCCACGCTGTCCCCCCCTTCAGGGAGGATGCCCAGCTTTTCAGAATCCACCAGGAGGCGGAAAGATGGGGAGAGATTCTGAATATCGGCTATGTGGCCAATCTCAACGACAAGGTCGTCGCCGGAGAGGCGCCGGAGTTGATCAAGGTGGCGGAGGCGCTTCACGAGAAAAAAATCGCCCGGATCGCCGACCAGATCACGGCCGAGGGGAAAAGGGTGATTCTCATCGCCGGGCCCTCCTCCTCGGGGAAGACTTCCTTTGCCAACCGGCTCAGAATCCAGCTGGCGGTCAATGGATTGAAGCCCATCACCGTTTCCACCGATGACTACTTCGTCAACCGGGAGCACACCCCCCTGGATGACAAGGGGGAGTATGACTTCGATACCATTGAGGCCGTGGACACCGTCCTCTTCAACCGGGATCTGAAATGCATCCTTGACGGAGAGGATACCCGGATTCCCACCTTCAACTTCCAGACCGGCCAGCGGGAGTACCTGGGAAAATCCATCAGGATAGAGGAAGACCAGCCGGTGATCATCGAGGGAATCCACGCCCTCAACGACGAACTCACCAGCGAGGTCCTGATCAAGGACAAATTCAAGATCTACGTCAGCGCCCTGACCCATCTCAACATCGACACCCACAACCGGATTCCCACCACGGATGTCAGAATGCTCAGAAGAATCATCCGGGACCACCAGTTCAGGGGTCACGATGCGGCCAGGACCCTGGCCATGTGGCCCATGGTGAGAAAGGGTGAGGAGCTCTATATTTTTCCCCATCAGGAAAAGGCCGACGCCATGTTCAATTCCGCCCTGGTCTACGAAATGGCGGTCCTCAGAAAGCACGCCCTGCCCCTCCTGGAAACCATCGGTCCGGAGGAGGAAATCTACTCCGAGGCAAGACGCCTGATCCGTTTCCTGGGCTATTTCGTGGATATCGAGGACGAGACCCTGATACCGAAAACCTCCATTCTGAAGGAATTCATCGGAGGGAGCAGCCTGTTTTAAGAATCGTGTGTCAAAGGAGGTGAACCATGGACAGAAACAGTCGAAAGAAGTTATCCCGATATTCCATTTCCCTGCTGCTGATTCTTTTCTTCCAGGGGTTCATCTACAACTCCCAGGGATTGGAAGCCTACATGACCCGGACCTTCAATCTGGTTCAACTGGGTTTTCTGGTCAAGATCGTGGGCATCATCATCACCCTCTTGATTCTCAATACCAGTTATTACGCTCTTTTCGCCCATTTTCGCCGAAGAATGATGTACTTCGTCATCGGCTTTTCCATGTTCGCTCTCCTGGAAATCCTGGACCAGGTCTTCTACAATCCGCTTTTTCTCGGGCTCAGCGCCTCCACTCTGAGCACCTTCGACATCTATTACGAGGTCTTCTTTTCCGCCTTCACAATGATACTCGCCCTGGCGAGCTTCCTGGATTCCAGGAACAGGGTGACGGAGAATTATCCCTCCCTGATGAAAATGATTCCCCTTCTGACCACCGCCATGATGGTGGCCCTTCTGCCCCCCATCATGGCCAACCAGGAACTGCTCATCAATTACTACAGCATCATGAAGAATCTCAGAGTCCTGCAGCTGGTCAGTCTTTTCACGGCGATGTTTTTCTACCTCAGGTTTTATCTCAGGGAGAAGAACGAGCACATCCGCTTTTTCGCCACGGGTCTCGGAATCATCTTCATCACAAGATTCATCCAGTTCATCACGGTTTTGACCCCCTATCAGCTGCTGATGGAATCCGTGGTCTTTTCCATAGGTCTGTGGTATCTCAATGTCGCCACCTTCAGGTACAATATCGGGATTCCCTACCAGCAACTGCAGAACGCCCAGCGCCAGGTGAATCTCTACACCCAGAATCTGGAGAAAATCGTAGAAAAACGCACCTCGGAGATTGCTGCAGTCAATCTTTCCCTGGTCAAGGAAATCGAAAATGCCAAACGGATCCAGCAAAGCATCCTGCCGGCCAAAAAACTCCAGTTCAGAGGAGTCGCCTACATTTCAGAGTACATCCCCTGTGAGAGACTCTCCGGAGATTTCTATGACATCTATCCCATCGATGAAAACAACATCGGCATGTACATCCTCGACGTGTCGGGTCACGGGATTTCGGCGGCCCTGCTGACCATGTTCTGCAACAACTACGTGAGGTCCACGGAGAACCTGATCAAGCGGTTCAGAGGCCTCAAGCCCCATCGGAACCTTCAGAACTTTTACGAGGAGTTCAACAAGATGAACTTTCCCGATGAAATGCACATGGTGATCCTTTTCGCCAGTTACAACCAGGAGAGCCGGATTCTGAAATACTCCAACGGAGGCCTCAACGTCCATCCGATTCTCCTCAGAAATACCGGAGAGCTCGAATACCTCGATCAGAACGTGGGTTTCCCCATCTGCAAGATCAGCTCAGTGTACATTCCGGAGTATGAAACCTCAGAAATCCAGCTCGAGCCCGGAGACCGGCTGCTCTTTTTCACCGACGGACTGGTGGACGAGCGGAAAAACAGAATCATGCACGAAGAGGAACTGCCGGAATTTTTCAAAAGTTATCAGGACCGGAGCCTTCAGGAATTCAACCAGGCCCTCAAGCAGAGGATCGGAGAAGCCGAGGAAAAACTTGAGGACGACATCACCTATTTCATCATGGAAGTGCAAGAGGATTGAAGGAGGACTTAGAGGATGAAGGACGTCATGATTTTGAGGGAACTCGACCAGATCAAGGCCGTTTCCCAGGAATACCGCATCGCCATCATCGAGGCCTTTGATCACAGACCGGCCACGGCCAAGATGATCTCGGACCGGCTTGGGGAGCCCCATGCCAAAATCAACTACCATATCAAGGTGCTGGTCAGGGTCGGGATTCTCGAACTCGTCCAGACCCAGGTCAATTCCGGCATTGTGGAAAAATTCTACGGGCCGGTCGCCCAGGATTATGTCATCGATTCCAGCGCCCTCAGCACCAGTGAGACCTCCATCATCACCATTGAAAAGGTCAGCGTCGCCCTCTTCGAGCATATCGCCAAGGACTTTTACCTCAATGTGGAGCGGGGCGGGAACGATCCTCCCAAAAAAATCAATCATCGTCAGGACGTTTTTCTCACCCCGGCGGAGGCCAGGGAACTCAACCGGATGGTCAACGACATCATCCACGATTATATCGAGGAAAAATTCGTTTTCAGAGAAAATACCCGGAGATATTCCATCGCTTCCCTGATTATTCCGGTCTACCGGGAAAAGGATGAAGACCAGAGGGGGAGGCCATGATAATCGGGCCGCATCTTTCCATTGCCAGGGGTTTCAGTGCGGCTGTCAAGGAGGCCGTGTCCATCGGAGCGGACACCTTTCAGTTCTTCACCAGAAATCCACGGGGAGGCCGGGCCAGGGACCTGGATCTGATGGACATCGCCAAGGGCAGCCGGATGATGGCCAGGGAGGGCATGGGCCCGCTGTTGGCCCATGCCCCCTATACCCTCAATCTTGCCTCTGACAAGGCCGGTGTCCGGGATTTCGCCAAATTCATGATGGCCGATGATCTGGCCAGACTTTCCCGGATGCCCTGCCGCTACTACAATGTTCATCCCGGCTCCCATGTCGGCCTCGGGGTGGAGGCCGGCACCCGGCTGATTGTCGAGGCCCTCAACGAGATACTCACCGGGGAGGAAGACCTCGTCATCCTTCTGGAAACCATGGCGGGCAAGGGGACTGAAATCGGAAGAAGTTTTGAGGAAATCAAGGCCATCATGGACGGCGTCCACCAGTCCCATCTGCTGGGGGTCTGTCTCGACACCTGCCATGTCTATTCGGCGGGTTATGACCTTGCAGGGGATCTTGACGGGGTCCTGGCCTCCTTCGACAGGATCATCGGCCTGGACAGACTCAAGGCCCTTCATCTCAATGATTCAAAGATGCCCTTGGGCTCCGGCAGGGACCGGCATGAAAAGATCGGGGAGGGGACCCTGGGTGAAGAGGTCATCCGGAGCATCGTCACCCATCCCGCACTGAGGGACCTTCCCTTTTTTCTGGAGACCCCCAACGAGGTGGCGGGGTATGCCCGGGAGATCCGTCTGGTCAGGAGTCTGGTCGGATGAAGCCCCATGAAAGAATCGTCGACAAGGCCCTGGCGCTTGGTTTTCATCAGGTGGGGTTTCATCCCGTGAGGGTTTTCGAGGAACTCAGAGAAATTTATGAAAACAGGAGATTTCTGGAGTTCGAAGTCAAGGATCCTCAAAAACGCATCGATCCCATGAGCCACTATCCTGGGGGGAAGACCTTCGTGGCCCTGGGGATGGGTTATCCCCTGTACCGGCTGCCCCGGCTGGAGGGGGATGAGGTCCGGGTCGCCGCCTCAAGGGTGCCGGACTACCACCGGGTGGTCCGGGAGGGCCTGGAAAAACTCCTCCGCTTCATCCGGGAGGAATTGGGAGGCGAGGGAAGAAGCTTTGTGGACGTGGAGGGGCTTGATGACCGCCGTGTGGCCTATCTCTGCGGTCTGGGCTTCTACGGCAGGCACACCCAGATCATCTCCCCTTATCTGGGATCCACCTTCAACATCGGTTATTTGATGCTGGATCTCGACCTGGGCTACCTGACTCCGAAAATCGAAGGAGACTGCGGCGGATGCACCCGCTGTGTCGAGGCCTGCCCGACGGGCGCCATCCGGGGGGACTATACCCTTGAAGGCCAGGATTGCCTGAGCTACCTGACCCAGAAGAAGGACCTCTCCGATTCGGAGGCCTCGTGGCTCAACCGCTGCATCTACGGCTGCGATCTCTGTCTCAGGGCTTGTCCCCACAACGTCATCTCAGCCATGAGCCCCGATCATGTGTTCAACAAGGGGGACTTCGAGTCTCTCAGTCAAAGGCAGTATCAGAAAATCTACGGTCATCGGGATTTTTCCTTCAGAGGAGTGAAGATTCTAAGAAGAAATATCGACCTCGCCCTGGAGAATTGCCGAAAAGAAACCGAGTGAAAGGAAGGCTTTTATGAAAAACAGTGTTCATGAACTCACCTATCTCAAGGAAAAAATCGAATCTCTGAAGGAGGAGGGGGTCTACCGGGAGCTGCCGGTCTTCGACGGACCCAACGAAGCTGAAATCAACTTGAACGGACAGCGGGTCATCAATCTCTCCTCCAACAATTATCTGGGATTCGCCAACCACCCCCGTCTCAAGCAGGCCGCCATCGCCGCGGTGGAGAAGTATGGCGTCGGAGCGGGAGCGGTGAGGACCATCGTGGGCAATATGGATATCCACGAGGAACTCGAGACGGTCCTGGCCACCTTCAAGCGGGAGGAAGCCGTAATGGTCTTCCAGTCGGGATTCAACTGCAATGCCGGTGCAATCCAGGCCATCGTGGAAAAGGGGGATCTGATTGTTTCCGATGAACTCAACCATGCCAGCATCATCGACGGCGTCCGCCTGTCCCGGGCGGACAAGGCGGTTTTCAAGCACAGTGACATGGCGGACCTGGACCGGGTCCTGAAGGAAAAACGCGGGGATTACAACAATGTTCTCATCATCACCGACGGGGTCTTCAGCATGGACGGCGACCTGGCCAGGCTGCCGGAAATCGTGGCCCTGGCTGAAGCCTATGACTGTCTGACCTATGTGGACGACGCCCACGGCAGCGGAGTCCTGGGTGAAAACGGTCGGGGGACGGTGGACCATTTCAATCTTCACGGCAAGGTGGACTTCACCATCGGGACCCTTTCCAAGGCCCTGGGAGTCATGGGCGGTTATGTCGCCGGTTCAAAGACCATGAAGCAGTGGCTGAGTCACCGGGGACGCCCCCTCCTCTTCAGTACCGCCCTGCCTCCGGCGGTGGTGGGCGCCCTGATCGAGGGTTTGAAAATGATGATGGAGACCAGTGAATTCACTGAAAGACTCTGGGACAACGCCCGTTACCTGAAGGCGGGACTCAAGGACCTGGGATATGATATCGGGCATTCCGAGACCCCCATCACACCGGTGATGATCGGTGACGAAGCCAGGACCATGGCCTTTTCAAAGGCTCTCATGGCCAGGGGGGTTTTCGGCTCCGCCATCGTCTTCCCCACGGTGCCCAAGGGGGCCGGGAGAATCCGGTTGATGGTGTCGGCGGCCCATACCCGGGAGCAGCTCGACAGGGCCCTTGAGGCCTTCAAGGCCCTTAAATAAGAGAGACAAGATAATCCTTCACAAAATCCGATGAGGATATCAATTGACGACAAAGCATTGTATAATGAGGGTAACTGAAGTGAAGAAGGTGAATGTATGAATAGTGAGTTTTGGATCAATGAGTTGACGGGTCAGGAAATGGAGAACATGATGATCCTCTCCAACCTGCTCAAGGGCAAGGATCCCTTGAGACAGGTCCACGAGGATATCGCGCCGAAGACCATCGTGATCACCTATGATTACGGGATCGAAAAGCGGGGAAATTTTTATTCCATGGATACCTTTGGCAATATCGGTGCCATCAGCCGGTGGTTTTATGAAAACCAGGTGCAAGTGGAGACCACCTATGACCACATGGTGATGATCTTTGACATCCTTGAAAAAAAGTCCTTTCCAAGCCGTTATTATCTGATGCGCCATGTCTGTTCCCTGCCGGTTGACCTCAAGGGGATCCTGACAGTGAAAAAGGTCGATCCTCTAGAAGACCATGAAAAGCTCCTGGCCGAGGGGCTCAAGGACAGCAAGGGATTGAGCCATCAGCAGATCAAGGTGCTCTTTGACAATGAGACCTTCAAGGAGGATATGAAGGAGGGGATTTACATTTTTGAAAAAGATGGGATTCCCGTGGGCTATGCCATGATCAAGTACAAGACCCGGAAATTTGCAGAAATCAGCAATCTGTGGCTCAGAAGAGAATTCAGAAGCAAGGGAATCTCCAATGAGATGCTCAAGATGATCATCGCGGAGCTCAGAAGCATGAATCTGTGTGCCGTGGTCACCCTGAAGAACGACAATTTTGGTCTCATCCGACTCTTCGAGCAGGAAAATTTCGAACTCAAGGCCATCATGTCCAGAGAGAAACTTTGAAAAAACAGCCCTGCCAGGGCTGTTTTTTTATGACAAGAAGCGGTTCTCTGTTATAATGAATCCATGGATAAAAAAACAAGAATCATACTGGATACTCTGGATGAAATGTTTCCGGAGGCCAGGGCGGAACTGGATTTCACCACCCCCTACGAACTTTTGATAGCCACGGTGCTTTCAGCCCAGTGCACCGATGTCCGGGTCAACCTCATCACCCGGGAGCTCTTCAAGGAAGCCGACAAGCCCGAGGCCATGGTGGCCCTGGGGATTCCCAGAATCCGGGAACTGATCAGAACCTGCGGGATGTTTCAGATGAAATCCAGGTATCTCTTTGAACTGTCGCGGATTCTGGTGACAGAATTCGATTCCCGGGTACCAGAGACCGTCGAAACCCTCATGACCCTTCCCGGGGTCGGTCGAAAGACCGCCAACGTGGTGGTGAGCAACGCCTTCGGGGTGCCGGCCATCGCAGTGGACACCCATGTCTTCAGAGTGGCCAACCGGCTCGGCCTCGCCCGGGCCAGGGAGGTCCTCGGAACCGAGGAGGCCCTCATGGCCAGAGTGCCCAGGGAGAGGTGGACCAAGCTGCACCATCAGTTGATTTTCCTTGGCAGAAGAATCTGCAAGGCCCGCAATCCCCTGTGCGGGGAGTGCCCTCTGCAGGATGAGTGCGACGATTATTTGAAAAGGAGTCTTGAATGATACTAAAAGCTGTAATTCTCGGAATCATAGAAGGTCTGACGGAATTCCTGCCCATCTCCTCCACCGGCCACCTGATCCTGGCCAACGAGTACCTGGAGTTCACCGGTGCCTTCGCGAATCTTTTTTCAATTGTGATCCAGTCCGGTGCCATACTGGCGGTCATCCTGTTCTTCAGAAAAAAAATATTCCCGAAGGACCTGACAAAGGCGTCGCTGGAAAAATTCTGGAGGCTTTGGAGCCGGGTTCTGGTCGGAATCATTCCCGCCGGTATTCTCGGCATCCTCTTTGAAGAACGCATCGAGGCCCTCTTCTTCAATGGAACGGCGGTGGCCCTGGCCCTTATCGTCGGCGGCGTCGTGATCATCGTCATGGAAAAGCTGACCATCGAGGAAGCCGTGACGGATGAACTTGAAATGACCTATTCTCAAGCCCTGAAGGTGGGTTTTTTCCAAACCCTGGCCCTTTTCCCCGGAGTTTCCAGGTCCGCCGCCACCATCATCGGAGGCAGGAGCCTGGGATTCACCCGGAAGGTCGCCGCCGAGTTCTCCTTTTTTCTGGCCATTCCCACCCTGCTCGGGGCGGGTCTGATCAAACTGATCAAGACCCAGGTCAGCATTCAGAAGGAGGAGATCCTCCTTCTTCTGGTCGGCACCCTGGTTTCCTTCGTCGTCGCCTATGTGGTGATCGCCGCCTTCATGGCCTATATCAAAAAAAGAGATTTCAAAATTTTCGCCTACTACCGGATCATCCTGGGACTGCTGGTCCTTTATCTGCTTTAATCAAGGAGGAATCAGATGGGCAAGGTCAGTTTGAGAGCCTGTGACGGCTACGATTATGAAGGGGTGCGGGAAGGCCTCCAGAAGACCATCGATGATCTCGGGGGCTTGAGGGCCTACATCAAGCCGGGGGACAGGATTCTTCTCAAGGCCAATCTGCTGATGAAAAAGACCCCGGACAAGGCGACCACCACCCATCCCGTCTTTGTCAAGGCTCTGAGTGACATTCTGGTGGACTTCGGCGCCCGGGTGGTGATCGGGGACAGCCCCGGAGGACCCTACAACCAGTCGGCTCTCAAGTCGGTCTACAAGGGCTGCGGCTATCTGGACCTCCCTAGGGAGGACGGGACCATTCAACTCAACTACAATACCGGAACCTTGAAGAAATCGAGGGAGGACCTCCATCTCTTGAAGCAACTGGAAATCATCGCCGTGATGGAGGAAGTGGATCATGTTTTCGATGTCTGCAAGCTCAAGACCCACGGCATGACCGTCTATACGGGCGCCGTCAAGAACATGTTCGGCACCATTCCCGGTATTCTGAAGGCGGAATACCATTTCAAGATGCCCAGAATCACGGATTTCACCCACATGCTGGTGGATGTCTGCCTCAATGCCAACCCCACCCTGACCTTCATGGATGCCGTGGTGGGCATGGAGGGAGCCGGGCCTTCAGCCGGCGACCCGGTGGCCATCGGCGCCATTCTGGCCTCGGATTCCCCCTATCACCTCGATGTGGTGGCGACCCGACTGGTGGGCATCGACCCCATGGAGGTTCCCACCATCGAGAGGACCCTTGAACGGGGAATCGTGGCGGCGGGATACGAGGACATCACCCTGGTCGGCATGAAACTCGAGGATTTTCCGAAGCTCGACATCCGGCGGCCCCGGGTGGGAGGCATCGGTTTTCTAGAGAACAAGGTACCGGTTTTTCTGCAACGGCCCCTGAACCGGTACATGAACCCCAGACCCGTCTTCGATCCTGATCGATGCGTCTTGTGCGGCGACTGCATGCGGGCCTGTCCCCCGGGGGCCATCACCCTTGGGAAGAGGATTCCAAAGGTGGATCTCGATCTGTGCATCCGCTGTTTCTGCTGTCAGGAACTCTGTCCCCACGAAGCGGTGGAAATTTATAGAAATCCGATACTTTCAAAAATCATTCGACTATAATGGAAATGAAATCATGCAATTCTGGAGGTACTATGGCCGTCGAAATCGTTCTTTTTGAGCCGCAGATTCCACCCAATACGGGGAACATCGCCAGGACCTGTGCCTTGACGGGGACAAAGCTCCATCTGATCAAACCCCTGGGCTTCAATATCGATGACAAGACCCTCAAGCGGGCCGGTCTGGATTACTGGCATCTGCTGGACATCGAAATCCATGAATCCCTGGAGGACTTTCTGCTGGCCCACGGGGACAAGAATATTTTCCTGTCCACCACCAAGGGGGACCTGGTCCACACCGCCTGTGATTTCACCGGGGACGTGATGATCGTCTTCGGGGCGGAAACCACAGGGCTGCCCCGGTCCCTCCATGAGCGATATGCCTCCAGGCGTTTCAGGATTCCCATGCTGGACCACCGGGACGTCAGAAGTCTGAATCTTTCCAATTCAGTGGCCATAGTGCTCTACGAGGCCCTCAGGCAGCAGCATTACAATCCACTTACCAGTATAAGGAGGCAGTATGTCTAGCACACTAATGACGACCATAGGGTTGACCCTCTTCGGGGGGCTCGGACTCTTCCTTTACGGCATGAACATCATGTCCGATGGTTTGGAAAAAGCCGCCGGCGATCGGATGAAGGAAATCATTGAAGCTTTGACCAAGAACCGGGTGATGGGTGTTCTGGTGGGGACCCTGGTCACCATAATCGTCCAGAGCTCCAGTGCCACCACGGTCATGGTGGTGGGCTTCGTCAATGCCGGCATCATGAATCTGACCCAGTCGGTGGGCATCATCATGGGGGCCAATATCGGCACCACCGTCACGGCCCAGCTGGTGTCCATCAATCTCAGTGCCTTTGCTCCGGTGGCCATCGGCTTCGGGGTCTTCTTCAAGTACTTCACCCGCAACGCCCAGGTCAGGAAGTACGCCGAGATTCTTCTGGGCTTCGGCATCCTGTTTCTGGGCATGGAGATCATGAAGGACGCCGTGGCGCCCTTGAGAGACATCCAGGCCTTCAGGGACCTGATGATCGGCTTCGGCGACGGCGGGGTCTTCAACACCATCATGGCCATTCTGACGGGCTTCCTGATCACAGTGGTGGTCCAGAGTTCGAGTGCCTCCACGGGTATTCTCATCGCCCTGGCCCATGCAGGCCTCCTGCCCATCACCTCGGCCTTCCCCATTCTTCTGGGCACCAACATGGGCACCACGGTGACGGCGGTTCTTTCCAGTCTCAGCGCTTCCAGGACGGCCAAAAGAGCGGCGGCCATCCATTTCATGTTCAACCTCTTCGGCACCATCATTTTCGGCCTGTTTTTGTCCGGCTTGACCGTGGATTACGTGACCTCCCTTTCCTCGGACCCCGCCAGGCAACTGGCCAATGCCCATACCCTCTTCAATCTCACCAACACCCTTGTCATGCTGCCCTTTGTCGGACTGCTGGTCAGCCTCTCCAAGCGGCTGATTCCGGAAACCGAAGCGGAGCTCAGGGCTCCCGTGGGCATCAAGTACCTCGATGCCCGTATCCTGGAAACCCCCTCCATTGCAACGGTACAAGTCCTCAAGGAGGTCCTCCACATGGGCAATGTCGCCTTTGAATCCTTCAAGACAGCCATCGAATCGATTCTCAGCCACAGTGAGGAAAAGGCCCATGAAACCTTCAAACTTGAAAAAATCATCAACAGCATGGAGGCCACCATCGCCAGCTATCTGGTCCAGCTCTCCAACAAGGAAATTTCCCAGAGACAGCGGGAAACCATTGACGGGCTCTTCAGCACCATCAACGACATCGAGAGGGTGGGGGACCATTCCGACAACCTCGCGGAGCTGGCCATCCACAAGGTCGAGAACAATCTGATTTTTTCAGTGGTGGCCATCGATGAACTGAAACTCATGTTTTCCAGAGTCACCAAATCCTACAAGCAGGCCCTGGATGCCCTGGCCAACGGGGATATCAACATCGCCCACAAGGTCATCGAAAGAGAGGGGGAGATCGACCTCATGGAGCGGAATTTCAGACGGGAGCACATCAGACGCCTCAATGAGGGTCTGTGTTCACCCGAAGCCGGCGTGATCTTCCTGGATATCATTTCAAATCTGGAAAGAATCGGGGACCATGCCTCCAACATCGCCCTGGCGGTCCTCGACAACGAAAAATAGAGAAGATAGAATAGGGGGAATACCATGAGAATCAAATTGATTACAGATTCAACGGCGGACCTGCCAAAAGAGTATGTTGAAAGCCTCGGAATCACGGTGGCGCCGCTATCCGTGCAGTTCGGCGAGGAGAGTTTCAAGGATGACGGGGTGGAACTGACCTCCGGGGAATTCTTCAAGCGACTCAAGGATTCGAAGAATCTCCCCACCACCTCCCAGGTGAGTCCCGGGGAATTCGTCAAGCTCTACGATGGCTATCTCGAGGATTACGATCATATCATTTCCGTCCACATTTCTTCAAAGCTCAGCGGCACCTATAATGCCGCCCACCAGGCCAAGGAAATACTCAGCACGGACAAGATCCAGGTCATCGACTCCAAGCTCGTCTCCTTCGCCCTGGGATTTGCCGTGATCCACGGGGCCAGAATGGTCCAGGAGGGTCAGGAGGTCCAGGCGGTGGCGGACTTTTTCAAGACGGCCCATGAACGGATGGAGAGCATCCTGATTTTCGACACCCTGGAGTATCTCCTCAAGGGGGGCCGGCTGTCAAAGACCGAAGCGATTCTGGGGGGCCTGATCAATATCAAGCCGATTCTCACCATCGTCGACGGGGAGCTCAAGGCCATCGACAAGGTACGGGGGCGAAAAAAGGCCATCAAATACGCCCTTAATCGCATCGAGGAAGACCTGGGTCGAATCGATCCCATGGCCATCGGTCTTTATGAAAGCGATGATTCCGAGATGCTTGGAGAGATCAAAGAGGCCTTGAAGACCGGGTTCGGCTTCGAGGACATGTATGAATCAAAAATCGGCATCGTGGTGGGTACCCATGCCGGGCCGGGCTGTGCCGCAGTCTCCTATTTCAAAAGGCCCTGAAAGTCAGAATCGGTTGAATAAAAAATTACTTCTGTGATATAATGAAGTCCCTGAGAGTTTCAGGGGAAACTGCAACGATGTACAGTGGATTCTGATTCACTTTACATACAAAGAGCGAGTTAATAGAGGGGATTTTTGAAAGCTCGCACTAAAAAGGAGGAAACAAAATGAGTAAAAACGCAATCAAGCTACTATTGGTTTTACTGCTTGCCATGGCACTGGTTGTCGGCTGTGCGTCACAACCCGCCGCTGAAGAACCGGCAGCAGAAGAGCCGGCAGCAGAAGAACCGGCGGCAGAAGAACCCGCAGCAGAAGAGCCGGCGGCAGAAGAACCCGCCGCACAAATCAGAGTGGGTCTTGTCACGGATACCGGCGGCATCGACGACAAATCCTTCAACCAGGGAACCTGGGAAGGTGTTCTGGCTTTTGCGGCGGAATACGGCATCGAGGATGACAATGTGAAGTACATCCAGTCCGAATCCGATGCAGACTACATTCCCAACCTCTCCACATTCTCCGATGACGAGCTTGATCTGATCGTGGCACCGGGATTCCTTTTCTTTGATGCCCTGACCGAAGTGGCTGCGCTTTATCCCGACCAGAAATACCTTTTGATCGACTCTGTGGTTGAGGCCGACAATGTCGCCAGCGCGGTTTTCGCCGAGCATGAAGGATCCTTCCTGGTGGGGATCGCCGCAGCTCTCAAGGCTCAAGAAGCCGGTGAAGACACCGTCGCCTTCCTGGGCGGCATGGACTTTGACCTGATCCAGCGTTTTGAAGCCGGTTTCGAGCAAGGGGTCTGGGCCGTAGATCCTGACATGACGGTCCTTGTGGACTATGCCGGATCCTTCAGCGACTCACAAAAGGGACAGACCATCGCTTCCAAGTTCTTTGATGACGGTGCCTACATTGTCTACCATGCAGCCGGTGGCACAGGCAACGGCGCCATCAAGGAAGCCAAGGACCGGGTTCAAAACGGTGAAGATGTTTGGGTCATCGGCGTGGACAAGGACCAGTACGAAGACGGTATCTATGAAGGCGACAAGTCGGTCATTCTGACTTCCATGATGAAGCGAGTGGACGTGGCCTCCTATACCGTGGCCGAGCAGGTCCTCAACGGCGAATTCACCGGCGGCGTTCTGACCTTTGAACTCTCCAACGATGGCGTGAACATTCCTCAAGTCAATCCCAACCTCAAGGACGAGTGGGTGGACACCATCATGGCATACAAGGCCAAAGCGCTTTCTGGTGAAATCGAAATCGGCATGGTACCTAGCAGACTTCAATAGTCCATATACAAAACCGGGGATTTTTCCCCGGTTTTTTTTGTTGATTTATCCCTCAGATTTCATGAGAATTCATGATATAATAATGTAGTTATAACTATTTCATGATGGAGGAATTTCCATGGACTATGTGGTAGAAATGCTTAACATCACCAGGGATTTCCCCGGAATCAGGGCCAATGATGATATCACCTTTCAACTGAAGAAGGGTGAAATCCATGCTCTTTTAGGAGAAAACGGTGCCGGGAAGTCAACTCTTATGAGCATCCTCTTCGGTCTTTACCTTCCCACCAAGGGACGGATAAAGATCAAAGGTCAAGAGGTTCAAATCCATGATCCCCATGTGGCCAACCAGCTGGGGATCGGTATGGTGCACCAACATTTCAAACTGGTTGAAAATTTTACCGTGGCTGAAAATATCGTTCTGGGTTCGGAACCTAAAAAATCCTTTGGCAGGCTGGACATTGAAAAGGCCAGAGAGGGTGTCAGGGAGACCTCTGACAAGTATGGACTCAAGGTGGATCCCGATGCCAGAATCGAAGATATTTCGGTGGGAATCCAGCAGCGGGTGGAAATCCTCAAAATGCTCTACCGACAAGCGGACATTCTGATTTTCGATGAGCCGACAGCGGTGCTGACACCCCAGGAAATCGATGATTTGATGGCGATCATGCGGGCTTTCGCCAAGGAGGGCAAGTCCATCATCCTCATCACCCACAAACTCAAGGAGATCAAAGCCGTGGCGGATACCTGCACGGTGCTTCGACGGGGGAAACAAGTCGGCACGGTCAAGGTGGATGATGTCTCTGAAAAGGATCTCGCAGAGATGATGGTAGGCCGTGAAGTCTTTTTCCAAGTGGACAAGCCCCCAAGAGAACCGGGGGACAAGGTGGTTGAAATCAAGGACCTGGTGGTCAAGAGCAACCGGGGACTTGAAGTCGTGAAGCATCTCTCCCTGGACATCCACAAGGGTGAAATCCTGGGTCTGGCGGGAATCGACGGCAACGGTCAGTCGGAGCTGGTTGAAGCCCTCAGCGGCCTGAGACCCGTCGAGTCGGGGCAGATCATTCTCAACGGCAGGGACCTGGCCCCCTATTCCATCCGGGAGGTCACGGAGGCCGGCGTCGGCCATATTCCCCAGGACCGCCACAAGTACGGTCTGGTCCTCGACTTCAGGCTCGATGAGAACCTGGTGCTGCAGACCTACTACCAGGCTCCCTTTTCAAAACGCGGGGTTTTGGACCAGGAGAAGATTGCTGAAAAATCCCAGCAGATCATGGAGGAATTCGATGTCAGAACCGGCGGCGGTGCCGGAACCGTTGCAAGAAGCATGTCGGGAGGCAACCAGCAAAAGGCGATTCTGGGTCGGGAAATCGACCGGAGTCCGGCTTTTCTGATTGCGGCCCAGCCGACCCGGGGTCTTGACGTGGGTGCCATTGAATACATTCACAACCGGCTGGTGGCGGAAAGAGAGAAGGAAAGGGCGATTCTTCTGGTTTCCCTGGAGCTTGATGAAATTCTCAATATTTCCGACCGCATCGCCGTCATCTATGAAGGAAAAATCGTGGGGATCCTGGATCCTGAAAAAACCAACGAAAAGGAAATCGGACTACTGATGTCAGGTTCAGGGAAGGCGGGTGAAGCGGATGAGTAAATTGAAGCATCTATTGCTTGACGAATCGAAATATAAAATCACAGTCCCCATCATCGCGATCCTGCTGAGTTTTCTGATTGCCACCATCGTGATGGTTTTCACCGGAATCAACCCCGTCGGCGCCTTCAAGGCCCTGATCAGGACCATGACCGGCATCAACATGGACCAGCTTTTCACGGACAAGATGTACAATGCCCGCTACCTCGGAGAGTTTCTGACCACGGCCCTGCCCATCACCATGACCGGGATTGCGGTGGCCTTCGCCTTCAGGACCGGGCTCTTCAACATTGGAGCCGAGGGGCAGTTGATGGTGGGGGCCATGGCGGCCACCATCGTCAGCATTCTTCTTGACCTGCCCATGATCGTGCACCTCCCCCTGGTGGTGCTTTCTGCGGCGGCGGCAGGCGCGGCCTGGGGCTTCGTGCCGGGATTCTTGAAGGCCAGATTCAATGTCCACGAGGTGGTGGTGACCATCATGATGAACTACACCGCCCTCCACATGTCGAATTACGTGCTTAAGTCCCTGCCCGGCAGCGACCAGGTGAAGACGGTGAAATCCCTGCCCTCAGGGACCTTTCAAAGTGATTTTCTCAAGGCCCTCACCAACAATTCCCGCTTCCACTGGGGTTTCGTGGTCGTGATTCTATCCTTGATCATTTTCTGGTTCATCATTGAAAAAACCTCCTTCGGTTTCGAACTCAGGTCCGTCGGTTTCAATCCCCACGCCTCGAGATACGCGGGGATGAAGGTCACCCGGAACATGGTGTTCTCCATGATGATTTCCGGTGCCTTCGCCGGTATCGGAGGGGCCATGCTTTCCATAGGCACCTTCAATTACGGCAGGGTTCTGGTGGGTTTCGAGAATTACGGCTTTGACGGCATCGCCGTAGCCCTCCTCGGAGGGAATACCGCCGTGGGCGTCTTTCTCAGCGGACTCCTCTTCGGGGGTCTCAAAAGCGCCCAGCCCCTGATGCAGGCCAATCAGATCCCCATGGAAATCGCCAAGATCATTTCCTCTCTCATCGTTTTGTTCGTGGCGATGAAATACGGCTTTGAAATGCTCCTGAGGTTATATGCCAAGCAGCAGCTGAAGGAGGAAGAATAATGAATACCTTTTATTCCATCATGACCTTGACCTTGATTTTCGCCGCCCCCATCATCGTCACGGGCCTGGGAGGGCTTTTCAGTGAACGCAGCGGGGTCGTCAATATCGCTTTGGAAGGATTGATGATGATCGGGGCCTTCAGTGCCGCGACGGTGACGGTGATGCTTGAACCTGTAACGGCTGCGGCCCCCTGGATCGGATTGCTGGCCGGCGCCTTTTTCGGGGGAATCATCGCTTTGATCCACGCCTACGCCAGCATCGATCTCAAGGCGGACCAGGTGATTTCCGGGACGGCCATCAACCTGCTGGCCATCGGCCTGACCATTTATTTCGCCCAGATCTTCTTCAACCAGCAGCGGACGGACGCCTTCAGCCGGGGACTGGTGAAAACCACCACGCCGGTGTTGTCGGAAATTCCATTTTTCGGACCGATTCTCTTCACCAATATGTATCAGACCGTGTACCTGGCCCTTCTGATCGTGGTGGTGACCTGGTTCGTGGTTTACAAGACCACCTTCGGTCTTCGACTGAGAGCCTGCGGGGAACATCCCCAGGCCGTGGATTCCATGGGGGTCAGTGTCAGAAAGATGCGTTATTACGGGGTGGCCCTTTCCGGCATCCTCGGGGGTCTCGGCGGGGCCATCATGGTCCTCACCCAGGATACCCAGTACACCATCGGCACCATCCACGGGACAGGTTTCATCGCCCTGGCCGCTCTGATTTTCGGCAAATGGAATCCCTGGGGGCTTCTGGGAGCCAGTCTTTTCTTCGGTTTCTCCCAGGTCTTCGGGATTTACTCCAATGACTTTGAGATTCTCCAGGGCCTCCCCCAGGAGTTCTTCTACGGCCTGCCCTATGTCCTCACCATCATCGCCCTGGTGGTCTTCAGCAACAAGAGCGTCGGTCCCAAGGCGGCGGGAGAACCCTACGACGTTTCGAAACGATAGGAAGAGTTCACAAGCCCATCCGATAAAAGGACGGGCTTTTTTTCTCTGAGGTCTGGGGGTTGTGAAGAATATACAAAAGAGTGGCAGGACTTAGAAAAAACAGCCCTTCATGCCAAAAATCGATATAATGGAAGTTGAGAAAAAAAGGAGGGCTCAACATGCAAACCAATCAAGACGCCATCGTCGATGTCAAGGCACTGCCCTGGTATAAAACCATTACCCTGGGCATACAACATGTTTTCACAATGTTTGGAGCAACTGTTTTAGTCCCGATCATCACGGGGCTGGATATATCAGTTGCTCTTTTTATGGCCGGTCTGGGGACCCTGGTTTTTCATTTGATCACCCGGGGCAAGATTCCGGCTTTCCTAGGGTCTTCCTTCGCTTTCATTGCGCCCATACTGGCGGTTTCAGCGGCAAGCGGCATGGCCTATGCACAAGGCGGCCTGGTGGTGGCGGGACTCGTGTATCTGCTTCTGTCCGGCCTGATCACCCTCTTCGGCGTAGAGAAAATCATCCGGTTCTTCCCGCCGGTGGTGACGGGTCCCATGATCATCGTCATCGGCCTCAAACTGGCGCCCACCGCCATCGATATGGCCTCCACCGACTGGCCCCTGGCCATGGTCGCCTTCGCCATCGTGACCATCGTCAGCGTCTTTGGCAGGGGCTTTGTCAGGGTGATTCCCGTCATCTTCGGCATGGTGGGAGGCTATCTCGTGGCCCTCGTCATGGGGGGGATTGATTTCACCCTGGTCAGGGAGGCCAGACTCATCGGTCTGCCTGGCTTCACGGTGGCCAAGTTTTCTCTGGAGGCCGTCATCATGGTGGCCCCCATCGCCCTGGCCACCATGGTGGAGCACATCGGCGATGTCATCGCCATCGGAGCCACCGTGGAGAAGGATTTTCTCAAGGATCCGGGTCTCAACAAGACCCTCATCGGAGATGGCATCGCCACTTCGATTTCCGCCTTCTTCGGCGGACCCGCCAACACCACCTATTCTGAAAATACCGGCGTCCTGGCCCTGACCAGGGCCTGGGATCCCAGGATCATGCAACTGGCCGCGGTTTTCGCCATGGGACTTTCCATGAGTCCGAAACTGGGGGCCCTGATCCAGACCATCCCTACGGCGGTCATCGGGGGGATCTCCATCATTCTTTTCGGCATGATCGGCTCCATCGGGGCCAAAAGTCTGATCGAAAACCAGGTGGATTTCAATCTCTCCAGAAATCTCATCATCGCGGCGGCAATCATGGTGCTGGGTCTGGGAGGAGCGGTCATGCCCCTGAGCATCGGAACCCTGGACCTTGAAATCGCCGGCATGGCCCTGGCGGCGGTGGCAGGCATTTTCCTCAACATGGTATTGCCCGACAACTGATAAATATTTGCCCGGCCCCCTTTAATACAAGGGGGTTTTTTTATATACTGTTAGTGTATACGGCCATGCATTGAAGAAACTTTGATGGTCGGAAATTTAGGGTGAAAATGGATGTTTTTCCCCATCGGATGAGGTAATGCAATGAAGATGAGCTACGGTTTACAAATGCTGCAGACCCAGAAACTGGCCTTGACCCCTGAACTTCGACAGGCCATTGAAATCCTGCAGTACAATTCCATCGAGCTGAATGATCATATCAAGGATGAAATTCTGGAAAATCCTCTCCTGGAAATGGTGGAGGAGGTCTCCATCAAGGACATGGACCTGGACGCCTTTGCCAAAAGGTATTTCTCCAACCAGTACTACGAGCCCCAGGACATCAACGAGGACCGCAAGGATGATTTCTTGAACTTCATTCCCAAAAGCGATTCCCTGAGGGAGCATCTCCTGTTCCAGCTGCAGTTCACCCTCTTGGACGAGGTCCACAAGAAGGTGGCCGTCTATCTGATCGAGAACATCGACGACAACGGCTATCTGGAATATGACCAGGACTTTGTCATGGACCGGTTCAAGATTGACGAATCCAGAATCGAGGACATCGTCCAAACCATTCAAACCTTTGAACCCCTGGGCGTGGGTGCCCGGAACATCCGGGAGTGCCTTCTGATCCAGATGGAGTATCTCGACATCGACGAGTCCGACCTGGCCTATGTCATCGTCAAGGACCACCTCGACGAGCTGGCCAACAACCGTCTGATGAATATCGCCAAGCATCTTGAGCGGACCATTCTCGAGGTCCAGGAGGCGGTGGATTATATCCGTCATCTAGAGCCCAAGCCGGGGCGGGCCTATTCCAGCATCAAGGATATCCGCTTTGTCAAGCCGGACGTGACCATCAACCTGGTGGAGGGGGAGTATCAGATTTCCGTCAACGAATACACCGCCCCCAAACTGAGAATCAGCCAGTACTACAAGGAGTTGCTGGAGCGGCAGGAGCTGGACCCCAAGGTGAAGGAGTACGTGCATCACAAGATCCAGTCGGCCCTTTATCTGATCAAGAGCATCGACCAGAGGAAGTCCACCATCAACCGGGTGGTGGAGGCGATTCTGGCCTATCAGAAGGACTTTTTCTCCAAGGGTAAAATGTATTTGAAAACCATGACCCTCAAGGATATTGCCGAGGTGGTGGGGGTCCATGAATCCACGGTTTCCCGGGCTGTCAGCGGCAAATACATGCAGTGTCCGAGCGGTCTTTTCGAACTGAAGTATTTCTTCCAGAGCGGTGTCAACAGTCTCTATGGAGAGGGGATTTCCTCGGAGACCATCAAAATGAGCATTCGGGAAATGGTGGAAAAGGAGGACCCCAAGAAACCCTTGTCCGACCAGCAGATTTCCAATGAACTCAATGTCATGGGGATCAAGATTTCCAGGCGGACCATCGCCAAATACCGGGATGAAATGGGAATTCTGGGTTCATCCAAAAGAAAGCGATTCTAAACCTGTCCCCCGGGGTAAAGATATGATAGAGTGATTGTGGACCTGGAGGGACAAATAGTATGCCCAGGGACAAAACTGTGCCATGTGGAGGTTTTCATGTCAAGAAATCGAGATTTTGAACAGTTGGATCTGCTGGTTCCAGAGACCAAGGAAATTTTCAAAAGGCGCTTTGAGCTGCTCAGACTGATCGAGGTTTACGGGCCCATCGGTCGGAGGAACCTTTCGATCAAAAGCAATCAGTCGGAACGTCAGGTGAGAAATGACGGCGACTTTTTCAAGGACCGCAATTTCATCACCTATCAGATGGAGGGGATGGCCATTGCTCCCGAGGGGATCAGAATCCTCGAGGAACTCGAAGAAATTTCGGAATACTACAACGGCTATATGGCATGGAAAAAAATAATTATCGAAAATTTGGGTATAAAGGACATGGTGATTGTCGACGCCCACCGGGAGAATTTCAGGGACACCCAGAAATACATGGGAATCCAGGGAGCCAAGCTTCTGAAGAAAATGCTCAAGACCGGGGACGTCATCGGTCTCACCGGAGGCACCTCGGTGTATCATCTGGTGGAAAGCTTCAAGGCGCCACAGGATTTCGAACCTGAGGTGTCCCTGGTGCCGGCCCGGGGAGGGCTCGGCAGGACCACCAAATACCAGGCCAACACCCTGACAGAGCATCTGGCCCACAAGATGAAGGGCCGGTATGTGCCCCTCTATACGCCTGATTCTCTGGGAGATGAGGCCATGAAATACTTGAGGGAGGATCCCGGGATCAAACAGGCCATCGACACCATCGAGGAGATCAGTCTACTGGTATTCGGCATCGGGAAGGCGGATGTCATGGCCAAGCGGCGGAATCTTTCCAACCTGGTCTACAATGAAATCATGGCGGCCGGGGCGGTTGCCGAGGCCTTCGGCTATTTTTTCAACGGCGACGGGGACATCGTCCATGAGATTCCCACCATCGGCATCACCCTGGAAAAGGTGAAGCGCCTGGACAAACTCATCGCCATTGCCGGAGGGGCTGAAAAGGCCAAGGCCATCATTGCCGTCGCACGGATCAACAAGAATCTGGTTTTGGTGACGGATCAGGTGTGCGTACAGGAGATTATTAAAATTTTAGGGAGGAAGACATGAAAACAAAGGTATTGATCAACGGATTTGGAAGAATTGGCAGAACGGTATTCAGGATCTACTCGGCTCAGGAGAACCCGAATTTCCAGGTGGTGGCCATCAACGGCATCAAGGATGTGGAAGGAGCGGCCCACCTGCTGAAATACGATACGCTTTTCGGAAAATTCGACGGCGAGGTCAAGGTCGAGGCGGGACACCTCCTGGTGAATGGAAAGACCATCACGGTCCTCAACGAAAGAGACCCGGAAAAATGGGATTACAAGGCTTTGGGCATCGACCTGGTCATTGAATCCACCGGTAAATATACGCAAAGGGCCCTGGCCCAGAAGCACATCGATGCCGGGGCCAGGAAGGTCATCATCACAGCCCCTGCCAAGGAGGAGGATGTCACCCTGGTTCTGGGTGTCAACGAGGACCAGTATGATCCCAAGAGCCATCACGTGATTTCCAACGCCTCCTGCACCACCAACTGCCTGGCACCGGTGGCCAAGGTGATCAACGACACCTTCGGCATCGAGGAAGGTCTCATGACCACCATCCATTCCTATACCAATGACCAGGTGATTCTCGACGGCACCCACAAGGACTTCAGACGGGCCCGGGCCGGTGCGGAAAACATCATTCCCACCACTACGGGGGCTGCCAAGGCCGTGGCCCTGGTGATTCCGGACTTGAAGGGCAAGTTCACGGGGATGGCCGTCAGAGTGCCCACCCCCACGGTGTCTCTCGTGGACGTGGTCATGCGCACCAGGGACAAGGTGAGCGCGGAAGCAGTCAATGAAGCTCTCAAGAAGGCTTCTGAGAAGGAAATGAAGGGAATCCTGGGCTACAGTGACGAGCCCCTGGTCTCCATGGATTTCAAAGGGGATGACCGTTCCTCCATTGTGGACGCGCTTTCCACCATGGTGATGGGGGACCATCTTCTGAAGGTGATTTCCTGGTATGACAACGAGTGGGGATATTCCTACCGGGTGGTGGATCTGGTTCAGTTTGTCGTAGAAAAAGGACTATAGACAGCATTGCCCGGTTCCCGCTGCTTTGGGATCCGGGCAATACTCATGTGGAGGTTTCGAGATGTTCAATAAAATGACCGTAAGGGATATTGAAGTAAAGGATAAAAGAGTGCTGGTGCGGTGTGATTTCAACGTGCCCCTCAAAGAGGGCCGGATCACTGATGAAACCCGGATTGTCGGGGCCATGCCCACCATTGAGTATCTGATGGACCAGGGGGCCAGGGTGATTCTGTGCTCCCATATGGGAAAACCCAAGGGAGAATTCGTGGCCGCCCTGAGCCTTGCTCCCGTGGCCGGCCGCCTTGGCGACCTGCTCGGAAAGCCGGTGCATTTCATTTCCTCGGCGGCGGTGGTGGATGAAGAGGTCAAAAGCCAGGCCATGGCCCTGGAATCCGGAGAGGTCATGCTCCTTGAAAACACGCGGTTCAGACCCGAGGAGACCCAGAATGGGGAAGGCTTTTCCAAAGAACTGGCTTCCTTGGCGGAAATATTTGTCAATGACGCCTTCGGGACGGCCCACCGGGCCCACGCCTCTACAGTGGGGGTCACCGCCTTCTTGAAGCCGGCGGTAAGCGGTTTTCTGATTGAAAAGGAGCTGGCCTTTCTGGGCAAGGCCGTTGAAGAACCCCAAAGACCCTTTGTGGCGGTTCTCGGCGGAGCCAAGGTGTCGGACAAAATCAAGGTCATCGACAACCTGTTGTCAAAGGTGGACGGTCTTTTGATCGGCGGCGCCATGGCCTACACCTTCCTGAAGGCCCAGGGGATTGCCGTGGGATCCTCCATGGTGGAGGAGGATAAACTTGATTACGCCCGGGAAATGATTGAAAAGGCGAAAAAATCCGGGGTCGAACTCCTCCTGCCCATCGACCACAGGGTGGCCAGGTCCTTTGAGGACGTGCCGGCGATTCTCACCCAGGACGCCAGCATCCCCGAGGGTCATATGGGACTGGACATCGGTGAAATGACCATCGGTTTTTATCAGGAAGCCCTTCTCAATGCCCGGACGGTGCTTTGGAACGGTCCCATGGGCGTTTTTGAATTCGAAAACTTCAACAAGGGGACCCTGGCCATTGCCGAGACCCTGGCCATGAGCAGCGCCACCACCATCATCGGCGGCGGGGACAGTGCGGCCGCGGTGACCCAGCTGGGCTTTGCAGACCAGCTCACCCATATATCCACCGGTGGCGGTGCGAGTCTGGAATTTCTTGAAGGCAAGGTCCTCCCGGGAATCGAGGCGCTGAATGATCTTAAGGAGGAAAAACAATGAGAATACCAGTAATCGCAGGAAACTGGAAGATGAATAAAACCATCGAGGAAGGAAAATCCTTCATCCGGGAAATCCAACCGGCCATCGAAGGGACCGATGTGGAGGTGATGCTCTTCGTCCCCTTTACACTACTGGCTCCTCTGAAGGAGTATGCGGCCGGAAGCAATATCCTGATCGGGGCCCAGAATATCCATCAGGCCTCAAGCGGGGCCTTTACCGGGGAGGTCTCCTGTGAAATGCTCAAGGAAATCGGGGTTGAAACCACCCTGATCGGCCACAGTGAGCGCCGTCAGTTCTTCGGGGAAACCGATGAGACCGTCAACCTGAAACTCAAAAAAGCCCTTGAAGCCGGCTTCAGGGCAGTGGTCTGCGTCGGGGAAAACCTCGAGGAGCGGGAAGCCCGGCGTGAAAAGCAGGTGGTGGGGGACCAGATCCAGAGGGCCTTTGCCGGAGTGGCGGCCGGGGAACTGGAGGGGGTCATCATCGCCTACGAGCCCGTCTGGGCCATCGGCACCGGGAAAACCGCCGGCAGTGACCAGGCCAATGAGATGATCGCCTTTATCCGGGACCGGATCAAGGTCCTTTACGGTGAAACCGTCTCAGAGGAGATGCGAATCCTTTACGGCGGCAGTATCAAGCCGGAGAACATTGAAGAACTCATGGACATGGAAGATATTGACGGTGGCCTTGTGGGGGGAGCCAGCCTCAAGGCGGATTCCTTCATCCAGCTCGTCAACTTTTGAGGTGAAAAATGAACAAGCCAACGGTACTGATGATATTGGACGGATGGGGGCAGACCCAGAGCTCCTACGGCAATGCGGTGATGAGCGCCGACACCGCCAATTTTGATAAATTGAAACAGGAGAATCCCTACATGACCCTCAAGGCCAGCGGGGAGGACGTGGGTCTTCCAGACGGGCAGATGGGGAATTCCGAGGTCGGACACCTCAATATCGGGGCCGGCAGGATCGTCTATCAGGAACTGACCCGGATCAGCAAGGCCATCAAGGAGGGGGATTTCTTCGAAAATCCCGGGCTGCTCAAGGCGGTGGACCATGCCAGAACCCAGGGAACGAGCCTGCACCTGCTGGGCCTCTTGTCCGATGGGGGGGTCCATTCCCATATGGACCATGTGAAGGGCCTCATCGATCTGGCCCGGAAATCAGGCCTCAAGCGGGTCTATCTCCATGCCTTCATGGACGGCAGAGACACCTCTCCCTTCAACGGCAAGGGGTATATTGAAGAAATAGAGGGCTACATGAAGCAGCAGGGGGTCGGAGAAATCGCCACGATCTGCGGCCGCTACTATGCCATGGACCGGGACAAACGATGGGAAAGAACCCGCAAGGCCTATGAGGCCCTCACCTTTGGCCAGGGCGTCCGGGCCGACAGCGCCCGGGCCATCATGGTCCAAAGCTACGCAAATGATATCACCGACGAATTCATACTTCCCGGTGTGGTCGTCAAAAACGGCAAGCCCGTGGCCACCATCGGTTCCGAGGATGCCGTCATCTTCTTCAATTTCAGACCGGACCGGGCAAGACAACTCACCGACGTCTACACCCAGGAGGATTTTGAAGGATTCGACCGGGAATTGTTTCCCCTGTGTTATGTGACCCTGACCCAGTACGATTTGCGATTCAAGAATGTCACCGTGGCCTTCAAGCAGCAGGTCATCGCCAATACCCTGGGGGAATACCTCAGCAATCTGGGCAAAAAACAACTGCGGATAGCGGAAACCGAGAAATACGCCCATGTCACCTTCTTCTTCAACGGGGGCATTGAAAAGGAATATCCCGGCGAGGACCGGATCCTGATTCCTTCCCCCAAGGTGGCGACCTACGATCTCAAGCCCGAGATGTCGGCGGATGAGGTGGCGGACAGCCTGATCAAGGCCCTTGATGAAAAACCCTATGATCTGGTGGTGGTGAACTTTGCCAACGCCGACATGGTGGGGCACACCGGGGTGTATGAAGCGGCTGAAAAGGCGGTTGAAGCCGTGGACAGGAATCTGAAACGGGTGGTGGACAAGATCCTGTCTTTGGGGGGCAAGGCCCTCATCACCGCGGATCACGGCAATGCGGAGAACATGCTGGTGGAGGGTTCGGGTGATCCCATGACGGCCCACTCCATCAACCCGGTTCCCCTGATCATACTGGGGGAGAAGGACATCACCCTGCAAGAGACGGGAAGGCTCAGCGACCTGGCCCCGACCCTTCTTGACATGATGGGACTTGAAGTCCCTGAAGAAATGACTGGAAAAAAATTGTTCAAAAGGGAGGAATATTAATGGCTTCAATCATCGGCGTCTACGCCAGGGAAATTTTGGATTCAAGAGGCAACCCCACCGTCGAGGTGGAGGTGTATCTGGAGGACGGCGGCTTTGGAAGAGCCGGCGTGCCCTCAGGGGCCTCCACGGGCATGTATGAAGCGGTGGAACTCAGAGACGGGGACAAGTCCCGTTATCTCGGCAAGGGGGTTCAGAATGCCGTGGACCATGTCAATGAAATCATCGCCCCGGAGATCATCGGCATGGATTCTCTGGACCAGGTGGAAATCGACCAGTTGATGATCAGCCTCGACGGCACCCCCAACAAGGGCAAACTTGGGGCCAATGCCATCCTGGGGGTGTCCATGGCGGTGGCCAAGGCGACGGCGGATTCCATCGGGGTTCCCTTCTATCAGTATCTCGGGGGCACCAACGCCAAAACCCTGCCGGTTCCCATGATGAACATCCTCAACGGCGGATCCCACGCCGACAACAACGTGGATATCCAGGAGTTCATGGTGATGCCGGTGGGAGCCAAAACCTTTGCCGAGGCCCTGAGAATGGGAGCGGAAATCTATCACCAGCTGGCCAAGGTCCTCAAGAGCAAGGGGCTCAATACCGCCATCGGTGACGAGGGCGGCTTTGCACCCGATCTCGGCAGCAATGAAGAAGCCATCCAGGTGATACTAGAGGCCGTGGCGGCAGCAGGCTACAAAGCCGGTGAAGAGATCAGGATCGCCCTGGACGTGGCGGCTTCTGAAATCTATGATAAAGAAGAAAAACTCTACCATCTGGCCAGTGAAGGCAAAAAGCTGACCTCGGCCCAAATGGTGGACTACTACGAGGAACTGGTGGACAAATACCCCATCATTTCCATTGAAGACGGTCTTGACGAAGACGACTGGGAGGGCTTCAAGCTCATGGTGGAGCGGCTTGGCGGGAGAATCCAGATTGTCGGCGACGACCTCTTCGTCACCAACACCGAAAAACTGGCAAGGGGCATCCAGGAAAAGGCCGCCAACTCGATCCTCATCAAGCTCAATCAGATCGGCACCATCACGGAGACCCTGGATGCCATTGAAATGGCGAAAAGAGCCGGCTTTACCACGGTGATTTCCCACAGGTCCGGAGAAACCGACGATACCACCATCGCCGATCTGGCGGTTGCGGTGAACTCAGGCCAGATCAAGACCGGCGCCCCGGCGAGAATCGACCGGGTGGCCAAGTACAATCAGCTGATCCGGATCGAGGAAATGCTCGATGTCATGGCAAAATACCCCGGAATGGCGGCATTTTATAATCTCAAGTGATGCAGGGGCTCTGGCGGTTGTCAGGGCCCTGTTTTTTCTTGCTGACAATGACCGGCTGATGCCCTGGGGCAGGACAGGGCAATGAAGGAGGTTTCGATGATTCGAAAATTTACCGTAAAAAAATTCCTGGGACTTACTTTTTTGATCATGGGCCTGGCCAACGGCCTCAGTCTCTATCTTTTGAGAGTGACGGCAATCCCCTTCAGTCACGGTACAATACAGGTCCTGCAGATCATCGGCGGGGGATCGCCCACCATCGCCGCCTTCGTGTTGATGGGGATTCACTATGATCCTGGAATGAAAAGGGATTTCTACCGGCGTCTTTTTCTTCTGAGGGTTTCCCCGGGGTGGTGGCTCTATGCCATTCTGGGACCCCTGGCGATTCTTGGCACCCTTCAACTGATGGTCTACGGTGACCTGGAGCGGGTCTCGCTGGCCTACAGGGACTGGCTCAGATTTCCCCTCTGGCTTTTGATCAGCATCTTCGCGGGAGGCCTTGAGGAAATCGGCTGGCGGGGGGTGATGCTGGATCACCTGAGGGACCGGCTGCCCCTGCCGGCATTGGCGGTGATTACCGGTGTGGTCTGGGCCCTCTGGCACTATCCCCTCTTCCTCTTTGAGGCTTACGGTTTCAGCAGCTTCAATCTGCTGCCCTACCTGCTGTCCACCATCATGTTCTCGGGATTTCTGACCTACCTGGTGGTCAGAAGCGGGAGCATCGGCCTGGCGGTAGTGATGCACGCCGCCATCAACGCTTTTTCCAATTATGGTCTGGGCTTTCCCAAAATCGAAAGTTCCGGGATCTATGGGGGCCTGATCATCCTGGGTCTGGTGGGTCTGGGCCTGCTCCACCAAGAGGAAAAAAACAGTCGGACTGACAAAAAAAACAAAAATAGCAAGCAGAATCATGGAAGTATTTGAAATATTTTTGAAGTCGTATTTCACAGATCCTTCATGACGGCGGCCTGTGTCGGAGTTTTTTTCTGGAAATGGCATAATGCCCTCAAAGGCTTGTCATAGCAATAATAATATGAAGTTTGGTGTTGTATAAAGGACTGCCTTATGTTAGAATTACTGTGTTAAACTTCAGGGAGGAGGTTACGTAAATGACATTATTTTTTACCATAATCTTGGTACTGGCCAGTTTAGGACTTATCATTTCTGTACTGATGCAATCCGGAAAAAGCGCAGGTCTCTCAGGAGCCATCGGTGGTGGCGCCGAGCAGCTTTTCGGCAAGCAAAAAGGCCGGGGATATGATAAACTTTTTGATCGGGCGACAAAGGTCTCTGCCATTTTATTCATTCTTTCAGCATTGATTCTGGTCGCTATCCAATAGTCATATTATTCGCTTTTAGGGAGGTATTAATTTCATGAGTTATGGACTGATTGCAGCAATGGTAGGTGTTGTTGCGCTGTTTTTTGCGCTTTTTTTGGTCAACACCAAAATCAAGCCGGTTGATGAAGGCACCGACAGAATGAAGGAAATCGCCAAGTATATCCAAGAAGGATCCATGGCGTTTCTGCAACAGGAATACAAATATCTGGTGGTGTTTTCTCTGGTTCTGGGCGGTGTGATTTTCCTGGGACTGGGCTATGAAACCGCGGTATCATTCTTTATTGGAGCGCTTTTTTCCGCTCTAGCCGGCTTTTTCGGGATGAAAGTCGCCACCCAGGCCAATGTCAGAACCGCCAATGCAGCCGGTGAAAGCGGCATGAACAAAGCCCTTTCCGTCGCCTTCAGCGGTGGTGCCGTCATGGGCATGTCCGTGGTCGGTCTTGGACTCCTGGGTCTCGGGGTGGTATTCCATATCTTCAAGGATCCCCAGATCATCACCGGTTTCGGTCTCGGAGCTTCTTCCATCGCCCTTTTCGGTCGTGTGGGGGGCGGTATCTACACCAAGGCCGCCGACGTCGGCGCGGACCTTGTCGGCAAGGTGGAAGCCGGTATTCCTGAGGACGATCCCAGAAATCCCGCCGTTATCGCAGACAACGTGGGAGACAATGTCGGCGACGTGGCCGGCATGGGGGCGGACCTTTTCGAATCCTATGTGGGTTCCATCATCAGCGCCATTACCCTGGGCCTTTTGTTCCACGGTGCCATGGGCGCCGCTTTCCCCTTGATTCTGGCTTCGGTGGGTATCCTGGCTTCTATCGTGGGAACCTTTTTCGTCCGGGGCAATGAAGGTTCGGATCCACATAAAGCACTCAAGATGAGCACCTATGTCAGCGGAGGCATCGTCCTTGTGGCGGCCTTCCTGCTCAGCAATTACATCTTCGGCGGATACAATTTCGCCCTGGCCATCACGGCGGGACTCATTGCCGGTATCGCCATCGGTCAGGTCACAGAGATTTACACCTCCTCGGAATTCAAGTCAGTCAAGAAAATCGCCCAACAATCCACCACGGGTCCCGCCACCACCATCATCAGCGGGATGGCAGTGGGGATGATGTCCACGGGTTGGCCCGTCCTTTTCATTTCAGTGGCCATTCTGGTCGCCTTCAACATGGCGGGTCTCTACGGCATCGCCCTGGCGGCCGTGGGCATGCTTTCCACCACCGGAATCACGGTGGCGGTGGATGCCTATGGTCCCATCGCGGACAATGCCGGCGGCATTGCTGAAATGAGCAACATGCCCAAGGAAGTCAGAGCGATTACCGATAAACTGGACTCGGTGGGCAACACCACGGCGGCCATCGGCAAGGGTTTCGCCATCGGCAGTGCGGCCCTGACGGCCCTGTCCCTCTTCGCTTCCTACTCGGCGGCGGTGAAACTCAGTGTCATCGATATTCTCAATCCCACGGTGGTGGTGGGTCTTTTCATCGGCGGTGTCCTCCCCTTCATTTTCAGTGCCCTCACCATGGAATCCGTGGGCAAGGCAGCCAACGAAATGATTGAAGAAGTCAGACGTCAGTTCAAGGAAATCCCCGGCATCATGGAGGGAACCGGCAAACCGGAATATGCGAAATGCGTCGCCATCAGTACCAAGTCAGCCCTCAAGGAAATGCTGGCACCGGGACTCATGGCGGTTATCGCTCCCTTGGCGGTTGGTTTGATTCTCGGCACGGAAGCCCTCGGCGGCATGCTTGCCGGCGCCCTGGTCACCGGTGTGGTCATGGCGATCTACATGGCCAATGCGGGCGGTGCCTGGGACAATGCCAAGAAGTACATCGAGGAAGGTCATCACGGCGGCAAGGGCTCCGAAGCCCATAAGGCGGCAGTCGTCGGCGACACGGTGGGTGACCCCTTCAAGGATACCTCGGGACCTTCCATCAATATTCTGATCAAGTTGATGACCATCGTGGCCCTGGTTTTTGCACCGATATTCATGCAGTTCGGCGGTCTCTTATAAGATTTGAGAAGGTTCTTGACGGATCAGTCAAGAACCTTTTTTTTATAGAGACTTTTGTGTTATGATAAATATGGAGGTGATATTATGGGAAGAAAAGGAACAGAAATTGCTAATCTTGACGTTGAAAAATTGATTGAAATGTTGAATGCCGCCCTGGCTGAGGAGTGGCTGGCCTATTACCAGTACTGGATCGGTGCCCGCTTGATGGAGGGTCCCATGCGCTCTGAAGTGGAGACTGAACTTCTCGTCCACGCCACTGAGGAACTGGGTCATGCCGAGCTCGTCGTGGGAAGAATCATCCAACTGGGTGGCACACCCGTCCTTAATCCGGATCAGTGGGTGGAAAAAGCCCGTTGTGCTTATGAATCTCCAGAGGATCCCTACATTGAAAAGATTCTGCTTCAAAACCTTGAGGGAGAGCGCTGTGCGATTCAACGCTACGATGAAATCGCCGCCTTCACTGAAGGCAAAGATCATTCGACGCATCAGATGGCCATCACCATTCTCAACGATGAAATCGAGCACGAGGATGACATCGAGGGCTGGTTGACGGACCTGCAAAGACTCAAAGAAGATTACGCAAAACTGAGAGTTTAATGCCTTAGGCATTGAACTCTTTTTTTTAGGCCGCAGACTCTGTGCAGACAGGACAGCCTGGAATTTTACGGGTTCAACTTCTTTTTATCATCCAGTATAGTATAATGGACACAGGAAGGTGGTAGTTTATGAATTACAAGGATCGCGTTATCGAGTTGCTGAAGGATCTGGAACGACCTATCGTGGATACGGAAATCGCTGAAATGCTGAAAATTCCGGCAAAAGAAATCGAGGATTTGAGATCCTGTCTGAAGGGTCTGTTAGAAGAAGGACTGCTGGTCAAAACCAAGAAGCACAAGTACGGTTCGCCGGAGAGTTTTGGTCTGATCCGCGGCCGCATTCAAATCACCCAGAAGGGCTTTGGTTTCCTGATTCCCGATGATGAGGAAAGGGATGATATTTTCATTCCGGCCGTCATGACCATGGGGGCCATGAACGGGGACGAAGTTTTTGTCACCCTGACGGAAAAAAGTCTTGACAATAAAAAACCCGAGGGCAAGGTCGAAAGGATCGTCAAGAGAAAGTTTACGGAAATCGTCGGAAATTTTGAATCCAGCAAGAAGTTCGGTTTTGTGGTTCCCGACGATCCCAAGATCAACCAGGATATCTTCATTTCAAAAAGCAATTTTGCCGGGGCGGTGGATGGCCAGAAAGTGGTGGCCAAAATTCTCCGTTATCCGGATGCCAGAAGAAATCCCGAGGGAAAAATCATTGAAATCCTCGGGGACAAGGATGACGTGGGGGTGGATGTCCTCTCCATCATCAAACAGCACAAATTGAGGGAGGCTTTTCCTTCCAGGGTGCTGAAGGAAGCTGAGGGGATTCCTCTGGAAATCCCGGAGGCCGCCTTGAAGGGACGAAAGGATCTCAGACAGGAGACCATCGTGACCATCGACGGAGCGGATGCCAAGGACCTCGATGATGCCATCAGCTTGAAGGTGCTCGACAACGGCCATTATCTGCTCGGGGTCCATATCGCGGATGTCGCCCAATACGTGAAGGAGGGCAGTGCCCTGGATGAAGAGGCCTACCTGAGGGGAACCTCGGTCTATCTCATCGACCGGGTCCTTCCCATGCTTCCTGAAGCCTTGTCCAACGGCATGTGCTCCTTGAATCCAAGGGTGGACCGGCTCACCCTCAGCGCGGAGATGGAGATCGATGACCAGGGGAAGGTGGTGGCCCACAAGGTTTATGAATCCGTCATCAACAGCAAATACCGGCTGACCTATGACGAGGTTTCCAACCTCCTTGAAGGGACCCGGGAGGAGCCCGGACTCAAGCCTATCGCGGACCTGCTTCGTCTCATGGGCAAGCTCTCCGACCTGTTGACGGAGGCGCGCTATCGGAGGGGCTCCATTGATTTTGACTTTGCCGAGTCCTTCATCGAGTTGGATGAAAAGGGCCATCCCGTCAACATCGAAAAAAGAGAACGCCGGGTGGGCCATCGCCTGATCGAGTCCTTCATGCTCGCCGCCAATGAAACCGTGGCAGAGCATTACCACACCAAGGAGATGCCCTTCCTGTACCGGGTCCATGAGGTGCCGACCTCGGAGAAGATCGATGATTTCAACAAGTTTGTCTACAATTTCGGCTACAAGCTCAAGGGGGACTCCGAGAACATCCATCCCAAGGCGGTTCAGGAACTGATTGAAAAAGTCAAGGGGACCAAGGAGGAGCACATCATCAGCAAGCTGATGCTGAGAAGTCTGACCCAGGCCAGGTATTACCACAAGGAGCTGGGGCACTTCGGACTCTCTGCAAAGTACTACTCCCACTTCACATCACCCATCAGAAGATATCCTGACCTGATGATCCACCGGATCATCAAGGAGGACTTGAGGGGTAAAATCACCGATTCAAAAAGGGCCCATTATGAAAAAATCCTTCCCGATATCGGCAAGTCCACCTCCATCACTGAAAGAACGGCGGAGAAGGCGGAGCGGGACGTGGATGATTTGAAAATGGCGGAATACATGATGGACAAGATTGGTGAAGCCTATAAGGGCATGATTTCCTCCGTGACCAGTTTCGGATTCTTCGTGGAGCTTGAGAGCACCGTGGAGGGTCTTGTCAGAATGGTGGATCTCGAGGATGACTTCTATCACTTCGATGCCTCAAGACTGGAACTCGTGGGAGAACGAAGGAAGAAGGTCTACCGCATCGGGGACGAGGTCGAGGTGAAGGTCTCCGCGGTCTCGCTGGATTCGAGAACCATCGATTTTCAACTCGCCTGAAAGAAAAGGCCAGGGAAACTATTTTCCCTGGCTTTGTACATAGTCGTGAATGGTTTTGGCGGCGACCTTGGCGTTGGCGACGGCCTCCACTACGGTTTTGGCGCCGGTGACCACGTCTCCGGAGGCGAAGACGCCGTCAAGGGTGGTTTTTCCCGTTTCATCGATGACAATGAGTCCGAATCGGTCGAGTTTGATCTGTTTCATGGATTTGATGGAATTGACGATGTTTTTCTGGGGTCCCTGGCTGATGGAGATGATGACGGAATCCGCATCGACGCAGATATCCGTGCCTTCAACGGCCTCGATCTGCCCTTGGGAGTTGCTTCTGGTCTTGACGAATTCCACGCAGGTGTCCTTGATCTGTTTGGGGGTGTAGTTGAAGGCGAACTTGACGCCGTCCATCTTGGCATAGGTGATTTCATGGGGACTCGAGGGCATGTCCTCCTCGGAGCGGCGGTAGTAGACCGTGACTTCCTGGGTCCCGCTTCTCAGGGCCGTGCGGGCGGCATCGATGGCGACGTTGCCGCCGCCAATGATCACCAGCCGCTTGCCCAGGAAGTGATTGCCGGGATTTCTGAGGTAGTCGATGGCGTAGAAGACGTGGCCCAGACTTTCACCGATGACGTCGAGTTTTTTGGGTTTGAGGGTGCCGGTGGCGATGAAGATGGCCTGATAACCGTCCCGGAAGAGTTCCTGCAGGGTCAGGACCGGACCGATGAGGGTGTTGGGTCGTATCTTGACCCCCATCTGGTGGAGCAGGTCCTGATAGCGGTCGATGATCTGCTTGGGCAGTCTGAATTCCGGAATCCCGAAGCGGAGTACTCCGCCGATCTTGTCATGGGATTCGAAGATAGTGATATCATAGCCTTTTCTGGCGAGGATGATGGCCATTGTGAGTCCTGCCGGACCCGAACCCACGATGGCGATTTTTCGGTTGAGTTTTTCAGCCGGTGTGAAACTGATCTGATTCAGGTAGTACTCGGAGATGTAGTATTCGATGGATCCGATATCGATGGGGCTTTGTTTTTTCCCCAGGATGCAATGACCTTCACAAAAATCCTCGTGGGGACAGACAAGACCGGTGATGATGGACAGGGGATTGTTGTTGAAAAGGAGTTCTCCAGCTTCGTAAAGCCGGTTGTTTTTGGCCAGATTGATGGCTTCCTTGATGGGGGTATTCACAGGGCAGCCCTGTTCACACAAGGGTTTTTTACACTGCAGGCAACGGGTCAGCTCCTGATGGATGTGGGTGCTCATGGGAAAGTCTCCTTAATTACAAAATTTTCCTCAGTTTATCCCATAATGTGTGGCGTGTCAATGTGTCGATCTCATGAGAAAAGTTGATATGATTTGACTATCAGGTGAGAATGGTTTAGAATACACTAGCGGGGGTTGAATGGATATGAAGGTTCTGGCTAAAAATAAAAAAGCATTTTTTGACTTTTATATCGAGGATACCTATGAGGTCGGCATCGTCCTTACAGGGACCGAGGTCAAGTCCATCCGTCAGGGGAAGGTGAGTCTCAAGGAAGCCTACGCCGAGGTGAAAAACGGTGAAATCTTTGTCATGAGCATGCACATATCCCCCTATGAAATGGGTAGTATCTACAATGTAGACCCACTGAGAGAGCGGAAATTGCTGCTTCACAAGCGGGAAATCAACAAACTGATCGGCTACACCACCCAGAAGGGCTATACCCTGGTTCCCCTGAGCATCTATCTGAATGACCAGGGCAGGGTCAAGCTTGAACTCGCTGTGGCCAAGGGCAAGAAGCTCTACGACAAGCGGGAATCCATGGCGAAGAAGGATGCCAGGCGCACCATTGAAAAGGCCTTCAAAGAATCCCAGAGGGATTGATATCTGGGGGTGAAATGGTTTCGACAGGGGATTTGAGGAGTAATAAGCGAGCCGTGTTTTTCCACCTGGGGTACACGTTAAAGAACTGGGTGACCTAAAACAAACGCAAACGATAATTTTGCTTACGCTGCCTAATTAGCAGCAGTTCTGCCCATGGCCTTTCTCTCTTGCCGCTGGGGTACGAACAACCTTTGCAAGGGACAAACTTTGGAAGCGTCCTATTCTAAAGGGGTAATCAAGGACTAGCTTTAGCCATGTGGGTGGTCACTGACCGGTGGTTACGGCGAAATTTAAAATAGTGACTGCGCTCGGAGAAAGTTGCTTTTATAGTTTCTTGGACGAGGGTTCGACTCCCTCCACCTCCACCATTCTTATGCACGTCCAAAAAAGGACGTGCATTTGTCTTTTTTGAAATGTAGTAAGCGTAGCTGTCAGCCACATTTTTGCCCACAATTTCGTCGAGTTTGTATTCTATGCTGACGTCATCGTTGGTGACAGTGATTTTTTCTACAAAAGCATCAATCATTGTTTTTAGTTCAAGTACCTGATCTTTCTTTTGAGAGGTCAGGATTTTATTTCTAAATTGATTGAAAACCAACCTTAAGTCTTGCACTGTAATTTTGGTATCTGTTTTAAGATTCGTAATGTCCTCAATAATAGACTCAATATTTGAAATGGTTCTTTCCGTTTCTTTAAGTTTGTCTACAACGATTTGGGAGTGATTGCCTGCCATGATAAATGACAGCAGGTTGTTTGCTTCCTTTTTTGGCTGAATTGTAA
>JAGYOH010000009.1 GCA_018399635.1 Clostridia bacterium
ATAAACATTTCGTCAATGCAACGGCAAGCCCATCGTTGCATTTGTCGTTGCATTTTATAGCGATTTATTAATTGTTGTTGCGCATCGCTCTGCAACGAGAAAAATGTGAACTTCAAGAAAACGGTGCCGGGCACGGACATTCGAGGAGGTCCTCAAAAAAGAAATGGTCTACACCGGGGGCGGGGATGACCGGTCTCTGCTCAAGATGGCCCCGGAGGAGATCCTCAAGGCCTCGGGCGCCCTGGTGGTGAAAATCCGGGAATAGTCCCGGAGGATTTTTGTCGCTATGGGTAGGATTGTGTATTTTTGAAAAAAGGGCTACTCAAGGCCTTGCGGGTCGGGTATAATGGCTGTGAATGGAGGTGTTTTATTTCTTGAAGGAAATCAAAACCGTATACTTCATTTCATATGCAAAACTTCCAAACAACACATCGGCGGGAGCCCTCCTGGATTACATCGGTCTTGGTCTCTACATCAACTATGAGACCGGGGTCATCGAGGACGTGGCCATCACCCTGCTGACGGATGAGGCCAAGGTCTACCTCAAGGACCTCATGGTGGGATTCAACCTCCATGAAAGCCCCCTGGAGGACCTCGTGAAACGGATTGAATTCCACTATCACGGGATGAGTCAGAAGGCCATCATAGTGGTGTTGAAAGCGGTGTATGAAAGATATTGTCATTGGAAAAAGGAAAATCTCACGATTTAACAGTCGGTTCTTGAAAAACAAGAACAAAGATGATTAGGTCAGTGCTTTATTTAGCGCTGACTTTTTATTATGGGGAGGGAAAATATCATGAGTCAGAACAAGGCACCAAAGAACCACGTCTTCTACCGGAATCAAAACTGGCATTACCCGAAGATCACCCACGGCAAGGGCATCTTCCTCTACGACGACACGGGCAAGGACTACATCGACGGCTGTTCCGGGTCGGCGGTGGCCAACCTGGGCCACGGCAATGAAGAAATCGCCGAGGTGGCCAGGCAACAGATCGAGGCCGTGGCCTTCACCCATCTGTCCAGGTTCACGGCGGATCCCATCGAAAAGGCCTGTGAGAAGATCGCCTCCTGGGCCCCGGAGGGTCTCAACCACGTCTACCTGGTTTCCGGAGGCTCCGAGGCGGTGGAAACCGCCATCAAGATGGCCCGGCAGTACTATGTGGAGCGGGACGGCGAAAAGACCGGCAAGTCCAAAGTCATCTCCAAGTGGAATTCCTACCACGGGTCCACCCTGGGGGCCCTGGCCCTTACGGGAATTCCCGGCCGCCGAAGGATCTACGCCTCCATGCTCATGGATTTCCCCAAGATCAACCAGTTCTACCACTACCGCAATCCCTACAATGCCAAGACCCTCTACGAGACCAGCGTCTTCGCCGCCAGGGAACTCGAACACACCATCCAGATGGAGGGGGCTGAAAACATCGCGGCCTTCCTGACGGAGCCGGTGGTGGGCAGCGCCGCACCGGGCGTCCATCCCGACAAGGTCTACTTTGAAATGGTGAGGGAGATCTGCGACCGCTACGATATCCTCCTCATCGTCGACGAGGTCATGGCGGGCTTCGGCCGGACCGGCAGGCGCCTCGCCTCCGACCACTTCGACCTGAGGGCCGACATCGTGGTGGCGGCCAAGGGCATGAGCGCCGGCTACACCCCCATGGGAGCCGCCATCGCTTCGGATGAGATTTTCGACACCATCATGGTCAAGGGGTCGGGAAAATTCGTCCACGGCCACACCTACGCCAGCAATCCCCTGTCCTCGGCGATTTCCGCCAAGGTCATCGAGATCATGGAAAGAGACCGGATCATCGAGGAGGGCCAGGCGGTTTCAGAGCACTACGTCAAGGGGCTTGAAGCCTTCAACGACTACTCCTTCGTGGGGGACATCCGGGGTCTGGGCTTCATGCACGGCATTGAATTCGTCAAAAACAAGGAGACCAAGGAACCCTTCGGCAAGGGAGAGAACTTCGCCGGCAGGCTGACCAGCGCCTGTCTGGATGCGGGCCTGGTGGTCTACCCCGGCACCGGCAGCGTGGACGGGGTCCTGGGCGACCACATCCTCCTGGCTCCCCCCATCAACATCACCCTGGCGGAGACCGACCAGATGCTCGGCCGCATGCACGCGGGTTTCCAGACCATTGAAAAAATGCTCAAGGAGGACAAATAATGGACAAGCTCATCATCACCATCGCCCCTACGGGAAACGTGCCCACCCGGGCCCTGACCCCCCATGCGGCGGTGACGCCGGAGAAAATCATGGAGGACCTGAAGGCCTGCCAGGCGGCGGGAGCCAGTGTCGCCCACATCCACGCCAGAACTGAAGAGGAGATTCCCACCTCTGAGAGAAAGTATTTTGAAGTCCTCGACCGCCTCTACGACGAGGCGGGACTGACCATGATCAAGCAGTTTTCCACCGGGGCCCGGGGAGGCGGGGTGGATGATCCCGAGTACCGGGGTCAGATGATCGACCTGAAGCCGGAGATGGCCTCCCTGGCCACGGGGTCCAGCAACTTCGCCAACATGGTGAATGCCAACAGTCCCCAGCTGGTCAGGGAACTGGCCCTCAAGATGAAGGCCAAGGGGGTCAAGCCCGAGCTTGAAATTTTCGATGCCGCCATGATTTCCCAGGCCACCTTCCTTCACAAGAAGGGCATTCTCGAGGGCCCCCTGCATTTCAACCTGGTGTTGAACGTGCCCGGATCCCTCCCCGGCACCCCCAGGAATCTCATGTTCCTCATCGACAACCTGCCCGAGGGGTCCACCTTCAGTGTGACCGGGGTGGGGAAAAGCCATCTGCAGCTGCTGACCATGGTCATCGCCCTGGGAGGCCATGTGAGGACGGGCCTTGAGGACGTGATCGAACTGGAGGGCCGTCAGGTCTCCAACCTGGAACTGGTGGAGCGGATCGCCGGCATCGCCAGGGCCTACGGCAGACCCCTGGCGACTCCGGAGGAGGCCAGGGCCCTGCTCAGCCTGCAATAGGGCGGCGGATGTTTTTTTCGTGACAGATTCAAGAATTCTTTTTGGATTTTCCCCGCCTGTGTTACAATGACAGGGAAAAGAAAAGGAGGAATCACGCCCATGAAAAAACACCTTTTGATCATACTGGCCGGCCTGCTGGTCCTTGGCGGTCCCCCCGCCTACGGGGAGACCGTGGATTACGGCCGGGAGCTTTACGAATATGACCTGATCCAGGGGGACCAGGCGGGGAATCTCATGGCCGACCGTGTCCTGAGCCGGCAGGAGATGATGGTGGTTCTCGCCAGACTCTTCGGCGAGGAGGAGACGGCCGGGAGCCTGACCCTGAGAGCCACCTTCACCGATGTGGCCCCCGACAGCTACTATGCCCCCTATATCGCCTACGCCCAGGGGCGGGGCTGGACCACGGGGTACCCGGAGGGCACCTTCGGCCCCGAGGAATCCCTGGAGGCGGTTCAGGCCGGTGCCTTCCTGCTCAGGGCCCTGGGTTACGCCTCCGGTGAGGACTTCGCCTACGAGGACAGCCTGGTCTTCCTGCAAAGCCTGGGACTGGTCCTGGACGGGGATTTCACAGACCCCTCCGCCGTCAAGCGGGGCGAGGTCTTTGAGATGATCTACAAGGCCCTCTACCTCGAAAGCAAAGAGGCCGGCCTGCTGGGCGTGTCTCTGGGGCTCTTCGAGGCCCCCCGGCCCGTGGAAGACCCGGTGGCGGTCATCACCCCCGGCGATGACGAGGAAGAGGAAGAAGACCTTTTTGTCACGGTTTACGGCGCCACCACCGCCACCACCATTGAAATCATCATTGACTATCAAGAGACCATCGCTGCGGATTCCGTCAGTCTCGACACCTACGCCGTAGGGGGCGGAGACTACACCGTCACGGCGGTGTCGGTGGAGGGCGGGACCATCATCCTGACCGTGGACAACCCCGAGGGGGACGACCTCGAGGGGGAGAGCCTGATCCAGATTTCCCCGGTGAGGGACCTTGCCGGCAATCTTGGTGAAGGCCTCGAGGCCACCATCAAGGGTGAGCCGCCGCTGGAGGACTAGGACCTGAAAAACGCACCAACCCAAAAGACCCTGAATGTGAAAACATTCAGGGTCTTTATTTTAGCAGTGCTGGAGGGGGGATTGCCATGACGGGGGTTTGTGACTGCAGCCGGTGATTCAAAAGAAAGTATCGATAAGTTCAAGAGCCCTCTCCAGGGGATTTTTGTAACATCCCCCTTCCCGGGTTCCAAAAAATGGTAATAAATGGTAATATGGGACTGATCAAACATTCAGGAAAGGAGGATGATGGGATGTCATTCAAGGTATCATCGACGGGAATCTACCATATGGTCTTCGGGGCCGTGGGATCGAAGGGGTTGTTCCTCGACCGGGAGGATTACAAGGAGTTCATGAAGATTCTCAGGCTCTACAAGGACCACCTCGGGGTGAAGCTTCTGGGCTACGCCCTCACTCCCCGGGTGGTCCATCTGGTGATCCAGTGCGAGGGGGGCGGGCCAGAGGCCTTCGCCGCCGTAGTGAAGCGGACCTATTCGGATTACTACTACCGGCGGTACTTCAGCCGGGAGCTTTTCCACCACCAGAGCAGGATCCGGGCGGTGACCTTCTACAGGGATTTCATGGAGCTCTACCGGTACTTACATAAGCAGGGGATCAACTCCCTCAAGCGGTTTGAACGCTACGGGGCGGAGAAGAAGGATCCCTACCTTGACGCGGAATACGTCTTCAGCGCCTTCGGCAACAACCTGGCCCAGGGAAAGCGGGAACTGGAGAAAATCTCCGTCATGGAAAACCAGGAGGACTACGCGGTGCAGATGAAGTCCCTGGAGTTCTTTCCCGAGGACAAGAGGACCCTCAGGGTCAAGAGGGCCCGGGAATTTCTCGACCGGTACCTGGCGGAAAAGGGGATCACCCTCCATGAACTGGATCTGGAGGATTATCGGGAGGAAAAACTCAGACTGGTCCGGTCTTTCAGGGAAAAGACGGACCTCAGTTATCGGGATATCGGACAGACCCTGGGGTCAAGTCACACCACGGTGATCCGATTATACAAGGAGGCCCATGAACGAGATTTCAGGCGCAGTATTCGTCGGCAGTCTGCTGCTGATGCCCAGGGATTTGATCCAGGAGAAGCATTACTGCCATCACTTGGCTCCCTGGATCACGGTCAAGCCTAGGGAGGTGGTCCTGGACTACCGGGAGGGGATGAATCCCGGACTTCTCCACTGGTGGCTGGAGGGGATCTATCGGGAGGAGACGGATTTCGTCATGGCGGTGCTGCAGTCGGAATTCCAGAGTCCCGCCCCGGTTTCAAGGGCCACGACCCTCAGGATGTCCGGAGGAGACCTGAGTTTTCTCAGAGAAGGGATGACAAGAACCCTGGTGATCAAAAGGAGGGACCCATGAAAAGGCTGATGGCACTGATTCTGATTTTATTTTTGGCATTCGGGGCTTCTTCGGGGGTCCTGGCACTGACCCTCAAGGGGCTTGACTTGAATGAAGCCCTCTTGAGGGACAAGGGGATCCGGGTCTACGGAGAGCCCGGGGACATCCCCTACAATGAATTCGTTCCGGTGGCGAGGGGCTACTACACCTATCAGGGCCGGGAGGGGGAATTCCGCTACCACGGCTTCGACGGCGGCTTCAACCCCTTCACCAACCGGGAATTTCCCAATGACGCCGACAGTTACCGGGCCCTTTCCATGAAAAACTGGCTCAAGGAGGGCTGGCTGACCCGGGGCTTTTCCCCCGACCCCTTTCAAAGCTACCTGAGGGGGGAGAGGGGGCTGGCCGCGGACTTTCTCAAGGAGGCCTACGAGGGAATGCTTCCCTTTGAAATCTACAAGGAGGGGCCGGTTTACGACTATCTCTATATCTCGGACTTTCCCACCCTCTACGGGCCGGGTCAGGGGATTCTCTGGCATGAAACCGGTAGCGGTTTCTGGTACCAGAGTTTCAGTCTGGGAGCCCTTGAGGCGAAACTGGCCACCCCGGGGGAGGTGACCTTCATCGCCATCGAGGAGAAGGCCTACGATCTGGGAGACCTGTCCAAGGGCCTCGAAGTGACCCTCCACGGCCGGCTCCTGGATGAAGAGGCCTTCACTTCCCCGGTCCTCGGGGCCCTCCACTACACCCGGGAGGACATCGAAGACCTGACCTTCACCCTGGGGGACCAGACCCGGACCCTGCCCCCCAATGATCTGGCCAACAGCGGCCTGGTCACCTTCAGACTGCCTCTGAGCCCCCTGGACATGGCAGCGGGGGAGGTGGCCCTGACGGGGGCCTTCAGGGTCAACTACCGGGACGGCAGCCACTCACCCTGGTTCACCCGGGAGGTCCGCTACGGCCTCGACCAGACCTCGGGCTATCTCCAGTCCTGTTTCAATGTGGGTCCTGTGGCGAAGACCAGTGACCTGACCCTGGAGGACATCGCCTACCATGATCTGTCAAAGGGGGATATCGATTTCTACACCATCACCCTGGCCTCGGTGAAGGAAACCGTCAGCTATGACCTGCTGCCGGCGGGAATCGACTTCACGGTGAAGAACCTGATCCACGACTATGTGCAGCGCAATGACTTCGAGGTCACGGATTCCTTTCACCTGACCCAGCAGGTCACGGGGGACCTGGGGACCTCGACCTTCACCCGGGAGGTCGGCTTCCTTCAAAGGGAGACGGGCCTGGACCTCGAATTCATCCTGCCTGAGTCCGTCTACGACCTGCAGGCCATCGAGGCGAAAAATCTCACCCCCCTGGCAGAGGTGGTGGAAAAGAAGGTCACCCTGGGGGGAGAAGAGTTGGATTTTGACGCCTTTTTCAGGGGGGGAGTCGTCTACGGGGAGGTGGCCGAGGATGAGCTGGTGGCGGTGGCGGTGACCCTCAAGACGGCCCCGGGGACCGTCTATACCTATCAGGACTGGATCCTGGTCAAGTCCACGGTGCCGACGGTGAATTTCCAGCCTGAAGAAAAGGCGGTGGAGGGCCGGTGGGTCCGGTTCGTGGACAGGGGAGGCCGGGAGGCCCTCAACCGGGATTTTCCCGTCACCTACGCCTTCCAGGCCGGGGACCTTGAGATTCGAGAAAACGACCAGGGCTTCGAGGTCCTGGCCGGGACCCCCGGTGTCCACACCCTCAGGGTGACGGCAAAGAGCGACATCAACGCCGCCACCCGGGAATACCGGCTGCCGGTGGCGGAGGACCAGCCCCCGGGAATCTATGTCAACCTCTATTCGGACCAGATTTTCAGGGGGGACCCCCTCCTGCTGGAATCGGCCTTTGTCAGTCTGGACGGGGACATGATCGAGGACACCGAGATGATCATTGAAAAGGATCCCGAGGGGGACGGGACCTACGTCTATGACGGGGTCTACGACCCGGAGCGGCTTTTTGAGAGCCTGGGGGACTACCGCCTGGTGGTCCGGGCCAGTGAGGACCGGGAGTCTGCCGAGGTCCTCCGCCCCTTCAAGGTGGACAACCGCATGCCCATCACCACCCTGTCCCTGGTGGAGGCGACGCCGCCCCCCCGGGTGGACCTGGTCCTGGTGGGGGAGGAGGAGGGGCTGCCTCCGGCGGGGGAGATCGAGGAGACCCTCAGGCAGCGGGGCTATGAGGCCAGGGTGGCTTACTTCGATCCTGCCCCGGTGACGGACACCCGGACGGTGACCCGGGACCTGAGGACCGGCAGGGATGAACCGCCTCCGAGTCTGGATTTCAGTGAAGAGGGCTACCGGGGCACTCTGACCCTGAACCAGGTCCAGGACCTCGGCGCCTACGAGGAGGAGGGGCATTACGCCTACCGCACCTCCTGCAAGTCGGTGCCGGTCTATTCCCGGGTCCGGGGCTGTGACATCTGCGGCACCTATTACAATGCCCTGGGCCACAAGTTCTGCAAGTTCTGCATGGTGGTGACGGGGACCACCACCCAGTGCACCCGGAAGAAATACTGGGTTTCGCAAATGGTCTGGCATCCGGATTACCTGGGCACCTATTCCGGAGAGGTGACCGGGACCTTCACCAGGGAATACGTGGACGGCTTCCGGGAGGGGGCCCGGACCAGGATGCTGCTGCTGGAGGGGGTGGATCCCGGTCCCTGGGAGACCAGGGCCCACGAGGTCCTGTCGGTGGCCGGGGAGGATGTCCTGGCGGTCATCGAGGCCCTTTATCCCCGGGAGGAGGCGGCCATGACCACGGTCCTGGCGGGGGAGGCCTTCGACCTCAGCTACGGCAACCATGATGCCGAGGGAGACCCCGTCGTCAGGGAAGAATTCATGGTCCGCCATGATCCCGGCATTTTCGACAATCCATCGGAAAGGGACCCCTCCCACGGCCTCTACGGGGGGGAGGAACCCGCTGTTTTCAATCGGCCGGGCCACTACGAGATTTTTCGAAGAATCCGGGACCGGCCCCCTGACGAGGCCTTCGCCAAGTTCTCCGGGGAGGCCTCGGTCCACCTCAAGGTCCACCGTCCTCCCGTTGCGGATTTTCATCTGCAGTATCAGGGGGGATGGCAGCTGGTGGACCTCTCCTATGATCCCGACTATGTCTACCAGAGGGAGGACCGGGGGATCGCCACCACCCGTTTTCTCATGGAGGACGGGGCCGGGGAAAAATGGTACCGGCTGCCGGAGGAGATCCCCCCGGGAACCTACCGGATCACCTACGGGGTGGAGGACGTGGACGGGGCCGGGGACCAGGTGGTAAGGGAGGTGGAGATGGTCGAGGATCCGGTGACCCTGTGGGGGGAGGTTTTTCCGGCGGTGCTACCCATCACTGAAGTCGTGACCCTGAGGGGGCTGGTTCCTTCTGAACCCGGGGGGATGGCGGTGGCGGTGGTTTCCCAGGACAAGAGGATCCGGCTGCCCCTGGGGGCAGGTCTTGAGGCCGGGGAATCGGTGACCTTCAGGATCCCCGAGGACTTCAGGGACATGACCTATCATTTTGAAGTCACCCTGAAGGGAAGGACCTTTTTTTTCCCCTTCAGGGTCCATTCCCCCATTGAGCTGGCACTCCTTCCCCCGGCGGGGGACGAGGTCCGGGCCAGGGTCGCCCCCTATGTCAGGGAGGTCTATCTTCTCAAGGAGGGTCGTCTGATCCCCATGACCCTGACGGAGGGGGTCTACGGCATCCTGACCCGCCGGGAGGAGGGCCTCAGGGTCCGGGGGGTCCTCCACGACAAGCAGGAGGAGGTCGAGGTGGTCTTTCCCCGGCCTGCCGGGGACGGCCCCTCCATCACCCTCACCGGTTCCTGGCAGTACTGGCGGGGGCAGGAGAATCTTCTGGGGAGCCGGATGACCCTTGAACCCCACCGCTTCATGGCCTTCGAGCAGGTCACCCTCACGGTGACAGGCCTGGAGGGGGAGGGGGTGGTGGCCTTCGATCCGGCCCTGGGTCTGGATCCGGTTCCCTTCGTGGATTCCTGTGAAAGGGTCCTGACCCTGCCCCTGCTCCCCTCAAGTCTCGGCTACGACGGGGTCCGGCGTCGGGAGCCCTACTGGATCCGGGTGACCCGGGGGGAGGAGATCTACGAGAAAAGCTTTGAAATCACGGGCAATATTTACGACAGAATCTATCTGCAGCCTGACTTTTAAGGAGGGGGTATGTTATACTATTCCTTGAGAAAACAAGGAGGATACTCAGATGAATTTCAGGCGCACCGCGATGGTTCTGGTGGTTTTACTGCTCATGACGTCGGTCTCCCCGGCCTTTGCCGAGAGGGACTTCAGCAAGCTCAATCTGTTTTTTGACTACATCGACGACTATTATTATGAAAGCGTGGATGAGGAGGTGATCTTCGAGGAACTCTATGAGAGTCTTTTCAACAGCCTCGACGACCACAGCACCTATTTCAGTCCCGAAGAGTATACCGTCTTCACCGAGGACAGCGAGGGGAGCTTCGGAGGCATCGGGGTGACCATCGCCAGTGAAGGCGGCCTGATCACCGTGATCCAGATCTTCGACCACAGTCCCGCCCAGGTCGCCGGGATCAAGGTGGGGGACAAAATCACCGCCGTGGACGGCGAGAGTGTCGAGGGTCTTCCCCTGGACGTGGCGGCGGCCAAGATCCGGGGAGAGGTGGGGACGGCGGTCATCCTTACGGTAAAAAGAGAAGCGTCCACCCTGAGTCTCGAGGTGATCAGGGACATCATCACCATCGAGAACGCCAGCCACGAGATCATCGACGGCATCGGCTACCTGGATATCAACCAGTTCACCGAGAGCGTGATTTCAGAGATCCACGCCGCCCTGAAGGATTTCATCCAGGGGGAGGTGGCGGGCATCGTGGTGGATCTGAGGGACAACCCCGGCGGCCGGGTGGACGTGGTGGTCAAGGCCGTGGACCTTTTTCTTCCCCAGGGGGACCCCATCCTCACCATCGACTACCGGGCCTACCGGGATGAGAACTACGTTTCCAAGGTCAATGGGGTCACCCATCCCCTGGTGGTGCTGGTGAATCACTCCAGTGCCAGCGCCTCGGAGATTTTCGCGGCGGCCGTCCAGGACAATGACCGGGGAATCATCCTGGGGGAGACCACCTACGGCAAGGGGACGGTGCAGAGCGTCATGCCCCTGACGGACCGGTCGGGGTTCAAGCTCACCGTGGCGGAGTATCTGTCGGGGGGAGGCAACACCATTGACGGCATCGGGGTGGTTCCGGACATCGAATTCCTGGAGAATCCCCATGTCGCCGGAGACTTCGCCCCCATCAGGGCCTACCGGGACGTCTACCCGGGAGAGACCTCCCTCACCATCTACGGGGTCCAGGAGCGTCTGGCGGCGGCGGGGGCCGCGATTGAAAAGGACGGGGTCCTGGGACCCATGACCTTGAAGGCGGCCAATGATTTTATGGCCTCCCATCAGCAGAGGACCGCCGGCTACCTCCCCAGGGCGACCCTCACCTACCTGGATGAATTTTTCAGCGGGGGTCTCAAGGAGGATCCCATGCTGAAAAAGGCCCTGGAACTGTTGCAGTAGAGTTTAATGAGATTGTAATATTGAAGCCCCGCAACGGTTGGTATAATACAGTTGAACGGGGCTTTCATCTATTTTACATTTAGATTACAAGTCCGGTTATGGATTGTATCCTTGGAGTCCGAGTGATACAATTCTCTTAGAGTCGGCGGACTATCCGTCGAATCTATAAAAAATATTTTTTATAGAATGAAAAAGGAGGAATTAAGAAATGAAGAGAGTACTTTCATTGGTACTGGTTTTGGTACTGGTACTGGGAAGTTTCCCTGTCTTCGCAGACGAAGCTGAAGCGACTTACGGCGAGATGCTGGCCGAACTGGAGCTCGTGCTTGGTGACGGAGACGGAAACTTGATGGAAGGCGATGCTTTGACCCGCGCTCAAATGATGGTCGTTCTGGCCAGAATGTACGGCGTCGAGGAAGAAGCGGCAGCCTTCGTATTGCCATCTACTTTTACTGATGTGGATGCAGACAGTTATTACGCACCCTATATCGCTTATGCGCAAATGGAGGGTTGGACTGAAGGTTACGGAGACGGCACCTTCGGACCCGACGACACTTTGACAGCCGATCAGGCCGCCACATTCTTACTTAGAGTTTTGGGTTACAGCTCTGAAGGAGATTTCGCCTGGGACGAAGCAGTAGAATTTGCTGCAACTCTTGGCATCGATGTCGAAGCCGGCGTTGCTGATGACGGATCAATCCTCAGAGGCGAGCTCTTCGAAATGATGTACAAGACCCTTTACACTGAAAACACTGAAGGCGTTCTTCTGGCCGTAGTTCTTGAACTTGAAGAAGCTGCTCCTGAAGCCCTTGAAGTCGTTTCAGTCAAAGCCCTGAACCTGGTTCAAATCGAAGTGGTCTTCAACATGGAAATTGAAGAAGAAACAGGCAGTTTTGTTGTAGAAGATGTAGATTTAGATGTCAACGATACTGTACTTCAAGACGATGGCAAGACAGTCATCCTCTACGTCGATAAAGCAGGACAGCAGGCCGAAGCCACGGTTGTCATTGAAGAAGTGCAAGCTCTTGACAATGAGGACATGGTGGTAGCCGACACTGAGATGGACGTTCAGTTCCTTGACATGGACATTCCCGTGGTCACCGGTGCTGAAAATGTGGGCAACGATACCTTCAGAGTTTACTTCTCGGAGTCCATGGATGATTACACTGACAAGGCTTATTATGAAGTGAATGACGGTGCCAAGTACATCAAGGAAGTAAAACCCGGCACCAATGGTCTTTCCGTTGATATCGTAATGTACTCAAAACTTGAAGACGGTGAGTATACGGTAGCGGTAGAAGATGTTATGGATTTTGCTGGCTTCAAAGCATTGCCCAAGACCTTCACCGTAGATGTAACAGAAGATACTGAAGCACCCTACGTTGTTGGTTACAAGGATGCCGAGCCGGATCAAGTTACTTTGATTTGGAATGAAGACATCGAGTTTGCCGTAGGCACTAGCACAGCGGCTTTGAACGTATTTGATGATGACGGTGATGCGTACGTTTACCATACCAACAACTCAAACGACGCAACTACAGCAGAAATCACTGACAATGAGATGGTATTGACCTTCAGTGACGATTACTTGTTACCTGAAGGTACGGCCTATGTCTATGTGGCGAACGAAGTTGTCAATGATCTATGGGACCTTGAAAACAATCAACAAATGGTCCAAGTAGATGTTTCGATTGAAGTGGAACTGGACACGACACCTCCAGCAGTGGACGACGTAGAGGTGGAGGATGATAAATTGATTATCACCTTTACCGAAGAAATTGAATTTGATGATAAAGAATTCACCTTCCTGGATGACGAAGGGATGAGGTGTCTGGTAATCCAACAGGAGAAGGCACGGACACTTTGACCTTCGTTGTTAAAGATCTTGATGGCGAGTATTCATTGGTGATGGAAGGCATCGTGGATCTGGCTAGACCCACAGCCAACGAAATGCCCGCCACCACGATTGAATTTGTAGTAGAAGATGAAACGCCACCTGTACATGATGATTTTTCAGCTGTGATTTACAATGCCAGCGATGAAGATCAGATGATCAAGGTTGACTTCGGCGAAGCCATGGCTACTGAAGGCGTCTACGCAGTGACCAATCTTGAGAACTATGTGATTAAAGCGAATATAATTTCTGGCAGTACCGTTGACTACGAACTATCGGAAATCGCTGACGCGGTGAGCATCAATGTCGTGGACGGTGGCGAAGCGGTAGAAATCTGGATTGAACTTGAGGATGATTCTGAAGATGGTTTGGATCTTAAAGATCTTGGTACAACAACAGAAGAGGGGATTACTGTTGGACGAGTGGCTGACCTTGAAGGCAATTACACAGAGGATTATGGTGCTGATATTGAAGTCTCTAATCAAGGAACCGTTGGTTTCGGGACCGTCGAAGCTACCGCGGTTGACACCATCGAAGTGACCTTTGATGATGAACTGGCCAACATCGTTTCTGAGGATTTCCAACTTTTAGTAAGCGGTACTACCATTGGTGTGATTGCTGATATCGATACAGAACTCAACGATGATGATCAGACGGTTTTAATTTTCACCTTGGTGGATGCTTATGAACTGAACCAAGATGGTACAGGACCTGATGGTAAAGCAGTAACTTTCAGTGTTATAGATACTGGTTCAGAGAACATCTCAGAGAACATCTATGGTGAAAAGGTTGCACCGGGTGAAAAAGCAGCAGATGACAAGATTGCTCCTGCACTCCTCGTAATTGATGGTGGCGACTATGACGAAGAAGATGAAGTTTATGTAGATGCTGCAACCGGCGATGTGATTACTCTACACTTTGGTGAAGATATCGAGAAGACATCTGTAAGTCTCAACACCTTTGAAGTCGGTGGTGGCGACTATGAAGTAACTGCTGTATCGGTAACAACTGACGCTACGATTGAACTCACAGTCGACAACGCTGGTAACGAAGACCTGGTAGGCGTATCGGTTGACCAGATTTCCGGTATCCGTGATGGTGAAGACAATGTAACCACTGGTATTTCAACAGAAGTTACAAGCGTTAAACCAACCCCTAACTAAACAATGCCGGGTACGGACATTCGGACATTTAGCATGATGTAGTATTAAGAGGACCGATTCCTTTAGGGGGGTCGGTTCTTTTTGATGGTTTTTGGGGTGTGATCTCTTGACGGGCTGGTAAAAAATCTCAATGTATCTTTTTGTTTACATAATAACTATATATATTGACATTTAAGACTGCTGGTAGTACAGATAAAGTACAATCAATGGATCGGCCATGGATTGATTCAAAATGGTTTTCATTGCAAAGGAGGTTGTAAGACATGAAGAGAGTACTTTCCCTGTTACTCAGTCTGTTGCTGGTTCTGGGGAGCTTCCCTGTCTTTGCTGACGAAGTGACCTATGGAGAAATGCTGGCCCAGATGGATCTCGTCAAGGGAGATGGAGAGGGGAACTTGATGGAGGGGGATGCGCTGACCCGCGCCCAGATGATGGTCATACTGGCCAGATTGTACGGGGTGGAAGAGGAAGCCCGGTCCTTCGTACTGCCCTCCACCTTCACGGATGTCGAGGCGGACAGTTATTACGCGTCCTTTATCGCCTACGGGCAGATGGAGGGATGGACCATCGGCTATGGAGACGGGACCTTCGGCCCCGATGACACCCTGACGGCGGATCATACCGCCACCTTCCTGCTTCGAGTCCTGGGCTACAGTACATCAGTGGACTTCCAGTGGGATGACGCTATTGAATTTGCTGCTTCTTTAGGGATTGATGTGACAGCTGGGATTGGTGATGAAGGAGAGATCCTTCGGGGTGAAGTATTTGAACTGATGTACAAGGCCCTATACACCGAAAATGTCGATGGCGTTTTATTGGCGGTTCAGCTGGGTTTGGAGGAACCCGAACCGGAAGTACTTGAAGTGGTATCGGTTGAAGCCCTTAACCTGATACAGATCGAAGTAGTCTTCAATACGGAAGTTGACGCCGATACAGCCGAAGATGATGCAAACTACGCTGTAGAGGACGAAGACTATACTGTCGATACCGCAACACTTCAAGATGACGGCAAGACTGTAATTCTGCTTCTTGAAAGTGAAGCTGATCAGCAGGAAGAATCCACTGTGACCGTCGAGGACGTTGAAGCCCTTGACAATGAAGACATGGTGGTGGCAGATACTGAAATGGAGATTCAGTTCCTTGATATGGACATTCCAGTCATTACAGGTGCCGAGAACGTTGGCAATGACACCTTCAAGGTCTACTTTTCAGAGCCCATGAAGGAAGGTCTCACGGATAAATCCAACTACGAGGTGAATGACGGCGCCAAGTATATCAGACAAGTGACGGCCGGAAGCAGCAATCTTTCCGCCTATGTGGAAATGTATTCAGACCTTGAAGACGGGGAATACAGCATCTTTATTGAAGGCGTTGAGGATTACGCCGGTTTCACGGCTCTTCCCAAGACCTTTACAGTCAATGTCGAGGAGGATACTGAAGCGCCCTACATCGCAGGTTACAAGGATGCAACCCCCAATGGTGTCACTTTGATCTGGAATGAAGATATTGAATTTGCAGTGGGCAGTGACATCGAAGAACTTGACAACAACGATGAATATGTCTACCACACCAATGATTCGAATGAAGCCGAAACAGCCATTATCACTGACAATGAGATGGCATTGACCTTCAGTGACGATTACTTGTTACCTGAAGGTACCGCCTATGTCTACGTGGCGGAAGAAGTCGTCAATGATCTCTGGGATATCGAGAATGACCAGCAGATGGTTAAAATCGAAGTGGAACTGGACACGACACCTCCGGCGGTTGACGAGATTGAAGTCGAGGACTATGAACTAAAGATTACCTTCACCGAAAAGGTGGAATTTGACGATGAAGAATTCACCTTCCTGGATGATGAAGGGGACGAAGTTTCGGTTGGGAATCCTGGCGGAGAAGGCACGGACACCTTGACCTTTGATGTTGAGGACCTTGACGGCGAGTACACTTTGGTGATGGAAGGCATCGTGGATCTGGCCAGACCCACAGCCAACGAAATGCCCGCCACCACGATTGAGTTTGAAGTATTGGATGAAGAAGCGCCAGAACACGATGCTTTTTCCGCTGTATTATACAATGCCGGCGAAGAAGATCAGATGATCAAGGTTGATTTTGGCGAAGCGATGGCAACGGACGGGGTCTATGCTGTGACCAATATGGCGAACTACGAGATTCAGGCTGAATTGATCGTCGGAACTGGCACAGATATGGATGATATCGATTACGAACTCTCTGATCTTGACAGTGATGTGAGCATCGTCGTTGTCGACGGTGGCGAAGCGGTAGAAATCTACATTCCAACCACCGATGAAGACGAGGAATACGGTCTTGATCTGATGGCCACCGATGCGGGAATCCAGATCGGGCGTGTGGCTGATCTTGAAGGCAACTATACGGTAACCTATGGCGCCTATGTGGATGTCGATGAACAAGGGTTTGTCTACTTGAGTGCCGCTGTGGCAACAGATATCGATACGATTGAAGTCACCTTGGATGACGAGTTAGCAGATTTTGAAGCGGATGATTTCTATATCGACATCGATGGTACGACTGAAGGCGTCATCATTGGGGTGGATACTGAACTGAACGATGATGATGAGACAGTAATCGTCTTTACACTCCATGAGGATTATGAACTGGCCTACAACGGATTGTATGGCGGTGTCACTGAAGCCGTGGTCTGGACGGTTGCCAGCGGTATCCTTTCAGAAAACATTTACGGGGAAGCACTGGCAGCTGGAGATTCCGAGACTGTAGTGGATGAAATCAAACCCGAGATCGTGGTCTTCGACGACGGGGATGACGAGTACGACGTGGTCTTCAACTACATGACCACCTCCGATGTCATTGAAGGTGATTCGGAAGCGACCACCTTCTCGGTCATCGACATTTTCTTTGAAGAGGCAATCGACCCCATGTCCGTCAGTCTCGATACCTTCGAGGTCGGCGGTGGTGATTATGAGGTTCTCGCAATCTATGTGGAGGGCATCCAGAAGGATGTCGGCACCGATATGACCACCTATGGGTATATTACTCTGATTGTTGAAAATGAGGACGCCGACGATCTGGAAGGCGTTCAAATCGACCAGCAGTCGGCGATCCGGGATCTCAACGGCAACACGACGACGGGGATTGAAACGGAAATCGTGGATATCGAAGCCGTAATGCCCTGGTTGGAGGATTTTGCGCCACCGTCCTAAATGACGGATTTTGACATCATCGATTTAAATCTCGGAAAGACAGAAAAAAAAGTACCGGTCCTCGGGGACCGGTACTTTTTTTGAAACGTCAGATGTTTGCTGAATTCAGAAAATTCAGTACTAATCTGTTATAATCACAGATTTATATTTATCAATTGCTTGTCATATGATAAAATTTTCATAGGTATGATAATCAATGATATCAAAATGCTGTATTAGGAGGAATGTTGATCATGAAAAGAAGTTTGGCCATGCTGTTGATTCTGCTGCTGGTTCTCGGGAGCTTTCCGGTCGCCGAGGAAGAAGCCCCCACCTATGGGGAGATCCTCTTCGACTGGGAACTCATTTTGGGAGATGGTGAAGGCGACCTCATGGAGGGGGAAGCCTTGACCCGGTCCCAGATGATGGTGGTCCTGGCGAGGATGTACGGCCTTGAAGAAGAAGCCGCCTCCTTTGAACTGCCCACCACCTTCAGTGATGTGGATCCTCTGAGCGCCTATGCGCCTTATATCGCCTTTGCCGAGGCCCAGGGATGGGTCACGGGCTACGGTGACGGGACTTTTGGTCCTCACGATTCCCTGACGGCGGACCAGGCGGCCACCATGCTCCTGAGGGTCCTGGGCTACAGCTCGGAAGAGGATTTCACCTTTGAAGAAGCCGTGGCATTCGCAGCCTCCCTGGGGATCGACGTGACGGCGGGCATCACGGATGACGGTGCCATTCTTCGGGGCGAGCTCTTCGAGCTCATGTACAAGACCCTGAAGACGGAGAACACCGAGGGTGACCTGCTGTCAGTGGTTCTGGGACTGGAGGAAGGGACGCCCGAGACCCTGGAGGTTCTTTCGGTAGAGGCCCTCAACCTGGTCCAGGTGGCGGTGGTCTTCAACACCGAAGTGGATGAGGAGACGGCTGAAGAGGCGTCGAACTACTCCGTGGAGAGTGACGATGACACCTTTGATATTTTCCTTGCGGACCTGCAGGAGGACGGGGTGACGGTGATCCTGAACCTCGATCTTGAGGATGAGGACGTTCCCGTGGCCCAGCAGACCGAGGCCGTGGTGAGCGTCGAGGATGTCGAAGCCCTTGACAACGAGGACCTGCTGGTGGCGGATACCGAGATGACGGTGGCCTTCATGGATACCACCATTCCCGAGGTGACCGGGGCGACGAATACCGGAATCAACACCTTCAAGGTGACCTTTTCCGAGCCCATGGACTTTGAAGACCTGGGGGACAAGGACAATTATGAAGTGAAAAATGAAGCCGGCAAGAAGTACTATCTGTCCGGGGATGTGGCACTGCTGGAGGACAATCAGGCGGTGAGAATCACCACCTTCAACGATCTGAGCGAGGGGGACTACACCCTCGAGGTGTCCGGCATCGCCGACTACGCCGGTTTCACCGTTCTCACCAGGACCTTCACCGTGACGGTGGAGGAGGACGCCGAGGCCCCCTATGTGACGGGCTACAAGGATGCGGATGCCAAAGGGGTGACCCTCATCTGGAACGAGGACCTGGATTTTGAGAATGTCACGGTGAAGGCAATGCTTTCTGACGGCATCGAGGAGGTCTACCACACCAATTCAAGCAATGAAGCCAAGAGCATCGAAGTGATCGACAACGAAATGACCATCCTCTTCAGTCTGGACAACGAGGGGGACCTGCTGCCCGAGGGGACCGCCTATGTCTATGTCCTGGAGGAGTATGTCCAGGACTACTGGGAGAATGACAACGCCCAGCAGATGATTGAAATTGAAGTGACGGTGGATACGGCGCCGCCGGCGATCGAGGATGTCGAGGTGGAGGATGATGAACTGACCATCACCTTCACTGAGGCAATCGCCTTTGATGAGGAAGAATTCACCTTCCTGGACGACGAAGGGGAGGAAGTGGACGTGGACGTCGATTCAGAAGATATCGACGAGGACAAACTGATCATCGGTGTGGCCGGCCTTGACGGGGACTACACCCTCACCATGGCGGGCATCGTGGACACTTCCCCTGCCGCCAACGCCATGGCCGAGACCACGGTGGCCTTTACCGTCACGGACGCCGAGGCCCCCTTTGAGGCGGACTACCCCACGGCCAGACTTTACTTCGCTGAGGAGGAGGGTCAGCTGATCCGCATCGACTTCGGCGAGGCCATGGCCACCGAGGGCGAGTACAGCGTGACGGACCTTTCCAATTACATCATCAACACGAGCATTGGCGCCCCTGCCTCCCTGGCAGGGTATTCTCCCATTTTCCAGGCCACGGGGAGCGCCATCACCGGCCTGGACTTCTACCAGGCCTACGAGCTCACGGAACTGAAGGACGACTTTGAAATCGACATCGAAATCGTGGTTCTCGAGGGTGGGGAAGCCGTGGAGATCCATATCCCGTCGGTGGTGGATGACGGCCGGTACGGCCTTGATTTGAAAGTGCAGGAGCTGGGCGCCGGTTATGTAGACTATACCACTTACCGCTACCTGGAGCTTGGCAGGCTGGCGGATGCCGAGGGCAATCTGACGGAGGCCTTCTCCACCTTCGTGGAAATCGAACCCAAGGGCATCGTGGCGATCGACACGGTCCATGCCATTGCAACGGACACGGTGGAAGTGACCCTCGAGGACCGGCTGACGGAAATCGAGGGAGAGGACTTCAGCTTCTACGTGGGTGACCTGGAACCGAACGAAGTGGGATCCCTGGACCTCCTGACCAGTCTCACCTTCGGGGAGGACTTCGGCCTGGACACCTATGAGAACGAGGACGACAACACGGTCCTGGTCTTCGAGTTCTTCGAGGAGGTCATGAACTACGACGCGACCTATGGGGCAGAGGTTGCGGATGCCATAGCCTCATATGACCGGCTCTATTTCGTGGTCACCGATGAGGCCGTTTCCGCCAATGCGTACGGAGAACCGGTGGACTTTGAAGTCAGTCTTCTTGGAGCTGCCGGAATTCGGCTGGCTTGGTGGAAGACCGCATCGTGCCGGAACTGATGGTATTCGATGAGGATGAGTTTGACGGTGAGTACGAGGTGAAGACCGGGTCACCTATGAAACATATTCGGTTGGTGATGCCGGAGTAGAAGAATCGACAACCCAGTCGGTGGTGATTCTTTACTTTGAGAATGCAGCGTGAGTGTAATCGGTGGGGGGACTATGGTTGTATAAGCTTTGCCAACCTTATACGAAAGACGCAAACTTGGCAACAGGCGAACGATGATGATGATTTGACCGGGGTTCAGAACCCGCCATCCGAGATATCGCCGGCAACGTGAAGGAGGGCATCGTGACGGAGATTGCCTTTGAGGGTTTTATAGAATACAAATAAGCATTGTCGGGTACGGACATTCGGACATTCGGACATTTTGACCTGACATGATAGCAGGTGAACCGGTTCCCTTCAAGGGAGCCGGTTCTCTTTTTTCGGCAAGTTCCCGGAAACCGGCAAATGGGTGGGAAGATTCTGCCGGTTGAGGGGGTCTTCGGGCATCACACGGTCAGAGGGGAGAATTTTCTTCAGTCACCGTGACCCTTGTCCCGGGCTTTTAAACTTGAATCTCCCTTTCAATCTTAGTATAATGATTACGATTAAGATTTGGAGGATTTTGGATGAATAGAGATTTAGTCAGAGAAATGTTGATTGCCGCCGTGCTGCTCATCGTCTTCGTGCTGGTCCCCGTGGTGGTCTACGGCACGGTGGAAGTCAACACCGGTGTGGAGAATACCGTCTGGGGCGGTGAAGGTAGCAAATTGGATTTTTTCCATAAAGCCAAGGCGGGAATCCTGCTTTTCGCCCTGCCCCTGCTCCTGGTCATCATGGCCTTCAGCATGAAGGAGATCAAGGCCCTCAAATTCCTGGGCTTTGACAAGTTCGTTTATGGCTATTATTTTTTTGTAATGCTTTCTTCCCTATTGTCAGGTTACGGTTGGATTACCTACTTCGGTGTCAACGGCCGTTACGAAGGGTTTTTCGTCATCACGGTCTACATCCTGCTATTTTTGATGGCCTACCTCTGGGGGGAGGAATCCCGGGGGACCCTCATCACCATGCTCCTCATCGGGGCGGTCATCGTGACCCTCATCGGCGTGCCCCAGTACTTCAGTCTTGACTTCTTCCGGTCGACCCTGGGCAGACGCCTCATCACCCCGGCCAAATTGAACGTGGACATCGACAACCTGGTTTTCAGAGTCGGGGACAAGACGGTCTACTCCACCCTCTACAATCCCAACTACATCGGATCCTACTACACCCTGCTCATCCCGGCCCTGATGGGGATCATGATGAAGGTGAAAAACCACAAACACAAGATGGCGGTCTTTGTCCTGGTGGTGGCCTCGGTCTTCTCCCTCTTCGGGTCCCGGTCTTCGGCGGGGATGACGGGACTTGCCGTGATCCTCTTCTTCGCCGGAATCCTCCTGATGAAGCGGGTGGACAGAAAAATCATCGGAGGGGTCCTGCTGGGCCTGGTCATCGCCGTGGCGGTCTTCAACCAGGGCGTCATGTCCCTGGTGAACGACTACCAGCGGTCCTTCATTCCCCAGCATGTGGGAGCACCCGTCCTTGAAAAGCTCCGGGTGGACGGCCCCATGCTCCGCTTTGAGTTCAGGGATGAAGGGAACAATTTCAATTTTCTCCTCAACAGTGAAGGACAGCTCCATGTCCTGGACGGGGACTATCAAAAACTTGAATACGACTACGATCCTGAGACTAAGGAATTCTACATGCTCGACGAAAAGTATCAATTCTTCGATGCCAAACTTTCAAAAGACAATGTCATCGACGTCAATTTCAAGAAATCCTATATCCGGGTGGTCATGCAGAAGGAAGGCATGAAGATCCTCTCCATGAACAACCAGCTGGTGGAGGAGGCTGAGATGGCGCCCTCCATCGGCCTCGAGGGCTACGGCCACATCGGTTCCGGCCGGGGCTACATCTGGTCCCGGACCCTGCCCCTCCTCAAGGACACCCTCGTCATCGGCACGGGCCCCGACTCCTACGTCTTCGTCTTTCCCCAGGAGGACATTCTGGGACGGATCAATGAATTCGGCCGCACCTACATCATCGTGGACAAGCCCCATAATCTCTATCTGCAGATGGGGGTCAATTCCGGCATGATTTCTCTTGTGCTCTTTCTGGCGGCGGCGGCCTATGCGGTCCTGGCGGGCTTTTACCGGATCTTCAAGGGGCAGCTCAAGGACCCCTTTGCCGTGGGCCTCTACTTCGCCCTCCTGGGCTACCTGGTCACCAGTTTCTTCAACGACTCCGTGGTGTCCATCGCCCCCATCTTCTGGGTCTTCTTCGGCTATTTCATGAGGGAGCTCCACCGGGTGAAGGGGACCCTTGCCGACTAGGGCCCTGGAAGGATTAAATTTTTATTAAGTAACCCGGGTTACTTGTTTTAGAGGATTTTTAAGGGTATGATAAAAACTGACTGGAGGGTCAGTTTTTTTTATTGACATATTTCAGCCACAAAGGGGTAATAATATGGAGAAATACAGGAGGGATGTCCTTTGAAGAATAAAACAATCGCACTGGCCCTGGCGGGGATTCTGGGCTTCGGCAGCCTGTCCTCGGCGGCGACCCTGGCCCCCACCTTCAACCTGGTCCGACAGACCACGGGTTACCGGACCAGCGAAATGGTGAAGGAGCAGGTGGCCTTCAATACCATCGAAGCCAAATTGACCGCCAACAGTATCCTTTCCCAGATCGAGAATCTCGAGGACCTCGACGACAAGGGTTTCGTCAAGTTCGGCATGGAGCAGGAGGTCCCCCTCAGGATCAGCCTCATGACCGCCCAGGGGAGCCTCAATCATTCGGTGGCGGTCATGGACCTCACCCATCAGAACACCACCTACGCCGTGTATCTGGGCCTCAGGGACCTCTACATGGGCCTCTACAGGGCCCGTGAGGACTACCGGATCAAGGGGGAGACCCTGGCCCTGAAGGAAGCAGGTTATGCCCTGGATCAGGAGAAATACCGCCTGGGGAGAATCTCAGAGGTGGCCCTCATGGAAGCCGAGGTTGAAATGATGGCGGCCGGAGTGGACCACATCGAGGCCCTCAACCAGTACCGGACCATGCTGGAGACCTTCAACCAGTTCATCCACAATGACGACCCGTACGAGGAATACACCTACACCCTGGAGGAACCCCAGCTCATGACCCTGGAGCCTGTGGACTTCTATGTGGCCAGGGCCCTGGCCAACCGGGTGGAAATGGTGGACGTCCTGGGCCGGGTGGCCATGGAGAACGATAAAAAAACCTACTATGAGTCCGAGGACGGCCGCTTCCTGCGGTCGGAAGTCCTCACCGAGGATTACGAAGACCAGCTGGATGAAGTCTTCAAGGTCATGGTGGAGCTTGAGCAGACCCGGGAGGCCATCACCCTGGAAATTCTCAAGGCCTACGACCAGGTCCTCATCGCCAGGGGGGACGTGCTCAGCCTGCAGGCGACCCTGGCGGAACAGGAGGGGCGGCTTGAGAACCTCAAGCTGCAACAGGATCTCGGCTACGTGACCCAGACCACCTATCAGGAGGTGGCTCTTTCCATCGAGAACCTCAGAATGAATTATCACTTGGCGGTAATGAGCTACAACAGCACCCTTTACCGATTCTTGTTCGCCAGCAGTACTGGCCCAGCCTATTAAGGGGGATTTAGCCGATGAAAAAAACAAGGTTTATCATATCAGGATTGATGATGCTGCTGGTCCTCGGGGCCGCCAGCTTCGCTGAAGAAGCTACGGTGACGGCGGAGGTGCCCCAGGCCTACACCCTGGAGGAACTCGTCACCATGGCCGAGGACAAGTCCCAGCAGGACATTCTCAATGATTTCAAGATCGAGTTTGCCCAGGACAATCTGGAGGATGCCATCGAGGTGGCTGAATTCAATGCCTACAATGGGGGAGGCCGCCTGGAGACCCTCTTTCGGATGACCAAGGTCCATGTGGAGACCTTCCGGGCGGAGTCCGAGCTCAAACTCGCCCAGCTCCAGAAGGAAGCCGATGAATATGCCATCATCACCCAGGTCCATGACCTGGTCTACGACGTCAAGACCATGGAGATCGGAGTGGAGGCGGCAAAGGTCCGCCAGGCCCAGGCCGAAATGCAGTACGAAGCGGATTTGAAACGCTATGAACTGGGTCTCATCTCCCTGTTGGATCTCAATAATTCTCAAAACGACTATCAAACCGCCCAGATCGATGTCATGGAAGCCGAGAGCGATCTCAGAGACGCCACCAATCAGTTGAAAATCAAGGTCGGTCTGGATCCGGTCTCGGAGCTCACCCTCGATGTGGCAGTGACCCGTCTCCCCTTCGATTGGAGCTACACCCCTCAACTGGCCCGGTCCGTCATTGAAAAGGACCAGGACCTGTACGGCAAGTACGCCGATTACTTTGCCGACAAGACCCTCTTTGAACTCACCGATGACGCCTATGAGCCCTACGACAAGGAATACAAAATCGCTTTTTACGATTATGAGATTTCCCGCCTGGCCTATGAGGATGCCTTTGACAGTTTCGCCACGGGCCTCAGGGGAGACTTTTTCGACCTCGACGTCCTCGATATGAAGATCGGTATCCAGGACCTCTACCTGGAGATCGCCGAGAAGAATCATGACATCGCCGAGCAGAAGCTGGCCCTGGGCCTCATCAGTGAAGCCGACCGCCTGGGAGAGGAAGCCGACTATCTGGAGGCCCGGCAAAACCGCCTGACCTCCATCATCAACTACAACATGAAGGTCCTGGCCCTGGAGGAACTCCTGGGTGACCAGTAGCCGGTGGCGGGCCCGGACCTCCTCAAGGATGGACAGACCCAGGTGAATCCGATGACAAGCAAAATGCACCCCCCTTTCAGGGAGGTGCATTTTTTTATCAATGAGTTGACGGGGGGCGGTGACGATTCCCTTTGTTGTCAAAGAAAGAGGCGGCGACCGTGACGGTCGCTGCCTCTGCTTGTCGGCACTGACTGGTTTCGCTTACATGAGGGTGGTGAAGGTGATGAGCCCTTCGGCGTTCTCCATTTCATTGCCCGCGAGGTCCCTCAGGGGAACCTCCTGGGTGAGGGTGAGGCCGTCGAGGTCGTCATCCTCCGGATTCTCCACCACCAGGAAGTAGGTCTGCACGTCGTCCTTTTCCAGGGAGTCCCAGGAGGAACTGATGGCCAGGACGTCATAGGCGCCTCCCGCCACCTCGAAACTGTAGAGGCTCAGGCTGGCGGCATTGATGGTTTCCGTGAAATGCAGGGCGATGACGGTGGCATTCTGGCCGGGGAATTCATCATCGAAGGTGCTGAGGGTGGTGAGGAGGATGCCCGGGTCGTCCTCGTCCCCGTCCTCGTCGAGGTCATAGAGGATGAAGGCGGGATCGATGCCGTCCTCCACCAGGGCGTTGGAGGGGGTGGCCATGAGGGAAAGGGTTTCTCCGTAGGCGTTGACGGAATCGGTTCCGACGATGCGGTACATCAGGTCCACGGCACTCGAGTGCATGGCGTCTTCGAGGGTATAGGCGGCCGTGGAGCCTTCTCCGGTCAGGGAGTAGTCCACTCCGGTGGTGGCGGTCAGACTGCCGTCGACGTAGAAGACCAGGTCGGTGGCTTCAAAATCGGAAAAATCGTCGTCGAAGACCACTTCGACGGTGGTGGTGTCCACGGCCTTGACCTCGGTGATGGCCACGCTGCCGGGGGCTTCGATGTCCATGGTATAGGAGTAGAGGCTGGTGTTGTTGCCCGCGGCGTCACTGAGGCGGCCCACCTCCAAGACATCGACGGCACTCTGCAGGTCGAGGCCGTAGGTCCCGTCCTCGGTCACGCTGGGAATCCTGATTTCAATAGCCTGTCCGTCATCCAGGATGGTGGTGGTGATATCGCTCTGAAGCTGGGACAGTTCGAAGGAGGAGGTGGCGGGAGAGTAGCCGGAACCTCTGTCGGCAAGGGCACCTGATTTCAGAATGTAGTTGCTGAGATTGTCGATGCCGTAGGAGCCCGTGGTGGCCATTTCTTCAAAGAAGCTGACCACCAGGACCTGGTCGATTTCCCCCGCCCGGTAGATGACGGCTTCAAAGTCGCCGAAGTCCGGCGGGGTCTGGTCCGTCATGGTGAAGGCCACTCTGGTGGCGGGCATTTCCGACGGGGTGGGCAGGTTCAGGTCCGCCACTCCTTCGATGAGGAGTTCGAATTCCCCTTCGATGGGCTCGGTGAAGGTGATGACCACCGGGTCCTCCATGTCGAGGTCCCCGCTTGAAGGGGTGAAGGTCATCTTGCTGGAGATGTTGTCATCCTCGGCGTCGTAGAGTTTCAAGGTCATGTCATCGAGAGTCACGTCCTCGGTGAAGAAGAGCTCCGCCCTGGTGGCTGAGACGATGGACAGTTCATCCACCTCGGGAGCCGTGTCATCGGAGGGCAGGTCCACCCGTTTCACCTGGTCGGTGTTCTCATTCTCCCAGAGGTCCTCGACTTCTCCCTCTTTCACGTAGACATAGACCGTGCTGTCGGGCATGGCCCGGGACGAGGAGAAGGTCAGGGTCATTTCATCCCCCTCGAGGGTGACGGTGTCGGGGTAGTAATTGCTGTTGGTGTGGTAGATCCGGGGTTCGGTGGAGGATACGGTGATGGTTTCATCAACGAGTTCCTCGCTCCAGATGAGGGTCACCCGGGTGGGGGAGACGTCCTTGTAACCCACGATGGTGGGGGACGTGGTATCCTTGGTCACCGACCGGGTCAGGGTTTTTTCCTGGGTGGAGAAATCCGCGTAGTCCCGGATGCCGGCCTCGACGGTGACGCTGTAGGTGCCGGTTTCAAGGGAGGTGTAGAGCTCGAGGTCGACGAAGTCGTCGGTGAGACCCAGATTCACCCTGTTGATCAGGAGGGCTCCCCCGTTGACGGAGAAGTTGCTCTTGATGAGATCCATGGTGTTCATGGGTTCTGAGAAACGGACTCTGAGCGTCTTCAGTCCCACGGCTTCGAGGCTTTGGGCCTCGGGGATGGCAGTATCCATGAGGGTGAGGTATCTGGTGGTGTCCGCCACCACATCGTCACCCCGGCTCAGGACATCTTCAATGACCAGTTTGGCCGCAGTCTGCTGGGGCACCGCCCCGTTCAAGGTGAGGGTGACGGTCTTTCCGAGGTCGTCCACTTCGGCCAGAAGCAGATCGATGGCATTGACCCCTTCTGTCAGAGTGTAATGGGCCAGGTCGGTGGCGGTCTCCTCATCCACCGTCTGGTTGAAGCCCACCTCGATCTCAATGAGGTTGTCGGCAGTCACGCTTTGGACCTTGAAGTCTTCAGCAGGGGCGTCCTCGCTGAGAACCCCCAGGGCCACTCCGAGAAGCACCCCCTGGGTGTTCCTGGTGTTGATGGCGTCGTACATGAGTTCAAAGACCTGACCCCTGAGGATGGGGCTGCTGGCGTTGGTATCGATACCCAGGGCCCGGGCGTCCTCGATGGCCCCCTCCCAGGCGCCGGTGTGGCCCAGGGCCCTCAGCATGAAGGCGGCGGCCATCTGTTCGTTGACGGGGTCCATGGGACCGAACCGGCCTCCCCCGATGCCGTAGGTCCATTCATTGGCTTCGGCATAGGCCACATAGGGGGCGTACCAGTCACTCGGGGACACATCGGTGAAGGTGGTGGGAAGGCCGAAGTTCATGGCCTGGGTCTCCACCCCGTACATCCTGGAAAGCACCACCATCATTTCAGCCCGGGTGATGGGACTCGATTCATTGAGGTTGCCGGTGCCGTCCCCCTTGACCAGACCGAGACCGTAAAGGGTCTCGCCGTAGGTGGCGCCGTAGACTGGCAGAGTGCCCAGTAGCAGCAGCAGGACCAGCAGGAACACTAGACTACGTTTCATGTTAGATTCCTCCTTAAAAGGTTTTTTTCAGATTTTCCTTACAATACATCTATATACCCATAGGAACCCCTAAAACGCAGTTCAGGGCGGCGGATCATAAAAAATGGGTCCTTCGTGGTGGAAGGACCCCAAAACAGTATAGGAGAATTAATTCATCACGGCCCTGGATTCTTTAAGGGAAGAAGCAGGGGTGAAAAATCGATAATAGATTAACAATCTATCAAGTCAAGTATATCGACAGGGATTACAGGATTCAAGGCTTTGGGAGGATTGATAGTTTTTAATGAATAGGCCTTAAGGAAATATTAGGAATTAACAATGGGGCGGAAACTTTACAAAACTGGGCCTTGAAAAGCCTCCCGGACTTGGGTATAATGAGAACCGACCAGTCGGTCGGAAGGAGATTGAAATGAAAAACAAAGGGTTGATCGGTATATTGCTGGTGATGCTCCTGGTCACCGGTTGTCAAAGTGAAGAAGTCGTACCCCAGGATGAAACCGTTGCCGTGGAGGTGATGCAGCCGGTGAAGGGAAGTCTCACCCAGACCATGGTCTTTACCGGAGAACTTGCCGCCAGGGAGTCCGTCATGGTCACCCCCCAGGTGACCGGGGCGGAAGAAGCCCTGGAGATCCTCGTCAAGGTGGGGGACACCGTCGACAAGGACCAGGTCCTGGCCATCCTGAAGGGGGACAAGACCGGGGACCAGGTGGAAAGCGCCCGTCTCCAGTATGAACTGGCCAAGAGCAATTACAACACCCAGTATGAAAACTACCTCAATGCCGTGGACCAGCTGGAGAACACCCGGGTCCTCTATGAAGCCGGTGCCGTCTCCAAACTGGAATATGACAACGCCAGACTGAGGGCCTCCGGCAATCAGCTGTCTCTGCTCAGAGACCAGCTTTCCCAGGCGGAATTCGCCTACGAAAACGCCCTTGAAATGACGGAGGAACTCACCCTGACCGCCCCGGTGAGCGGGGTGGTGGGAGAGATCAACCTTTCAGAAAACAACCTGGTCAGCGCCCAGAACACCATCAGGATTCTCAGCCTGGAGAATCTCGAGGTCGCCTTTTTCGTTCCTGAGGGAAAAATCTCCCTGGTGAAGCCCCAGATGCCCGTTCGCATCGTGGTTCCCGCCAGCGGCGGGGTGTACGAGAGTACCATCAACTGGGTGAATCCCGAGAAGGATCCCCGGAAAAACATGTACCCCGGATCCGTCCTCCTGACCGGGACCCGGGAGAACCTCTATCCCGGGATGAAGGTCCTGGTGGAGCTCGACCTCAACCGGGAGTCGGTCTTTCTCCTTCCGGTGGATGCGGTCCTCTTCGGGGATGATTACTTCGTCTACCGGGCCGTGGAGGACCGGGTGGAAAGGGTGCCCGTCACCCTGGGAGAGGACAACGGTGAAATGGTGGAGATCCTGAGCGGCCTCACGGCGGAGGATACGGTGGTGGTCAAGGGACAGGACTTTCTCGGCGAGGATGACCTGATCAAGATCGTCAGGGGGCGCTAGCATGAAGATTTCCAATCTAGCCATCCAGCGGCCTGTCACCGTCATCATGCTCACCCTCATCGTGGTCCTGCTGGGAGTGGTGAGCTTCTCCAATCTCGCCGTCGACCTCTATCCGGAAATCGAGGTGCCGGTGTCCATCGTCTCCACCAGTTACAGCGGGGCCAGTCCCCAGGAGATGGAGACCCTGATCACCCGCCCCCTGGAAGGGGCCCTGGCCACGGTAAGCGGCCTTGACGAGTTGAATTCCAATTCCTCCGAGGGCAGTTCCATTGTCATCCTCCTCTTCGACTTCGGCGTGGACATGGAAACCGCCGCCCTGGAGATGAGGGAGAAGGTGGACATGGTCAAGGGTGCTCTCCCGGAGGAGGCCAGCACGCCCAGGGTCTTCAAGATCGATCCCAACGCCATGCCGGTGATGACCCTCAGCGTGAAGAGCTCCGGAGATCTGGCCGAAACCCAGACCATCGTCGAGGACAAGGTCCTCTCGAGACTCGAGCGCATCGAGGGGGTGGCCTCCGTCAATCTCTCCGGGGGCCTTTCAGAGGAGGTCCTCATTGAGATCGACCCCCTGGCCCTGGAGAACTACGGCCTTTCCTTCAACCAGCTCAAAAGCATCCTGATCAGTGAAAATCTCAACCTGCCCTCGGGAGAAATCCAGCGGGGGGACAAGAACATGCCCCTGAGAATCCTGGGGGAATACGCCTCGGTGGAGGAAATCGCCAACCTGCCGGTCCTCCTCGGAGACGGCACGGTGATCCGAATCGCCGACGTGGCCAGGGTCTCCAAGGGCACTGAAGAAACCATCAGCATCAATCGTCTCGACGGAGACCTTTCCCTGGGAGTCAACCTCACCAAGTCCTCCGACGCCAACACCGTCAAGGTGGCCGGCGCCGTCAGGGAGGAACTGGACAAACTCCAGCGGGAAATGGAGGATCTTCAGATCCAGATCATCTACGACGCTTCGGATTTCATCAACAAGGCCATCGCCAACGTGGCCCTCAGCGGCGTCATCGGAGGCATCCTGGCCGTGGCCATCCTCTACCTCTTCCTGAGGAATATCAGGACCACTATGGTCATCGCCATATCCATCCCCGTCTCCATCATCGCCACCTTCAGCCTCATCTATTTCAACGGCATCACCATCAACCTCATGACCCTGGGAGGACTGGCCCTGGGTCTGGGCATGCTGGTGGACAACTCCATCGTGGTGCTGGAAAACATCTACCGTTACCGGGATCTGGGCCACAGCCGGGTCCAGGCGGCCAAGGAGGGGACCGAGGAGGTTTCCATGGCGGTCATCGCCTCCACCCTCACCACCGTGGCGGTCTTCCTCCCCATCGTCTTCGTGGAAGGCGTGACTTCCATTCTCTTCAAGGAGCTGGCCCTCACCGTGACCTTCAGCCTCCTGGCTTCCCTGGTGGTGGCCCTGACCCTGGTGCCCATGCTTTCCAGCGTGATTCTCAAGGTGGACCACTCCAAGGATGAAACCCGGCGGTTCAGCACCTTCGACAAGGCCTTTGAAAGGGTCCAGAACTTCTACGACAGGCTGCTCCACCGGGCCCTGGACCATCGCCGGGCCACGGTGTTCATCGCCCTGGGCGCCTTCATTCTTTCTCTGGGTCTCATGGCCTTCGTGGGGGTGGAATTCATCCCCGCCATGGATGAGGGCAGTGTCAGCATCAGTGTGGAACTGCCCAACGCCACCCGCTTTGAAAAGACCCTGGAAATCGTGGACCAGATGGAGGAGGATCTCGGGAAGATTCCTGAAATCGCTTCCATCTCCACCACGGTGGGATCCTCGGGCATGGGCTTCATCACCAATGTGGCGGGGAATACCGGCTCCCTGACGGCGACCCTGGTGGACCGGGGCGACCGGGACAAGACCACCTTCGAGGTGGCGGACGAGCTTCGGAATCTCTTCAAGGGCTATGCCGGGGCTGAAATCAGTGTCTCGGCCGCTCAAACCCAGGGCTTCGGCGGCATGACGGCCCCCATTTCCATCGCCCTCAAGGGGGATGACCTCAAGGTTCTCGAAGAGTACGCCGATGAAATCGTGGCCATTGCCCGGGAGGTGGAGGGAACCCGGGAGGTGACCTCGAGCATCGCCGAGGAACAGGATGAACTGGTCCTGAAAATCGACCGGGACAAGGCCTCCTTCTACGGCATGACCGGGGCCGGTGTCACCCAGTATGTCCGGGACCTCACCCAGGGCACCACCCTGACCCGCTACAAGACCGAGGGAGAGGAAATCGCCATCAGGATACAGGGGGATCCCTCCCTCACGGCCTCGGTGGACGACCTGAGAAACCTCCTGGTGGAAACCCCCTACGGTCTGGTCAGCCTCGACGAACTCACCGGGTCTCTTGAAATCGTCAAGAGTCCCACCACCATCAACCGCCAGGGCCAGGTGAGGACCGTCACCATTGCCATGAACATCTTCGACCGGGATCTCAGGAGCATTTCCGTGGAACTCGAGGAAAAACTCTCCGCCCTGGTCTTTCCCGACGGCTATTCCTACTATATCGGAGGCCAGAACGAGGACCTGATCGAGTCCTTTCAATCCCTGGTCCTGGCCCTGGTCCTGGCGGTCCTTCTGGTCTACATGATCATGGCCAGCCAGTTCGAGAATGTCAAATACCCCTTCATCATCATGTTCACCCTGCCCCTGGCTCTTTCCGGGAGCATCATCGCCCTTTTTGTCACCGGCAGGACCCTCAGTGTCCCCGCCATGATCGGCGTGATCATGCTGGCGGGAATCGTGGTGAACAACGCCATCGTCCTGGTGGACTACATCAACACCCTGAGGGGGCGGGGGATGGCCCTCAGGGCCTCCCTCATCGAGGCCGCCAGGGTCAGACTCAGACCCATCCTCATGACCACCCTGACCACGGTGCTGGGCCTGGTCCCCATGGCCCTGGGCCTGGGGGAGGGCTCCGAGACCACGGCTCCCCTGGCCACGGTGGTGGTGGGGGGACTCCTCTACGCCACCCTTCTCACGGTGGTCCTGATTCCCACGGTCTATTACCTCTTCAACCGGAAGGGACTGAAGGAGGAAGCCGATCATGAGGGTGTATAAGGACAAGGAGATCCAGATTTTCGAGACGGCCTGGGAGCTCATCACGGAAAAGGGCTACCATGAGACCACCATCAGTCATATCGCCAAGGCGGCGGGAATCGGCAAGGGGACCATCTACGAGTACTTCGCCTCCAAGGAGGAACTCGTGGCCTCCATGGTGATCCACAATCTGGAAACCCAGAGGCAGAAGACCCTGGAAAAACTGGGGAAGGCCGTATCGGCGGAGGACAAACTCAGAATCATGGGAGAAGCGGACATCGAAGGGGCCCTGGGCCTGATGCGGACCATGAAACTCCTGCAGACCCTCAAGAGCTTCGACCACTGCCAGGTGAAGGAGGAGGTTTTCGAACTCATGAGGGAAAGATACCTCCTGGTGGAGGAAATCATGAGGGAGGGCATGACCCAGGGGGTCTTTGATCTTGAAAATCCCCGCCACGGGGCCATGCTCTTCCTGGGAACCATGAACAACACCCTGATGAGCAACCACTTCGGCGGATCCCTGAGCATCGATCCCCAAGAGGTATTGGAATTCGTTCTTCATAAACTGAAAACTTGAATCAGGACAGGCCTCCTCCCCGATAAAGAGGAGGCTTTTTTTCTTCATAATTTCGCCACATTCCATGATTACAATGAAACCATGAGAAATTTGGAGGGGTCAGATTATGAAAAAGAAATGGATCAGCATCATCGTTGTCATACTTGTCCTGGGAGCCTACCCGGTCTACCAGTGGGCCGGGGGGAGTCAGGCCGAGGAAGAGGTCGAGGAGAAAATCACAGAGGTCAAGGTCAAGACCGGGGATCTGAGAATCACGGAGCTGGCGGACGGGAATCTGGTGATTCCGGGATCCGAGGCGGTTTCTCCCTACAGCGGGAAAATCGCCGCCATCACGGCGGTGGCCGGGACCTACGTGGAGGAGGGGGACAAGGTCCTGGAACTGGTCCTCGGCGAGGAGGACTACCGGGACCTGGTCTTCAGCCTTGAAGAGGATCTCTTGAAAACCGACAAGGAGAGAATCGACGCCAGGGAAACCCTGGTCGATCTAAAGACCCGGTACGCCGAGGGGCTCTCTCTCCTGGGTCTGATGACAGACTATCCCGCCATGTATTCCCTGAGTGAAGTGGCCTCCCAGCGCGACCTGGTGGCCGCTTTAGGGGAATCGGTGAATTACGCCGACCGCGCCTATGCTCAGGCCCTGGAGGCCTACGAGACTTCGAAAAGCAGCCATGAGACCGTCCTTGCGGAAATGGCCGCCACAGGCAGTCTCAGTGTCACGGCCCCCTACTCGGGGACCCTGATCAGCCTCAAGGGGGATATCGGAGATCTGGTGAAGGTCAACAACCCCCTTTTCACCCTGGGTGAGGTTGAAAGCGCCTATGTCCTCAGCGAGGTTTCGGAGCTGGACATGGGGCAGATCGCCGTGGGTCAGAAGGCGGTTCTCAACTTTGAGATCAGCTACGGCAGTGAAATCGCCGGAGAGGTCGTGGGCATCGACCCCGAGGGGAAGATCGACAACAACGGCATCGTCACCTATGAGGTGAGGATCCGGGTGACGGAGCCCCTGCCCAATGTCCTCAACGGGCTCAGTGCCCAGGTGGAATATGTCATCCGGGAGCGGACCGACGTCCTGGTGATTCCCAACAGCGCCGTGAAGATCGTGGACGGGAAGCAGACGGTGGAGATCAAGACAGAGACGGGTTCCGAAAGGGTGGCCATCACCGCCGGCTTCACCGACGGGATCGCCACGGAAATCCTCAGCGGTCTTGAAGTGGGTCAGACCCTCTTGATCCGGACCCTGCGGTAGGTGACGACATGCGACTAGCGGAACTCTTTCGACTGATATTCGCCAATCTCAAGGCGAACAAATTCAGGGTTTTTCTCACCATGCTGGGCATCGTGGTCGGGGCGGCCACCATCATCATGGTGGTGGGTATCGGCAAGGCCTCCCAGGAGGCCGTGGAGGACCAGTTCGCCATGCTCAACGTGGGGACCCTCTACATCCAGTCGGCGGGCGGCGGCGGCGCCACCAGCTTCAAGATCGGCACCGAGGACATGACCATGATCCTCGAGAAGAGCCACTACATCGCCGATGCCACCATCACCGTGGGGACCCGGGCCACCATGGCCTCCGCCACCGCCTCCTATGACGGCGGGGTCAACGGGGTCATGGACAATTTTGATGACCTGAGCAATCTCTCCATGCTGGCCGGGGAATTCATCGCCCCGGGGGATTCCGAGGACCGGGCGAGAATCGTGGTCCTGGGTGAAGAACTGGCCACCCTCCTCTACGAGGATCCCATCCTGGCCCTGGGCCAGTCCGTCACCATCGCCGGGAGACGCTACGAGGTCAGCGGGGTCATCAACCGCATCGGGGATTCGGTCCAGGGCATCACCGTGGACGACAGCGCCTTCCTGCCTTATGAAACCGTGGAGAACTATATTCTGGGATCCACCTCCAAGCCCAGGATCATCGCCGTGGCAACGGACCTGGACGCCGTGGCGCCGGCCATCATTGAAATCGAACAGCTCTTCATGGAAGCCTACCGGTCCACCGGGGGGGCCGAGGTCTCCATCCGGGATGCCGGAAGCCGGCTGGTGGCGGCCCAGGATTCGGCCAGGACCATGTCGGTTCTCCTGATCTCCATCGCCGTGATCACCCTCATCGTGGGGGGGATCGGCATCATGAACGTCCTCTTCGTCTCCGTGAAGGAGCGGACCAAGGAAATCGGGATTCTCAAAGCCCTGGGGGCCAGGAAGCAGGATATTCTGCTGGAATTCCTCCTGGAGTCCATCATCATCAGCGGTCTGGGCGGCCTTGCGGGGATTCTCTTCAGTTTCATCATGACCCCCCTCATCGAGTACCTGGAGGTGGCGGTGTCCCCCTCCCTGGAGGGATACGCCCTGGCCTTCGTCTTTTCAATCGTTACCGGTACCTTTTTTGGATACTATCCGGCGACTCGAGCAGCGGCCCTCAAGCCCATCGACGCCTTGAGATATGAATAGGGAGTGAAACAGGATGAAAAAATCGATCATTGTTCTAGGAGTACTTGTTCTGAGTCTGGGAGCCCTTTCGGGCTGCACTGCAGAGGAGGCCGCGGCCTCACCGGCACCTGCCGAGGCCCCGGCCCAGGAAACTGTCGCGGAGGCTTCACAGGAGACCACCCGGATCTATCCCGAGAGAAAGGCTGAGGTGACCGGCCTGGTTCAGACCATCATCGGCAATGAGGTGACGGTGGGTCTTTACGCCGCAGCCAGCGCCAATGAAGGCAGCTCGGAAACGAATCCCGAGGGGGTGGAGCTCACCGAGGAGGAAAAGGCGGCCAAACAGGCTGAGAACAAGGCCGCAGGCGGTGGCGGCGCCGGTGCCGGCGCCTCAGGGACCCGGGAGGTCGTCCTGAGCGGAGAGACCCTGACCCTCTTGATTCCCGTGGGGACACCGGTGTATCAATCGAGTGAAGCCACTGGAGAGCCGGTGGCCTTGGAGATCATCGACATCAGCAAGGGGGCGTCGGTCAAAATCTGGTTGATGGAGGAGGAGGCCCCGGATCTCAATCTGGCGGAATTCGTCCAGGTGGTGGACTGATGGAGGCCCGGGAGAATGTCATCACCATGAAGGACCTGAGAAAGTCCTATCCCATGGGCGGACAGGAACTCGAGGTCCTCAAGGGCATCGATTTCCATGTGGCCCGGGGAGAGTTCGTCGCCATCCTGGGCCCTTCCGGAAGCGGCAAGTCCACCCTCATGAACATCATCGGCCTCATCGATACCAAAACCTCCGGGGAATACTATCTCGACGGCATCAGCGTAGAGAAATTTTCCGAGGACGAGATGGCCAGGCTGAGAAATCAGAAGATCGGCTTCGTCTTTCAAAAGTTCAATCTGCTGGGGCGTTTCACCTCCCGGCACAATGTGGAGATCCCCCTGATCCTCAGGGGTGAGACCAAGGAGGAGGCCAGGCGCAGGTCCGCTGAAATTCTGGAAGCCGTGGGACTCAAGGACCGGATGCACCACAAACCCATCGAGCTCAGCGGGGGCCAGCAGCAGCGGGTGGCCATCGCCCGGGCCCTGGTGGGCAGGCCCCAGTTGATACTGGCCGACGAGCCCACGGGAAATCTGGACACCTCAAGCGGAGAGGAAATCATGGATATCCTCACCGCCCTCAATCAGGAGGGCAACACCATCCTCCTCATCACCCATGAACCTGAAATCGCCAGGCGGGCCCATCGCATCGTCCAGCTCAGGGACGGACTGGTGGTTTGAAAAACCGGGAATTTCCGGTTTTTTTGTTTTTTTGGGCAGGGGCAGGAGGTTGTCCAGGGACCGGGAGGTCTTTGACAGCAGCCCTTGTTTTTTGTCAAAAAAAGGGAAATGTCGGCTTGTCATTTCAACGGGGTATTGGTAATATGGAATCATGATAAAAACACAGGGGGTCAAGATGAAAATACTGGTAACCGGCGGCCTGGGCTATATCGGCGCCAATACGGTGATTGCACTGGCTGAAGCGGGGTATGAAGCGATTATCCTGGACAACCTCTCCAACAGCCGCATGGCGGTGCTGGGGGATATTGAAGGCATTCTGGACCGGGAGGTCCCCTTTTACAAGGGGGACCTGCTGGATGAAAAATTTCTTGAGGGGGTTTTTAACAAGGAGCATCCCGACGGGGTGGTCCATTTTGCCGGCCTCAAGGCGGTGGGAGAATCCGTGGCCCTGCCCCTGAAATACTTTGAAAACAATGTCGCCGGCACTTTGAACCTGCTCAAGGTCATGAAGGCCTTCGAGGTCTACAGGGTGGTTTTCAGTTCCTCCGCCACGGTCTACGACCCCCAAAACCCCCCTCCCTTCACGGAGGACATGCCCCTGGGACCCACGAATCCCTACGGGGATTCCAAATGGATGGTGGAGGGAATTCTCAGGCGTCTGAGTGAAACCCATGATCCCTGGGCCATCGGGATTTTAAGATACTTCAATCCCCTGGGGGCCCACGAGAGCGGTCTATTGGGGGAGGACCCGAGGGGAATCCCCAACAACCTCATGCCCTATATCACCCGGGTGGCCAAGGGTGAATTGAAATTCTTGAGGATTTTTGGATCGGATTATGATACGATGGATGGCACCGGGGTCAGGGACTATATCCATGTCGCGGACCTGGCCAGGGGTCACCTCATGGCCCTGACCGCCCTCTCGAGGGGCAGAGGCCTGGGCATCTACAACCTGGGAACCGGCAGGGGCCACAGCGTTCTCGAGGTGGTCAGGACCTTCGAAAGGGTCAATGCGGTGAAAATCCCCTATGAATACCATTCCCGACGACCCGGTGACGTGGCGGTGAGTTTCGCCGACACCTCCAAGGCCGCGAAAGCCCTGGGCTTCAAGGCATCAATCTCCCTTGAGACCATGTGCCGGGATGCCTGGCGTTATGAAAAAACCAAAAAATGACCTGCTTTTCTGACAATCAAGGATGTGAAATTTCATGCGTTATTACAAAGAACTTGAAGTCGCCAAGGAACTGGCCGTAGAGGCCGGCAAGGCCGTACTGGAAATTTACAGCAAGTCGGCCTACACGGTTGAACGCAAGGAAGACGATTCTCCCGTGACCACCGCCGACCATGCCGCCAATGCCATCATCGTGGCGGGGCTGGGGGCCGCCTTTCCCGACATGGCCATCCTGGCCGAGGAGAGCGTGGACGACAAGTCCCGGCTGAGGAGGGATTACTGCTGGCTGGTGGACCCCCTCGACGGCACCAAGGAATTCATCAAGGGCAATGACGAATTCAGCGTCAATATCGCCCTGGTCTTCAAGGGCCGGCCGGTCCTGGGAGTGATCTACCTGCCCACCACCCGGGAACTCTTCTACGCCGTCGCCGAAGAGGGGACCTATCTGGAAGTGGGGGATGAGATCAAAAAGCTCCGGGTGACCAACAGGACCCAGGAGCTGGTGGCCCTGCGCTCCCGATCCAGGGTATCGCCCGGGCTCATCGAGCTGTATGCCGGTCACGAGCGGATTCAGAGGGTGGTGGAGATGGGCAGTTCCATCAAGGGCTGTGTCATCGCCAGGGGTGAGGCGGAAATCTACTACAGCCTGGGAAAGACCATGGAGTGGGATACCGCCGCCATGGAGGTCATTGTCACCGAGGCCGGGGGCATCTTCATGCAGCTCGACGACACCCCCATGCGCTACAATCGAAAGAATCCCCTGAACCAGAAGGGTTTCTACGTCCTCAACAATATCGAAAACAAATTGAAACTGTAGGAGGGAGTTTGCCTTGCATAAAGAACTGATGGTGCTTGTCACGGCCATGGTACCCATCTCAGAGCTCAGGGGGGCGATCCCCCTGGGCATCAGTCTGGGAATCACCCCCCTGAACAGTCTCCTGATCGCCCTGGTCGGCAATCTGGCCATCGTTCCGGTGCTGCTGCTCGTGGTCCGCCCCTTGTTCACCTATTTCAAATCCCTCAGAGCCCTCAGAAACTGGGTGAATGCCTATGAGGAGAGGGCTGCGAAAAAAATGAAGCATTACCGCCGCTACCGCCTTATCGGCCTCTTTCTCCTGGTGGCCGTGCCCATACCCACCACCGGCGTCTACACCGGGGTGGTGGCGGCCAATGTCCTCAAGATCGACTTCAGAAACGCCTGGCTGGCCATTTCCGCCGGTGTGGCGGTTGCCGGCGTCCTGGTCTACATGCTTTCCGTCAACCTGATTCATCTTTTTTGACCCAAGGTCTTGTTGACGAAAGAACCGAAAGACTATATACTGAGAGGGTATTGAAAATCATGATGTGCACCCTTTGAAAGGGTGCCTGCCCAGCTTTGAAATCAAGGTACGGTGGGTGGTCATCCCTTGGGTGGCCCCTCACTCTTTTTTTTATCAATGAATCGGGAGGTAAGGTATGTCAACGAAGTATATTTTTGTCACAGGAGGGGTGGTATCCTCCTTGGGGAAGGGAATCACCGCCGCTTCCCTGGGCCGGTTGCTCAAGGCCAGGGGTCTGAGTGTTTCCATCCAGAAATTCGATCCCTACATCAATGTGGATCCCGGCACCATGAGTCCCTATCAGCACGGCGAGGTCTTCGTCACCGAGGACGGCGCCGAGACGGACCTCGATCTCGGCCATTACGAGCGCTTTGTGGACGTGAATCTGAGCAAGAACTCCAATGTGACCACGGGGAAGATCTACTGGTCCGTCCTCAACAAGGAACGCAAGGGGGCCTATCTCGGGGCCACGGTCCAGGTCATCCCCCACATCACCAACGAAATCAAGGACAGGGCCTACCGGGTGGCAAAAAATGAAAACCCCGACGTGATCATCACGGAAATCGGGGGTACCGTGGGGGATATCGAATCCCTCCCCTTCATGGAGGCCATCCGACAGATCAAAACCGATGTCGGCCGTGAAAACGTCCTTTACATCCATGTCACCCTGGTGCCCTACCTGGAAAAGGCGGGGGAGCTCAAGACCAAGCCCACCCAGCACAGCGTCAAGGAACTCAGGGAGATCGGCATCCAGCCTGATCTGATCATCTGCCGCACCACCAGGGTCCTGAGCAAGGAGATCAAGGCCAAGATCGGTCTCTTCTGCGATTTGGAGCCTGAAAACGTGATCAGCAATCTCGATGCCTCAAGCATCTACGAAGTTCCCCTCATGCTCGAGGCCGAGGGCCTTGCCGAAAAGGTCTGCCACAAGCTGGACCTGGCCTGTCAGGTGCCGGATCTCAGGGAATGGCAGCGGATCGTGGACATCGAAAGAAACCTGTCCGATACGGTGAACATCGCCCTGGTGGGGAAATACGTGGAGCTCAAGGACGCCTATCTCAGTGTGGCCGAGGCCCTCAAGCATGCGGGCTTCGCCAATGAAATCGCCGTCAAGATCGACTGGATCAGCTCCGAAGGGGTCCACCAGGACAACGTGGCCGACCTCCTCAAGGACGCCCACGGGATTCTGGTTCCCGGCGGCTTCGGCGACCGGGGAATCGAGGGCAAGATCATCGCCACCCGCTATGCCAGGGAGCAGCAGGTGCCTTTCCTCGGCATCTGTCTGGGCATGCAGATGGCCAGTGTGGAATTTGCCAGAAACGTGCTGGATCTGGAAGGGGCCCACAGCTCGGAGCTGGATCCTGAAACCCTCTATCCCGTCATCGACCTGATGCCGGAACAGCTGGACCTGGAAATGATGGGGGGGACCATGCGTCTCGGGGTCTATCCTTGCAAGCTGATGCCGGGGACCAAGGCCTTCGAGGCCTATGGAGAGGACCTGGTCTACGAACGCCATCGCCATCGCTATGAATTCAACAACAAATACCGGGAGGCTTTCCTGGAGGAAGGCTTCATATTCAGCGGCCTTTCCCCTGATGAACGCCTGGTTGAGATCATCGAGCTCAGGGACCATCCCTGGTTCGTGGCCACCCAGTTCCATCCGGAATTCAAATCTCGCCCTACTAAGGCGCAGCCGATTTTCAGAGAATTCATCAAGGCCGCCAAGGCCTTCAAATAAGCCGAAGAAAAAGTAGCTCGAGGTCGAGCTACTTTTTTTATAGGCCAGGTCCTTGAACCTGGGGAGACTATTCTTTTTCGAAGAGGGGCTTTTCGTAGTATTCAAAGAGGAGTTGATTGATCTGGCTGAGGCTGTGATTCTTTTCAATGCCGTACTTGATGATGGCGTCCCGCTTGACCTTGGTGTAGAGGGGGGAATACCCTGAAACCTTGAGCAGGGTCTGGACCTCCTCGAGATCGCCGGTCACCGCCAGGGCGATCTGAAGGAGCTTGTCCCGGGAGGCCCTGCGGTTTCCCGCCACGATCTGATAGGCGTAGGTGCGGTCGATTTCAGTATTCCTCACGATGTCCGCCACCCGCACGCCGTATTTGACCAGAAGCGATTCCATATATTCCTTGAAAGCCATTTCCTTGAATACGAAATTGAATTCTTCAAGGTAGCTGTCAATGGATGAGGAGTGCTTGAGGATTTTATCAAGCTCTTCGGTTTTTAAGGATTGACTCATGACATTGACCCCCTTTTAGCCATTATACCATAGAAAAGAAGTCGCCAATTCAGTTATAATGAAATTATCAATAGAAAATCATCATGAGGAGGTGGGCAGGCATGGAGAATCATCCGGAAATCGCCAGAATCAAAAATAGAATCCTGAAGATCGAAGAGGTTTTCGACGGAGAAATCAAGGTGCTCTACCGCCTCAGTGACCTGGGCAAGGATGTTTTTCTGATCAAGAGAGACGGGGTCAGAATGAAGCTTCGGATTCTGCCCCTGGGGGATGAAGAACTGATGCAGATCGCCCATCTCAAACGCATTACCGACAGACGGGTGGCCCAGGTGGTGGAGTATCGGGTGAAGGAAGAGGAAATCTTCCTCATCACCACCTATTTCCCCGGCAAGACCCTTTATGAAAAAGTGAGGGAAGAGGGAACCCTTTCGGAAAAGGCCGCCCTGGCCATCACCAGAAAAATCGCCTTGATTCTTTCGGAGCTCCATGGACACAAGCCCCTTCCCTTGATTTTCAGAGACCTGCAGCCCAAGAACATCGTGGTGAACCACCAGGAGGTCTACCTCATCGACATCGAGCGGATCACCCAGTACAGTCCCACCAGGACCCATGACACCCAGATCATGGGCACCGTGGGCTTCATCGCTCCGGAGCAGTACGGCTTCGGCCAGGCGGATGCCAGGAGTGATATCTACAGCCTGGGCATGTGCCTCTATTTCATGCTTTCAGGCCGCATCCCTGAATTCCGCAATCAGCGGGTGGACTTCAGACAGCTGAATCTTTCGGAATCCACCCGAAAACTCCTGCTGCGCATGACGGATTTCAGTCCCGAGAAAAGACCGGCCTCGAGTGACCGGGTGGTGGACCTCATCGAGAACCGCCGCATCAAGCAGGTTTCCAGATGGGTGGGATTGACGGGGGTGCTCCTGGTGGTCCTGCTTCTCATCGCCGGGGCTTATCCCGGGGCGCTGAGGAGCACTTATCCGGCAGGCTATGAAGCCTATTCCACGGGTGGCGTCCAGGCTCCGAGGGGGGTCTTCTTCCACGATATCGAAAGGGTCCCCTATCTTGAGGAAGGCGGGATCCTCCTGGGAGACTTTCCCGAAGGGGGCGCCCCGGGGGAAAGCTACGAGCTTCTGTCCCTGACAGACCCCGCCCAGGGACCCTTTGAAGGTCTTGAGGTCACCTATCGTTTCCTGGAGGACCGGATCCAGCTGAGCTTCGACATGGACATGAAGGAAGCCAGCCGGGAATGGACCTTTTTCCTGAAGCGGTCCAGGGCCTTTCCCCTGGTCAGCCTCGAGGAGTTCCATCCTGAAGGAGATTATCGCTTCACCCTCGACCTTGACATGGAAACGGTGAAGCACTGGGTCAAGTACGATCCTGAAGGAGATGATTTCTATCTGGCAATCGACGGCTTCGTCCAGCCCATCCCCCTGAGGAAGATTTTTCTCCGTCACGGCGCCACCCTGGGCACCGAGACGGTTTCGGCCTGGGTGGCGGTCTATGACCATTATTTCAAGGAAGCCATTCCGGAGTTCTCCCTGATCATGGACAAGATCCTGATCCATGCCCAGAGGTCCCATGTCATCGAGGAACTTGACGAGTGGCAGCCGGTGGACCTGACCCTGAGGGCGGAGGGCTACCTGGACAACGCCATCCACTTCACCCCGAATCAGTTCAAGCGGCTCAGCCTACCCATGGTGAAACCCAGGGAAGGCATCCTGCAGGGGTTCATCATGGATACCGTGGACCATGGGGGCCTCATCGGAGTCAGGGTCTATCTCGAAGAAGTCGTGCCGGAGGGAAGGGTCTTCACCCTCTCCAGGAGGGACCTCTATTTCGAGGACATCGCCTTCTACAGCTTTGCCATTGAATCTGACAAGAATTATCTGGTCCGCTATGAAATTCTGGAAAAGAACCCTGATTTCTTCGATGAGGGCTATGTCACCATGGAGGGGGTCACCCCCCACTTCGTCAAGGCCTGGGTGATCAATGAGAATCAGGCCTTGAAACGGACGGTGAATATCAACCTGGTGGAAAAAAAATGACGATTTCCAGCAGGGAATTAAAGGATTCCGGCTATGAGGTGTATAATACTCTCTAGGGGAGGAGGATTGACCCATGGATAAAAAACTGACCCAGACCACTCTGAGCCGCATCATGGCCCTGGATGAAGAGGCCGAGGCCTTTAAAAAACAGGCCGCCGAGGAAATCAAATCCAAGAAACTGGATTTTTCAAAAAAGCTGAAGGATCTTGAAGGAAAACACATGGAGCAGATCAAAAAGGAAAGCCTTGAAGCCTCCCGGGACATCCTCGATGATGCCGACCATTGGCGGGATTACATCCTGTCCGAGAGTGATGCCGCCACCGCTTATCTCGAGGGCTTCCTCAAGGAGCATGAGGAAATCCTCCTGGACCAGGTGCTGATCCGACTTTTCAAGGAAGAGAAGGGGTGAAGCCATGAGCGCCACAGCGATTCATTTTGCGCCGGGTGCCAAGGCCCGGGCCCTGTCGGGCAGGCTGCTCACCGAGGAGGATTACCGGGGGCTGATGGCCTCGAAGGACTTGAGGGATTTTGTCGATTATCTCAGGACCCACACCGAATACGGAGTCCTCTTCGAGGAGCCCGGGAAAATCATCCACCGCAACCAGGTGGAATTGACGCTCAGAAAGCACCTCTATGACAGCTATGAAAAATTCTTCCACTACTACAAGGATGCCTATCGGGGGCTTTTCAAGGTCCTCTTCATGCGTTACCAGGTGGAGAACATCAAGCTGTTCATCCGGAGCATCCTCAGGGGGGAAAGCTTCCAGGCCACGGAGGACCATCTGATCCGGTCCCGGGTCTACATGGCCATGGATTACGACAAAATGGCCGAGGCCGTCACCCTTGCCGAGCTTGTGGAGGCCTTGGAGGGCACCCCCTATCATGACCTGATCCAGGTCTATCTCGAAGAGGATTCCAAGGAACAGCTTTTTTTCATGGAGATGTCCCTGGACGGATTCTATTTCAAGCATCTGGGTCAAGCCATCGAGAAGCTTCAAGGCAGGGACCGCAGGCTCATGAGGGAGCTTCTGGGAAAGAACGTGGATTTCATGAACCTCCAGTGGGTCTACAGGGCCAAGAAGTATTACGGCCTCAGCCCGGAGCTGATCCTGAACTATACCCTCAAGGGCGGGTGGCGCTACAATTACCCGAGACTGAAGGCCCTTTGTTATCTGGAGGACCTTGAGGAGGTGGCCCGGGAGATTCTTCGATCCGACTACGGGAGGCTTCTCGATGAGGGAGAGCTCTTCATCCAGCGGAATCTGGAGCGGGGAATCTACCGCCTGATGGGAGACCTGGTGAAACGGGGCCGGGGGACCCTCCTGGTGCCGGTGGCCACCCTGCATTTTCTGGAATACGAGATTCACGACATCAACAGCATCCTGGAATCCATCAAGTACGGGATAACGGATCCCCGTGGTTATCTGACCAGGGAAATCGAGGAAAGGGGTTGAGGGCTTGGCTATTGAAACCATGACACTGTTCAATCTGGTCTGTGAAAGAAGCAGCCTGGATCCCATCCTGCGAGACCTTGTCGCCCGGGGGAACATCGCTCTGAGGGACGCCTTTTCAGATATCCAGGAGAGTGACTTCGGACTCTCCACCTCCGAGGACAATGCGGCCCCCATCATCGACATGAGCCAGATTCACCGGATTCCCAAAAACGATTCCCTGAAGGAAACCCGGGGCATGCTCCGTGAAATCATGACCGCCATGGCCATGGCGGGGGAAATCCACCTTGAGGACGTCCGGGGAGACTACGCTTATGAGGAGACCAGGGACCTGGTCCGGGAGGTCTATGCCGAGCAGAAAGAACTCAAGGACCGGGTCGGGATTCTGGAAAAGGAACTGAAGCAGATCGAGGAATTTGAATGTGAGGACTGCCTCGAGGGTTTGTCGGTGGATTTCGGACAGCTGATGCAGCTGAAGAATTTCATGGTCAAATGGGGTCGGCTCACCTCGGAAAACCGGCAGAAGGTCATCAAGAATTACGAGAACATTCCCGCCCTCTTCATCGATATGGGGACGGAGGCGGCATCGAAGACCCTGTACCTGGTCATCGCCCCTCTTGAACTCACCGGCGAAATGGAGCGGATTCTGAGAAGTCTCAAATTCATCGAGGTCTTTCCGCCGGTGGCTCTCATGGGAACCCCTGCGGCGATGAAGCACGCCTTCGAGAGCCGCAAGACCGGGCTCAGGGAGGAACTGGCGGCAGTCAAAAGAGAGATCCGGGAGAAATCACAGCACCGCCTCACCGGGCTCAAGAGATCTTTCTCAAGGCTGCAGATGGAGGAGAGTCTTGAAGGGCTCAGGGGAAAAATCGCCGTGACGGCGCATTTCGCCTACCTGTCCGGCTGGGTCCCCGCAGCGGATAAAGAGGCCCTGGAGAAGAGTCTTTCGATCTATGAACCCGGTCTGATCCTCACCTTCAGGAATCTCATGGAACTCGGTCCCAAGGTGAAGGTCCCCACCCGCATGAAGAATCCCAGATGGTCGGCCCCCTTCGAGGAACTGGTGAAAATGTACGGTATCCCCTCCTACCGGGAGGTGGATCCCACGGGTTTTTTCGCCGTGAGCTACATGATTCTCTTCGGTGCCATGTTCGGGGATCTGGGACAGGGATTCGTGATTTTTCTGGCGGGCCTTCTGATCCGCCGCAGGAAAAGTCCCGCCTACGGGGGTATTCTCAGTCGACTGGGTCTGATGTCCATGGGATTCGGTGTCCTCTATGATTCGGTTTTCGGCTATGAAGCCATCATTTCCGGGATTTTTCCCGGAGGCTTCTATCTCAGACCCCTGGAGAACATCAACACCATTCTCTTTGCGGCCATCACCCTGGGGATCCTCCTGCTTTATGTGGCCCTGGGCTACAGCATCTTCAACAAGCTCAAGCAGCGGGATCTCATCGGAGGTCTCTTCGGCCGGTCAGGCGTTGCCGGCACCCTCCTCTTCACCGCCCTGATTCTCTATGTTCTGGGGCTTTTCACCGGGAGGGCATGGCTGCCTCCCTGGCTGCTGACGGGGGTGATTCTCCTGACCGTCGCCCTGATTTTTTTCAGAGAACCCCTGGGCAACCTGGTCCTCGGACAACGGCCCCTTCACGGGGAGACCCCCGGGGAATACTACGTGGAAAGCAGTTTCGACCTGTTTGAAACCTTTTTATCCATGTTTTCCAACGGCCTTTCCTTCATCCGGGTGGGGGCCTTCGCCCTCAATCACGTGGGACTCTTCATCGCCTTTCACACCATGGCCAGGATCATCGGGACCCTGGGGGGGTCCGTCGCCATGTTCATCCTGGGCAACCTCCTGGTGATCTTTTTGGAAGGACTCATCGTCCTGATCCAGGGACTGCGTCTGGTGTACTATGAACTCTTCAGCAAATACTATGAAGGGGATGGGACCGCCTTTGAACCCCATACCCTCACCTCGGAGGTGGATTAAATGAAATGGATCGTGGTTTTAAGCATGATCGTCGTCGCAGGGACTGTCCTGACTGGCATAATCCTTTTGAAACAACCGGCCTTGAGTCAAAAGGGAAGACTCAAAAAATATCTCATGGCCAATCTTGTCACCTATGCCCCCCTGCTGGTGGGAACCCTGGTTTTTCTGATGCCGGAGGTGTCCTACGCCCTTGAGGAACCGACCTCGGCCAGCGGCCTCGGCTACATCGCCGCCGCCCTGTCCACGGGGATGGCCACCATCGGAGCGGGTTATGCCGTGGGTGCCGTGGGCAGCTCCGCCCTGGGGGCGGTTTCAGAAGATCCAAAGATCCTGGGCAAGACCCTGATCTACGTGGGACTCGCCGAAGGCATCGCGATTTACGGCTTGATCATTTCCATTCTGATTCTAGGAGAGCTTTAAGGTGAAATCCTTTTGTCTTTGCCGTCGGTATGAAACCCTCATCAGCATGCGGCTGGCGGGGATCAAGGGGCTGGAGGTCCATTCGGCCCAGGAGCTGGCCGCCGCCCTGGAGACCCTGATGAAGAGTCCCGAGTACGGCCTGATCCTGGTCTCCGAGGAGGTCCAGAAAATGGCCGAAGAAGAGATCATGGCCCTGAAACTCTCCCAAAGAGACCGGATGATCATTCAAATTCCCGAGCCCGGCGGGTTCAAAGACCGAGACTATATCCTGCGTTACATCCGGGAATCCATCGGTATCAAAGTATAGGTGGTGATAAGACATGATCACTTTAGACCATAAAATGAAGCTCTTTTCCAGGGTTGTCCTGGAAAAGCTCATCAATGAGCATGAGAATGCCCTGAGGGAGATTGAAAAGGCTCAAAACGAGGCCATGGATAAAAAACAGGCTGAAATTTTCGGACAGGGTGAAGGCTACAAAAAGAACATGGCCCGGAGGGCCGAGGAGGAAAGGAAGAAGATTCTGGCCCTGGCCAAGGCTGAGGCGAGAAACCGGATCCTGCTGAAAAAGGAATCCCTTTTCAAGGAATTTCTCGAGGCCCTCAAAGTCCGGCTGGGGGATTTCTCCAAGGGGCCGGACTACGGGGACTGGCTGAGGACCCGGTGCCTTGGCCATGGGGACTTCGTGAAAGAAGGGGGAAAATCCCTCAGGATTCTCTGTCTTGCCCGGGACCGGGATGCCATCAAGAGGCATCTCGAGGCCCCCGAGGCCGGTTTTGAATTTCCTGAACATTTCATCGGCGGTTTTGTGTTGATTGACGAGACCGAGGGAATCAGAATCGATGAGAGTCTCGAGTCCCTGCTTGAGGAATCAAAACCCATGATCGGAGCCATGATCGGGGACTATCTGGCAAAAGCAGGTGAGGAAAGTTGAAGATCAAAGGTGTACTCAGTGCCATCAATGGTCCTGTGGTTCAGGGCGAGGGCATGGAAGAATTCAAGATGCGGGAAATGGTCCTGGTGGGTCGTCATCGACTGATTGCCGAGGTGATCGCCCTGGACCAGGGCACCGGAACCCTCCAGGTCTATGAGGAGACCGAGGGGCTCACCATCGGGGAAGAGATCGTCTCCAGCGGCCGGCCCCTCTCAGTCACCCTGGGGCCAGGACTTCTCGGCAATATTTTCGATGGCATCGAGCGTCCCCTGAAGAAGATCGCCGGGATGGACCCCTATTTCTTTCCCCAGGGCATCGGTCTCATTTCCCTGGATTTTGAAAAAATCTGGGAAACCCGGATTACGGTGAAGGTGGGGGACCAGGTGGGCCCGGGGACGATTTACGGGCGGATCCAGGAAACCCTTCTCATGGAGCACCGGCTGATGGTTCCGGAGGGACTGAGGGGGGAGGTCATCATGGCCGCCCCCTCGGGAAGCTATGACCTTGAGACCGTCGTGGTCAAGGTCAAGGACGCCCTGGGCGGGATCCACGAGCTCAAGCTCCATGCCTCCTGGCCGGTGAGGACCCCCCGCAGCGTCAAGGAGAGGCTGAAGATCAGCCAGCCCCTGATCACGGGACAGCGGGTCCTGGATATCTTTTTCCCCATCGCCAAGGGGGGGACCGCCGCCATACCCGGTGGCTTCGGCACGGGCAAGACCATGACCCAGCACCAGCTGGCCAAATGGTCCGATGCCGACATCATCATTTACGTGGGCTGTGGTGAGCGGGGCAATGAGATGACCGACGTCCTGGAGGAGTTTCCAAAGCTCATCGATCCCAAGAGCCAGCGGCCCCTCATGGAAAGGACCATTCTCATCGCCAACACCTCCAACATGCCGGTGGCGGCGAGGGAGGCCAGCATCTATACCGGCATCACCCTGGGAGAATACTACCGGGACATGGGCTACGATGTGGCCATCATGGCGGATTCCACCTCGAGATGGGCGGAGGCCCTGAGGGAGATCTCCGGCCGCCTGGAAGAGATGCCGGCGGAGGAGGGCTACCCGGCCTATCTGCCCTCGAGACTGGCCCAGTTCTATGAGCGGGCGGGGATGGTCACCACCCTGGGGGACAGCCAGGGCAGTGTCACCATCATCGGCGCCGTTTCTCCGGCAGGGGGGGACTTCTCCGAGCCGGTGACGGAAAACACCAAGCGCTTCGTAGGGGCTTTCCTGGCCCTGGACCGGTCCCTGGCCTATGCCCGCCACTATCCCTCCATCAACTGGCTCAATTCCTACAGCAGCTATGTCACGGTTCTTGGCGGGTGGTACGAAGACCATGTCAGTCCCGATGTGATGAAGCTCAGGGGGGAGATGCTGGGCATCCTTCACCAGGAGGCCAGGCTCTCGGACATCGTTCAACTCGTGGGAGAGGACGTCCTGCCGGATTCCGAACGGCTTGTCCTGGAAATCGCCAGGATCATCCGGGTGGGATTTCTGCAGCAGAACGCCTTTCATCCCCAGGATACCTTCGTGCCCCTGACCAAGCAATATCTGATGCTCAGCACCATCAAGTACCTCCACGACCTGACCCGTCGGGGCATCGGACTGGGCATCCCCATTTCAAGACTCCGGAATCCCCAGCTTTTCGAGAAGATCATCAAGGCCAAGTACACGGTACCCAATGACGACCTCAAGCCCCTGGCGGTGATCCTGGAGGAAATGGACCACTACTATGAAGACCTCTTCGCCCAGTATGAGAAGGTGACCTCATGATCAAGGAGTATCTCAATCTAGACCGCATCAAGGGCCCCCTGGTCTTCCTGAGGGGGGTGGCGGAGGCCACCTACGGTGAAATCGTGGAAATCACCCTCAAGGGGGGTGAAAAACGCAAGGCCAGAATCATCCAGCTTCAGAAGGATCTGGTGGTGGCCCAGGTTTTTGAAGGCACCCAGGGGATGTCCACCACCGACATGGCCCTGCGTTTTACCGGCAGGCCCTTTGAAATCCGCCTGAGCCCCGAGATTCTCGGCCGGGTTTTCAACGGCGTCGGAGATCCTGTGGACGGGGGAGGCCCCATCTACCGGGGGGAGGATTACAATATCAACGGTCGTCCCATCAATCCCGTGGCCAGAGAGTATCCCAGGGACTTCATCCAGACCGGCATCTCCTCCATCGACCTGCTCACCACCCTGATCAAGGGTCAGAAACTGCCCATTTTTTCAGGCAGCGGCCTGCCCCACAAGGAACTCGCGGCTCAAATCGTCTCCCAGGCCACCCTTTCGGGAGAGAGGGCGGGAAATTTCGCCGTGGTCTTTGCCGCCATCGGAGTGACCAAGGAGGATGCCGGCTATTTCAGGGACCGCTTTTCAGCCGCCGGAACCATGGACAAGGTGGTGATGTTTCTCAACTATGCCGACGATCCCATCGTGGAGCGCTTCAGTGCGCCCAGGTGCGCCTTGACCGCCGCCGAGTATCTGGCCTTTGAAAAGGAAATGGACATCCTGGTGGTCATGCTGGACATCACCAGCTACTGCGAGGCCTTGAGGGAGCTCAGCTCCGCCCGGGAAGAGGTTCCCAGCCGCAAGGGATACCCCGGCTACCTCTACTCCGACCTGGCCTCCCTCTACGAGCGGGCGGGGATATTGAAGGGGAAGAAGGGGTCCATCACCTTCCTGCCCCTGCTCACCATGCCGGGAGACGACATCACCCATCCCATTCCCGACCTGACCGGCTACATCACCGAGGGGCAGATCGTCCTGTCGAGGGAACTCGACGGACAAGGCATCTATCCGCCGGTGAACATTCTGCCCTCCCTCTCCCGTCTCATGAAGGACGGCATCGGGGAAGGCTATACCCGGGAGGACCATCCCCACCTGGCCAACCAGCTCTTCAGCGCCTATTCCAAGGTGCTGGATATCAGAGGCCTCGCCCAGATCATCGGGGAGGATGACCTTTCCGAGACCGACCAGCGCTACATGGTCTTTGGAAGGCTCTTTGAAGACCGCTTTCTGACCCAGGCCAAGGACGAAGACCGCGGCATCACCGAGAGTCTCGACCTGGGCTGGGACCTGCTCAGGGAGCTGCCCCGGGGAGAGCTGGACCGGCTCAGTGATGAACTCATCGAAGCCTACTTGAAGGACTGATGACAAGTGAATGAAAATCTGCCGACCAAGGCCAATCTCATGCGGTCCAGGGGCCGCCTCGCCTTCTCCATCAAGGGTTTTGAACTCCTGGACAAAAAGCGCAACGTCCTCATCCGGGAAATGATGGGGCTGGTGGACCGGGCCCAGACCATCGGCGGGGAGGTGGACCGGAAATTCGCCGCCGCCAATGAAGCCCTGATCAAGGCCAACATCACCCTGGGGTCCAGCACCGTGGAGGAAATCGCCCTGTCCATCCCCAAGGACGAGGATTTCAGGATCCTCTCCCGGAGCGTCATGGGGGTCGAGCTGCCCTTTGTGGACTACCGGCAAGCCCCCCTGGAGGTTTCCTACGGCTTCTTTCGAACCAACAGCGCCCTGGATACGGTGGTGATTCTGATGCATGAACTCAAGGAGCTGCTCTACGAGCTCGCCGAGGTGGAAAACGCCGTCTTCCGGCTGGCCATGGAGGTCAAAAAGACCCAGAAGCGGGCCAATGCCCTGGACAAGATCCAGATTCCCAAATACCGGGCCATCACCAAGCATATCGTGGAGGCCCTGGAGGAAAAGGAGCGGGAGGATTTCTACCGCATGAAAAAAGTGAAACAGGCAAGAAAAGATAAATGACAAGGAGGAAAATTTGTGGAAAAACTGATCATCACCGCGGCCCTCACCGGGGCCGAGGTCACCAAGGAAATCCAGCCGGCCCTCCCCCTCACTCCTGAGGAAATCGCCGCGGACGCCTATGAGTGCTACAAGGCCGGAGCCAGCATCGTCCATATCCATGCCAGGGACCCCGAGGGCGCTCCCACCCAGAGTCTCGAGGTCTACAGGGAGATCAAGACCCTGATCGAGGACAAGTGCGACGTCATCGTCCAGCCCTCCACCGGGGGGGCCGTCTGGCATTCCGCCGAGGAACGGCTGCAGCCGGTGGAGCTTCGTCCCGAGATGGCGACCCTGAGCACCGGAACCGTGAACTTCGGACCCGACGTCTTCATGAACACCCAGGAATACATGGAGAAGTTCGCCACCCGGATGCTGGAGCTGGGGGTGAAACCGGAGATCGAGGTCTTTGACCGGGGCATGATTCAAAACGCCCTCAATCTGCTGAAGAAGGGTCTTTTGAAAGCCCCCCTCCACTTTGATTTCGTGCTCGGAGTACCCGGGGCCTGTCCGGGGGAAATCGAGGACCTGGTTTATTTCAAATCCAGGATTCCCGGGGATGCCACCTGGACCGTCGCCGGGATCGGACGGCATGAAACCCCCCTGGCTGCGGCCGCCATTGTCATGGGAGGCCACGTGAGGGTGGGTTTTGAAGACAACGTCTATTATGCCAAGGGCGTCCTCGCCAGGAGCAATGCCCAGCTGGTGGAGAGAATTGTAAGAATCGCCGGGGAACTGGGTCGGGAGGTGGCCACACCCGATGAAGCCAGGGCGATCCTGGGACTCAAAAAATAGCCAGTCGCCCTTTTGCGGGGCGACTTTTTTTTCACTGGGTGAGGGAGGTGATGTTTTCATAGGTGCTGTCATAGCCCCCGGGGGGCAGGAGGAAATAAGAGTAGCGATCCCCGGAGTCCATGCCCTTGAGGATATCGACGACCCACCAGCCGCCGTTGAGGTAGACCTCCGTCCAGGTGTGGGAGAGGCCTTCGAAGTCCCCCCGCAGTACCCTGGCGGGAATTCCCAGACTCCTCAAAAGAGAGGCGAAATATTTGACCACCGCGGTGGGATGACCCTTTGAATGGAGATAGACCTCGTAGGCGCTTTGGATCCCGGAGTCGCCATCGGTCTGAAGGCTTTCCAGGAAATAGGTGTAGAGTTTGTAGGTCCGCTGGTAATCCGTCAGGGTGTCCCGGGTGATGAGGCGGCCCATGGTGACGATGTGGGGGTGGTCGGAGGGGATGCCGGGCTCCGGCAGGGAGTAGCGGATGAAATCATCGCTGAGATTGATGAGACTCACCTTGAGGATGAGGTCCGAGGGGGTTTTCAAATCCAGGTGCTGGGCCCTGGAGGAGTCCACGGACCCGCTGAGGGTGACGGCGTGATAACCCAGGCCGAAGGGGAGGGGGATTTCTCCCTCAAAGGTCCCCTCCTTGACGGGAATCACCTGGTTGAAGCGGTCGGGACCCTTTTCAATGGTGACGTAGATCTTCGAGACATCGGGATCACAGGTCCCTTCAAGGGGCAGGGTCCCCGCCACCTGGCGGTTGGAGTAGAGCTCCTCGGTAAAGGCCAGATGGAGTTCATGGTATTTGGCGAATTCCACGTAGTGCTCATCGAGGGTGTTGATGGCAAAGGTCTTGACCTCGAAGCTCCCCAGAATGCTGCCCACGGTCTCGAGCTGGTAATTGGCGTCATCGAGGGGGAATTGAAAGACCATCTCATAGAATAAATCGTTGACCTTTGTGATATAATAAATCAGGCTGGTGGGTTCTGAATCGACGGTGAGGGTGTAGCGGATCATGCGACCTTCAAAGCCGCTGAGGGTGAGATTCTCCTCCGCTGAAATCTTCAAATCGCTGTCGATGAACCGGTAATAGAGAGACCTTTTCAGATCCTGGGTGAACTGGGTCAGATCGATCCGGGCCAGGTTGCGGATCATTTTGACCTCCATCAGAATCTCTTCATAGGCGTTGTCCCTGCCGTAGAGGTAGGCCTCCTCCGAGAGGGGACGCCAGTAATAGGGGAGGTCGAAACTGATGTTGTATTCGGGAATCTGGGTCTTTTGATAAAAGTAGTTCTGATAGGTCCGGTAGGTCGCCCTGACCTGATCCGTCATCCGGATTTCACGGCCCTCTTCGTCAAGGGTGAGGTCGATATTGAAATAGGGGGCGATGAAGCGCAGGGGCACCCACATTTTTTCCTCGGTGACCACGGCGGTCCGGGGCATTTCAAAGGACTTGCCGTTGATCTGGACCAGGGGTCGGTCCAGGTAAAACTTGGCGAAGGTGTTGCTGCGGTAGAGGATGGCCTTGGAGCCGTCGAAGTCCAGGGTGAACTGAGCCTGGATGGTGGTGGCGAAATCCTCGAGGCTCACGAAAATTTCAGGGCCGGCATCCTCTAGAAAAAGAGGGATGTCCGCCTTGTGGTTGTTGTAGAATACGGTATAGGTTTCCTCCGAAAAGCTCATGGCCCCGAGGCTCATGACCAGGAGGAGGAAGACCAGGATTTTTTTCATCATCATCATCTCTCCTGGGGTTAATCATAGCATTTTTTCAGGATTTCACCAACAGGAAAACCAAGAATCGGGAGGTAAGGCAATGGATCGGGATCTTTCCATGAATCTAGTGAGACTCACCGAGGCGGCGGCCATCGGAGCCGGCAGGTACCTGGGTCTGGGTCAGAAAAATCTGGCGGATGGGGCGGCGGTGGACAACATGCGCAAAATGTTCGACACCATGGCCATCGAGGGGGAGGTGGTGATCGGTGAAGGGGAGATGGACGAGGCTCCCATGCTCTACATCGGCGAAAAGATCGGCATCCGGGGAATGGGTTATCCCAGGGTGGATATCGCCGTGGACCCCATCGACGGCACGGATCCCCTGGCCAAGGGAATCAACGGCGCCCTGGCGGTGGTGGCCCTGGCTCCCCAGGGGACCCTGCTCAAGGCGCCGGACATGTACATGGACAAGCTGGTGGTGGGCCCCAGGGGCAGGGGTGTCGTCAGCCTCAGCTATTCAATCGAAACCAATCTGAGAAATCTGGCCCAGGCCCTGGACAAGTCCTTTTCCGAAATGACCCTCACCGCCCTGGACCGGGAGCGGCATGGGGAAATCATCGCCGTCTGCCGCCGTCTCGGGGTCAGGGTCAGGCTTTTCGAGGCCGGAGACATCGCCGCCGCCATGGAGACCTGTCTTGAAGACAGCGCCGTGGATATCATGATGGGCAGCGGCGGAGCGCCGGAGGGCGTCATCGCCGCCGCCGCCGTCCGCGCCCTGGGAGGCTACATGGAGGGCAGGCTCCTGCCGGAGGACGAGGCCCAGCGGGACCGGTGCCTGAGGATGGGGGTGGATCCCGGAAAGATCTATACCCTGGAGGAAATGGTCAAAAGCGATGACATCTTCTTTGCGGCGACGGGGGTCACCGACAGCGTGCTGGTGAAGGGCATCCTTTATGAAAAAGGGAATATCGCCCGGACCGACTCCGTGGTGATTAGGGGAAAGACCGGCACCCTCAGGAACATCCGGGCCATCCATCATCTGGACAAAAAACCCTATTATGCGAAATGAAGGCGCTTTCACTCTTGAATAGTTCCGAAGGCGATGTTATAATGTTATGGCTTGACAAAGGGGCTCAAACCCCTTATGATGGGAACAGTGATATTTTAGTGAAAGAGGTGGATTCGATGAAAAAAGGTTTGCATCCTGAATATAAAGAAGTCCAGGTCACTTGTGCCTGTGGCAACACTTTCAAGACCCGGTCGACGAAGGATGAAATTCGCTTGGAAATCTGTTCGGAATGTCATCCGTTCTTTACGGGGACTCAAAAATCAGTTGAACGCGGCGGACGCGCAGAGAAATTCAAACAAAAATACGGTCTTGAATAGGAACGCTTTTGGTGGGTTAGAGATTTTTCTCTAACCCATTTTAGTATATAATGTAGGAAACAGAACTTCGGGAGGAGACTATGGCGAAACTCTATTTCAGATACGGTGCCATGAATTCAGGGAAATCCACCGCCCTGATGCAGGTCGCCCACAACTACAGAGAGCGGGGCATGCGGGCGGTCATCATCAAGCCCACGGTGGATACCAAGGGCGGTGAACAGATCGTTTCCAGGCTCGGGGTGCGGTTCCAGGTGGACCTGCTGCTGAAAAAGGACCAGAATGCCTATGATGAGATCATCAGCCATTTCTACGACATTGACTGCGTGCTGGTGGATGAGGCCCAGTTTCTCGGCAGGGACCAGGTGGACCAGCTCTTTGAGTACGCCGTCAAGGAAAGGGTGCCGGTGATCTGCTACGGACTCCGGACGGACTTCAGAAGAGAGGGCTTCGAGGGTTCTAAAAGACTGCTGCTCCTGGCCCATTCCATCGAGGAGCTCAAAACCATCTGCCGCTGTGGTAAAAAAGCGGTGTTCAACGGCAGGAAAATCAACGGGCGCTTTGTTTTCCAAGGAGAACAGGTGGCCATCGACGGTGAAAACAAGGTGGAGTACGAATCCCTTTGCGCTCAGTGCTACTATAAATATCAAGAGCAGGAGTAGATGAATATGAGTCGAATATGCAGTGTCGGGGGACAGGCCCTCATCGAGGGCATCCTCATGCGACACCAGAACAAGATGGCCATCGTGATCCGCAGAAAAAACGGAGAACTGGTAATCCACCGGGAGACCATCAAGGCCCCGGTGGGAAAATTCAAGGGACTGCCCCTTGTGCGGGGGATTTTCATGCTGGGATCCTCCATGAAGGTGGGGATCAAGGCCCTGACCCTGTCCGCCACCTACTTTGAGGAGGACGAGGGTGTCGAAGCCACGGAGGACCGCTTTGAACTCTGGATGCGGAAGATCTTCAAGGACCGGGCTGATGACGTGCTGGTGGCCTTTTCCATTTTCACGGCCCTTCTGATGGCCATCGTACTCTTCACGGCCCTCCCCACGGTGATCATTTCTTTTTTACGGGGGATCATCACCAATGTCTATCTTCTCAGCGCCCTGGAGGGTATTCTCAAAATGGTGCTCTTTCTGGCCTATGTCCTCCTCATCTCCCAGATGAAGGATGTGAAACGGGTCTTCCAGTATCACGGCGCGGAGCACAAGACCATTCATTGTCTCGAGGCCCGGCAGGAGTTGAACGTCAAGAACGCCAGGCAGTTCACCACCCTCCACCCCCGATGCGGCACGAGCTTTCTGCTCTTTGTCCTTATCATCAGCATCGTGATTTTCAGTTTCATCACCTGGAGCAACATCTGGATGAGAATCGGACTCAAGGTGGTGCTGCTGCCTCTTATCGCCGGAATCAGTTATGAAGTGCTGAGGCTGTCGGGAAATTCCGACAATGCCCTGGTGAAAATCATCAGCAAACCGGGACTCTGGATGCAGAAGATCACCACCAGGGAACCCGATGACGACATGCTTGAAGTGGCCATCGTGGCGACCCAGGCCATTCTGGAAGATAGCGAGTGCTGACCATCCGGGAGGCGCTCCAGAAGGGCGGGAGAACCCTTCGGGGAGTTTCCGCCACCCCGGAACTGGATGCCCGGGTGATTCTCGGGCACGTGCTGGGAAAGAGTCATCTTGACCTGGTCCTCGACAGGGCCGGGCGGCTGACCCGGGCCCAGACGACCGACTACCTCTGTCTGATCAAGAGGCGCAAAGCCCATGAACCCGTGGCCTATCTGGTGGGCCGAAAGGAATTCATGGGGCTTGACTTCCATGTGGCCAGGGGGGTCCTGATTCCAAGACCGGATACGGAAACCCTGGTGGAGGCGGTGCTTCGCTATTTGAAGCAGTCTGGAAAAGAATCCCCGGAGATTCTGGACCTGGGGTGCGGCAGCGGCGCCATCGGACTTTCCCTGGCCCGGCATCATCCCGGAGCCCGGGTGACCCTGGTGGATCTTTCCGACAAGGCCCTGGCGGTGACTGAAAAGAACGCCGGGAATCTGGGTATCGAGGCCCGGATCATCAAAAGCGATCTTTTCGAAGCCCTGGAGGGGAGCTACCAGGTGGTGGTGTCGAATCCCCCTTATATCGACCCCGGCCAGTATGAGACCCTGGCCCCCGATGTCAGGAATTACGAACCCAGGCAGGCCCTGCTGGCCCAGAGGCAAGGGCTGGCTTTTTACGAGGTCATCATTCCCGGAGCGAGGCGGCATCTGCTGGAAAAGGGTCTGCTGGCCCTGGAAATCGGCTTTGACCAGGGGGAATCCGTCAGGGCCCTGATGGCGGCCTCCGGCTACAGTGAAATCGAAGTGATTCCGGACCTCGGTGGTCATCACCGGGTGGTTCTGGGTTTGAGAGGTGAATAGGAATGTTTGATAAATTGGATTTTCTTTTGGAGAAGCACAAGGATCTGGAAACGAAGGTATCGGATCCGGCAATCATCAATGATCAGAAAACCTGGCAGAAATATGTCATGGAAATGAATGAAATCACCCCCATCGTGGAGGCCTACCGGGAGTACAAGAGGGTTCATGAAGGTATGGAAGAAGCCAGGGAAATGCTCTACAGCAAGGAAGAGGAAATGAGAGACCTGGCCCGGATGGAGCTGGACGAGCTTTCAGAGCAGATCGAAGGACTGGCCGTCAATCTCAAGAAGCTCCTGATTCCCAAGGATCCCAATGATGACAAGAACGTCATCGTGGAGATCCGGGCCGGGGCCGGCGGGGACGAGGCGGGGCTTTTTGCCTCGGAGCTGCTCAGGATGTATACCCGGTATGCGGAGCGAAGGAACTGGAAGATCGATCTGATCAACCTCAATGAGACCGAGGTGGGTGGCATCAAGGAAGCCTCCTTTCAGATCACCGGCAAGGGAGCCTACTCCCGCCTGAAATATGAAAGCGGGACCCATCGGGTGCAGCGGGTGCCGGAGACCGAATCCGGAGGCCGGATCCACACCTCCACCGCCACGGTGGCGGTGCTTCCCGAGGCTGAAGAGGTGGATGTCCAGATCAATCAGAACGACCTCAGGGTGGATGTTTTCAGATCCTCGGGCAACGGGGGACAGAGTGTCAACACCACGGACTCCGCCGTCAGGATCACCCACGTTCCTACGGGAATGGTGGTCACCTGCCAGGATGAAAAATCCCAGCTCAAGAACAAGGACAAGGCCATGAAGGTGCTCAGGGCCAGGTTGTACGAATTGAAACTCGAGGAACAGAACAAGGAAATCGCCATGGAACGGAAAAGCCAGGTGGGTACCGGGGATCGTTCTGGCAAAATCAGGACCTACAATTTTCCCCAGGGACGGATCACGGACCACAGGATCCATATGACGGTCCACAAGATGGTCCAGTACCTCGATGGGGAGATCGATGAAATGATCGATGCCCTCATCACCTCCCACCAGGCGGAGGCGCTCCAGCAGGTCGAAGAATAATTGAGAAGGTGTTTTTAGTGAGATTCAAGATTTTTCACGGTTATTAGGCCCCCTGCCATCAATCAAGAGAAGGACTAATTAAGGGGGGTACGAAATGCATTCAGAATACAGTTACCTGATCGATCTCGGCATCATGCTGCTGGCAGCCAGTGTCGGAGGGATGATCAGTAAAAAATTGAAACAACCCGAGGTGCTCGGACAGATCCTCATCGGCATCGTCTTGGGGATGGGCATCCTCAAGCCCACGGACTTCACGTCCCATCTGGCAGAAATCGGCGTCATTTTTCTCATGTTCATCGCCGGTCTGGAAACCGACGTCTCGGAGCTCAAGGAATCAGGAAAATCTTCATCCATGGTGGCCCTGGGAGGAATCATCTTCCCCCTGGCCATGGTCTTCGGGGGGGTCTACCTCATCACCGGGGACCTGGTCATGAGCGCCTTCATGGGAGTGGTCTCCACGGCGACCTCCGTGAGTATCAGTGTCCAGACCCTGCGGGAAATGAATCAGCTCAGGACCCGGCAGGGAGTCACCATCCTGGGATCGGCCATCATCGACGATATCGTGGGGATTCTGCTCCTTACCGCCTTGATCGGCTTCGTTTCGCCCCAGTCGGGCGGGTCGATTTTCCTGGTGACGGGCAAGATCCTGCTCTTTTTCCTGGTCACCATGGTGGTGGGTTTCATCATCATCAAGCTGGTGAAAAACTACGAGGTCCAGTTCAACCCCGAGGAACGGGTCGTCACCTACGCCATCATCATCTGCTTCGCCCTGGCCTTTCTGAGTGAGGAAATGGGGGTAGCCGCCATCACCGGGGCCTATTTCACCGGGGTGGTTTTTTCCATGACCTCCCAGCGGCACCGGGTGGTCCACAATATCAACCGCATCGCCACCGTGATGTTCACCCCCCTGTTTTTTGTTTCCATCGGGATGGGCGTCGACATCGTGGGGGCCTTTTCGGCCATCGGCATCGGGTCCGTCATCATTCTCCTGGGTATTCTGGGCAAGATTTTCGGCAGTGGTCTCGGCGCCCTCTTGTCGGGCTACGACAAGGACGAGGCCCTGCAGGTGGGGATCGGCATGGTGCCCCGGGCCGAGGTGGCCATCATCATCGCCAACCTGGGATTCAAACTCGGATTCATCGGCCAGGGGGAGCTGGGTGCCGTGATCTTGATGGTGATCGTCACCACCCTGGTGACGCCGGCCCTGCTCAAATGGTCCTTCAATCGCACCTTGAAAGATAGAGCTTGATTCAAAGTTCTATCTTTTTGTCGACAATGCCAAGGAAGGTGGATTCATGGAAACACAGATTCTGCAAGTCACCCAGATAGAAAAAGCGGCCGCCATCCTGAGGAAGGGGGGGCTGGTGGTCTTCCCCACGGAGACGGTCTACGGTCTCGGAGCCAGCGCCTGGGATGAGACCGCCATCAAAAAAATCTACCAGGCCAAGGGAAGACCCTCGGACAATCCCCTGATCGTCCACATTGCGGATCTGGAGGATCTCCATGACCTGGTGGCTGAAGTGCCTGCCCTGGCCAGGGATCTGATGGCGGCCTTCTGGCCGGGTCCCCTGACCCTGGTCCTGAAAAAATCCCAAAAGGTCAGCCCCCTCATCACGGGGGGGCTGGACACCGTGGCGGTCCGCATGCCCTCCAATCCCGTGGCCCTGGCCCTGATCAGAAGCGCCGGGGTGCCGGTGGTGGCACCGAGTGCCAACCTCTCCGGAAAACCGAGCCCCACCACCGACGCCCACGTCATTGATGACCTGGGGGGGAGGGTGGAGGCCATCCTCCTGGGAGGCCGGGTCACCATGGGTCTGGAGTCCACGGTGGTGGACTGCACCCGGGACATCCCCACGATTCTCAGGCCCGGCTTCATCACCCGGGAGGATCTCCTGGCCTTCGTGCCCGGGGTCAGGGGGGTGACCCGGGAGGTGGATCCCCAGGCGGCCCCTCCGTCACCGGGGATGAAATACCGGCACTACTCTCCGAAGGCGGACCTGGTGATGATTTCAGGCCGGGTGTCCGCCGGTCGGGTCAAGACCCTGTTGGCGGCCTATCAGAAAGAGGGCAAAAGGGTGGGGCTGATGATGACCTCGGAGATTCTGGAGGATTTTGAGGGGATTCCGGTCTGCGATCTGGGTCCTGACAAGGACCTTGCCGGCGTTGCCGGTGGGATTTTCAGTTGCCTGAGGCAGCTCGACGCCCGGGGAGTCGGGGTGATCATCACCCGGAGTTTTCCCAAGGAAGGCATCGGCGTGGCCATCATGAACCGCCTGGAAAAGGCGACGAGTCTTACGATTGAAGAAGAGGGAGGAAAAGACCTATGAAAATCGGCATGGGTTCGGACCACGGCGGATTCGAACTCAAAGAATACATCAAGGAGCAGCTCGCCATTGAAGGATACGAGCTGGTGGATTACGGCACCTATTCCATGGAATCGGTGCATTATCCGGAATTCGGCGAAAAGGTCGCCCGGGGGGTTGTCCGGGGTGAGGTGGACCTGGGCATCATCATGTGCGGCACCGGCCTGGGCATCTCCATGGCCGCCAACAAGGTGAAGGGAATCAGGGCGGCCCTGGTTTCCGAGGAGTACAGCGCCCGGATGGCCAGGCGCCACAATGACGCCAATATCCTGGCCATGGGGGGGCGGGTGGTGGGAAAAGACCTGGGCTTGAGCATCGTCAGGGCTTTTTTAGCCAGTGAATTCGAGGGCGGCCGTCACGAAACCCGGGTCAACCTGATCACGGCCATTGAAGCAAAAAATTAAAACACAAAGGAGAGAGCGACTTGGGAAAAGTATTTGAGATGGATCATCCCTTGATCCAGCACAAGGTGACCCTGATCCGGGACAAAAACACGGGTTCAAAGGAGTTCAGAGAACTGGTCAGGGAGATTTCCATGCTGCTGGCCTATGAAGTGACCAGAGACCTGCCCCTGGAAGAGGTGGAGGTGGAGACGCCCATCCAGAAGACCCGGTCCAAGGTGCTGACCGGAAGAAAAATCGGCATTGTTCCCATTTTGCGGGCCGGACTCGGCATGGTGGATGGATTCTTGAATCTGCTCCCGGCGGCCAAGGTGGGACATATCGGCCTTTATCGGGACCCTGAAACCCTTCTTCCCGTGGAATATTACCTCAAGCTGCCCAGTGATGTCGAGGAGCGGGACCTGCTCCTGGTGGACCCCATGCTGGCCACCGGCGGGAGCGCCAATGCGGCCATCGGTTTCCTCAAGGACAAGGGAGCCAGATCCATCAAACTCGTTTGTCTCATCGGATGTCCCGAGGGCATCAAGGCCGTCCGGGAGGCTCATGAAGATGTGGATATCTACCTGGCCGCCATCGATGAAAAACTCAACGACCACGCCTATATCGTGCCGGGCCTCGGCGATGCCGGGGACCGCCTCTTCGGCACCAAATAGACCGGATAAAAAAGAACAGGAGATGACAGCAAAGTTGTGTCATCCTGTTCTTTTTTTCCAGGCGGAGGTTGGACCAGGGAGGAGCGCATGAACCGGGAAAAACCAAAGAGTCTCTTTCTTGATTGAAGGGATGCCGGAGATGCTTTCAATCCCCTGGGAGGCTCCCAGGCCGGGAATTGTAAAAAAATGTGAATCGGCACTTTTGATGAGGAATTTTTTGAGCATCTGTGGTAAACTGTTAATTAATTGACGAGTCAAAAAGGCCGCAGCAATTGATATTGACAGAAATTTGGGTCATTTCATAGGATTAGAGCGAATAATATATTATAATGATAGGTGAGGTTTACGGACCTCAAGTTATAAAAATGAGGTGTACGCGACTTGTTCAAATATATTTTCGCCTTTATCACCGCCCTGGTATCCAGTCTGATCATCACTCCCCTGATCATCGCCCTGGCCAATCGCATCGGGGCCCTTGACGTTCCTGAGGATCATCGCAGGATGCATTCGTCTCCGGTGCCCCGAATCGGCGGTCTCAGTCTCTTCTTTTCTTTTTTGATCGCGGTCTCCATTTTCAGCGATCTCAGTTCAGAGAAGATTTTCGGACTCATTTTCGGCTCGTTGATCATTGTCATCACAGGTCTTCTGGATGACCTCAAGGGTCTCGGGCCCAAAGTCAAGCTTCTCATGCAGATCCTGGCGGCCACCGTGCTGTTTCATTACGGTTTCCGCATTGAATTCTTCACCAATCTGCTGGAGGGCTCCGATATCATTGAAATCGGCACCCTCAGCTATCCCTTGACGGTCTTCTGGATCGTGGGGATCACCAACACCATCAATCTCATGGACGGCCTCGACGGGCTTGCGGCGGGAATCACCACCATCGCCGCGGTGACCCTTTCCTACGTGGCCTTCAGCTTCGGCCGCTATGAGACCCTGCTCCTCAGTCTCATTCTCGTGGGGGCCAACCTGGGTTTCCTGCCCTACAATTTCAACCCTGCCAAAATTTTCATGGGAGATACCGGAGCCCTCTTCCTGGGCTTCGTTCTCAGCGCCATCGCCATCGAGGGGGCTGTAAAAAGCGCCACGGCCATCGCCGTCATCCTCCCCCTCATGGCCCTGGGCCTGCCGATTTTCGATACCGCCTTTGCGATTTTCAGAAGGATCATCACCAGACGCCCCCTGATGGAGGGGGACAAGGGACACCTCCATCACCGGCTGGTGCTCATGGGGATGGATCAGAAACGGGCGGTCCTGGTGCTGTACCTCATCGCCACCCTGCTGGGGGTCAGCGTGGTCCTCCTCATCAACAATCTGGTACTCAATACCGTCATCACCATGGCCATCGTGGTTTTTTTGATCTATATCCCGATTTTCATCACCTTCAGGAGGTCAGAGGATGAGTAAAAAAAAGGTACTGGTGATTTTCGGCACCCGGCCCGAGGCCATCAAGATGGCACCGGTGGTGAAGGCCCTTGAGAAGGAAGCCGTGTTTTTTGAAACCAGGATTCTAGTGACCGGCCAGCATCGGGAGATGCTCGACCAGGTCTTAGATATATTCCAGCTCCGTCCTGACTACGATCTTGACATCATGCTCCGTGCCCAGAGCATCGGTGACATCACGCGCCGGGTCATGGAGGGGGTGGAAAAAATTTTGAAAAGTTTTTCTCCTGACATTTTACTGGTGCATGGGGATACCACCACCAGCTTCGCGGCGGCTCTGACGGGGTTTTATCACAAGATTCCGGTGGGCCATGTGGAAGCAGGTCTCAGAAGTCGCAATCGGTATTCGCCATTTCCGGAAGAAATGAATCGGACCTTGACAGGACAATTAGCTGATCTTCACTTTGCACCTACAAAAGGAAATGAGAAAAATTTAATCAACGAGAATATCGACAGGGAACGCATCTTTGTCACAGGCAATACCGTGATCGATGCCCTGCTGAGTGTTGTTGATTCAAAGTTTGACTTTCAGGAGCCTGAACTCAGGAAGATGGATTTCACCCGTCGCAGAGTCATTCTTCTCACCGCCCATCGCCGGGAAAACTCCGGCGCCCCCATGGAACGGATTTTCAGGGGCATCCGGCGGATCGCGGAGGAATACGAGGACGTGACGGTGGTTTATCCCATGCATCTCAATCCTGAGGTCAGAGCCGTCGCCAAAAGGGTTCTGGGAGAGGTCGATCGTGTGCTTCTGATCGAGCCCCTGGGCTACCTCCCCTTCGCCCATCTCATGCAGCGCTGCTTCATGATTCTCACCGATTCCGGCGGCATCCAGGAGGAAGCGCCGGCTCTGGGGAAACCCGTTCTGGTCCTCAGGGAGGAAACGGAGCGGCCGGAAGCGGTGGCGGCAGGCACGGTGAAAGTTGTAGGGACCGAGGAAGACAAAGTGTACCTTGCCATTAAAAGCTTACTGGACAACCCTTTGGAAGTTCTTGAGATGACCCGGGCAATCAACCCCTATGGGGAGGGTCGGTCGGCGGAAAAGATCGTCGAGATCCTGAAAGGCCGTTTCGGAACCGGAAAAACAAAGGGGACAAAAGGAGGAGAAAAATGAACAAGCTCAAAACGATTCAAGAAGCCCTGGACATGATCAAACCGGGAATGACCATCATGGTGGGTGGTTTCTTGGGCGTCGGGTCTCCGGAACTGCTCATCGACGGCCTCATTCAAAGAGGTATCGGAGAATTGACCCTGATCGCCAACGACACCAGTTTTCCCGATGTGAACTACGGCAAACTGGTTCAGAACAAACTGGTCAAAAAGGTGTACACCTCCCACATCGGCACCAATCCCGAATCGGGATTTCAAATGCACTCCGGTGAAATGGAAGTGATTCTCACCCCCCAGGGAACCCTGGTGGAACAGATCCGGGCGGCTGGGGCCGGTCTTGGCGGCGTCCTGACCCCGACGGGTATCGGCACCGTGGTGGAGGAAAACAAGCAGAAGATTGAAGTCGATGGGAAATTCTACATCGTTGAAAAACCCCTCAAGGCGGATGTCGCCCTGCTCCGGGGCGCAAAGGTGGATCAAAAAGGCAACGTCTATTACAATCTGGCGGCAAGAAATTTCAATCCTCTCATGGCCATGGCGGCGGATCTCGTCATCGTGGAAGCCGATGAGATCGTTGAAGTGGGTCAGATCAATGCCAATGATGTGATGACACCCCATATTTTCGTGGATGTCGTGGTTAAGGGGGATCGCTAAAATGGATACGAATCAAATCAAGGCCATCATCGCAAAGAGGGTCGCCATGGAATTCAAGGACGGCAATCTGGTCAATCTGGGGATCGGTCTGCCCACCCTGGTGGCGAATTATATCCCTGAAGGGGTGGAAGTGACCCTTCAGTCGGAAAACGGTTTCATCGGCATGGGACCGGCACCGGAAGCCGGCAAGGAAGATCCGGACCTGGTCAATGCCGGCGCCCAGTATGTGACGGTCAATCCGGGGGCGGCCTTCTTCGACTCCTCCATCAGTTTTTCCATCATCCGGGGAGGGCATCTGGACTTTACCGTACTCGGGGCCCTGCAGGTGGATGAAAAGGGCAACCTGGCCAACTGGATGATTCCCGGCAAGAAAGTACCGGGGATGGGGGGAGCCATGGACCTGGTCACCGGGGCGAAAAAGGTGATCGTGGCCATGACCCATACGGCCAAGGGGAGCATCAAGATCATGAAGGAGTGCAACCTGCCTCTGACGGCCAAGGGCCAGGTGGATCTCATCGTGACGGAAATGGGCGTCATGGAGGTCACCCCCAAGGGTCTCCTCCTCAAGGAGAAGAATCCTCAATTCACCCTGGAAGAAATTCAAAAACAGACTGAAGCCCGACTCATCGTGGCGGAGGATATCAAGGATATGGAGATCTGAGCGTGGGCAGATTGAATTACAAGGCTCTGGAAAACCTCGCCCTGGTCACCCATATCGGGATCATCATGATCATACCGATTTTTGCCGGGGTCTACATCGGCGACTATCTGGATGACCGATTCGGCACGGGGGGAATCTTTCTCCTGGTCTTCATCCTCCTGGGCATTGCTGTGAGCTTTATGAATCTGTTCAAGATCGGGCTGAGAAAATCCCGGAACAAGAAGGATCAATAAGATGCAGGAAGTCAGAAAACTGATCAAAAAAATCATGGTCCTGACCCTGTCGGTCATGGGCGGCCTGGTGATTCTAAGCCTGGTATTTCTTGAAGAACCGCTGCCCATGATCCAGGGGCTGATTTTCGGCACCCTGCTGGGCGGACTCAATTTTTACGATCTTGCCCTGACCCTTGAAAAGGCCAGTACCATGGCCCCGGAAAAGGCCAGGGGCTATGCGACTAGAAAGTACATGATCAGATTTGTATTGATGGCGACAGCCCTGTGGGTTTCCATCAGGGGAGAGCACCTCCACGTTTTAGGAACCATCGCGGGACTGCTCCTGGTCAAGCTGGTAATCTATGTTACCTCGCTTTTCAATGATCGCCGTTATTATATAAATATATTCAAAAGAAAGGAGGACAAATAGTGGAAGGTGGCTTTGGTCCTATCGTAGCATTTGAAATATTCGGCATCCCTGTGACGCAAACCGTGACCACAACCTGGTTCATCATGGCGGTCCTGATCCTTTATTCATATATGGCGACCCGGAGGATGACAACCGTTCCCCGCACCCTTCAAAATGTCACGGAAATCCTGGTGGACGGCATCAACGGACTGACCCGGCAATCCATGGGAGACAAGAATATCGGCTTCGCCCCCTATATGGGGACCCTGATTATCTTTATCGCCGTGGCCAATATCGCGGGACTCTTCGGTCTGAGACCCCCGACGGCGGATGTGAACACGACCTTCGCTTTATCCATCATGACCTTTTTGATGATCCATTTCTTCGGGGCGAAATCCCAGGGGACCTGGAATTATCTCAAAGGGTTCACGGAACCCTTCACCCTCTTGCTGCCCCTGAACATCATGGGTGAGCTGGCGACCCCCATATCCCTGGCTTTTCGTCTCTTCGGGAACATCGTGGGCGGACTGATCATCGTCAATCTGACCTACAGCGCCCTGGGTTCTCTCAGCAGCAGCTTGCTGGGAATTTCGGTTCCCCTGTTTCAAGTCGGTATCCCGGCACTCATTCATGTCTATTTTGACCTGTTTGCCGGAATACTGCAGTCCTTCATATTCGCTATGCTGACAATGGTCTTCATATCCATAGCGATTGATTAAGAAAATGAGGTGAACATATGGAGTCAACCAACGTGTTAATGGTTTTTCTAGAATGGTTGATGAGTTTTGACAGAAAGGCTTTGATTTTGTCCGCCTCGGCGATTGCCGCCGGTCTGAGCATGATTGCCGGCATCGGTCCCGGGGTCGGTCAGGGCTACGCCGCCGGCAAGGGGGCGGAAGCCGTCTCCAAGAATCCGGACAACTCAAAGCAAACCACCATGATCATGCTTCTCGGTGCCGCGGTGGCTGAAACCTCAGGGATACTCGCCCTGGTGGTGGCCCTGATTCTTCTTTTCGGGAATCCCCTCGTGGATGCCGCCGGATCCGCGCTCATCATCAGCGCTTCCGCCATCGGCGCCGGCCTGAGCATGATCGCCGGCATCGGGCCCGGCATCGGCCAGGGCTACGCGGCAGGCAAAGGGACCCAGGGAGTGGGAGACAATCCAGAGCTCCAACCGGCCATCGTCAGGACCATGTTCCTGGGTCAGGCAGTGGCCCAGACTACAGGGATCTACGCCTTGATCGTCTCCCTGGTGCTCATGTTTGCCAATCCCCTTCTGAATCATGACGCTTCAGCGGGAGAGGTGACCAACCTGGCCCTGATTCTGGCCGCTTCGGCCATCGGCGCAGGACTGGCCATGATCGCCGGCATCGGACCCGGTGTCGGTCAGGGTTATGCCGCCGGCAAGGGGGCGGAATCCGTGGCGATCAATCCTCAAGGATACAAGCAGTCCACCATGATCATGCTCCTCGGGGCTGCAGTGGCCGAGACCTCGGGCATCCTCGCCCTGGTGGTCTCGCTGATTCTCCTGTACGGCAATCCTCTCGTGGGATTGGAAGGTTCGGCAGTGGTCATCATGGCCTCGGCCATCGGGGCGGGCCTGGCCATGATCGCCGGCGTGGGTCCGGGTATCGGACAGGGCTACGCCGCCGGCAAGGGTACTGAGGCGGTAGGCAAGCGGCCCAAGCTTCAGGCCATGATCGTCAGGACCATGTTTCTCGGTCAGGCAGTGGCCCAGACCACGGGAATCTACGCCCTGATCATCGCCCTGGTGCTCATGTTTGCCAATCCACTTTTAGATTTACTATAAATAAAAGAATAGTCAAGGAGGAAATAATATGGAACCTATCACAGGAAAAGCATTGATTCTGGCTGCCTCAGCCATCGGGGCGGGACTGGCCATGATCGCAGGAATCGGACCGGGAATCGGACAGGGTTATGCCGCGGGTAAAGGAGCGGAGGGCGTAGGCCGTCAGCCGGAAGCCCAGGGAGATATCGTCAGAACCATGCTGCTCGGTGCCGCTGTTGCCGAGACTACCGGGATTTACGGCCTGATCATCGCCTTGATCCTGCTTTTCGCCAATCCCCTGATCGACCTGCTCTAGTCCAATAAAGGAGGCAACTCAAGATGTATCTTACGTCATATGCTGCCCTGACGGGGCTGAAGCTGGGACTGGTAGAACCGGGCTGGACCTTCTTTTTCCAGATCGCCAATACCCTCATCCTCTTCCTGATTCTCAAGAAGCTTCTCTTCAAGCCCGTCACGGAATTCATGCAAAAACGCCAGGAGACCATCGCTGGATCCCTGGAAGAGGCCAGGAAAAAGAATCTTGATGCACAGGCTCTTTCTGCCCAGTACCAGGAAAAGCTGGCCCAGGCCAGGGAAGAAGGACAAGGCATCGTCAAGGCCATGGAACAAGAGGCTGAAATGACAGCCCTGCAGATCAAGAAAGAGGCTCAGGCCGAAGCCAGAAAAATCAAGGACGACGCCCTCAAGGAAATCGAGCGGGAGAAGGTCAAGGCGATTCAGGCCCTCAAGGACGAGGTGGCTGAAATGGTGGTCCTGGCTGCATCACAGGTGGTGGAAAAGGACTTTTCCGCCGACGAACACCGGGCCTTTATCGAAAAGTTCATCGGTGAGGTAGGGGATACGAAATGGCAAAACTAGTGGCAAGGGTCTATTCCGAAGCCTTGTTTGAATTCGCCCTTGAGGCGGACAAGATCGATTCGATCAACGAGGACTTCCAGCTGGTCAGGGACAGTTTCGTGACTACGAAGGAATTCTTCGAGCTCTATCAATCCCCCAAACTTTCCACGGAGGAGCGCAAGGCCATTATCAACGAGGTATTTCGTGATGGCATATCAACGGAACTGAAAAATTTCCTTTCCATCCTTTTAGACAAGCAACGGGCGGGGAGTGTCCTCGATATCCATGAGGCCTTCATGAAGCGGGTCGATGTCCACAAGGGCATTGTCGAGGCCACGGTAAAATCAGCCGCGCCTCTCAGCGACCAGATCGAGAAGGAACTCACCCGGAAACTGGAGGAAATGACCCACAAGGAGATCCGACTGAGGACTCAAGTAGATCCGGAGCTTATCGGCGGACTCTATATCAAGGTGGGTGACCAGGTACTCGACGGTTCGATGAAGAATCGTCTGGAACACATCAAGGAATCGTTGAAGCACATCATAGTTTAGGTATAGGAGTGATTTTGGAATGAATTTGAGACCTGAGGAAATCAGTTCCGTCATCAAGGAACAGATCAAAAGGTACGAAAATAAGCTCCAGGTTGACGATGTCGGCACCGTCATTCAGGTGGGGGACGGAATCGCCAGAATCCACGGCCTGGAGCAGTGCATGGCCGGCGAGCTTCTGGAGTTCCCCAATGAAGTCTACGGAATGGCCCTGAACCTCGAAGAGGACAGCGTGGGTGCCGTGTTGCTTGGATCAGACATTGAAATTCGCGAAGGCGATGTGGTGAAAAGGACCTCCCGGGTGGTTGAAGTCCCCGTGGGAGAGATGCTCTTCGGTCGTGTGGTCAATGCCCTGGGGCAGCCCATCGACGGCAAGGGTCCCATTGAAAGCGACAAGTTCCGACCGACGGAGGCCGTCGCCCCCGGGGTCATTTATCGAAAAAGCGTGGATCAACCCCTTCAGACCGGCATCAAGGCCATCGACTCCATGATTCCCATCGGCCGGGGCCAGCGGGAGCTCATCATCGGTGACCGCCAGACGGGTAAAACCGCCATTGCCATCGACACCATCATCAACCAGAAGGAAGAGAATGTCTACTGCATCTACGTGGCCATCGGTCAGAAGAAGTCCACGGTGGTCCAGACCATGAAGACCCTGGAAAAACACGGTGCCATGAAATACACCGCCATCGTTTCCGCAACGGCTTCAGAGCCGGCCCCCCTCCAGTTCCTGGCCCCCTATGCGGGCTGTGCCATCGGAGAGGAAATGATGCACCAGGGCAAGGATGTCCTGATCATCTATGACGATTTGTCCAAGCATGCCGTGGCCTACCGGGCCATGTCCCTGCTGCTGAGGCGTCCGCCAGGGCGGGAAGCCTACCCGGGGGATGTCTTCTATCTCCACAGCCGTCTTCTGGAAAGAGCGGCAAGACTCAGCGAGGACCTGGGAGGCGGCTCTCTCACCGCCCTGCCCATCATCGAGACCCAGGCCGGGGACGTCAGCGCCTATATCCCCACCAACGTGATCTCCATCACCGACGGACAGATTTTCCTGGAGTCGGAGCTCTTCTTCTCAGGACAAAGACCCGCGGTGAATGCCGGGATTTCCGTGTCACGGGTGGGGGGGAATGCCCAGATCAAGGCCATGAAGAAGGTATCCGGCCAGATCAAACTCGACCTGGCCCAGTACCGGGAGCTGGCAGCCTTCTCCCAGTTCGGCTCAGAGCTCGACGCCGCCACCAAGGCGGCCCTTGACCACGGCGAAAGACTCATGGAAATCCTGAAGCAGGGACAGTACTCCCCCATGCGGGTGGAGCACCAGATCATGGTCATCTTCGCCGTGACCCGAAAATACCTCAAGGATATTCCCGTGGACCGCATCAAGGAATACGAGGAAAAATTCGTGGCCCATATGGACCAGGTCCACCCTGAGGTGGGGAAAGGCTTGAGGGAACACAAGCAGCTTTCGGATGAAATCATCGAGACGCTTGACAAGGCTATCAAGGCCTTCAACCTAGAATTTTTGAAAGCCAAGGAGTGATTCTATGGCAGGAATGGGATCAAGGGATATCAAACGAAAAATCAAGAGTGTCAACTCCACCATGCAGATCACCAAGGCCATGAAGCTGGTATCCACGGCGAAGCTCAAGAAAAACCGGGATCGCTTTGATATGACCAAGCCCTATTTCGACACGGTGCTGGAAACCGTGCGGGATATCGTTTCCTTCAACAAGAATCTGAAGCACGATTATCTTGAGGAGAGAGACATCAGAAAGACCCTTTATATTCTGATCACCTCCGACCGGGGATTGTGCGGGGGCTACAATGTGAATGCCATCAAGAAGGCCCTCGGCACCCTGGAGTCGAAATCCAAATCCAGATTCATCACCGTCGGGAAAAAGGCCCACGATTACCTGCGCAACAGGGACTACGAGATCGTGGACCATCATCTGGGCATTTCGGAACAACCCGAATATCTCGATGCTCAAAGAATCGCGGGCCTGGCCCTGAAGCTTTTCATGCAGGAAGAAGTGGATGAAATCAAACTCGTCTACACCAAGCTCATCAGTACCGTGGTTCAGGAGGCGACCTGCCTGAAGCTTCTTCCCATCGTGGTGACGGAGGATTCAGAGGCCCCTGAGGAGTTTGTCAGTTATGAACCCTCCCCTGAGGAGGTCCTCAGTTACCTGATACCGAAATTTTTAGAAGCGACGGTCTACGGCGCCCTGGTGGAATCGGCGGCCGCCGAGCAGGCAGCCCGACGAATCGCCATGGAGAATGCCACGGACAATGCCCAGGAAATGATCGAGGACCTGACCTTGTCCTTCAACCAGGCAAGACAGGGTGCCATCACCCAGGAGATATCCGAAATCGTCAGCGGCGCTGAAGCCCTGAAATAGACCAAAAGGAAGGATGTGAAGAGTCTTAATGAGAAATGCTAAAGGTAGTGTGGTTCAAATCATCGGACCCGTCGTCGACGTCCGGTTTGAAGTGGATAATCTTCCCAACATCTACGATGCCGTACATATCACCCATCAGGGCCAGACCCTGGTTCTTGAAGTCGCCCAGCATGTGGGAGACAATGTCGTCAGATGCATTGCCATGTCTTCCACCGACGGCCTGGTCCGCGGCACCGAGGCCGTCAGTACCGACAATCCCATCACGGTTCCCGTGGGTGCGGCGACCCTTGGAAGACTGATCAATGTGGTGGGGGAGGTCATCGACAACAAGGAACCCATCACAAGTGAGTTTCATCTGCCGATCCACCGGGAAGCACCCAGCTTTGACGAGCAGGAGACCTCCACGGAAATTTTTGAAACCGGCATCAAGGTGGTGGATCTCATCGCTCCCTACGCCAAGGGGGGGAAGGTCGGCCTCTTCGGTGGGGCCGGTGTGGGAAAAACCGTACTGATCCAGGAACTCATCCACAATATCGCCATCGAGCACGGTGGACTCAGTGTTTTTGCCGGGGTTGGTGAAAGAACCCGGGAGGGCAATGATCTTTACTACGAAATGATTGAAGCCGGCGTCATCGACAAGACCACCCTGGTTTTCGGCCAGATGAATGAACCGCCGGGAGCCAGGATGCGGGTGGGTCTTACCGGTCTCACCATGGCGGAATACTTCAGAGATACCGAAGGGAAGGACGTGCTTCTCTTCATTGACAATATTTTCAGATTCACCCAGGCGGGATCCGAGGTATCGGCCCTGCTGGGTCGGATGCCCTCCGCCGTAGGCTATCAGCCTACCCTGGCTACGGACATGGGGACCCTGCAGGAACGGATCACCTCCACCAAGAAGGGCTCCATCACCTCGGTACAGGCGGTTTACGTGCCGGCGGACGACCTGACGGACCCTGCTCCGGCCACCACCTTCTCCCATCTTGACGCCACGACGGTGCTTTCCAGGAAGATTTCCGAGATGGGCATCTACCCCGCGGTGGACCCCCTGGATTCAAGTTCCAGAATCCTGGCCCCGGAAGTGGTGGGAGAGGAACACTACAAGGTAGCCCGGGATGTGCAGCAGATTCTGCAGCGCTACAAGGAACTGCAGGATATCATCGCCATTCTCGGAATGGACGAGCTTTCCGACGAGGACCGTCTGGTCGTGGACCGGGCGAGAAAAATCCAGAGATTCCTGTCACAGCCCTTCCATGTCGCGGAGCAGTTCACGGGAATGGACGGCAAATATGTTCCCATCAAGGAGACCGTGAGAGGGTTCAAAGAAATCCTCGAGGGCAAGCACGACGATCTGCCTGAACAGGCATTTCTCTTTGTCGGCACCATCGATGAAGCCGTGGCAAAAGCCAAAAAACTCCGAGAAGACCACTAGGAGGTGTCAGTAGATGGCAGTAACCTATCGGCTGGAGATTGTGACCCCCGAAGGCATCTTCTTCGAGGGGGACGTGGCCATGACCGTGATCAGGACCGCTGAAGGAGACATGGGGATTCTGGCGGATCATGAAAATACCGTCGCGCCCCTGAAAATCGGAGAACTCAAAATCAAGCAGGATGAGGAAATGAGAATCGCCGCCTGTACGAGCGGTTTTGTCAGTGTGACTCCTGAAGGGGTCACCATCGTCACGGATTCTGCTGAATGGGCGGATGAAATCGACGTGGACCGCGCCAAGGAAGCCCTTGAGAGGGCCCGGAGGCGACTGGAAAACAAGCATAAGGAAACCGACATCCTCCGCGCCCAGATGGCCATGAGCCGCGCCATGAACCGGGTCAGGGTGGCGGGGAAATCCATGGACCATTCAGACCTCTAAAAGTTTGGTGTCCCATCGGGCCGGTCAATGGATCTGATGCTCTGCAAGAAAAATCATCACAAGCAGTTCAGGGGAGTGACATCTCTTGAACTGCTTTTAGGTTGCAAAGGCCGGGATTGACCGGCGGAGGTTGTGAAGGGGGAAAACCCGGGCAGGCAAAGGGGACTCTTCTGGCGGTCTGTCGTGGAAGGCCCTTGTCACAGGGTTTGGATTTTCGGCAGAGGGTCGGCCATCATGTCTTGTGACCATGATGTCCCGGACCGCCCCCTTTTCCGGTTTGACAGATCACAGACGGGCATCCACCACCGGCTCACCGCCGGGAGGGGATGTCTGCTAGAATATCTGACAAAAGGTACAATTAAATTGGCAGGTATGATATAATAAATTAGTATATTTACAGGAGAAAGTGGGTAATGAATTGGCTAAAATCATACTTGAAAGAAGCAAGCCTTTGATGGGTGAAATCGAGGTCAGTGGCGCAAAGAATGCGGTTCTGCCACTGATGGCCGCTACCTTGCTGGTGGCTGAACCCTGTGTGATAGAAGATGTTCCTGATCTGAAGGATGTCTATGTGATGAATGAAGTCCTGAGGGAACTCGGCGCAGAGGTTTTTTTCAACGTGGACGAAAAAACCCTGAGAGTGGAAACCCGGACCATCAAGAAAACAGAGGCGCCCTATGAACTGATGTCCAAAATGCGAGCCTCATTTCTGGTCATGGGTCCCCTCCTCGCCAGAAAAGGCGAGGCCAGAATCGCCCTGCCCGGAGGCTGCTCCATCGGGGCAAGGCCCATCGACCTGCATCTCAAGGGCTTTGAAAAACTCGGGGCGGAAATCAATATCGGCCACGGTTTCGTGGAAGGCAAGGTGAGGGGAAGACTCAAAGGGGGGAATATCTACCTGGACTTCCCGAGTGTCGGTGCGACGGAGAATATCCTGATGGCGGCGGTTCTCGCCGAGGGGACCACCCTCATCGAAAACGCGGCCCAGGAACCGGAAATCACGGATCTGAGCAACTTTCTCAACAAGATGGGGGCCAATATCAGCGGTGCCGGGACCTCCAACATCCGGATCAAGGGCGTGGACACCCTGAAGGGGACCAACCATCAGGTGATTCCAGACCGGATTGAAGCCGGAACCTACATGGTGGCGGCGGCCATCACCCGGGGAAACCTGCTGGTGAAAAACGTTCTTTCCAACCATATGCGACCCATGATCGCCAAGCTTGAAGAGGCCGGAGTGATCATGGCCTTCGAGGACGACAATGTCAGGGTGGATGCCACCGGGGGATTCAAGGGAGTGGATATCACCACCCTGCCCTATCCCGGTTTTCCAACGGACATGCAGGCGCAGTTCATGGCCATGCTGGCGGTGACGCCGGGAATCCATGTGATCATGGAAACCGTCTTTGAAAACCGTTTCATGCATGTCAACGAGCTCAATCGCATGGGGGCCAACATCAAGATCGAGGGATCCAGCGCCATCATCCAGGGGACCGACAAGCTGGAGGGGGCCACGGTCAAGGCCACGGACCTGAGAGCCGGAGCGGCGTTGATTCTGGCCGGACTGGTGGCTGAAGGAAAAACGGAAATTCTGGATATCTATCATGTGGACAGAGGTTTTGTAAATATTGAAAGGAAACTCCAGGCGGTAGGTGCCAATATCTACCGGGTGGAATAATGGGGGTAGAGGATGTTTAACTTTGGAAGTGAAATCGGGATAGATCTGGGAACATCGAGTGTGCTGGTCTATATCAGAGGCAAGGGTATCGTGCTCCATGAACCCTCCGTGGTGGCCATCAATCAAAACAACGGGGAGATTCTGGCCGTGGGGAGTGAAGCCCGACGGATGCTGGGAAGAACCCCCGGCAACATCACCGCCATCCGCCCTCTACGGGACGGCGTGATTTCCGATTACGAAGTGACTGAAAAAATGCTCAGGTACTTCATCAACAAGACCTGCGGCAAACGCCGGTTCTTCAAACCCAAGATCATCATCTGCGTACCCAGCGGCGTCACCCAGGTGGAAAAAAGAGCCGTCATCGAGGCCACCATGGAGGCCGGAGGGGGCAAGGTCTACCTCATCGAAGAACCCATTGCGGGCTCCATAGGAGCCGGCCTTGACATCACCAAGCCCGACGGCAACATGATCGTGGATATCGGTGGCGGTACCACGGACATCGCCGTGATTTCCCTGGGAGGCATCGTGGTGAGCAAGTCCATCAAGGTGGCGGGAGACAAATTCGACGAAGCCATCATCAAGTACATGCGCAAGAAACACAACCTTTACATTGGCGAAAGAACCGCCGAGGAACTCAAGATCAATATCGGGACGGCCGCCCCGAAATCCAAGTCCATCAAAATGGAATGCCGCGGCCGTGACCTTCTGACAGGCCTGCCCAAGACCATCACCATCACCTCCGAGGAAATGGTGGAGGCCCTTGAAGAACCCGTCAACGCCATCTGTGACGCCATACATAACACCCTGGAGAAGACCTTGCCGGAGCTTGCCGCCGATATCAGTTTTCGGGGAATCGTGATGACGGGCGGCGGATCCCTGCTAAGTGGTCTCAACAAGCTCATTGAAAGTAAAATGGGGATACCCACCTACATCGCTGATGATGCCATCTCCTGCGTGGCCAAGGGAACCGGCATGAGTCTCGAGCATCTCGATGTGTTGGAAAAGAGCATGATGACCTCCAATCGCAGACGATAGCCGCTTGACCACAAGCGGTTTTTCTTTTGATATCCAGGGAAGTCTGTTAGAATATTAGTATCAAGTACTAATAGGAGGTAATATTCATGTTGAATGCTGTTGAGATTCAAAAGATCATTCCCCATCGCTATCCCTTTTTACTGGTGGACCGCATCTTGGAGATGGAAGTGGGTAAAAAGGCTGTAGGGATCAAAAACGTGACGGTCAATGAAGAATTTTTCCAGGGACATTTCCCGGGAAATCCCATCATGCCCGGCGTGCTCATGGTCGAGGCCCTTGCCCAGGTGGGGGCGGTCTGTCTCCTTTCCATGGAGGAATACCAGGGCAGGCTTGCGGTTTTTGCCGGCATCGATCATTTGAGATTCAAGCGTCAGGTCGTTCCCGGTGACACGCTGAGACTCGAGGTGACCATGGACACCATCAGGAGAAATGTCGGCAGGGGGACGGCCCTGGCCACGGTAGAGGGCGAAGTGGCGGTCAAGGGAGAAATCATGTTCGCCATTGTTGATTGACCGAGAAAGGACTTGGAGGATGAACGGGTTAGTATTGCAGGGAGGTGGGGCCAAGGGCGCCTACCATCTCGGCGTATGGAAGGCCTTGAGAGAGGTGGGGGAGGAGATCCACGCCGTCACCGGGACCAGCATCGGGGCTCTCAACGGCGTGATGATTGTTCAAGGAGCCTACCGGGAGCTGGAGGATCTGTGGCTCGACATCAGGCCGGAGATGCTCTTTGATATTGATTCGAAGATCTATCAGCAGCTGATGGAGATGGAGCTCAAACCCGACATGTTCAACACCTATGTCGAGTACATCAAGGGTTTTTTTTCCAGGAAAGGATTTGACATCACCCCTCTGAAGAAACTCATCGATGAAATGGTGGATGAAGACCGGGTCAGGAATTCCGAGGTGGATTTCGGGCTGGTGGCCTACAATGCCTCTGACCTGGTCCCCTTCGAGCGGTTTGTCAAGGATATCCCCGAGGGTGAGCTCAAGGAGTATCTGCTGGCCAGCGCCCACCTGCCCTTTTTCCAGATGGAAAAGATCCAGGGCAAGGTTTTCGTTGACGGGGCCTTCCACGACAATCAGCCGGTCAGGCTCATGACCCGGAAAAAAGGCATCCGGAAGATCATCATTGTCGACAACAAGGGATTCGGTCTGAAGCAGAAGGTGGACCTCAGGAATTATGAGGTGGTGAGGATCAATGCCTCCGGTGACACCGGAGGGACCCTGGATCTGACCCGGGAAAGGGCCTTGGAGAATATCGCCATGGGCTACTACGACACCTTGAGGGTCTACCGGAAACTCATGGGGACCCGCTATGTGATCCGTCCCTTTGACGAGGAGGAGGTCATCGAATACTTTCTCAGACTGCCCCGGGAAAGGGTCGAGGCCCTGTCCAGGGTGCTGGGGAAAGAGCCGCCGGTGAATCAAAGGCAGGTTTTTGAGGGAGTCCTGCCGGAAATCGCCAGACTCCTCAAGGTGGCGGAGGAGGGATCCTATGCGGATCTCATCCTGGCCCTGGCGGAGACCGCCGCCAGAAGACTTGCCATCGACCCCTACAGAATCTACGAAATCAGGGAGTTCCTCAAACTGATCAAGGAGGCCCTGGAAAAGGATGAACACAAGGCTTCAAAAGAAAACAGCCGGTTTATCACGAAGATACTCAAACAGGGAAACATCGTCATCGGATCGGTGAAGGATGAGGTGATTCTTGAAATCATGGCGGCCCTGCTCATGGAGGTGGATTGAATGGATTACATGGAAAGATACAGACTCTGGCTGGGGGATCCCGGCATCGATGAGGCCTTCAAGGAGGAACTCAGGGGAATGTCGGAGAAGGAAATCGAGGATGCCTTCTACAGGGACCTGGCCTTCGGTACCGGAGGACTCAGAGGGGTGATGGGCCCCGGAAGCAACCGGGTGAACCGGTATGTCATCGCCCGGGCGACCCAGGGCTATGCCGAATACCTCAAGCACCACTATGAGGAGGCCGGGGTGGTCATTGCCTATGACACCAGGAGGGGGTCCAGGGATTTCGCCCTGGAGGCCGCCAGGGTCCTCATCGGCAACGGAATCGCCGTCAGCGTCTTCGACCGGGTGGCCACCACTCCTGAGCTCAGCTACGGCGTGAGAGCCTTGAAGGCCCAGGGGGGCATCGTCATCACCGCAAGCCATAACCCCAAGGCCTATAACGGCTACAAGGTCTATCACCATGAGGGCTACCAGCTATTGCCTGAAGACGCCCAGGAGGTGATTTCCAGGATCGAAGGGATCGCCTTCGAGGATATCAGGCGGGGGGAGGAATCAAAGATCACCTTTTTGGGGGAGGCCTTCTACAACCAGTATTATGAGGAATTGATGCCCCTGGTGAAGGACTATCAGGTCAAGGACCTTGCCATCGTCTACACCCCCTTGAACGGAGCGGGGGCGCGACCGGTGCCGGAGGTCCTCAAGAGAGCCAGATTCTTGAAGGTCCATGCCGTACCCGGCCAGATGGTCCCGGATCCCGACTTCACCACGGTGCCCTATCCCAACCCCGAGGATGTCAAGGTTTTCGACCAGGCCAGGACATTGGGTGAAGAGGTGGGGGCGGACCTCCTGATTGCCACGGATCCCGATGCGGACCGGGTCGGCGTTCTGGCCAGACATGAGGGAAGCTACGTGGCCATCAACGGCAATGAGATGGGGGCTCTGCTGACCGAGTATCTCCTGAGGGCGGGAGTGATCCACCCCCGGGTGATCACCACCATCGTTTCCACCCATCTGGTGGATGCCATCGCTGAAAAGTATGGGGCCAGACTGGACAAGACCCTCACCGGATTCAAGTATATCGGGGAAATGATTTCCGCCTTTGATTTCAACCGGGAGACCTTTGTGCTGGGTTTTGAAGAAAGCTACGGCTATCTGACCCGGACCCACGCCCGGGACAAGGATGCCGCCAACGCCGTTCTGGCCATCGCCATGATGGCCCAGGAATACAAGGAGGAGGGGAAAACCCTCATTGACGCCCTGGCGGACCTGCATGAAAGCTACGGCTATTACAGGGAGAGTCTGCTCAATTTCACCTTCGAAGGCTCCAAGGGGCTTCTGGTCATGGATCAGATCATCGAGGCCTTCAGGGGCTTGAAGGGTCTTGGTTTCATGGGGGAGTCCGCCTTTGACCGGACCGATTACGAAAGGGATGACACGGGTCTTCCCAGGGAAAAGGTGATCAAGTGCGTCTATCCCGATGGCAGCTGGTTTGCGGTGAGGCCCTCGGGGACGGAACCCAAACTGAAAATCTATGTGGCGGTCCGGGGAGATTCCGAGACGGAGGTCGCAATCAAAACCGAAGCCCTTCAGGGGGCTCTGAAAGGATTTGTAGAAAAACGACAATGAGACATCTTGAGAGCTATGCCACGAAAACCCGCTTGATGGGGGTCGTGGGGGTGAAAAGCATATTTGTAAACGAGGCCATGGACCGCTACCTCATGGTGCTGCATCTGGATTTCGAGTCCTATGGGGTGGACGGTTTTCATGTGCTTGAAAATCCCTCCAAGGAGGAGGAAGAGGCTCTGGTGGACTCGGTCTGCGGTGGCCTGGGCGGACAGATGGTTCTCTTGAGCCACCGGGAGGTGGCGGGGCTCTACCAGGAGGCCAGGGCTCTGGGACTGGAGAATGCCGGCGAGGAGGCCGGACCCTACCTGCACCTCTATGAGGACGTCGAAGACCCTGTGGACACGGACAAGGTCTACGAGACCATCGAGGGCATCCACGAGCATATCCACTATCTGTTGATGCGGCTGGTGGCCGGGGATGAAAGAGGCCTCAGGCAGATCTACCGGGGAGGGATTCCCCATGCCTATCCTCCGGAGACCGCTCTGATCAAGAATTCCATCGAAAAGACGCCGGAGGGGGACTATCTGGCCACGGCCCTGGTCCTGATCGACAACGAGTACGCCAACCACCGGTATCTGATACATGTGGACCAGGGGGAGGTCACCAGGCTTCAACTGGCGGGAGAGATCAGACTTTCTCTTTACGAGGTGGCCCTTCAGGTGAGAAAATCCCAGTTTTTCAAGATCTTCGAAGGAGAGGAGGTCCTGGCCTCCTTCAACCAGGTCCACGACCTGCTTCGAGGAGGCATCATCGAACCCTATGACCACGGCGTCCTCCTCACCTACTTTCATCCCCACAACGAGCATCTCAAAAATCCCGTCTACGTGATCAGTGAGGATGTCAGAGCCTATCTTTTTTTCACCGATGAAGACCAGCTGGTGGTGGTGGGGGATGACGAGGCCCAGATGGATGAGGTGATTCACAGGATTCACCCCATTCTCATGAGGGATGCGATTGAACTGGTGGAGGGAGTCGAGGTGGATTACCCCATTTTCTTTGACTTTTTACACAGCGACACCGGTGATTTTTTGGAATTTATCGAGGAGGAGTTGGATTAATGGCAGGCATCAACCAGGTATTCGTCTTGTTCATGCTGATTCTTGTCGGCTATTACACCCAGAAAAAGCATCTGGTTTCAGAGGCTTTTCAAAAGGATATCGGCAATTTCGTCATGAAGGTCACCATGCCCGCCTTCGTCCTGATGAGTGTCTACACCTCCATGACCCTGGAGCTTTTCAAGGAATCCGCGGTCCTGGCCCTCATCTCCTTCTCCCTCTTCGGGATGGGGATCCTCTTCTCCTATGGGGTGACCCGGGTGATGAAGATCCAGGGGATGCGGCGGGATGTGCTGCAGTTCACCATGATTTTCCCCAATGTGGGTTTCATGGGGATTCCGGTGATGAAGGCGGTCTATGGACCGTCGGGGGTGATTTACAGCGTCTTCTTTGTCTTCACCTTCAACCTCCTGCTCTTCAGTTTCGGGGTCTACCTGATGAAGCGAAACTGTGACGGCTGTGAGAAAAACTCCCGGCAGACCTTTGTCAAACGGCTGATCGGGGGCATCGATCCGGTGCTTTACTCCCTCTTTGCGGGCTTGATCCTCATGGCCCTGGAGGTGGAGATCCCCGATCTTCTGGCCCAGGTCCTTGCCTCGGTGGGCAATCTGACCAGCCCCTTGAGCATGATGTTCATCGGCGTCATTCTGGCTTCTGTCAGGGTCAAGGATGTTTTTGGAGACTATCAGATCTACTTGATCAGCCTCATCAAACTGGCGGTGTTTCCCCTGGCCTTCTACCTGATTCTGAGAAATTTCGTATCGGGAGAGATGCTCGGGGCGGCCATCATTCTCATGGCCATGCCTGCCGGGGTCAACACGGCGGTCATCGCGACACGCTACAACAACGATTATCAGCTGGCCTCGAAAATGGTGTTTTTAAGCACCCTCATGGCCATCGTCACCATCCCGTTTTTGATCAGATTTTTTGTTGCATAATGAAATATGATGTGTTATAGTGAGAACGCAAAAGTGAATACCTTATTGAGAGTGACTGAGGGAATAGGCCCGATGATGTCCGGCAACCGCTGAAACCGAGTATGGTGCCAAATCCTACAAACCTTGAAAAGGGTTTGGTAGATAAGGGGATGATGAAAATCAGGAGCCTTAGGCTCCTTTTTGCATGTGATTAATTAAGGAGGTTATACCCATGAAAAAAAGATTGTTTACTTCTGAATCGGTAACAGAAGGCCATCCTGACAAGGTGTGCGACCAGATTTCCGATGCGATCCTCGATGCCATCATCACATTAGACCCCCGGGCCCGAGTGGCCTGCGAAACCTCAGTGACCACAGGACTCGTCCTGGTATCCGGTGAGATTACCACCAACTGCTATGTGGATATCCAGAAGATCGTCAGAAAAACCGTCAATGAAATCGGTTACACCCGGGCCAAGTTCGGCTTTGACGGTGACAATGTCGGGGTCCTGGTGGCCATCGACGAGCAGAGTCGCGACATCGCCCAGGGGGTGGACGACGCCCTGGAGCACCGCAGCGGTGAAAGCCAGGAGAAAGAGGTCCTGGGGGCGGGAGACCAGGGATTGATGTTCGGCTATGCCTGCAATGAAACCGAGGAACTGATGCCCCTGCCCATTTCCCTGGCCCATCGCCTGGCCAAGCGCCTGAGTGACGTGCGCAAGGACGGCACCCTGAAATATCTCAGACCCGACGGCAAGACCCAGGTCACCGTGGAGTACCACGACAAGCAGCCGGCAAGGGTGGACACCATCGTGATTTCAACCCAGCACAGTCCCAAGGCGACCCTGGACCAGATCAGGGAGGACTTGATTCGAGAGGTGGTCACCCCCGTTGTGGATCCCTCCCTTCTGGATGAAAACACCAAATACTATGTGAATCCCACGGGACGTTTCGTCATCGGCGGGCCCAAGGGAGATGCCGGACTGACCGGCAGAAAAATCATTGTCGACACCTACGGCGGATATGCCCGTCACGGTGGGGGCGCCTTCAGCGGCAAGGATCCCACCAAGGTGGACCGGTCAGCCGCCTACGGAGCCCGCTATGTGGCCAAGAACATCGTGGCTGCAGGACTCGCGGATGAATGTGAAATCCAGCTGGCCTATGCCATCGGCGTGGCGCAACCCCTGTCGGTTTACGTGGAGACCTTCGGCACCGGAAAGATTTCCGATGAGGCGATCGAAGCCCTGGTAGCCGAAAACTTCGACTTGAGACCCGGGTCAATCATCAAAAACCTGGATCTTCGAAAGCCCCTATACCGTCAGGTGGCGGCCTACGGTCACTTCGGCAGACCGGATCTCGATCTGCCCTGGGAAAGGACCGATATGGCCGAGGTCTTGAAGCAAAAAGTCTTCGGATGATAGGGACACCGGGCAACCTTCCTTGGGAAGGTTGCTTTTTTCATGGGATTCGGGGCCGTAAAAAATCAATCAGTGATATAATGTAAAAAAGAGAAAACACGCAGTCAAAGGAGAGTCTATGCAGATAACCGGTACCCTGGAGGATATCATCTATCAAAATGAAGACAGCCACTACCTGGTCGGGGTCATGGACTTTGAAGGGAATCCCCTCACCGTGGTGGGGCCGGGCTACGGCCTCAAGGTGGGGGACAAGGTCGCCCTGGAGGGGGCCTACGCCTTTCATGAAATCTACGGGGAGCAGTTCAAGTTCACCACTTACCAGGTGAATCTGCCTACGGACCATGAATCGATTCTTCGCTTCCTGTCCTCCGGGGCCATCAAGGGCATCGGGCCGGTGACCGCCGAAAAAATCGTCGACACCTTCGGAGTGGACACCCTGGACATGATGAACTACAACCCTGAAGCCCTGCTGAAAATTCCCGGAATCGGCAAGAGCAAGCTGAGGGACATCACGCTCTCCTACCAGGAGGTGGTGGGGCACACCCAGACCATGATGTTTCTGCAGTCCCTGAAGCTCGGACCCTCCCTGATCAGCAGGGTGATCAAGAAATACGGGCACAAGGCCAAGGAAATCATCAGCCAGAATCCCTACAGACTTTACGAGGATATCGACGGTATCGGCTTCCGGCGGGCGGACGAAATCGCGGGGATTCTGGGGGTGGAGCGACACTCCGGCTTCCGCATGCGCAGCTTCATCCGTTTCCATCTCGAAGAGGCGGCAAACCAGGGCCACACCTTCATCCGTTATGAAAAGGGGGTGGAGGACCTTGCCCGGAGTCTGGGCATCGAAGCCGACCTGGTGGAGGAGCAGATCCGGGAGATGGTCCTGGGGGGACAGCTCTATCAAAAAGAGGACCGTCTGTACCTGGCCGCCGTTTATATCGCTGAAGCCAAAAGCGGGGCAAAACTCATGGCCGTCAACACCTACGGTGCCATGAAGGATGTCAATGAAGCCCTCATCGATGAACTCCTGAGCCGCTTTCAAAAGGAGGAGCAGATCCTGCTCAATCCCCTGCAGCAAGAGGCGGTGAAAAGTGCCGTGAAAAACAAGGTGACGGTGATCACCGGGGGACCGGGTACCGGGAAAACCACCATCGTCAAGGCGATTCTCTCCCTCACCGACCACTTTGACCTCAAGGTCCATCTCGGCGCCCCCACGGGACGGGCGGCCAAAAGGCTCAAGGAGGCCACCCAGGTTGAGGCCAGGACCATCCACCGGCTGCTGGAATACCAGTACCGGGAGGATCTCGACCTCCTCTTCTTCAATCGCAACGAGGAGAACCCCTTGAAGGGGGACCTGGTCATCATCGACGAGTTTTCCATGGTGGACATCCACCTCTTCAATCACCTGCTTCAGGGCGTCGACCTTGAAAGCCGTCTCGTTCTCATCGGGGACATCGACCAGCTCCCCGCCATCGGACCGGGAAACATCCTCGAGGACATTATCCGCAGCGGTTATTTTTCCACGGTGCGCCTCAAGGATATCTACCGCCAGGGGGCGCATTCCACCATCGCCCTCAGCGCCCATGAAATCAACCAGGGCAGGATGCCCCTGGAAAATCACCGTGACGGGGATTTCTTTCTCATCGCCTCAAAGAATCAGGAGAAGATCCTGTCCCAGGTGGTTTCTCTTCTGACCCATCGCCTCAAGGAGTACTACGGCATGGATCCCGTCCTTGATATCCAGGTGATCACCCCCATGAAGGGGGGCACCCTGGGGACCCATCACCTCAACGAGGTCCTCCAGGAAGCCCTCAATCCCCTTGAAGGCCAGGACCAGATGATTTTCAGGAACAAGGTCTTCCGCCAGGGGGACAAGGTGATGCAGTTCAAGAACAATTACAACCTTCGTTTTCTGGATATCGACACCCATATCGAGGGAGAGGGAATCTTCAACGGAGAGCTCGGCATCATCCAGCAGGTGAATCAGACCACCCAGAGGATGGTGGTTCTCTTTGACGGCTACAAGGAGGTGGCCTTCGAACCCCAGGACCTGGGGGATCTTGATCTGGCTTATGCCGTGACCATCCATAAATCCCAGGGCTCGGAATTCAGGGGGGTGATCATCCCCTTGAGTTATCTGCCTCCCCAGATGATTTCCAGAAATCTCATCTACACGGCGGTGACCCGGGGCAAGGATCTGGTGGTCATCGTGGGGGATACCCATTACCTGGAGCTGATGGTCAGGGATGAGCACCGGCCCAGGCGCAATTCAGGACTGATCTATCAGCTCAGGGCCTTTGAGTCTTTGGAAACTTGAGGTCCGGGGCGGGCCATGGGCAGAGGGAAGGGGTATACTCTTCCCATGGAGATCAAAAAACTGTTCTTTCCCAGGACCGTCTGCGCCCTCTGCGGCCAGGAGATCCACCAGGATGCCCCGCTCTGTTCCGATTGCCGGAAAAAAATCAATCAGTTGAGAAGGCCCGCCGAGATCATGGGAGATCTGGTCAAAGGCCATGCGGTTTTTCTCTACCGCAGTGAGATCAAGACCCTGATCCTGGATTTCAAATACCGGGACCAGCGGCATTTGAAGGATCTTTTCGTGGCGGAAATCCTGGGTCTCTACGAGGAGATGGAGATGGCCTTCGAGACGGTAATTCCGGTACCGGATGCCAGGGAAAGGCGCTGGCTCAGGGGATTCAATCCCTCCCTCAGCCTGGCCAGGGGCCTGGCCAAGGCGACGGGGACCCCCCTCTCCGAAAAGCTCGTCACCCGGGTCAGAAACACCCGGCCTCTGAAGGAAATCCCCCTGGCGGAGCGGAGAGACCATGTCAGGGGGGCCTTTTCGGCCAGCAATCCCAGGGCCTTCAGGCGGGGACTCCTCATTGACGATATCTACACCACCGGGGCCACGGTGGAGGCTGTAGGCCTCGCCCTGTATGAAGCCGGCTTTGAGGAACTTGTTTTTTTAGCCGTCGCATCGAATTATTGAAGGGGGTTTTGTTTAAGCCATGGCCCTTAGGGTAAGATTATTATAATTAAATAGTGGCATTAAACAAAAAGGAGCTGAGTCTATGAAACTCATCATAAGTGGAAGAAACCTAAAAGTCAGTGACCGGATGAAGGAACAGATCGAAGTCAAGCTCGAGCGGTTTGAGAAGTTGTTCAACGACGAGATTGAAGCTCACGTGACCTTAGCTCACCAAAAGACTCGCCAAATCCTGGAAATTACGATTCCCTTGAAAAACGGAGGCATTCTCAGGGTGGAGGAATCCAGCGACGACATGTTCAAGTCTCTTGATTTGGCTGTGGACAAACTCGCCAAACAGATCGACAAGCACAAGACCAATATCAAGAAACGCTACCAGTCCAACGATTCCATCCGTTTTGATGAAGCCCCCACTGAAGTGACTCAGGTGGAGAATCAAAAGACCATCGTGAAAAACAAGTCCTTTATCATGAAACCCATGGATCCCGGAGAGGCCGTTCTTCAGATGGAACTGGTGGACCACAATTTCTTCGTTTTCCTCAACGGCGAGACCAACGATATCAATGTCGTCTACAAGAGACGAGATGGCGATTACGGGCTGATTGAACCCGAGTGAAACCCTGCATTTGCAGGGTTTTTTTATGGGCCTTTCATCTGCATAAATATGCAGATTCAGTGAAAAAACATGCCGGTCTCTGGGTTTAAATGATTGATTTTACCCCATACCTTTGTTATATTGGTTTTGATACCTTCGGGGGATTCATTGAAAGGAGCCGATCACATGAAAAGGTTTAAGCGAATTCTGGTGGCCAATCGCGGAGAAATCGCCATCAGGATTTTCAGGGCAGCCCAGGAACTGGGAATCAGAACCGTTGCAGTCTATTCTGAGGAGGACAAGAACTCCTTGTTCAGAATGAAGGCGGACGAGTCTTATCTCATTGGCAAGCATTCAGGACCCATAGAGGCCTATCTCAATATTGAGGAAATCATTTCCGTTGCGGTGAAAAAGGGCGTGGACGCCATCCATCCCGGCTACGGCTTTCTGGCGGAGAATCCGGAGCTGGCGAAAAAATGCCAGGAAGCGGGAATCGCCTTCATCGGACCGAGTCATGAATCCATTGAAAAAATGGGAGACAAGATCAAATCGAAAAAGATCGCCATCGAGGCCGGGATTCCGGTGATCGAGGGTCTGGAAAAACCCATCGCTTCTATTGATGAGGCGGTGGCGGTGACCCGAAAAATCGGTTGTCCGGTGATGCTCAAGGCGGCGGCCGGCGGCGGCGGCCGGGGAATGAGGATCGTCCGGGAGGAAAGCCAGATCGCCACGGAGTTTTCCAGGGCCAGGTCAGAGGCGAAAAAAGCCTTCGGCATCGACGACATCTTCATTGAGAAATACATTGAGAATCCCAAACACATCGAGGTCCAGGTCCTTGGCGACCACCACGGCAATATCGTCCACCTTTATGAACGGGATTGCTCGATTCAAAGACGTCATCAGAAAATCATCGAATTCACCCCGGCCCTGGGCATCAGTGAGACTCTTCGGGACCGCATCTGTCTGGATGCCGTGAAAATCGCCGAGAAGACCCGTTATCACAATGCCGGCACCGTCGAGTTTCTAGTGGACAAGAGCGGGAACCACTACTTCATTGAAATGAACCCCAGGATCCAGGTGGAACACACCGTCACCGAAATGGTCACCGGGGTGGATCTCGTTCAGGCCCAGATTCTCATCGCCCAGGGACTTCCCCTGGACAGTGACAAAATCAATATCAAATCCCAGGCGGACATCCAGCAGCGGGGCTATGCCATCCAATGCCGGATCACCACCGAGGATCCGGGCAACAATTTCGCACCCGACACCGGCAAACTTGACATCTACCGGTCCGGGGCGGGCTTCGGAATCCGTCTCGACGGGGGGAATGCCTTCACCGGGGCTGAAATCAGTCCCTACTACGACAGTCTTCTGGTCAAGCTGACCTCCTGGAGCCTGAGTTATGAGGATGCCATCGCCAAATCCATCCGGGCTATCCGGGAGATGGCCATCTCCGGTGTCAAGACCAATATTCCATTTTTGATCAATGTCCTGAATCACGAAACCTTCAGGAAGGGTCAGTGCGATACCAGTTTCATCGAATCCAATCCAGAGCTCTTCAACCTCGAGGCCAAGACCGACGAGGAGCTGCGGGTCCTCAAGTATATCGGCAATATCGTCGTCAATGAGACCCAGGGAATCAAACGATCCTTTGACGTGCCGACGGTTCCCAAGGTTGCCGGCCGGCGCCCTGAGGGCACCAAGCAGATTTTTGATGCCGAGGGTCCCCAGGGGGTGGTGGATTTCATCCACAGCCAGAAGAAACTCCTCCTGACGGATACCACCATGAGGGACGCCCATCAATCCCTGATGGCCACCAGAATGAGAACCCAGGATATGGTGAAAATCGCCAAGGCCACCTCCATCAAGGCCCACGACCTTTTTTCACTTGAAATGTGGGGCGGGGCGACCTTTGATGTGGCTTACCGCTTCCTCAAGGAATCCCCCTGGGAACGGGTGGAGCTCCTGAGAAAGAAGATCCCCAATATCCTCTTTCAGATGCTGATCCGGGGGTCCAACGGGGTGGGCTACAAGAACTATCCGGACAACGTGATCCGGGAGCTGATTCGCGAGGCTTCCGCCAAGGGGATCGACGTTTTCAGAATCTTCGATTCCCTCAACTGGATCAAGGGCATGGAAATCTCTCTGGACGAGGTCCTCAACCAGGGCCGGATCGCAGAGACCGCCATCTGCTACACGGGGGATATCCTGGATGAAAGCCGGGACAAATACTCCTTGAAATACTACGTGGACATGGCCAAGGAACTTGAAAAACGGGGGGCCCATATCATCGGCATCAAGGACATGGCCGGCCTTTTGAAGCCCTATGCCGCCCACAAACTGGTGAAGGCTTTGAAGGAAGAAATCACCGTACCCATCCACCTCCATACCCACGATACCAGCGGCAACGGGGTGGGCGCCATGCTGATGGCGGCGGAAGCCGGAGTGGATATCGTGGATACGGCCTTCAATTCCATGTCGGGTCTGACTTCCCAGCCCGCCCTGAACTCCGTGGTGGCCGCTCTGAAAAACACCGAGCGGGACACGGGGATGAAATTCAAGGATATTCAGGACATCTCGGACTACTGGCGGGATGTCAGACCGGTCTACTACAAGTTCGAATCGGATCTCAAGTCTTCAACGGCGGAGATCTACGAATATGAAATACCGGGAGGTCAGTACTCCAACCTGAAGCCCCAGGTGGAGAGTTTCGGCCTGGGCCACCGATTCGCGGAGGTCAAGGAAATGTACAAGACGGTGAACCGGATGTTCGGTGACATCATCAAGGTGACCCCCTCCTCCAAGGCGGTCAGCGACATGGCCATCTTCATGGTGCAGAATGACCTGACGGAGGAGAATATCTACGACAAGGGCGGGGACCTTTCCTACCCGGATTCCGTGGTGGCCTTCTTCAGCGGCATGATGGGCCAGCCCATGGGCGGTTTCCCTGAAAAACTTCAAAAACTGGTCCTCAAGGATGTGGCACCCATCACCGTCAGACCGGGAGAGTTGTTGGAGGATTTTGACTTCGAAGCGGCCCGGATCGAAATTGAAAGGGATTTCGGAGTCAAGCCCAGGGCGGAGGATGTCATTGCGGCGGCTCTTTATCCCAAGGTCTTCAAGGAGTACATGGCCTTCAAGGAAGAGTACGGGGATTTGAGCAAGATGGGCAGTGATATTTTCTTCCACGGCTTGTACGAGGGGGAAACCTGTGAAGTGGAGGTCGGCAAACACCTCCTTCAAATCAAACTGGTCCATATGTCCAAGCCGGATGAATACGCCAACCGCAAGATCATATTTGAAATCAACGGCAACCGGCGGGAAATCAAGATCTTCGACCAGGCTTCCAGCCTGAAGGCGAGTCAGAGTGGTGTGAGAAAACTCTATGCCGATGCTTTGAATCCTTTGGAAATCGGGGCCTCGATTCCCGGGAAAATCCTTCAGATTACTGTGAGTGAGGGACAGCAGGTCAAGGCGGGGGATGAGGTCGCCATCATCGAAGCCATGAAAATGGAAACCAGCATCACCGCAAAAGCCGACGGTGAGGTGGAAGCGGTCCATCTCAGGGTGGGGGATGCCGTGGAAAGCAAGGAACTCATCATCACCATGAAATGATTCTAAAAAGGATGCTTCCCCGAAGGGGGGAAGGATCCTTTTTATTTTCTTTTGAACTTTCCAAATGACCGGATATCTTATATAATGAAAAATGGAGGATTGAGCTTATGTTTATTGAAGCGATTATCATTGGACTCGTCATCGTCTTTTTTACAGGGGGCCGGTTTGACAATTTTTCAGAGGTGGAAATCAAGGGGTGGCCGACCATCATTCTCGGAATCGGCCTGGAGCTTTCTGTGATTTTATTCTCCCAGTACACCTTCAGCCAGTACCTGCAGCTCACCGGCATGATCCTGGTGATTCTGGTGGTGGCCCTCAACTTCAAGGTCAAGGGTTTTTTGCTGCTCTTTGTCGGAGGCTTTCTGAATTTGTCGGCGGTACTCCTCAACGACCTGAAAATGCCTGTCAACCTCATCGGGGGTCAGTCGGACACCATGAGAAGCTTCATGGATACGGTGCTTGAAGGAGATGTGATCAATTATATGGTGGATTCCGCCGGCGGCTGGACGGATCTTCTCGGGAAGATCATCACCACCCCCCTCTGGTATCCCTTTCCAAGACTTCTTTCAGTGGGGGATCTGGTCATCACCCTGGGAATCCTGTTTTTTGTCATCGGGGAATCCCAAAGGAAGCATTTTCATCGAAAAAGCAAGATGGTTCATTACAGTTACAGAAACAGGATTTGAGCCCACTCAAATCCTGTTGTGATATAATGGGAAAGGTCGATCAAGAGTTGAGAAGGAGATGAAAGAGATTTGGGATTTTTAGATAAAATTCTGGGCGGTTTCAACGACAAGGAAATTGCCAGAATGACAAAAACGGCTGATCAGGTACTGGCTTTGGAGGCATCCTTCAAGGCCATGTCCAATGAGGATATGAAAAACAAGAGCAAGGAATTCCAGAACAGGCTCCAGGAGGGGGAGACCCTGGAGGACTTGCTGGTGGAAGCCTTCGCCCTGGTCCGGGAGGCTTCTAGAAGGACCATCGGACTGGTCCATTACCCGGTGCAGATCGTGGGGGGCATCGTGCTCCACGAGGGTCGCATCGCTGAAATGAAGACCGGTGAAGGCAAGACCCTGGTGGCCACCCTTCCGGTCTACCTCAATGCCCTCGGCGGCCAGGGGGTCCACGTGGTCACCGTGAATGACTATCTGGCTTCCCGGGACCGGGAGTGGATGGGCAAGATTTTCGAGTTTCTGGGCCTGAGCGTGGGGGTCATCACCAATGAAATCAAGGGTGAAGACCGGATCCGGGCCTACCAGTCGGACATCACCTACGGGACCAACAATGAATTCGGTTTTGACTATCTCAGGGACAACATGGCCTTGTCAAAAAAAGACCGGGTGCAGCGCCCCCTGAACTATGCCATCATCGATGAGGTGGATTCCATTCTGGTGGATGAGGCCAGAACCCCCCTCATCATTTCCGGTGTCGGGTCGAAATCCACCAATCTCTATGAGATCGCCGACAACTTTGTGAAGGCCCTGGACAAGGACCTCGACGTGGTGGTGGATGAAAAGGCCAACTCCGTGGTCCTCACCGAGGAATCGGGACTTGACAAGGCGGAAAGGTTTTTCGGGGTGGAGAACCTCAGCGATCCCTCCAACCTTGAAATCTCCCATCACATCAACCAGGCCTTGAAGGCCCGGTTCATCATGAAACGGGATATCAACTACGTGGTCAAGGATGGGGAGGTCGTCATCGTCGATGAATTCACCGGCCGACTCATGAACGGCCGGCGTTATTCCAGCGGGCTCCACCAGGCGATAGAGGCCAAGGAAAAGATCGAGATCCGCAAGGAATCCCAGACCCTGGCCACCATCACCCTGCAGAATTATTTCAGAATGTACCAGAAACTGGCCGGAATGACGGGAACGGCGAAAACCGAGGAGGATGAATTCAAGCACATCTACAACATGGACGTGCTGGTGATTCCCACCAACATGCCCGTGATCCGCAAGGATTTCCCCGACGTGGTCTACCGGTCCCTGGAGGGAAAATTCAAACAGGTGATCGAGGAGATCGTCGAAAAGCACGCGACGGGTCAGCCGGTGCTGGTGGGGACCATCTCCATTGAAAATAGTGAATACCTCAGCAAGCTGCTCAAGCGCAGGGGGGTGCCCCATGAGGTCCTCAACGCCAAACAGCATGAGCGTGAGGCTGAAATCGTGGCCCAGGCCGGTCGCTACGGCGCCGTGACCATCGCCACCAATATGGCGGGTCGGGGAACCGACATCGTCCTTGGCGGCAATCCGGATTTTCTGGCCCGGCGGGAACTGGCCAAGCGGGGAGTTCCGCCGGAGATTCTTGCCCTGGTGGACAATTACCTTCCCTCCGAGGATGAGGAGGTCAGGCAGGCCCGGGAGGATTTCCAGAGTCTGAAAAGCACCTTCAAGGTCACCACCGACCAGGAAGCCCTGAAGGTCAAGGCGGTGGGCGGACTTCACATCATCGGCACGGAACGACATGAATCCCGGCGTATCGACAATCAGCTCAGGGGACGTAGCGGTCGTCAGGGGGATGAGGGTTCGAGCCGGTTCTACCTTTCCCTGGAGGATGATCTGCTCAGGCTCTTCATGGGGGACAACGCCAAGGCCATGCTCAGCAAACTGGGCCTGGACGACGAGGTGCCCATCGAGGCCAAAATCCTTTCGAAATCCATCGAGAGCGCCCAGAAAAAGGTGGAGGGGCGCAACTTCGGCATTCGAAAGCACGTCCTGCAGTATGACGACGTCATCAACAAGCAGCGGGAGATCATTTACTCTGAACGCAACAAGGTGCTGGAAGGAGAAAATCTCAAGGACCACATCATGAGCATGGTGGAGGATGTGGTGGCATCCACCATGAATCTCTACACCGCTTCTTCCCCCTATCCCGAGGAGTGGGATCTCGAGGGGATGAATGAAAATTTCCATCAGTATTTTCTGCCCAAGGATTTCATCGATACCGAAAGTCCCGAGAATCACACCATCGACAGCCTCCGGGACGGGATACTCGAAGCGGCAAGACAGGCCTACAGCCTCAAGGAGCTTGAGGTGGGACCCGACCGGATCCGGGAACTGGAGCGGATGATTCTTTTGAGAGTCGTGGACACCCACTGGATCGACCACATCGACGCCATGGACCAGCTCAAACAGGGCATCGGACTCAGGGCCGTGGGCAACGAGAATCCCGTGACGGCGTATCAGATGGAAGGCTTTGAGATGTTCGGTGAAATGATTGAATCCATCAAAAAAGAAACCGTCAAATTCGTTTACAATGTCAGAATCGACTCCGCCGTGGAGAAGAAGGCCGTGGCCCAGGTCCAGCCCAGGGTCAAGATTCCGGTGAAGTCAGGAAAAAAAGTCGGACGAAACGATCCCTGCCCCTGCGGCAGCGGGTTGAAATACAAAAAATGCTGCGGCAGAGACCAGTAGAGGTGAAGGTATGTTAGAAACGAAATGCAGGAATCAAATTCCGGAGTTCATTCATGATCTGAATGAGCTCAAGGAGTCTCTTTGACTTAGCAGGCAAACTCAAGAGGATCGAGGAACTCGAGGTGTCCTTTTCAGTGCCCGGTGCCTTTGATGATCTGGAAAAGACCCAGAACATCACCCGGGAGATCAAGGGGCTCAAGGATCTCGTCCAGCGCTTTGAGGGGATTGAAGAGGCCATCGGGGAACTCGAGGTGATGTGTGAAATCACTGAACTGGAGCCGGACGCGGCCCTGGAAAAGGAAGCCCTGGCGCTTTTCGAAAAAACCGAGGCCATCCTGGATGAATTCAGTCTTCAAACCCTCCTCAGCGGGAAATACGACGAAAACAACGCGATTCTCTCCATTCACTCGGGTACCGGGGGTCTGGACGCCCAGGACTGGGCTGAGATGCTGTTGAGGATGTACACCCGGTGGTCGGAGGCCCGGGGCTACCAGGTGAAGATTCTCGATATCCTCAAGGACACGGAGTCGGGAATCAAGAGTGTGTCCATTCTCATTGAAGGACTCTACGCCTACGGTTATCTCAAATCGGAAAAGGGGGTCCACCGGCTGGTGAGGATCTCCCCCTTCGATTCCTCCGGCAAGCGTCACACTTCCTTTTCCTCCGTGGACGTGATGCCCCAGGTCACCGAGGATATCGCCGTTGAAATCGATCCGGGAGACCTCAAGATCGATACCTACAGGGCGTCAGGAGCGGGAGGACAACATGTCAACAAGACCGACTCGGCGGTGAGAATCACCCATCTGCCGACGGGAGTGGTGGTGCAGTGTCAGAATGAGCGGTCCCAGCATTCCAACAAGGCGACGGCCATGGCCATGCTCATGGGAAAACTGATTGATCTGAAGGAGGCCGAGCACAAGGAGACCATTGCGGACATCGCGGGGGACTATTCCCAGATCGCCTGGGGTTCTCAAATCAGGTCCTACGTTTTCAATCCCTACTCCCTGGCCAAGGACCACCGTACCAATGTGGAGGTCGGCAATGTCTCCAGCGTGATGGACGGGAATATCGATCCCTTCATCAACGCTTATCTCAAAGAAAAAGCAAGATAGGCCATGTTTGAGGGGGGATGTCCCCCCTTTGTTTTTTTGTCAGTGAATCAAATCGGGAAAGGAGCTGTGAACCCCTTGGAAATCACCTTCAATGCCAGAGGTCCCTCTCACCAGAAGGCTCTTGAAAGGGTCTTCAAAACTCAACTCGGCGTGGACAGGGTCTTCTTCACCACCTCCTGCTCCTCGGCCCTTGATATGGCGGCCCAGATCATCGAAACGGGTCACAAGGACGAAATCATCCTGCCCTCCTTCACCTATGTGACGACGGCCATGGGCTTCGTGAAGCGGGGCGCCCGGCTGGTCTTCACGGACATCGATCCTGAAACCGGCGTCCTGGACCTGGAGGCGGTCAAAAGGAATATCACCTCAAGAACCAAGGCGGTGATTCCGGTCCACTATGCCGGAATCAGCATGGACATGGATCCCCTGCTGGCCCTCGGCCGGGAAAAGGGCTTTTACGTCATCGAGGACGCGGCCCAGGCCATCGGCGCCCGCTACAAGGGGATTCCCCTGGGCACCCTGGGGGACATGGGGACCTACAGCTTCCATTACACCAAGAATATCTCCACCGGGGAGGGGGGTGCCCTGGTGGTGGGAGACTCCGCCCTGATGCCCAGGGCCAGGGTGATCTTTGAAAAGGGAACGGACCGCTACGATTTCATTGCCGGAATCAAGTCTGAATACTCCTGGGTGGACCTGGGTGGCAGCTACGAAATGTCGGATTTTCTCAAGGCCAGGCTTGTTGAGGAGATGGGGAGACTCGAGACCATCACCCGGCAGCGGAAAATTCTCTATGAACGCTATCGGGAGAATTTCCTGGGTTCGGGTCTCAGGCAGCTGCGGATTCCGGACTATGCCGGTCCCAATTATCATATCTTCGCCCTGGTGTTTGACGGGGAAAGCCGGCGCAACCGGATGATCGCAGCCTTGAAAAAGCAAGGCATCGAAGCGACCTTCCACTATCAGCCCCTCCACCTGAGTCCCTTCGGTCTCAAGAGAGGCTACTCGGAATTCTTCCTGCCCGAGACCGAGGCCTTTGCCAGGGGAATCCTGCGGCTGCCCCTTTACCCGGGCTTGTCCCCGGTGGAGGTGGACCGCATCAGCAAAATCATCCTTGAAGAATGGAGAAATCATTCATGAAACTGATTATCGATACCCTGGCCAGGGAGCTGGGAATCAAAGCTTTACAGGTAGAAAAGACCATTGAACTCATCGATGAGGGCAATACGATCCCCTTCATCGCCCGCTACCGCAAGGAGATTCACGGAGGTCTCGACGACGAGGTTCTGAGGAATCTCGACGAGCGCCTCACCTATCTCAGACACCTTGAAGCAAGAAAGGCGGAGGTTCTGCGGCTGATCGAGGAACAGGGAAAACTCACCGGGGAGCTGAAGGATCAGATTCTTAAGGCCACGGTGCTGCAGCGGGTGGAGGACCTTTACCGCCCCTTCAAACAGAAAAAGAGCACCCGGGGGTCCAAGGCCCGGGAGAAGGGTCTCGAGCCCCTGGCCCTCACCATCATGGCTTGTGATTTCTCAGGAGATTTCGAGGCCTATGCGGCCACCTTCCTGGATGAGGCCAAGGGGGTCGCCACCCTGGAGGAGGCCGTTTCCGGGGCCAGGGACATCATTGCGGAAATCGTCTCCGTGGATGCGGATTACCGCCGGGTCATCAAGGCCATAATCCTCAAGACGGGAAGGTTGTATTCCGAAAGCCTCACCGAGGAAAAGACCGTCTATGACATGTACCATGATTTTACGGAACCCCTTCAAAAGCCGGCCAACCACCGGATCCTCGCCATGAATCGCGGCGAAAAGGAAAAGATTTTGAGAATCAAGGTGGATTATGAATTTGAATCCCTCCTGAAATACCTCCTCAAGGAGGTGGTGGTCAAAGAGAATCCCCTGACCGGTCCCTTCCTGGCCCAGGCCGTGGAGGACGGACTGAAGCGGTTGCTGGCCCCCTCCATCGAGCGGGAGATCAGAAGCGATCTCAAGGAGGTGGCGGAGGAGGATGCCATCAGGGTCTTTGCCAAGAATTTCAAGCCTTTGCTTTTGAATCCCCCCATCAAGGGGGCCAGGGTCCTGGGCATCGATCCCTCCTTTCGAACCGGCTGCAAACTGGCGGTACTTGATGAATACGGGACCTTCCTGGACCAGGGGACCATCTATCCCAACGAGCCCCAGAATCAGGTGGCCGAGGCAAGGCAAAAGTTGAAGGAAGTCATTGAAAAACACCGGATCGATCTCATCGCCATCGGCAACGGCACCGCCTCCAGGGAAACGGAAGGCTTCGTAGCCGGCGTGATTGCAGAACTTCCCCGGGAGGTGGCCTATGCCATCGTCAGCGAGGCGGGGGCCTCGGTCTACTCGGCCTCGAAACTCGGGACGGAGGAGTTTCCCGACGTCAATGTTTCCATCCGCGGGGCGATTTCCATCGGCCGCAGACTCCAGGACCCCCTGGCCGAACTGGTCAAAATCGATCCCAGAAGCGTGGGAGTCGGCCAGTACCAGCATGACGTGAACCAGAAACAGCTGGAGGAAACCCTGGTCAAGGTGGTGGAGGATTGTGTCAACAGCGTCGGAGTGGAGGTGAGCACGGCTTCTGCTCCTCTCCTCAGCTACGTGGCGGGGATTTCTCCCCAGGTGGCCAGGGCCATTGTCACTTTCAGGGAGACCGAAGGCGTGATCGGGTCAAGGGTGGACTTGAAGAAGGTCAAGGGGCTGGGGAACAAGGCCTTCGAGCAGTCGGCGGGATTCATCCGCATCGCGGATTCAAAAAACCCCCTGGATGCCACGGCGGTCCATCCTGAAAGCTACGGAGTGGCCCTTGAATTGTTGGCAATCCTGGGCTATTCCCTGGAGGATCTGAAGCAGGACGGTCTTAGCGACATTTCAGACAGGACCAGGGGAAGGATGGACGAACTGGCCAAGAAGCTTTCCGTGGGGACCATGACCCTCAGGGATATCATCGAGGCGCTCAGAAGACCCGGCAGAGACCCCAGGGAGGACATGCCTCCCCAGATTCTGAGAAAGGACGTCGTGGGTTTTGATGACTTGTCCGAGGGTATGATTCTAATGGGCACGGTGAGAAACGTCGTCAATTTCGGCGCCTTCGTGGATATCGGATTGAAAAACGACGGCCTGGTCCATATCTCCCAGCTGGCGGATCGTTTTGTCAAGGATCCCATGGCAGTGGTGGAGGTCGGCGATGTGGTCAAGGTCAAGATCATCGGTCTGGACAAGGAGAGACAAAAAATTTCCCTCACCATGAAGGGATTCAATCAGGAGGTACTTTCAATATGATCCTCATCAAAAACGGCACCCTGTACACCATGGAAAAGGAGGGGATCCTTCAGAAGGCGGATCTTCTCATCGATCAGGGCAAAATCCTGAAAATCGGCACGGATCTAGAGGCATCAGGAGCCGAGGTGATTGACGCCTCGGGAAAACTGGTGTTTCCGGGTTTTATCGACGCCCATACCCACCTGGGCATGTGGGAGGACGGCATCGGCTTCGAGGGGGCTGACGGCAATGAAATGACGGACCCCATCACCCCCCATCTCAGAGGAATCGATGCCATCAATCCCATGGACCGCACCTTCAGAGAAGCCCTTGAGGCGGGAATCACGGCGGTGGCCACCGGACCCGGCAGCGCCAATGTGATCGGCGGGACCTTCGCCGCCATCAAGACCCATGGGAGGCGGGTGGATGAGATGATTCTCAAGGATCCCGTGGCGATGAAATGCGCCTTCGGGGAAAACCCCAAAAGGGTCTACTCGGAAAAAAAGGCTTCCCCCAGTACCCGGATGGCCATCGCCGCGGCCCTCAGGTCCACCCTCTTTGAAACCAGGGAATACATGAGATTGAAAACCGAGGGGGAAAAGGATCCTGGGAAAATGCCCAGGTTCGATATGAAATTCGAGGCCATGATTCCTGTGATGAAAAAAGAGATTCCCCTGAAGGCCCATGCCCACCGGGCTGACGACCTCTTCACCGCCATTCGCATCGCCAAGGAGTTTGATGTCAATCTGACCCTGGAGCATGTCACCGAGGGCCATCTCATCGTCGAGGAGCTGGCCGGGGAGAATTACCCCACCGTGGTGGGACCCAGCCTGTCGGACCGGTCGAAGTTCGAACTCAGAAACCTCACCTTCGATACGCCGGGAATTCTCTCAAAGGCGGGCCTGCAGGTGGCCATCACCACCGACGCTCCCGTGGTTCCCCTGCAGTATCTTCCCCTGGTGGCCGCCCTGGCGGTGAAGTGGGGGATGGCTCCTGAAAAGGCATTGGAGGCCATCACCCTGGTTCCGGCTCGGATCCTGGCAATCGACCACCGGGTCGGCAGTCTCAAGGTCGGCAAGGATGCGGATATCCTGATTTTTGACAGCCATCCTTTCAAGTTGGAATCCAGCCCGGAAATGGTCCTGTTGAATGGGGAGATACTGGTGAAAAACTAAGTGTAATGATTACAAAATTACAAAAAAATCAATTGATTGAAAGCTCAGGATAGGGTATCATTATAGAGAAAGGAGGGATTTTATGGGTGAAGCTTTTAAACCCGGCTGCCGACCACCGGTACCGGTCACTGAAGCGACAACTGATGAAAAACCTGTCATTCAAGCAAGTGAAAAGGAAAGTGAAAGGAGAGAGACCATGTTAAAAGTCGGAAAACCAGCACCGGATTTTACCCTCAACGCATTTCACAAGGGTGAATTCAAGCAGTACAGTCTTTCGGAATTCAAGGGCAAATGGGTGCTGCTTTGTTTCTATCCAGGCGATTTCACCTTCGTCTGAGCCACGGAAGTTTCAGCAGTTGCTGAAAATGCCAAGCGAATCAACGATATGGGAATCGAAATTCTGTCCGTGAGTGTGGACAGCATCTACACCCACAAGATGTGGAACGAGCATGAGCTGAGCAAGATGGTGGACGGTGGCGTTCCCTTCCCCATGCTGTCTGATGCCGGTGGAAAAGTGGGCACGATGTACGGCGTCTACGATGAGGAAGCCGGCGTGGAGAACCGCGGAAGATTCATCATCGACCCCGACGGTATCGTCCAGGGATACGAAGTGTTGACACCTCCGGTAGGACGAAACATTGAAGAGAGTATTCGTCAATACAAGGCCTTCCAGCTGGTCAGAGAAGCCAAGGGCACCAAGGCGACTCCCGCTGAATGGAATCCCGGTGATCCTGTCCTGGAGCCGGGTCCGGACTTGGTAGGCAATGTATGGAAAGTCTGGTCTCCTAAGAAAAAATAAGCGATCCTTTCATGGGGAACCCTTTGACTGAAAAGTTAAGGGTTCCCTTATTGGTGTTTTTTGGTACACTAAGAGGAGATATGACAATGCTTTAGGAGGCTGGGGCTGTGGAAGTGCGGATTGCATCCATTGAAGAAACGGAAGAGTTTGCCGTGCAACTGGCAAAAAAAATAAAACCGGGGGCCGTTCTCTGTCTCACCGGCGATCTCGGAGCGGGAAAGACCACCCTGGTCAAGGCCCTGCTCAAGGCCCTGGGGGTGATGGAGGCGGTCAAAAGCCCCACCTATACCCTGGTGAATGAATACCATGATCCTCTGATCATCTATCATTTCGATCTGTATCGGATCAAGAATCCCTGGGAGGTCCTGGATATCGGGTTTGATGATTATCTCAGGCCGGAGGCCGTCGTCATCATTGAATGGGCGGACCGCATCACAGAACTGATTCCGGAGGAAGCGGTATGGATCAGACTTTCCTATGGCCCTACCGAGGGAAGCCGGGTTTTCGAGGTGGAGGAATTTCAGTGAAAATACTAGGGATAGAAGCGTCTACCCAGACCGCCTCTGTGGCGGTCGTTGAAGAAGAGAAGGTGCTCGGGGAAATCAGTCTCTTCACGGGACTCACCCATTCAGAGAGCCTCATGGGGCTCATCGACGAAATTCTCATCAAGACAGGGTCCCCCCTGGAAACCATCGGGGGAATCGCCGTGAGCGTGGGTCCCGGTTCCTTTACCGGAGTCCGCATCGCCATGGCCACCGCCATGGGACTGAGTCGCGCCCGGGGCATCCCCATGGCGGGGATCTCCACCCTGGAGGGTCAGGCCTGGATCAGTGCTGATTTCAACGGAATCATCGTACCGATTCAGGACGCCCGGCGGAACCAGGTCTACACCGCGGTTTTCAAAGGCCAGGGGGGGAGGGTTCTTCGTCTGGAGGAGGACCAGACCCTTTCCCTCGAGGAGTTGAAGGGATTGCTTGAAACCTGTCCCGGGCCGGTGCTCTTGTCCGGACCGGATGCCCACCGCTTTTATGAGTTTCTCAAGACCCCCGGCACCCAGCTGGTCGCCTTTTTCAATCAGCAGCCCAGGGCATCCACCCTGGCCAGAATCGCCCGGGGGGGAGATTTTTCTCTGAAGATCAGCCCCAACTATGTCCGCAGATCCCAGGCGGAACGGGCTTATTTTGAAGCACACGGGGTGCATGTGCTGGATGATTGAAATCAGAGAAATGACCCTGGAGGATATTCCGAAGATCCTCCTCATCGAGGAGGAATCATTTTTGACCCCCTGGTCCAGGGAGGCTTTTTTCGAGGAGTTGAACATCAATCCTCTGGCCCGGTATTTCGTGGGGGTCTGCGGGGATGGGATTTTCGGCTATATCGGCATGTGGCTCATCCTGGACGAGGCCCACATCACCAATATCGCCGTGGGCAAGGCCTACAGAGGGCGCGGCTACGGGCGGACCCTTCTGGAGGATGCCTTGAGGAGGGTCGGGGAGATGGGGGCAAAGGCCTTCACCCTGGAAGTCCGCGAATCCAATTTTCCCGCCATCAACCTCTATACCCGGATGGGCTTCAAGGTGGGAGGCAGAAGAAAAAACTACTACCAGGACACTCAGGAGGATGCTCTGCTGATGTGGTTGAGGATATAGGAGAGGATAACTTTGAAAATTTTGGCAATTGAGACCTCCTGCGATGAAACTTCGGTGGCGGTCATCGAGGATGGCCGGAGAATCCTGGCCAATGTCATCGATTCCCAAATCAGCATCCACCGGAAATTCGGCGGAGTGGTGCCGGAGATCGCCTCAAGGAGGCATATCGAGAAAATCGACGAGGTCCTGCAGGAGGCCTTGAGGGACAGCGGGCTGGGGCTTGAGGAGCTGGACGCCGTTGCCGTGACCCAGGGTCCTGGCCTCGTGGGGGCGCTTCTGGTGGGGGTCAATTACGGCAAGGCCCTGGCCTACGGATTAAAAAAGCCCCTTATCGGGGTCAATCACATCGACGGTCATATCGCCGCCAACTACCTGGCCTTCGATTGGCTTGAGCCTCCCTTCATGGCCCTGATCGTCTCGGGAGGCCATTCCCATATCGTGGAGGTCCTGGATTACGGCATCTACCGTCTCATCGGACAGACCCGGGACGACGCCATCGGAGAAGCCTTCGACAAGGTGGCGAGGACCCTGGGCTACGGTTATCCCGGGGGACCCTTCATCGATGCGGCCAGTCAAAAGGGAGATGCCGAGGCCATCCATTTTCCCAGGACCTATCTCGAGAAGGACAGCTATGATTTCTCCTTTTCAGGCATCAAGTCGGCGGTGCTCAATTATCTGAACCAGTTGCAGATGAAGGGTCTCGAAGTGGTCAAGGAGGACGTGGCGGCCTCTTTCCAGGAAGCAGTGGTGGAGGTGGTGGTGAACAAGATCATCAAAGCCACGCGGGTATGCGGACACGACACCCTGGTGGTCGCCGGCGGGGTGGCTTCAAATACCCGTCTCAGGGAGGCCCTGACCTCTGAGGGAGAGAAGAACGGCCTCAGGGTGCTTTTTCCCGACCTCAGCCTATGTACGGACAACGGGGCCATGATCGGTGCGGCCGCCTACTATCAGTTTCTAAAAAACGACCTTGCGGATCTCACCCTCAACGGTATTCCGAATCTTCAGTTGAGAACTGTGGATAACCTTCGTTGATGCCATTTATACATGAAGATTGTGTTAAAAGGTGTGGAAGAGGCTGTGGATAAAGTGGATAACTCTGAAAAAACGGCTGAATATCACAAAATGCATGTGGAGGAACTGCTCGGGAATCTGTGGATAAAAAAACTGGATTCTCAAAGAAAAACGAAAGCCCTGAGGACGAATCGTCCTTAGGGCTTATTCGGTGGCACTTTCCAGAAAATCCATGATTTCCGATACTTTTCGGATGCTCTCAGCAATATCATCCGGAATTTCCAGGTCAAATTCCCCTTCAATGGCGATGATGATTTCTGCAGCATCAATGGAATCGGCGCCGAGATCGTCCACGAGATGGGTGTCCAGGGTAATGGTTTCAGGATTCTTGACCCCCATTTGCTCGGCTATGATTTGTTGAACCAATTCAAACATTCAATCCCTCCTAGTTTTTATAGTTACATTATAACCAAAGATTGTTTGATGTCTAGAGTAATTTTTCCCAATCCTCATAAGCTTCCTTCAACCGGTCTTCGATCTGGCCGAGTTCCTCGGTGAGGCGGGTCATTTTTTCGGGGTCCGAGTAGACTTCATGCTGACACTGGCGGTGATGGATTTCCTCCACCCGGGATTCGAGGCTGTGGATGGTCTCCTCCAGGTTTCTGAGAACAGAGGCCTCCTTCTTTTTGTCGGCCTGGTTCTGCCGAAGTTTCTTCTGTTCTTCCTTCTTGTAGGTTTTAGTGACCTCCCGGCTCTCCACCCCCTCCAGGGCGATGCGTCTGAGCCGTTCCTTCTTCACCACGAAGTCTTCGTAGTTGCCCAGATACGTCACCAGTCCCTCCGGTGTGAAATCAATGATCTTGGTGCAGACCTGATTGAGAAAATAGCGGTCATGGGAGATGGCGAAGAGGGTGCCCTCGTAGTTGAGGAGGGCGTTTTCGAGGGTTTCCCGGGAGATGATGTCGAGATGGTTGGTGGGCTCGTCAAGGAGCAGGAAATTGTTCTGGGAGAGCATCAGCTTGAGCAGGGAAAGACGGGATTTCTCACCGCCGCTGAGGACCTCCACGGTTTTAAAGACCTCGTCCCCAAGGAATAAAAAGGCGCCGAGGTAGCTCCTGACGACGGTCTCGTCCTTGGCGGGGATCATGCCATGAATTTCTTCCAGCAGGGTATTTCGGGGATTCAGATTGTTCAGATCCTGATCATAATAGCCGGTGTGGACATGATGGCCCAGGGTGAAAGTTCCTTCAGAAGGCCTCAGGGCTCCGGTCAAGAGTCGGAAGAGGGTGGTCTTGCCGATGCCGTTGGCTCCGATGAGGCCGATCCGGTCCCCTTGAAAAATCGTGAAGTCCAGGTTTTTGAACAGGGGTTCCCGGCCGAAACCGAAGCTGAGATTTTCCGCCTTCAGGACCTCATAGCCGCTCTTCACTCTGGGTTTGAAGGTGAGACTGATGCGCTTTGAGCTCCAGAAGGGTTTTTCCAGAAGTTCAAGCCGGCTCAGCTTGTGTTCCCGGTCCCTCGCCCGTTTGGCCAGCTTCTCCGTCCCACGTTCCTTGAAGCTTCGGATCAGGTTCTCCTCTTTCTTGATTCTGGTCTGCTGTTTTTCAAACTGCTTCAAGGCGCTGAGAAAACCTTCCCTCTTGGCCGTGATATAGCCCGAATAATCCGTGGGGTAGGACTGGCCGCGGCCCTGTTCGATTTCGTAGATCCGGGTTACGACCTTGTCCAGGAAATAGCGGTCGTGGGAGATCAGTACCACGGCCCCGGTGTACTGGGCCAGGAAGATTTCCAGCCAGTTGACGGCTTCGATGTCCAGGTGGTTGGTGGGTTCGTCCAGCAAGAGCAGATCCTTGGGAATCAGAAGGAGCTTGGCCAGGTCCAGGCGGGTCCTCTGGCCGCCGCTGAGAGAGGCCAGGGGGCGGTTGAAATCCGCCTCGGTAAAGCCGAGTCCCAGAAGGATTCCCCGGGTGTAGCTCTCGTAGCGGTAGCCCTGCTGAAGATTGAAGTCATCCAGGGTGGTGGCATAGCGGGCCATGAGGTCTTCACTGCCCGGGTTCTTTTCAAGAGCTGCTTCCATTTCCCTGAGCTGGTTTTCCATGGCGATGAGATGCTTGAAGCTCTCAAGACAGTATCCGTAGAGGGTGGTGTCCCCGGGGCTGTCCTGGGTTTGTTTGAGAGAGCCCGCCACGAGATCCCTGGCCATGATGATTTCACCGGAATCCGCCATGATTTCACCCGTCAGGATTTTGAAAAGCGTGGTTTTGCCGGCGCCGTTGTTTCCCACGACACCGATTTTTTCTCCCTCCTGGATATTGATGGTGACCTCCTTGAGGATTTCGTCGACGCCGTAGGCCTTGCTTAGATTTTTACCTGAAAGCAGGATCATAGAATACCTCCTCGTTCTAGAAAATATCATATCTCATGAGGTTATAGGGGTCAATGAAAGGTTATCGCAATTTTGTGATTTAATTGACAGACTTTTTGCAATAATGCTATAATTTTAACAGCAAGTTATGCATGGGGGTGCTGATATGACCAATGGGAAAATATCAATGACGGTGATTCGAAGACTGCCCAAGTACCATCGCTATCTGAAAGATCTGCTGGATAAAGGGATCAACAGGATTTCATCCAAGGAGCTCAGTGAAATCATCGGATTCACCGCCTCTCAGATTCGTCAGGACTTGAACAATTTCGGAGGATTCGGGCAACAGGGTTACGGCTACAACGTGGAGGACCTTTTCAATGAAATCGGGCTGATCCTGGGACTGAGCAGACCCTACAAGACGGTGATCATCGGAGCGGGAAATCTTGGTCAGGCTCTGGCCAATTATGATTTCGAGGTTCACGGGTTTCAACTGGTGGGGATGTACGATGTGGATGAAAATCTCATCGGCAGAAAAATCAAGGGGATTGAAATCAAACCCTCCAACCGCCTCGTGGAGGACTGTGTGATTCACAATGTGGATATCGCCTACCTGTGCACCAACCGGGAATCGGCTCAAAATGTGGCCAACGCCCTGACCAAGTGCGGTGTCAGGGCCATCTGGAATTTCACCCCGGTGGATTTGAAAATCTCTGACGAATCAGTCATCGTGGAAGATGTCCACTTGATCGACAGTCTGCTGACCATTTCATATTTTCTGAAAGACCGATAAACCCTTGATACCAAGGGTTTTTTATTTGACTTTGAAGCCTGATATTTATATGATAGGGTTGACAAGAACTGGAGGGATAGAATCATGAAGGAAGTAGTCATAGTCAGTGCGGCAAGAACAGCGGTAGGCGCCTTCGGGGGAACGCTCAAGGACACGCCTCCCCAGGATCTCGGAAGCCTTGTGATCCGCGAGGCTATCAAGCGGGCCGGTCTGAAGCCTGAAGATGTACAGGAAGTGTACTTCGGCTCAGTGCTCCAATCAGGCTACGGTCAGGGAATTGCAAGACAGGCTTCACTCAAAGCGGGGATTCCGGTAGAAGTGCCTGCCACCACCATCAACATGATCTGCGGTTCGGGGTTGAAAACCGTGTCACTCGCTGTCAATTCCATCGCCTTGGGCGAGAATGACATTATGGTGGCCGGTGGAACGGAAAACATGTCCATGACCCCTTACCTGCTTAAGAATGCCCGATACGGCTATCGCATGGGGGACGGCGTGATCTACGACCCCATGGTCAAGGACGGTCTCTGGGACGTATTCAACGATTACCACATGGGAATCACTGCGGAGAACATTGCGGATCAGTGGAACTTGAGCCGGGAGGACCAGGACCTGTTTTCATTGAATTCACAACTCAAGGCCGCCAAGGCCCGAAGCGAGGGAAGATTCAAGGATGAAATCGTGCCCGTGGAGATTCCCCAGAGGAAGAAGGACCCGATCATCTTCGACCAGGACGAGTACATCAAGGAGGGGTCGACCCTGGAAGGCCTTCAAAAGCTCAGACCCGCCTTCAAGAAGGATGGGTCCGTGACGGCGGGTTCCTCTTCGGGAATCAACGACGGTGCGGCCGCCCTCATCCTCATGAGCAAGGAAAAGGCTTTGGAGCTGGGAGTGGAGATTCTGGCCACCGTGGTGAGCCACGCTTCAGCGGGAGTGGATCCCAGCATCATGGGAACCGGACCGATTCCGGCGACGCGGAAGGCCCTGAAACTCGCGGGCATGACCATCGGAGACATCGACCTGGTCGAGGCCAACGAGGCCTTTGCCGCCCAGTCCCTGGCGGTGATGAAGGATCTCGACATGAATCCTGAGATCGTCAATGTCAACGGGGGGGCCATTGCCATCGGCCATCCCATCGGTGCGAGCGGTGCCAGAATACTGGTGACCCTGCTCCATGAGATGAAAAAACGCGATTCGAAAACCGGGCTTGCGACCCTCTGTATCGGTGGAGGCATGGGCGAAGCACTGATTGTCAAGAGGTAGTATGGCCACTTATCATCGAGAAATCAGAAGGCTTCTGGACAAGCTTTTTTACAAACTGATCCATTTGACGGTGGAGTCCAGGACCATCATGGGAGAGTCTTACGATTGGTTGGATATCCTGCTTCTCGACCGCATGGTCTGTGAAAAGGAAACCCGGTGCCTGGGCGGCTGGGTCAGCGAATTCGACCTGAAGGACCAGACGATCAAAAGTGCCATCGACCATCTTTTCAATAATGGGGACCTGGTCAAGACCGTGGATCCCCACGACCGGCGACGCACCCTGATCAAGGTGACCCCCAGGGGGGAGGCCGTCAACAAGACCATTGAAAAATCATCTCAGGAGGCCTTGAGTTTCGTCCTCAGGGATATGACCGTGAATGAAGAAAAGGCGATCCTGAAATTTCTCAGCAAGGTCAACCAGCTGTCGGTGGAAAAATTCCAAAATAATAACCCCTCGAAATGAATCGAGGGGTTATTCCATGTCACGGTGGGTTATCTGGGCTGGCAGGCGTCTACAGGGCAGACGTTGGCGCAGGCGCCACAATCGATGCAGGCGTCTTCGTCGATGACGAATTGTGAATCGCCTTGGGAGATCGCACCTACGGGGCACTCGGATTCACATGCACCACAGCTGATACAAGAATCAGTGATATAATAAGCCATATTAATTCCTCCTTATATTTCTTTTAGCACATAAATTATATATAATAAGATTATTCTTCACAACTCAAATTCCAGTGAAATGACTCAAATGGACTAATATATAATGATTATCATTATTTATTCAGGAGGTGATCCACATTCAAGTGTACGCCTTGGTAGGTGCGAGCGGGACGGGAAAGAGTTTCCAGGCCCTTAGGATAGCCCGGGAAAGAGGAATCGACTTCATTATCGATGACGGACTTTTGATTTCAAAGAGCAAAAAGATCGGCGGCATCTCCGCCAAGCGGGAGGCCACCCGGCTGACGGCCGTCAAGCGGGCGATTTTTCACTTTGATGAGGACCGGAATGACATGAAGCAGCTCATCCACCGGGTGTCGCCGGACAAGCTGCTGATCATCGGAACCTCCGACAGGATGGTGGTGCAGATTGCCGACAATCTGGAAATCGCCCCCATCGATGAAATCTTCCACCTCGAGGACATGGTATCCCCCGAGGATATCCGAAAGGCGCTGTTGATTCGGAAAACCCAGGGGAAACACGTGATTCCTCTGCCGACCCTGGAACTCAAGAAGGACTTCAGCGGCTATTTCATGGACAAATTGAGAATCTTTGTGGGCCGTAGAGGCAGACACGAGGAGATGACAGAGAAGACCATCATCCGGCCCACCTTCAGTTATATCGGGAAATACTCCATCTCTCCCAGGGCGCTGCAGCAGATCATGGCCTTCAGCTTGTTCAATCAGCCCGGGGTTCATCAAATGAACAAGGGCAGGGTCATCGAGGAGGGGGACATGGTGGTGCTGGTCTGTGACGTGACCCTCTACAACCTTGAAACCCTCATCGAGGCCGGAAAAAAAATCCAGTTGAAGGTCAAAGAGGACGTGGAAAATATGACTGGTCTTCATGTCCAACGGGTGGAAATAAACATTACTAACATTCAGGTCTTATAAGGCTTTTTCGGTTTACAAAATTTTCCCATGTGATATAATTAATTTGAAGGTCAATTATTTAACAATCTCAATAAAACAAAAAGGAGATGTCATTTAATGGAGTACATCAAGCAAGTGTTTGAAGAGGTTTCAAAGAGGAACTCGGCTGAACCAGAATTTTTACAAGCCATCGAAGAGGTCTTTGAATCTCTAGAACCAGTTCTTGCTAAGCATCCCGAGTGGGTGGAGGCCAATATTCTTGGTCGTATCGCCGAGCCTGAAAGACAAATCATCTTCCGTGTACCCTGGGTGGACGATCAAGGAAAAATCCAAGTGAACCGCGGTTTCAGAGTGCAGTTCAACGGTGCCATCGGACCCTACAAGGGAGGTCTTCGTTTCCATCCCTCTGTATACCTGGGCATCATCAAATTCCTTGGATTTGAACAGATTTTCAAGAATTCACTCACCGGACTCCCCATGGGTGGCGGTAAAGGCGGCTCTGACTTCAATCCTAAAGGAAAATCAGATGCAGAGGTCATGAGATTCTGCCAAAGCTTCATGACGGAGCTCTATCGACATATCGGACCGGATGTAGACGTACCTGCCGGTGACATCGGAGTCGGCGGCCGGGAAATCGGATACCTCTACGGTCAGTACCGCAGAATCAGAGGAGCCTTTGAAAACGGCGTTCTCACTGGAAAAGGTCTGTCCTACGGCGGCTCTTTGATTCGTCCGGAAGCCACGGGCTTCGGCATCGTCTACTTCACCGATGAAATCCTCAAAGCCAACGGCGAGAGCCTCAAGGGCAAGAATGTGGCCATTTCAGGTTTCGGAAACGTGACCTGGGGAACCGCACAAAAACTCAATGAGCTTGGGGCCAAGGTCATCACCATTTCAGGTCCCGACGGCTATATCTACGATCCTGAGGGTGTCTCCGGCGAAAAGGTCGATTTCCTCACTGAGCTGCGAGCCAGCGGACAGGATATCGTCGAGCCCTATGCGAAAAAATTCGGTGCCCAGTTCTTCCCTGGAGAAAAGCCCTGGGGTGTCAAGGCGGACATCATGATTCCCTGTGCGACCCAGAACGAAGTGCACCTGGAGGACGCCGAGAAAATGGTGGCCAACGGCCTGAAATTCTACACGGAAGGTTCCAACATGCCCACCACCAACGAAGCCCTCACCTACCTCATGAACAACGGCGTCATCGTCGGACCGGCCAAGGCCGCCAATGCCGGCGGAGTAGCGACTTCCGGTCTGGAGATGTCCCAGAACTCCATGAGATATTCCTGGACTGAAGAAGAAGTGGATGCCAAGCTCAAGCAGATCATGCAGACCATTCACACCAACGCCAAGGAAGCGGCTGAGAAATACGGCCTGGGCTACAACCTGGTGGCCGGTGCCAATATCGCCGGATTCGTCAAGGTGGCTGAGGCCATGCACCTGCAAGGCAATTACTAAGAAACAGACAAAAGGATGGGTTCAATCACCCATCCTTTTTTTTGCATTTTTCTTGTTGGTGAAAAAATTTCTCAGACCGATTTCCTTGCCCTCCCGGAGGTTTTTCAAATTGGTCCGGTGCTTGTAAAAACCGATGCCCGCCAGGATCAGACTCAAGTAGAAGGCCGGGGTCGGTCCCGAGGTGAACCACAGTATCAGGGGCAGAAAAACGAAGACGGAAAGGGAGCCGATGAAAATATAGTCGGACAGGATGGCGAAGAGCAGGAATACCAGATGCATCATGAGGCCCAGGTTGAAACTCAGACCGTAGCCGAGTCCGACCATGGAAGCGGCACCCTTGCCTCCCCGGAAATGAAAGGGCAGGGGAAAGATATGCCCGATGACCACGCCGATACCTAAAAAGGCCAGGGCCTCGAGGTTCAGGTCAAACCAGGTGCGGCCGACATACATGGGTACGAAGGCTTTGAGAATGTCTATGGCGGCGACCCAGAGTCCTGATTTGAAGCCCAGTACGATGGCCACGTTGGAGGCCCCGATGTTGCCCGTCCCTTTTTTCCCGAGTTCCTTTTCGCCGTGGAACCGGCTGACCACCAGTGCGCCCTCAAGCCATCCGAAGCTGTAGCCAAGGGCGAGTAGAATAATATTCAAATATTCTTCCTCCTTATTGATAACATTTCACGATTTTCAGTCGATTTGACCTCTGTTTTATTCATAGAACACGCATTTGTTTATTGAATATTTACAAAGAACTGAAAAATACTTATAATGAGGTCAGAAAAGGAGGAGGGTTCAAGTGGATCAAGCCATCAAACTATCCATCGAAGATATTCTGAACATCGAGGAACTTTCCAGGGTGAGGGTATTGACCGCCGGACATCGGCTGGACAAGAAGATCAACAAGATCAACATCATCGTGGATCCCAATATCAAGATCTGGATCAACCAGGAGGATTTTCTCCTGAGCACCTCTTTTTTCTATAAATCCATGGATGCCTCCCAGCAGATTGAATTCATCAAGCTCTTGATCGGGGAGGGGGTTTCCTGCCTGGGCATCAAATTCTCTCCTCATTTCGAGAATCTCTTTCCTGAGGTGATCGCCTATGCCGAAGACCGGGATTTCGTCATCCTCGATATCGATTACAGCATTTCCTTCACCGACATCATTTCCGCCATCTACGAAAAACTCTTTTCCCGGCAAATGAGCGTGATCAACGGCATTTCAAGGGTCCACGACAGGGCCATGGAACTCCTTCTGGAGGGGGGGACGATTCTGGACATCGTTTCCACCCTCAGCAGTGAAAGCCACTCCGTTATTTTTGTCACCGATTACTATTACGATAAATTCTACCACCAATCGGATGAAAATAGTGAAGAATTTGAAAATATTGTCAAGGAGTTCATGAAGAGGAAAAGCAACCGGGATATCGGCAAGGGCTTTGTGCAGCAGGTCAACCTGGGAGAAGCCGTGTTTGAGCGGTTCGTCTTTCCCATCAAGGTCAAGAACGAAGTGTACGGTCACATTCTGGCCTTTCTCAAAAACAATGAATTCCTCCAGTCCAACATGCAGCTGGTGGAGTCGGTTTCCACCGTGATGTCCCTCTACTTCTACAATCAGATCAGCCTGGAGGAAATGGAAATCGGTTATCGGTCGGAGTTCCTTGAAAACCTGTTTTCAAAGGATCAGGACCGCATTCACAAGGCCCTGGACAATGCGATTTTTTTCAACATGAATCCAAAGAGCGCTTTTCAGGTGGTGCAGTTTTCCACCCGGGAGGATTCGGTGGAGGCCGAGGAAATTCTCAAGGACCTCTATAAAATCAAATCCTTCGTCTCCCATATGAATTTTTCCTTTGTCCTTGCCGTGGTGAACAACCGGATCAACCTGCTCTACGAGTACAGTGAAAAGTCCGAGTCGGATCTCAAGCAGTGGCTCCCGGAAAAGGGGGATGCCCACCAGATGGTCTTCGGCCGCAGGGTGTCCGGTCTCAAGGAGGTACACAAAAGCTATGAAGACTGTCTGAAAATCACGGCCTATCCCCAGCGTTTCAAGGGGCAGCCCGTGGTGAAATATGAAGCCCTCGGCATCGACAGAATATTGATCCACGAGACCCTGAAGGAGGATATCGAAATCTTCTACCAGGAAAATCTGATGCCCCTTGTGACCTATGACCAGAAAAAGGGAACCAATCTGGTGGAAACCCTTGAAGCCTACTTTGTCACCAACGGCAACTTGAGAAAAATGTCGGAAATCCTCTTCACCCATTACAATACCATCCTGTACCGCATGGAGAGGATTGAAAACATCACCGGCATGAAACTGGGTGATGAGGCCCACCGTTTCAACCTGCAGATTTCACTTAGAATTTTCAAACTTTTAAGGGATTAGCGGGCAATTAGTAGGTCACATTTTTTAATTGTGTGATAAACTTGAAATGTGAACAAAAAAAGGAGGTATTTTATGAGCACTAATCAAGGAAGTCTGGCAAAGTATTTTGAATTTGAGAAACACGGCACCACTTTGTCGACGGAAATCGATGCCGGCGTAACCACCTTCATGACCATGGCCTACATTCTGATTGTCAATCCTCTGATTCTGGCGGATGCCGGAATGGATTTTCAAGCCGTATTCACCGCCACCGCCCTGGCATCCCTTGTAGCCACCCTGGTGATGGGCCTTTATGCAAAGCTTCCCTTCGCCCTGGCACCCGGCATGGGTCTCAACGCATTTTTTGCCTATACCGTGGTTCTGGGGATGGGAAAATCATGGCAATTTGCACTGACTGCAGTATTTTTGGAAGGTATTATTTTTATTCTTTTGACCTTGTTCAATGTGCGTGAAGCCATCATCAACAGTATTCCCATGGGCATCAAGAAGGCCATTTCCGTAGGGATCGGTCTTTTCATCGCCTTCATCGGCCTTGTCAACGCCCAGGTGATCGTGCCCGGCAACGGCACTATTCTCGGTCTGGGTGACGTCCTGAGCGGCGGCGCTCTACTGGCCCTCCTCGGTCTTGTCATCACCAGCATCCTCCTGGTCAAAAAAATCAGAGGGGCGCTCCTTATTGGAATCATCGCCACCACCATCATCGGATTCCCCCTGGGCATCACCCAGCTGCCGGCCAACATCATCCAGGCACCGCCCTCCCTGGCTCCCATCATGTTCCAGTTCGAGTGGGGTGAAATTCTCACCCTGGACATGCTGGTGGTCCTCTTCACTTTCTTGTTCGTGGACATGTTCGACACCGTCGGCACTTTGATCGGGGTTTCCGCCAAGGCGGGAATGCTCGATGAAGAAGGCCGTGTACCGGAGGCTAAAAAGGCCCTGATGGCGGATGCCATCGGCACCACCTTCGGTGCCATGGTGGGGACCTCTACCGTCACCACCTACGTCGAATCGGCAGCCGGTGTGACTGAAGGCGGCCGGTCCGGCATGACTGCCGTGACCACGGCGGGAATGTTCGCCATCGCGCTCTTCCTGTCTCCGCTTTTCATCATGATACCGGGGGCGGCGACGGCACCGGCGCTGATCCTGGTGGGTCTGTTCATGATGTCTCCCATCAAGGAAATTGATTTTGATGACTACTCGGAATCGATTCCGGCCTTCATCACCCTGCTCTTCATGCCTCTGACCTACAGTATTTCAGACGGTATCGTATTCGGAATCATCGCCTACGTGCTGATCAAGCTGCTCAGCGGCAAAACCAAGGACGTCCAGCCCCTGACCTATATCATCGCCCTGGTCTTCCTGCTGAAATTCTTCATCTAGTGGTTGTCAGACCTCCGGGAGATTCCCGGAGGTTTTTTTATGTGAAAATTTGCAGCCGACCGGCGAATTGGAGTGATTTTGACCCTCAAGATTGGTATAATGACCTTGGTGATGCCGTGAAGGTGATACAAACGCAGGGAAGGATTCTGATTCATCAAGCAAAGCACTTCGATCTCGACCATACCTTTTCAAGTGGTCAGTGCTTCAGGTGGGAGAAAGTCGGAGAAGACCAGTACCGGGGAATCGTCGGGAAAAGGGTCCTCTCTGTCAAAAAGGACCGGGGTGATGTCGAAATCGGACCCCTGGACCAGGAATCCTATCGAAATTTCTTCGAGGATTACTTTGATCTGGGGAGGGATTATGAAGCCATCGACCGGGATCTGAGGGGGAGGGACCCCTATCTTGACCAGGCCCTAGAGAGGGTGGGGGGGCTTAGAATCCTCAATCAGGAGCCCTTTGAGACCCTGATCAGTTTCATCCTGTCCGCCAACAACAACATTCCCCGGATCAAGCAGATCGTGAACAGAATCAGTGAAGCCTACGGCGAAGAGATTCTACCGGGGTTTTACGCCTTCCCCGGGCCGGAGGTCCTGGCCGGGGCCAGGCTGGAGGATCTCAGAGCCCTGGGGACCGGTTATCGGGACCGGTATATCAAGGCCACGGCTTCGAGGGTGGTGGGTCAGGGCATCCACCTGGAGGCTTTGAGAGGCCTTGAAACCGACAAGGCCAAGGAGGTTCTCCTGGGTTTCGAAGGGGTCGGCAGCAAGGTGGCGGAATGCGTGCTGCTTTTTTCTCTGGGCAAATGGGATGTTTTTCCCGAGGACACCTGGGTGAAGAAAATCGTTTCCGGGCTTTATGCCGACAAGGCGGCCCCCTATCCGGCCATCAGGTTTTTTTTCAACGACTATTTCGGCGAAGGTGCCGGTTACGCCCAGCAGGTCCTCTTTCACTGGGCGAGAAATTACATGATGGGAGTGAAGTGATGTTAGGTTCAATCGTAAATGCGGCGGCGGTTTTTGTCGGCGCTCTGATCGGGGTGATTTTCCACCGGGGGATTCCGGAGCGGTTCAACCAGATCGTGACCCACGGCGTCGGACTGGCGGTGATTCTTATCGGTATCCAGGGGGCTCTGGGGGTCACGGATGTCCCCCTGATGATCATCAGTCTGGTCATCGGTGGCGTCATCGGGGAATGGATCAATATCGAGAAGGGGCTGGACGCCCTCGGTCAAAGGTTGCAGAAACGCTTTTCAAAGGACGGGAGTGACTTCGCCAAGGGCTTCGTCACCACCTCCTTGATGTTCTGTGTGGGTTCCATGGCCATTATCGGTGCCCTGGACGGGGGTCTCAGGGGGGACCATTCCACCCTTCTGGCCAAGTCGGTGATCGACTTCATCATGTCCATCGTTTTCGCCTCCTCCATGGGGATCGGGGTCTTTTTCTCGGGGTTTGCCGTATTGATTTATGAAGGGGGCATCGCCCTCCTGGCCTCGAGTCTCAAGGATGTTCTGGTGGGAAATCTGATCGTGGACATGTCGGCGGTGGGAGGGCTTCTGATTGCCGCCCTGGGTTTCAAGATGGTCTTCAACCTCGATATCCGGGTGGGAAACCTGCTGCCGGCAATTTTTGTCCCCGTGGTCTACTATACGGTGATCAACCTGGTTTAGATCAAGCGCAAAAAACTCTTAACGCCAGAGTTTTTTTGTGGTACTATATATGTATAAGTGAGCATATAATCATATAAGGAGTGGAGAAAATGTCCAGTACCGCGGTATATGGCCGGATCAGTGAAATATTCAAGGCCTTGTCGGATCCCACGCGTTTGAGAATTCTTTACTGCCTGTCCCGGGGGGAAAGGTCTGTCGGAGAAATCGTGGATGAGGTGGCAATGACCCAGAGTGCGGTTTCCCACCAGCTCAGGCTTCTCAAGGACAAGCGGCTGGTCAGGGTCCGGCGGGAGGGGAAGTTCGCCTATTACACCCTGGATGATGACCATGTGGCTAATTTACTGGCAATCGGTTTTGACCATGCCAGTCATGAATAGGAGATTGAAATGAAATTTATGCTGGAAGGCCTCGACTGCGCCAATTGTGCGGCGAAAATCGAGGATAAACTCGGCCGGGATCAAGCCATCGCATCCGTCACCCTCAATTTTCTCGCCAAGGAACTTGAGGTGGTCTTCAGGGAGAAAACGTCGTCAGAGGAGGCCCTGAAGCAGGTCAGCAAAATCGTCCATACCTATGAACCCTACACCAGGGTCCATCTCTCAGGGGATCATGAAGCCAGGGAAAACCTCGTTCCTTGGCGGGACTTGATTCCCCTGATGGCCGGGACAGGTCTTTTTGCAGCGGCCTTTTTCGTCCCCCGGGGACAGGTTTTTTTGCTGCTGGCGGCCTACGGCCTGGTGGGATATGACATCCTCCATACGGCCTTCAAGAACATCATCAAGGGGGAGGTCTTCGATGAAAACTTCCTGATGGTGATCGCCACCTTTGCGGCCTTTTATCTGGGGGAGACCTTTGAAGCGGTGGGGGTTTTCATTTTCTACAAGATCGGCGAGGTGCTTGAAGAAGTCGCCATTGAAAAATCCACCCGACGGATCAAAAGGAGGGGTCAGGAGCAGCGGACCACGACCCTCTTGATGAATCCCTTCTCCCTGGAATTTGAAAGGGCCGAGACAGAACACATCAAGCCCGGTGACACCATCCTGGTCCGTCCCGGAGAAATGGTTCCCCTGGATGGGGAACTGCTGGAGACCGAAGGCGCCCTGGATGCCGCCGCCCTGACCGGGGAATCCTATCCTCTGGAAAAGACCCGGGGCGAGGAGGTCCTGGCGGGAGAAATCGTCCTGGAAAAGCCTCTGAAGATCAAGGTGACCAGGGTCCTGGCGGAGTCGGCCTATCAGAAGATTCAGGACCTTTTGAAAAAAGCGACCCTGAGTCACTCTCCCACGGAGAAAATGATCACCCGGTTTGCCAGGATCTATACCCCGGTGGTGGTGATCACGGCCTTTGCCATCGTGCTCATCCCCTGGCTCTTGTCCATGGGGAATCTTCAATCCCTGATTTATGTGGCCGCCATATTTCTGGTGGTTTCCTGTCCCTGTGCCCTGGTGGTCTCCATACCCCTGGTGTATTATGTGGCCCTGGGGAAGGCGGCGGGGGAAGGCATCATCATCAAGGGGTCGAAGTATCTGGACATGCTCCGGGAGGTGGACCACTTCGTCTACGACAAGACCGGGACCCTCACCGAAGGCCGGTTCAGGGTGAAGGCGGTGGAGGGGGATCCCGACACCCTTTATCTGGGTGCCCTGGGAGAGTTGTATTCCACCCACCCCATCGGCATCAGCATCCGGGAGGCCTACCAGGGAGAACTGCCCGGGGAAAAAGCCCGGGACCACCTGGAGACCTCGGGCTTCGGCATCACCTACCTTTATGAAGGGGAAAGGGTTCTGGTCGGCAACCGGCGCCTCATGGCCCGTCACGGGATCGGGGTTTTCGGGGAAAGTGATGTTCCGGGCCTCTACGTCGCCAGGGGGGAAAAACTCCTTGGAAGGATTTTCCTGGAGGACACCATCAAGCCGTCGGCCTTCACCTTGATTGAAAATCTCAAGGGCGTGACCCATCATATTTTGTCGGGGGACACCTCGGAGCGGGTGAGGGAGGTGGCGACGGCCTTGAAAATCAAAAACTACCAGGGTGAGCTCATGCCCGAGGACAAGCTCAAGGCCCTGGAAGGTCTGATGGCCGGCGGCAGGGTGGCCTTTGTAGGGGACGGGATCAACGACGGTCCGGTCCTGGCCCGAAGCGATGTGGGCATCGCCATGGGCCTGAGGGGGTCGGACCTGGCAGTGGAGCAGAGCAGAATCGTGATTCTGGAGGACAATCTGGACAAGATTCCAAGGATGGTCATCCTGTCCAAAAGAGTGAGGACCCTGGTGGCCCAGAATATCGTCCTCGCTCTGGGAATCAAGATCGGCGTGATGATCCTGGCCCTTCTGGGCTACTCCTCCATGGCCCTGGCCATCTTCGCGGATGTCGGAGTGGCTCTCCTGGCGATTCTCAATGCCATGAGGATAAGTTACTAGCACTCTTTACAAATGAGTGCTAAAAAAGGCTTGATATTCGAGACTCAATCGGTTAGAATATGGTTAGAAATTTTAGTAGAAGGAGGTGTCAAGATGAATTTAAAACCCCTTGGAAAACGGGTGGTCATCCAGAAGGTGGAGGCTGAAGAAAAAACCAAGAGCGGCATCGTGCTGCCGGGTCAGGTCAAGGAGCAACCCCAGGTAGCCACCGTAATCGCCGTGGGCGATGAGGATCTCGGTGTCAAGGTCGGCGACAGAATTGTTTTTTCGAAGTTCAGTGGCACTGAAATAAAAATCGACGGTGAAACCTACACCATTCTAGACGAAGAGGCACTATTGGCAATCATTCAATAAGAGAGGAGTGAATACTCATGGCAAAAGAAATCAAACATGGCGAGGTCGCCCGTCGCAAGCTGGAAGACGGGGTCAATGCCTTGGCCAATACAGTCAAAGTGACCCTGGGTCCCAAGGGACGCAATGTCATTCTGGAGAAGAAATACGGATCTCCCCTGATCACCAATGACGGGGTCACCATCGCCAGGGAAATCGAGTTCGAGGATGCCTTCGAGAATATGGGGGCCCAGCTGGTCAAGGAGGTGGCGACAAAAACCAACGACGTCGCCGGAGACGGCACCACCACCGCCACCCTTCTGGCTCAGGCCATTATTCGGGAAGGCCTTAAAAACGTGGCTGCGGGGGCCAATCCCATGCAGCTCAAGGTGGGCATTGAAAAAGCGGTAGAAGCTGCGGTTGCCGCCATCAAGGAAAACTCCACCGCCATTGAAAACAAAGAAGAAATTGCCGATGTGGCTTCGGTTTCAGCCGGAGACAGTGCCATCGGGGCCTTGATTTCCGAGGCCATGGAAAGGGTCGGAAGAGACGGGGTCATCACCGTGGAGGAATCCAAGGCCATGATCACCGATCTTGAAGTGGTGGAAGGGATGCAGTTCGACCGGGGCTATATTTCCGCCTACATGGTCACCGACACCGACAAGATGGCGACCTCCTATGAGAGTCCTTATATTCTGATTACCGACAAGAAAATCACCAACTTCCAGGAATTGCTGCCGATTCTGGAAAAGATTCTGGAAAAGGGCCGCAAGCTCCTCATCATCGCCGAGGATGTGGAGGGGGATGCCCTGGCCACCATCGTCATCAACAAGCTCAGGGGCACCTTCGATGCCACTGCCGTCAAGGCACCGGGCTTCGGTGACCGAAGGAAGGAAATGCTTCAGGATATCGCCGTGGTCACCGGGGGCACCGTCATCACGGAGGAACTCGGATACGAGCTCAAGGAAGCGACTCTGGAGATGCTGGGTGAGGCCAAATCCATCCGGGTCGACAAGGAAAACACCACCATCATCGATGGGGCCGGGGATCCCGAGGCGATCCAGGAGCGCATCACCCACCTGAAACGACAGATCGAGGACAGCACCTCGGAATTCGACCAGGAAAAGCTTCAGGAACGACTGGCCAAGCTGGCCGGCGGCGTGGCGGTGATCCAGGTAGGTGCGGCCACGGAAGTTGAAATGAAGGAAAAGAAACTCAGGATCGAGGATGCCCTCAACGCCACGAGAGCGGCCGTAGAGGAAGGCATCGTCCCGGGTGGAGGAACTGCCCTCATGGCCACCCTCAAGGCCGTGGAGTCGGTCGTGGAGGCCTTAGAAGGGGATGAAAGAACCGGAGCGAAGATCATCATGCGTTCTCTCGAGGAACCCCTGAGACAGATCGTAGAAAATGCCGGTCTAGAGGGATCCGTCGTCGTGGATGCGGTGAAGAAATCGGCCCACAACGTCGGATTCAACGTGATGACGGGAGAATACGTGGACATGCTCAAGGCCGGTATCGTGGATCCCACCAAGGTGACCCGAAGCGCGCTGCAGAATGCGGCTTCCATCTCGGCCCTCTTCCTGACCACGGAGGCGGCGGTGGTGGACATCAAGGAAGACGAGCCTGCCATGCCACCCATGGGTGGCGGCATGCCGGGAATGATGTAGTCAATCCAAGCCATCAAAAAGATGAAGCCAAAGGGCTTCATCTTTTTTGATTCTTTTTCATTGGTACTGCAGCTGGTAGAGGTTGTAGTAGAGGCCTCTGATCTTCAACAGTTCGTCGTGGGTGCCGGTTTCCTTGATTTCTCCCTGATGCAGGAGGATGATTCTCGAAGCGTTCTTGATGGTGGAAAGGCGGTGGGCCACCACGAAGGTGGTGCGTCCCGTGATGAGCTTGGCGATGGCATCCTGGATCAGTCCCTCGGTTTCCGTATCGATACTCGAGGTGGCCTCATCAAGGATGAGGACATCGGGAGAGTGGATCAGGGCCCTGGCGAAGGACAGGAGCTGCCGCTGGCCGGAGGAGAAGGTGGCGCCTCCCTCGGTGACTTCAGCCTGATAACCCTCCGGGAGCTGGTCGATGAACCTGGAGGCGTTGACGAATTCTGACACCTTCCGGACCTCCTCCTGGGAGAAATCATCATAAAGGGTGATATTGTTCTGTATGGTTCCGCTGAAAAGGAAGACATCCTGAAGCACCGTGCGGACGTGGCTTCTCAGATGGTCGAGGTCGATGGACCTGATGGGGTGGCCGTCGATGAGGATTTCCCCCTCCTGGATGTCGTACATCCGGGTCAGCAGGTTCATGATGGTGGTCTTGCCGCTGCCCGTGGCCCCGACGAAGGCGACGGTCTCCCCGGGATTGACGGAAAAGGAGATGTTCTTGAGCACCGGTTCATCCGCCTTGTAGGCGAAGGAGACGTTCTTGAATTCGATGCTTCCCTCGATGCCCTGGAGGGGCACCGCCCGGGGATCCCTGGGAATCCGGTCATCCTCATCCATGAGGAGAAAGATCCTCTCCAGGGAGGCCATGGCGCTTTGGAAGATGTTGAATTTTTCCGTCAGGTCGAAGATGGGGTGGTAGAATTGCTGGATATAGGAAGTGAAGGCGACCAGGACCCCGAATTTCAAGGAGCCGTCCAGGACCCACAGGCCTCCGAAGAAGAGAATCAGGGCCAAGGAGATGGAATAGAAGAAGTTCACCGTGGGTCTGAAAATGGCGAAAATCTGCACCTCCCGCTTGGAAGCCTTGTAGTGGTCGAGGTTGATGGCGTCGAATTCGGAGATGATCCGCTGTTCCTGATTGAAGAGCTGGATGATTTTCATTCCGGAAATGTTTTCTGAAAGGGTGGCGTTGATTCTGGCCAGTTTGAGACGGACATCCCGGTAGGCCTTCCTGGCCAGGACCCTGAAAATCAGGGAGGCGAGGATGACCAGGATCACCGTGGAAAGAGAGACCAGGGTCAGCTTCACGCTGAGGGTGAACATGATCACCACGATGCCGGCGATGAGGAGCAGATCCTTGATGAAGGTCACGGCCACATTGGTGTACATTTCACTGATATTGTTCATGTCATTGGTGATCCGGGTCACCAGGCGGCCCACGGGGTTTTTCTCAAAGAAGCGCAGACTGAGACCCTCGACATGCTGGAAAAGGTCGCTTCTAAGGTGGTAGACGATCTTCTGCCCCACGTGGTTGAGGAGGTAGATCTGCAGGTAGTTGAAGATGAATCCCAGAATCAGGGCTCCGAGGAAAATCAGGACGAAGCGGTAAATCTGACCGGCGTTGAGGGAGCGGACGGCGGCATACTCCTCCGTGGTCAGGGGGGTCCCGCCCTGAGGACCATAGAAGGTCTGGTCTCTGATCTGTACCGGGCTGGTGTCCTCTCCCAGGCTGTAGGTGGTGCCCTGGTAAAGGAATTCACCCCCGGGGTCGGCCTGGAGGTAGATGGTTTCCGGGGCGATGTGGTCGTCGATGACCACCTTGATGATATAGGGTTTGAGCAAGTCTACGCCGGTGACCCCCATGAGAAGGACCAGGGCGGTGAGGAGGGGGATGAAATAGGGTCTGGTGTACTTGTAAAGTCGTCTGAGCAGGTCCATGTCAAAGGACTTGTCAATATCCTTTTCAACATAGTGGTTGTTATGACTCATGGGACACCTCCCCTTTGATCCCGAGGGTTTCCTCGAGGAGTTGTTTTTGATAGATCCGGTGGTACATGCCCTTGAGGGCCATGAGCTCCGCATGGGTGCCCAGTTCCACCAGGGCGCCCTCATCCAGGACCATGATCCTGTCCAGGGTTTTAAGGGTGGAGATCCGGTGGGATACCACGATGGCGGTCCTGCCCTTCATTTCATCCTTGAAGAAGTTGAGGATTCTTTCCTCGGTATCGGTGTCCACTGCTGAAAGGGCATCGTCGAGGATGAGGATCCTCGGGTCCTTGTACAGGGCCCTGGCAATGGCGGTCCGCTGTTTTTGACCGCCGGAGAGATTGACGCCCTTTTCACCCAGGAGGGTGGCGAAGCCTCCGGGGAGACCGGCGATTTCATCCGTAATCTGGGCTTTTTCAGCCACGACAAGCACGGCATCCCGGTCCGCGTGTCCCTTTGAAAAGGCGATGTTTTCCTCGATGGTGGTGGAGAAGAGAAAATTGTCCTGGGGAACCACGCCAATGAGATCCCGGACGGTTTCGATGGGATAATCCAGGATATCATGTCCGCCGATGAAGATCTCCCCCGGGTTCACCTGGAAAAGTCTGGTGAGCAGGCTGACGAAGGTGGTCTTGCCGCAACCGGTGGGACCGAGGATTCCCAGCGAGCCGCCTTCGGGGATTCTCACAGAGAGTCCCTTCAAGGCGGGCTTCGGGGTGTCCTTATAGTTGAAGGTGAGGTTTCTGATTTCGATGTCGAGGTTTTCAGGGACCTTTTCATCCCGGGAGAAGAGCTCGCTTTCAGAGTCCAGGATGGTGTTGATCCGCTTGATGGAGGTGACCCCTCTTTGGAGCACGTTCACCACGAAGCCTATGGCCATCATGGGCCAGGTGAGAATCTGGATGTAGGAGATGAAGGCGACGAATTCACCCAGGGTCAGCTGACCCTGGATCACAAGGTTGCCTCCGAAAGCCAGGATCACCAGGAGGCTGATGGTGGAGATCAAACCGATGAAGGGGTGCATGAAGCCGTAGATTCTGACCAGATTCATGTTGCTTTTGAGGTTGGCGAAATTGGCTTCGTTGAAGGCGGCCAGATCCTTTTCCTCTTGATTGAAGGATTTGATGACCCGGATGCCTGTAAAGGATTCCTGGACCCGGTCCGAGAGGGTGGAAAAGGCCTCCTGGACCTCCTTGAAGCGGTGCTGGATGATCTTGCCGAAGAAGAGGACCACCAAGGTGATGACAGGCATGGGAATCAGGGCGATGAGGGTGAGCTTGAGATTGAGGTTGACGGCCATGATCACCACGGTCATGATGGTCAGGAAAACGGCATCCACCGCCATGATGATCCCGGGTCCGAAGGCCATGCGGACCGCGTTGATGTCATTGGTGGCATGGGCCATGAGATCTCCCGTCTTCTGGTGGTGGTAGTAGGTCTGGGACAGGGTGGTGAGCTTGGTGAAGAGCCTGTTCCTGAGCCAGTATTCCATTTCTCTGGAGGTGAGGATGATCAGAATCCGCCAGACGTACCGGCTCAGGGCGACTCCGAGGGCCACCAGCAGGACGAGGACGGGGTAGATCCAGAGACTCGAGGGGTCGAAACCCTCCCCGAGGAGGGAATCGGTGAAGGATTTGACAATCTGGGGGGTGAGGAGCTGAAGAGCGTCCACCACCACCAGGGTGAGGATGCCGAGAAGGTATTTTTTTCGTTTGGGAAGAATGAAGTCCTTGAGATACCGAAAGGTGTGTCGCATGGCAGTGCCTCCTTAATGAACGTCAATACCATTTTATTTAAAAAATCTGTTTTAGTCCATGATTTAGGGTATAAAAGAAAAAGAATTATTCGAGACGGGAGAAAACAATGGAAACCATTCAATGGGACGACAAGATGCTGCTGGGCTTTGAAATGATCGACAACCAACACCGGGAAATCTACAAGCTCTTCGATCGGATCAGCCAGCGGATTGATTCGGGTGAGTACGAATCCGTCGTGAAGGAATTTGTAGAGTTTCTCGACGTCTATATCCAATATCATTTTTCCCAGGAGGAGGAGCTGCAGGAATTCATCGAGTATCCTTTTCATGAAATCCACAAGAAGGAGCACGAAGCCTTCAAGGAAAGAGTGGCGCAGTACAAGGCGGGCATCGAGGAGGACATCGACATCGCCAAGGCCCAGGAAGGCCTCAGGATGCTGGTGGAGTGGCTCAAGAACCACATCGAAAAGACGGACTATCAGCTGGTAAAATTTATTAATGATGAGAATCTCTAGATCGTGTTGACATTTCCCGATAGTTTTGATAATTTTAAAGGCAAATTAATCGCTCATATATTTTCGGTAATAAGGTCCGATTGTATCTACGGGGAACCACAAATTCTCCAACTATGAGTGAAGTCAGTGCCTTTTTTTTGCATGCCACTTCACTTGTTCGAGTTGAGAGGCATGCTTTTTATTTTATTTGCCATGAAAAGGAGAGAAAGCCATGGAAGACAAACTGGTCAAGGAAGGGTTGACCTATGATGACGTTCTGCTGGTCCCCCAGCAAAGCGACGTCCTACCCTCACAGGTGAGCTTGAAAACCCGGGTCACCAGGAACATCACCATCAACATACCCATAGTGAGTGCTGGAATGGATACAGTCACCGAAGCAAAGCTGGCCATAGCCATCGCCAGAGAGGGCGGCGTAGGGATTATTCACAAGAATATGTCCATTGAAAGTCAGGCCCTCGAGGTGGACAAGGTCAAGCGCAGCGAGCACGGTGTCATCGTGGATCCATTTTTTTTATCCCCGGCCCACAAGGTCAAGGATGCCCTCGAGCTCATGGCCCGCTACCGCATTTCCGGGGTGCCGGTGGTGGATTCAACGGGGATTCTAAAGGGGATCATCACCAACCGGGACGTCCGGTTTGAAGACGATTACGAAAAGGCCATCGACGGAGTGATGACCAAGGAAAACCTGGTCGTGGCCAAAGAGGGGACCTCCCTCAAGGAAGCGGAGAAAATCCTCAAATCACGAAAGATTGAAAAGCTGCCCCTGGTGGACGATGGGGGCAGACTCAAGGGCCTCATCACCATCAAGGACATTGAAAAGGTCATCCTCTTTCCCAGCCGGGCCACGGATTCCAAGGGCAGGCTTCTGGCCGGCGCCGCCGTGGGCATCGGATCGGACACCCTGGACCGGGTGGAAGCGCTGATGAATGCCGGGGTGGACATCATCGCGGTGGATTCGGCCCACGGCCACTCCAGCAATATCATCCGGGCGGTAAAGGAGATCAAGGAGCGTTATCCAGAGGCCCAGGTCATAGCGGGCAACGTCGCCACGGCGGAGGCCACGGTGGATCTGATCAAGGCGGGGGCCGATGCCATCAAGGTGGGAATCGGACCCGGCAGTATCTGTACCACCCGGGTGGTCGCCGGTGTGGGGGTGCCCCAGGTGACGGCGGTCTATGACTGCGCCCTGGCGGCCAGGCCCTACGGCATCCCCGTGATTGCCGACGGGGGAATCAAATACTCGGGGGACATCGTCAAGGCTATTGCGGCGGGGGCCGACAGCGTGATGCTGGGTTCCCTCTTTGCCGGCACTGAAGAGAGTCCCGGAGACACCATCATGTACAAGGGAAGAAGTTTCAAATCCTACCGGGGCATGGGTTCCATCGGAGCCATGACGGCAGGAAGCAAGGACCGGTATTTCCAAAACGACACCGACAAGTTCGTTCCCGAGGGCGTGGAGGGCCGGGTGCCCTACCGGGGCGTCCTCAAGGAAATCATCTTCCAGCTCCTGGGGGGCATCAAGTCCGGCATGGGTTACTGCGGGACCGGGTCCATACAGGATCTTCAAGAAAGAGGAAAATTCATCAAGATCACCAATGCGGGCCTGGTGGAATCCCATCCCCATGATATTTTCATTACTGAGGAACCCCCCAACTACAGCCGGAGGGATTAGGAGAGACTATGGACAATATTGAAAAAATCATTATCGTGGATTTCGGCGGCCAGTACAACCAGCTCATTGCGCGAAGGGTCCGGGAGAACCAGGTCTACTCCCTGGTGGTTTCCTACCGCAAGGCCCTGGAGCGGATCAAGGAAGAGAAGCCGGTGGGGATCATCTTCACCGGAGGACCCAATTCGGTCTATGCCGAGGAGGCGCCCACCATAGAAAAAGAGATTTTCGAAATGGGAATCCCCATCCTGGGCATCTGCTACGGCATGCAGCTCATGGCCTGGGTCATGGGAGGCAGCGTTCAAAAGGCCACTCACCGGGAATACGGCAAGATCGAGCTGGATATCGAGGATGATACAGGACTTTTCAAGGGGATTGAAAGCGGCAGCCAGTGCTGGATGTCCCATTTTGACTATGTCTCGGCGGTGCCTGAAGGATTCAAGGTGACGGCCGGCACCCACAACACCGAAATCGCCGCCATGGCTGATGAAGAGAAGGGTCTTTACGGGGTGCAGTTCCACGCGGAGGTGGAGCATACCCCCTTCGGCAGGGACCTGATCAAAAACTTTCTCTTTGAAGTCTGTCACTGCCAGGGCAACTGGGAACTTGAGAACTTCATCGAGGCCACGGTTGAGGCTGTCAAGGAAGCCGTCGGTGACCAGAAGGCCATCGTCGGACTTTCCGGAGGCGTCGACTCCTCCGTGGCGGCCCTGTTGGTCCACCGGGCCATCGGGGACAATCTCACTGCGATTTTTGTGGACCACGGCCTGCTCAGGAAGAACGAGGGGGATGAGGTGGAGAAGGTTTTCAGGGAAGAGTTCCATATGAATCTGATCCGGGTGGATGCCAGGGACCGGTTCCTGGGAAAACTCAGAGGGGTCAAGGATCCTGAGAAAAAACGCAAGATCATCGGGGAAGAATTCATCCGGGTCTTTGAGGACGAGGCGAAAAAAATCCCCGGAGTCGGATTTCTGGTCCAGGGAACGGTCTATCCCGATGTCATAGAGTCCGGCACTGATACCGCCCAGGTGATCAAATCCCACCACAATGTGGGAGGACTGCCTGAGGATATGGATTTCGACCTGATCGAACCCTTGAAGCAGCTTTTCAAGGATGAGGTGAGAAGGGTCGGTGCCCAGCTGGGTCTCAAGGATGACCTGGTCTGGCGGCAGCCCTTCCCGGGACCGGGACTCGCCATTCGAATCATGGGGGAAATCACCGATGAGGCCCTCCACATGGTGAGAGAATCCGATGCGATTCTCAGAGAGGAAATCAAGAAGGCGGGTCTGGAAAGAGAAATCTGGCAGTATTTCACGGTGCTCCCCAATATTCATTCAGTAGGAGTCATGGGAGATGAAAGGACCTATTCCCACGCCATCGGCATCCGGGCGGTGACCTCTATTGACGGCATGACCAGCGACTGGGCCAAGATTCCCTACGAAGTGCTGGAAAGTATTTCCTCGAGAATCGTCAACGAGGTGGATCATGTCAACCGGATTCTTTATGATATCACCAGCAAGCCACCCAGCACCATTGAGTGGGAGTAGTAAACGAAAAGCGTCAAACCCTTGTGTTTAAAGGGTTTGACGCTTTATTAATGTTTGGGTGATATTAAAATGATATTAAAAGT